>DJEU01000031.1 GCA_002431395.1 Lachnoclostridium sp. UBA5890
ATTGACATTTATTAGCTGGACTTGTTCAAATAATGATATAGCCATTATAAGGAAAAAGCAAGGGGATTTGAACGGATTAATTTTACTTTAAGGGGTAAAATTTTTACTTTATAAATATTTTAATAAAAATGAAAAATAAAAAGAAAAACTTATATATTGACAAATAAAATAATATAAAGTATAATTGATATGCTTTTACAAATTATTACAGTAGCAAGGGAGATTAAAAAAATAAAATGTAAAAGACTAATTGCAATGATTCTTGTAGTTGCCATGATGCTTTGCAACATGGTGCATGAAAACTGTTATGTTAAGGCACAACAGGATTCTTCTGAAGATTTGATACAAGAGGATGATCTAAATTCAGAAGAAGAGATGGATGATGAAGAGACAGAACAGATTGAAATGGATGATACCGAAGAATCACAGGATGATTCTGAGGAGGAAGAAGAACTTGAAGATGATAAGAGAATTGAGCTGAAGACGGAAATTACAGCAAAGTGGGATCATCATTATAATGCAAATGTTACAATCACAAATATTTCAGATGAAAAAATTGATGATTGGGAGATAACAGTTACATTTAAAAATAAAATTGAACATATTTGGAATGCAAAGGTTACAGAAGAAAATCAAGAAGATAATTTATACACTATAAAAAATGCAGACTGGAATCAAGATATCGAAAAAGAGAATTGTTTACTTATAAGAAAGAAACTTACATGTTAGTAACAGCCGGAGATGTAGGACAAGTTCATTGGGGAAACAAAATAGCTATTTTGAAGTTCGGAGAAGGAACAATCGAATACGGAGACAAAAATGCAGAGAAAAATCGTTTAGCTGTTTATATTTGTGCTACACAATATGCTAATAAAGCACACAAAAATAAAGGAACGGTATTACATACAGAAGCAGCTTTGTCACCAAATAAGAAAACTTTGCTAATATGGAGCCAGGTGCAGCAGAAAGGAAAATCTTCTGAAATACAATTATCTTGTTTAAGGATGAGTGACCTTATGCCGCAAATGTTAAAAGCTAGAAATAAAGCCTATAAAAAGAATAAACGAGCAAAGATATCCTGTAAAAATATTGATGTAAATAGTTTTATTTGTTCGGCCATCCAGAGTAGAAAAAAAGGAAATTGGGGGAAACCATATGGCTCTTTGCAATCATTAGATATTACAAACCAGGAAAAAAACGGACAGTATCGTATGTTTGTTGCAGGCGGAAATGATGAAGAAGGTCTTAAGTGCTCTATTATGGTTAGTACAATTGACAAAAAAGGAGTAAGCAAGTCGTATAAACCAAGGAAAGTAACCTCCACTATTTTAGGGCTTTCCACACAGAAAGAAATGGAAGGTATGCATTATGGGAAAGATGATAATGTTCATTTTATACTGACGGCCGTTCCGGAAAACACTGTGATGCTGGGAGAGAAAAAAGTATCTCTTAATAAAAACGTACAAGTTCTTTTTAAAGTGGATGCAGGTAAGGTTGATCGGAGATGATAAAGATGAAGAAATATGCTATAGCTATTATAACTGTGTTATTATTGACTTTTTCCAATTGCCCGGATATACAGGCTAAATACTTGGTAAATCATGCCAAAGCCGGAAAAAATGCTACATGGAGTCTGGATACAGAAGGTAATATGACTGTTGAAGGAAAAGGTACTGTTAATATCGGAGGGAAAAAATTTGCTCGATATTGGACAGGAGTGAAAAAAATAGTGATTAATAAAGGAATAACCAATATACAAATGGTTTCTGGGTTTGGCAAAGCAAAATGTATCCAATTACCATCAACAATATCCGATATTGGGATAAGTGCTTTGAGTGATAATGAGTCTTTGAAAAAACTTGTAATTCCACAAAAAGTTAGTGCAATTCACGAAAGAGCGATACAATCTTGTAAAAGCCTTCAAATGATTCAGCTTCCATCAAAACTTAAAACTATAGGTGCGGATGCGTTTAAAAACTGTAAAAGTTTGCAAACATTAAAAATTCCGGATTCGGTTACCAAAATTGGAAAAGGTGCTTTTGACAATTGTAGTTCTTTGGAGATGCTTGTGTTACCCAAGCAATTGAAAAAGATGGACGCGGATTTTTCCAAAACCAAATGCCTTCGCAAAGTGGTAAATCGTTCGAAAAAGACAATACTGCTGGATTCTTGCGATGGAAAGCGTGTATGGACGGTAAATGGAAAAAAGGTTACCAAACTCGCACCTGGTAAGACCGCGGTAACAAAAGGAGTACGTTATCGATTAACGTATTCTGTAACAGGTGGTAAAGTTGGCGGAAAACTGCCAAAGTACTATTATTATGGGACTACACCAAAGTTGCCGGAAGTGACAAAAGAAGGGTATGACTTTTTGGGGTGGTACTGGCTTCAGTGTGACAAAAGCGGTATTCCGGAAAAGTTTCCGGCAAAAAGTGGAAAAAACATTGAATTAACAGCAATGCTTGTAAAAGTCGATGTTACGCGCTTGTCTGAGACGACCGCAGAGTTTACGGTAAAGGATTCAGTGTCCTGGAGAGAAGAAGATATGAATCCACCGGATGAAGTATTATATGTGCCGCAATATTGCATAAGAGTTTACACAGAGCGACCGACAGAACCTTATAAAGGGCGTGACAAAGACTATAAAGCCGCACAATATCTTGAGGTGAATCGTGGTAAGACGGTGCGTTGTGAAGATCTTGCGGCGGATAAAACATATTATTATGAGATTTCCTTCCGATGGTTTTTGCGGGAAGGAGATGATTTTGAATCATATGGAAGATTTTGTGGATGGCATCAAGAACGAGAGGTGCCGGGAGTGTAAATGAATATATTAAAAAGTTCTGTAGCATTTGTTTGTGCTACAGAACTTTTTTGACATGGTGTAAATTAAGTTATGGTATTAACCCATCGATTTTGCGGCGTTGATAAATTCATAGAAAGAAGCTTTCGGATCCGTGATTCCCGTGTCAAAAAGCAATGGGGAGCAGGAAGCACGCCAGGAGATCGTGTCGTACAATCCCCATAAAGTGATGCCGGTTACACCTTTTGGATTCACATTTTTATCGCGGCTGCGGTTTTTCTCCAAAATCGTCTTCATCAGCTGGCCGACGTATTTGGCTTGGTCGGCATTGGTCTCCTTTTCGTCTGCGTAAGAATAGGAGCCGTTTGTATCGTAGTTGATCGTTACATCAAGTTCTGTGATCTGAACTTCGTAGCCGGCTGCGAGGAATTTTTCCAATGCAGTGCCATAAAGTTCGATCGTAGGCACTTTGATGTCGACATGGCTCTGCATACCGATACCGCCGCAGATTTTTTCCGGTTCATCTTTGTTGATGAAGTTCACAAGATTGAGCGTCTGCTGAATGCCAAAGTAGGTATTGTAGTCGTTGTAGAATAATGTTACTTTATCCTGCACATTATAGGTCTTTAACATTCCATAAGCAAGTTCAAATGCTTTCTTTACATAACTTGGGGTGTCGCCGCTGTTTTTATAAATGTTTGTCCAAGTTCTTGTAAATCCCTGGCGGTGCAGGTATTCGTTTACGACGTCCCACGCATAGACGATACTTCCGGAAGAACCGGTAAGTTCTTTTTCTTTCTCCATGACATGAGCCATTACGTTGTGGATGTAGAAATCTTCGCGGGCATCCATCATCTCCACGTTGGTATCTTTGTCGTTTTCGTACTTGTCTGAGAAGAACCAAGCGGGTGTCTGGCTGTGCCATACGAGGGTATGGGCACGCATTTTCAAGCCGTTTTTCGCAGCAACTTCAAGTGCACCATCCACTTCGCGGAAATTCAAGGAAGGAACGGTACTTTCCTTGTAATTATCCGGGATATAATAACCTTTTGTCTTTGCCTCTGCGACGGTCATCGTCGTTGGGCGGGAGCCAAGGATGTTATCCGGTTTCATTTCATTTTCGAGGGTAAAACTGTTGAATTGGTTTTTTACAAAATTCAATGTTTTTGGATTTTGAAGTTCGCGCTTGTATGTAGAATTTCCGTAATTCAGGCAGGTTCCCATGTATGGAATCTGGCTTTCATAGGTTTTCAGGATACTTGGCAGATTCGTGACAACTTTTGGTTTTACTTTCACTTTACAGGAAAGTTTGAACGTCTTTTTGCCTTTTTTTACCTTGCAATTGATTTTGGTGGAACCGTTTCCGACCGCTTTGAATTTGCAGGAAGTTTTTTTCTTTTTTGTAATCTTGCAGACGTTTTTGTTCGAAGAAGACCAGGTGACCTTGCATTTTCCGGCTTTTTTCAAGCGGATTGTCGCAGATTTGTCACGAACCAGTGTCAGTTTCTTTTTTGACAGCACCGGCTTCTTTACTTTAGCGGCATCGACGGAATTCGGCGAGAGAATCGACGCACAGAGCGTAAATGCCAGAACCAGGGCTGTCCCTTTCTTTGTTTTGATCATAATTTTAATACCTCCAATAAGTAACTTTTTCTCAATTATAGCGAAAAACTATGGAAATTACAAGACAAATAAGATATACTTTATAAGCAACAATTCAGAAAAGAGAGGAAAAAGATGAATCAAAGAGTAAAACAATTAACATTTTGTGCGCTTTGTATCGCACTTGGCGTGGTAACATCCTATATCAAATTTGCATCACTTCCGTTTGGAGGTTCGATTACACTGTTTAGTATGTTGTTTGTGGCGTTGCCCGGCTATCTTTTTGGAGTAAGAGCCGGAATTGTGACGGGGGCAGCTTATGGAATCCTGCAGTTTTTGATCGAGCCATACGTCGCAGCACCGATCCAGATTCTTTTGGATTATCCGCTGGCATTTGGGGCATTGGGACTGAGTGGCGTATTTCGCGGAAAGAAATTTGGACTGACGGCAGGATATCTGCTGGGAGTTTTTGGAAGATATGTATTTCACGTGATTTCCGGTTATGTATTTTTTGCCGCCTATGCACCAGAAGGGATGAACCCGCTTCTCTATACGCTGGGGTATAATCTCACCTATCTGGTGCCGGAAGCAGTGGCGACCGTTATCGTGATTTCGATTCCTGCGGTCCGCAAAGCATTGCGATCTGCTCTTCCATCTCAGCATCGCTGATCATGGTAATGCGGCCGTTGTCAAATTGGTCGGTGACCCATTCGTATAATTTTGCTACGAGTGGGTCCTTTTTTGTATATTCTTTTTCACCACGGCGTGAATACGAGTGATTCAGCCAAAATACGATGCCGGCGGTGCCGGAAGTGCTCGTGATCGAAACTTTCGGTGGGCGGTTTAAGATCGATTCCGTGTCAAAAATATTGTAAATTTCCGGGTTTTTCATCAGCCCGTCGGCGTGGATGCCGGCACGTGTGAGGTTAAAATTCTGACCGGCAAACGGAGTCATCGGCGGGATCGGATAATTCGTATCATTTTCGATATAATGTGCGATTTCGGTGATATACTCCGGATGCATGCCATTCATTGTTCCGCGAAGGGACGCATATTCGAAAATCATTGCCTCAACCGGCACATTTCCGGTACGTTCGCCGATGCCAAGCAGCGAGCAGTTGACGGCACTTGCGCCATACATCCAGGCGGTCGTGGCATTGACGACACCTTTGTAGAAATCATTGTGGCCGTGCCATTCGATCATATCCGAAGGCACGCCGGCATAATGCTGCAATCCGTAGATGATGCCGGAGACACTTCGCGGCAGTGCAACTCCGGGATAAGGAACACCGAGGCCAAGGGTGTCACAGGCGCGGATCTTGATCGGAACGCCGCTTTCGCGTGATATTTCCATCAAGCGGCTGGCAAATGGTACGACAAAGCCGTAAAAATCGGCACGAGTAATATCCTCAAAATGACAGCGTGGGCGAAGACCGGCTTCGATACAGTCGCTGACGATGCCTATGTATTTGTCGAGGGCTTCTTTTCTGGTAAGTCCCATTTTATGGAAAATATGGTAATCCGAGCAGCTGACGAGCACGCCGGTTTCTTTAACTCCGATTGAGCGCACCAGCTCAAAATCTTTTTTCGATGCGCGGATCCATGTGGTAATTTCCGGAAAACGATAACCGAGTTCCATACATTTTTCCAAGGCATCACGGTCTTTTTTCGAATAAACAAAAAATTCTGTCTGGCGGATCATGCCATTGTCGCCGCCGAGCTTGTGAAGCAGTTTGTACAGATGAACCATTTGCTCCGTCGTATACGGAGTACGCGACTGCTGGCCATCACGGAATGTCGTGTCGGTGATGAAAATGTCATCCGGCATATTCTGCGGCACACGGCGGTAGTTGAACGCAATTTTAGGCGTTTCATTATACGGAAACATTTCGTGAAATAACGCAGGTTCTTTTACGTCCTGAAGTTCATAGGAATACGGATCCTGCTCGAGTAAATTGGTCTTTTGGCTTAAATTGATATCTGGCATAATAACCCTCCTGTCTTGCAATCATTATAGAACAGGTGTATATTATATGTAAAATAAATTATTTTGATAGCAATAATCGAAAATACTGATAAAAGGAGAAGCAGTATGGATATTGAAACAATGAAAACGTTTCTGGTTCTTGCGGATACAAAGAATTTTACGAGGACGGCGCACCAGCTTTTTATCGCGCAGTCGACGGTGACAAACCGCATTTTGGAATTGGAAAAGGAGTTAAATGTAACTTTATTTGAGAGAAATAACCGAAGTGTCGAATTGACGCCGGCGGGCGAGCGGTTTTCGTTGTACGCGGCGAGTGTGATCCGGCTGACGGATACGGCGATGGCGGAGATTAGTTCCATTCATAAGTTTGAAAATACACTGCGTATCGGTTCGTCGGACTCTGTTTACGAAGCGCATTTGGCGCCGATCATTCAGGCACATCAAAGAAATCATCCGGAAGATGCCCTGAAAATATCGATCGGATTGTCGAGCCAGCTTTTGGAGCAGTTGCAAAGCGATATTTTGGATGTCGTATTTTCGTATATTCCGCTGCGAAATCCCAAATTTCACTGTGAGATTTACAAGGAAGACCCGATGATCCTTGTTACAGACTGGAATAACCGCAAGTATCAAAAAGGAATCCGGCAGCAGGAGCTTTTGCAGGAAAATTATTTGATGTGCAATTTTGCCCTGCAGAATGTCGGTCAGTTTATCCGAAATCTTTTCCCGAAATACCACCAATTTTCGCTGGAAATTGACGACTGTTCGAAAATCATCCCATTTTTGATCGGCCAGCAGAACTACACATTTCTGCCAAAAGATACGGCGGCTTCTTATATAAAAGAGAAAAGACTGCGGGAAGTGGAATTGCTGGATTTTCAGACGCCCGTGATAAATAGTTACATTATTGGTAAAAAAAGCAAAAAAAACTTATGGGAGAGCATGTTTCTTATTGAAAATACTTATAACTTATGATAAACTCTTATAATATAAAGAAATTATTATAAGAAGGAGAATGGTGTTATGGGTAATAACAAAAGCGCGAAAATTCTCTGCTATGCTGTTGTGACAGCGATGACATTTACTTCGATCGTGGGGCCGGTAAATGTATCTGCAGCGAAGAAAGCAAAAGTAGCAAAGAAAACATTGACGATTACGGAGGGCAAGTCCCGGAAAATCGTGATCAAAAACAAAAAAAGCAAGGCGAAATATTCGTTTAAGGCTTCCAATGCGAAGATTAAAGTTACAAAAAAAGGAAAAGTGACTGCAGTCAAAGCGGGAAAAGCAAAAGTAACCGTAACAGAAAAATTGAAAAAGAAAAAACGTAAAATCGGGGTTGTTACGGTTAAAGTGAAGGCGAAAAAGGCGGTCGTTTCGACGGCGGCACCAGCGGTAACGAGTACACCGACGGGGGTTCCGGCCACGATGGCACCAAGCAGTACTCCGGAAGCATCGGCAAGTGTGCAGCCAACGGCTTCCGCAAATACGCAGCCAACGGCTTCTGCTCCGGCGAGTGAAGCGCCGACGGCAACGCCGGTAAAAACACCGGATAATACCGAAAAAACGGTAGTTTACAACAATTATTTTGAAGATGGAGATACCAAAGGAATTACCGGCCGCGGAAGTTCGGTCGAGATTTCACAGTCGGAAAACCATACGGCGGGCGGTATGAACAGCCTTTTGTGCACCGGAAGAAGCGCAAACTGGCACGGCGCATCCCTTTCTCTGAGCAAATTGACGGAGACGGGCAGTAGCTATGATTTTTCTGCCTGGGTAAAACAGGATACGGGAAGTGACCAGAAAATCGCTCTGAAACTTCAGTATACCGACAGTGAAGGCACGACGCAGTACAAATCGGTTATCGACGGCGTGGACGACGGGCTGACCTGCGAGAGCGGAAAATGGACAGAGCTCAGCGGCTCTTATGTGATTCCGGAAGCGGAAGGCGATGTTACTCTTTATTTGGAAATGTCATCCAATGAGACAGCAGATTTTCTTATTGACGACTTGGTGATTACTGGAAAACAAACGGAGACGACAGGATTCAATCCGAGTACCGAAACGTATAACACAATGAAAGCTGACAGTCTCCTTTCCACCGGAAATAATGCGCGTTTGAAAAATGCGATCGCAAAGGCGAGAAATGGCGAAGATGTGACACTTGCTTACATAGGTGGTTCGATCACCGAAGGAGCGCTTGCTTCTCCAAATTCAAAATGTTACGCGGAAGTTTCTGCCAATGCATTTGCAAAAGCATATGGAAAAGACGACGGCTCCAATGTTCATTTTATCAACGCAGGTATGAGTGGAACTCCTTCGGACATCGGAGTTGTCCGCTATAACCGCGATGTTATCAACCGCCTTCCGGAAGGCAGTGATCACCCGGATGTGTTGTTCATCGAATTTGCGGTAAATGACTATGGCACAGCGACAAGTGGTGGCGGCTATGAAGGCTTGATCCGCCAGGCATTGAAATCCGGTTCTGCGGTAGTACTTATTTTCTCCGTATTCCAGAGCTCCGCAGGCGGACGCGTGATGGAAAACAGCTATCGTCCATATGGCGAGTATTACAACCTTCCAATGATCAGTATGGGAGACGCCATTATTTCTCATTTCAATGAGGACGGCTTTTATGACTGGTATTTTGGTGACACGCTTCATCCAAACAATACGGGTTACCAATTAATGTCAGACTGCATTATGAATCTCATGGATACCGTGGATAAGGCCGACGCTGACACAGACAATATCACAGATATCGACGCGATGGCACCACAGAAAACAGCGGCTTATCAGGGAATTAAAATGATTGACGCAAAGACAACGACAGCGGATGATGAGGCGATTGCTTCCATCGATGCCGGCAGCTTTACCGAGACCGACTCGGCAACCGGAAGTTTCCAGTATGCCTACAATGGAAAGAAAGGCGCAGCCTGGTTCCCAGACAACTGGATGCATGACGAAGAGGGCGGAAACAATGCATTGACGATCAAAGCGACATGCAAGACCTTGATGTTTGTATATAAACTGAGCAATTCCAAGACATTCGGCTCTGCCGACGTTTATATTGACGGCGTCAAAAAAGGAACATTGTCCGGTTATGACAGTTCCGGATGGAACAACGGAAAAGTGTACGTGGCAATGACCGAAGACGAGGCAGCAGAGCACACCATCGAACTGAAAATGAAAGATGGAGACGAAGAGAAGAAATTTACCCTTATGGCAATCGGGTTTAATTAGTCATGAGGGGGATATGTCATGAGGAGGGGCCCACGAAGTGGGGGGTCCTGATGACAGCGTATGGAAGAGTTTAATGATTTTGGGGCAGGCAGCCGCCAGGGGGAAACCCTGGCGGCTGCGTTTTTTGGCGGAGATTGTGGTCTGCGAGAAGAATTTTGTCAACTAGGTCAAGGGTCAAGACCTAGTTGTATGGTCTGAGGCGAGAAAATCGTTGTTAGACCAAAGGGCAAGTCATTGTTGTGTGGTTTGAGGCGAGAAAATCGTTGTTAGACCAAAGGGCAAGTCATTGCTATGTGGTTTAAAAAGAAAAATTGTTGTCCAGACCAAATGGAAAGACCTGGTTGTGTGGTTTGAGACGAGAAAATCGCTGCCAGACCAAAGTCCTTACCCATCCGCCCCTAATTTCCCCAATTCCATTTCCTTTTTGCAATTGCCAAATGTCTCCAAAAATGCTACACTTAAATTAATAGAATTTAGTTGAAAACCAAACAATTAGGGAGGAAAGAATGATAATGATGAATGTATATGCGATGGGAAAAAGGTTAATGTTATTTGTAATGCTTTTTATATTGTTTTGCATTCCTGCAAAACAATCCTATGCAAAGCCAGATGTGACGAGCGGTAAGTGTGGGGCAGATGCCTATTGGAATTATGATGAAGCTACGTTTACGTTAACGATATCTGGAAACGGAAAAATAACTTCCAATCCATGGCGTAAGTATTTTGATGAAGGGCAGATTGGGGTAAATCTGGTAATAGAAAAAGGGATTACTTCAATCGGTAAAAATATATTTGCGTTTAAGTGGCTTGGAAATGTAAGCATAGGTCCTGATGTGGTTGAAATTGAACAATCGGCATTTAGTGATGCTTATATCGAAAAATTGGAGCTTAGTGATTCCGTAAAAAAGATTGGTGAATCTGCTTTTAATTCCGGTGGCAGATTAAAGGAATTAAATTTAAAAAATGTCGAAGAAGTAGGGGAGTGTGCATTTGAAGGCTTTACACATTTGGAGAAAGTGACTTTTGGTAAAAATCTAAAAAAGATATCAAAAAGTGCTTTTGAAGGATGCCTTTCTTTAAAAGAAGTTGAGTTTCAAGGGGGTGCACCAAAGATAGCAAAAAATGCATTTAAAGATGACCGCTTTCTGAAAGTGATTATAAATCATTCGGAAAGTTCTATACCACTTGGAAAATTAGATAAAGATCTGACTTGGTATCAGGAGGGAAAGAAAGTTACAACGATTTCTCCCGGAAAGACAGCAAAATGTAAAGGACGGCTGTTTAAGGTAAAGTACAAAGATTTGAAAGGAACGTTTGAGGGAAAACTTCCGAAAACTTACCGATATGCAGAGGATAAATACCTGCCGACAAAAGGAAAGCGAAAAGGATATTTTTTCTATGGATGGAGTGATAATGGATATTATTGGCTGAGTGATCTATGTGATCTGCGGGGAAATATTACATTAATGCCAATCTGGATCCGATACGATGTTAAGAAAATGAATGCTACCACCAGAAGATTTTCTTATTCTATAGAAAAAAATATGATTATTTCTATAGCAGGACAGCTCAGATTCGTTACTCCGCGGATAAAGGAATGAAAAAAGCAAAAACGCTTTGGTGTGACAATCTTTGGAAAGGAAGTTTTACAATTAAAAATCTGAAAAAGGGAAAGAAATACTATGTACAATTTCGAACCAGAGATGAAGATTCCAAATCGCCATGGAGTAATCCTATTAGGATTTAGGGAAACTCCCCCCCTCCGATTCTGCCAACTTCTAGTGCCTTTTTGCAATTGTCAAATGTTCCGAAAAATGCTACACTTAAATCAATAGAATGCATTGCGAAATACTATTTGTTGGCAGCGAAACGACAGGGAGGAAAGAATGATAACAATGAATGTATATGCAAAGGAAAACACAGCACCGGTGATCGTGGAGGCAGAAGCGGTTGCGGGATTGCAAAAATTGGCGTGGATTTTCTGCGGTGACATCGAAAAGGTGACCGGACATCAGCCGGAGTGCGTAGAAGGCTGGCAGGAAAATGCGTCAGACCACATCTTGGTGGCGACGTGTGGCAACAGTAAAATATTGGCAGAATTGGAAGCGCAGAAAAAAGTGGATCTGAGCCAAATTCGAGGCAAAAGAGAAGTGTATGGGATTTTCTGCCTTGAAAATGTGCCGGAACAAGGGAAAAATGTACTTGTGATCGCGGGAAGTGATAAGCGCGGTGCAATATATGGAATGTTTTACATTTCTCAGAAAATCGGTGTCTCGCCGTGGGTGTTCTGGGCAGACGCCGTACCAAAAAAGAGAGAAGAAATTGTATTTGATCAAAAGATAGAGACGATTTCCAAAGAGCCAAGTGTGCGCTACCGTGGATTTTTCATTAACGATGAACAGCCGTGTTTCGGAAACTGGGCGAAAGAAAAATTTGGAAGTTCCAAACCGACACCAGAACTTTATGAACATATTTTTGAATTGTTGCTGCGCTTGAAGGGTAACTATATCTGGCCGGCGATGTGGCGTTCGGATTTCTCAATGGATCATTTTGAAAATGCGCTGCTCGCAGACGAAATGGGAGTGATCGTGGGTGCTTCCCATCATGAGCCGTGCTGCCGTTCCGGCGGAGAATTTCAGACACTGCGAAAAACGCATCCGGAATATGGAACAGAGTGGAGTTTCCTGTCGAATGCAGAGGGAATCAGCAAATTCTGGCGCGACGGACTTCTTCGTAATAAAGACTGTGAAAGCCTTATTACAATTGGGATGCGGGGCGAATTTGATTCCTATTTAATGCCGGAAGATGCGACATTGGAAGACAATATCAATGTACTGAAAGCGGCGATTACGGAGCAGAAAAAATTGATCGCGGAATGCGTGGAGGCAAAACATCCGCAGCTTCTGGCGATTTATAAAGAGGTAGAGGACTATTACCAAGGGGATGAAAATACTCCGGGATTGAAGGACTGGGATGTTATTCGTGATGATATTATGATGCTCTGCGACGACAATTTTGGGCATGTGAGAACTCTGCCAAATGAGGAAGAACGCAAGCATCCTGGCGGCTTTGGTATGTATTATCATTTTGATTATTACGGTGGCCCGGTATCGTATCTTTGGATCAACTCGACACCACTTGCTAAAATTTGGGAACAGATGACGATGTGTTATGAATACGGCGTCCGCGATGCGTGGATCGTCAACGTCGGCGATATCAAAAATCAGGAATTGCCGCTAAGTTACTTTTTGGATCTTGCCTATGATTTTGACAGCTGGGGAAGTGCGGCACCAAATACGACACTGCACTATACAAAACAATGGCTGCAGAATCTCGGATTTACCGAAGAAAAGTACGAGGGACTTGAGCAGGCAGTGGAGGAATATACACGCTGGAATGGTATGTGCCGGCCGGAAGTTCTCAAAGCCGATACGTATCATGCGGTTCATTATAATGAGGCGGCGAGAATGATCGAGCGTGCCAGCCGCGCGGAAAAAATTGTGACGGAACTCCGCGGAAAGCTTGCCGGTGATCCGCTTGCGGACTGTTTTTATGAACTGATTTATTATCCGGTCATGGCTTCGGCAAATATTTTAAAAATGAATTTGTATGCGGGGTTGAACCAATTTTATGTCAAACAGAGGAAAAAACTGGGAAATCGGTTTGCACCGAAAGTTCAGGAATGCATAGACAAGGATAAGAAGTTGACAGAAGAATATCATACATTGCTCGGTGGAAAATGGAATCATATGCAGTCGGTATTTCACGTGGGTTACATCGGTTGGAACGACGAAGAATGGCAGTATCCGGACTGCCACATTCTGCATCCGGTCAATGCACCGCGTCTTCTTGTGAGTATTTCGGATGAAGAAAAAACAACCGGCGGCAATCCTTGGCGAAGAAAGACGTTGCCGATGAATCTGGTGTCTCCTATTGCAGCAAGCAAATGTATCGATGTGGCAAATGGCGGAGAAGGGGAACTTTCCTTCCGCATCCGTTGGAGTGATCCTCGTATTCAAATCACCGAAATAGGTGCACAAATAGACACAAAAAAGGTTGGAGAAAACACTTATGAAATTGCTGCAAAGACAGAAGATATCATGCAGTTTCAGGTTAGCTACCACCCGAATGACGCTGAGTTTGAGACATTTGATACTTCTATTTGTATCTTTGCCGACAATGCAGAAGAGACTGCGGAATTATCGGAAAATAATACGCAGGAAACCCGTGTTGATATCGCAGTGCATGCAGAATGTTTGAATCTTTCCGATGTGAAGTCAGATACAATGATTGAAAATGAGGGCTGTATCTGCGTGGAAGCGATGGATTATGCGGAGGCGAAAAAGACGGAAATGGCGCATTGGCAGCATATTTATGGTTATGGAAAAACCATTGGAAGTTTGAAAGTGACGCCTTCGACAGCCGCTTTTGAAAAGGCGGAAGAGGCACCGAGTGTAACCTACCGCATTTATGCAAAGACAGCAGGAAAATACGAGATGGAACTTTTTACGGCACCAAACAATCCGGTTGTTTATCAAGGAAAAATGTGCGTGGCTTACCAAGTCAACAACACAGAAACAGCGCTATTAAATACGATTCCGGACGAAGGATTTGTGCCTTGGCTCAGTTACAGCTGGGAGCGCGGTGTCCTTGACCAGATTCATAAAGCAGCCTGCACGGTGGAATTGCAGGAAGGTGAAAATGAAGTCACGATTTTCGCAATGGATCCGGCAGTGGTTCTGGAAAAAATTGTATTTACAAAAGAAGGCTGCGAGAAGAAGAAATCTTATCTCGGACCAGTGGAAAGTTACCGAGTAAAATAGGAGGGAAACAGCTATGAAAAAAGTTTTTTTGGCAATTGCCATAATGGGTATTATTTTATGTGGATGTGGACAAGCTCAGGAAGAAAACGTAAAAACAGAGAGCAGCGAGACACAAAAAAAGGAAGGAGTAAGAATACAAAGTTGTGAGTTCCCGGTTGATATTAATACGGAACTGTATATCGATAGTGTGTACTTACAGGAAAAATTACAAGTTTTGAGTCTTACAAAAGAGAATAATGATTTTGTTTTAAAAAGAAATGTGATGAATGAAGTTGGGGTGTGGGAGGAATATAAAGAAAAAATAGACGGGAAATACATTGAAAGATCCGACGACGAAACAGCATCTTTTAGTAAAATTCATAAAGAATCCGAAGACACATTATTTGCTCTATGGCAACAGTGTAAATTCGTGAAGAATGAAGAAGATAGTTTTACGCGTACCTATGTCAAATTTGGAATTGTGAAGATCGATATTCCATCCTGGGATATGAAAATGCTTTGGACAAATGATATCGATGAAAAAGATGCGGGTGCAGGTGTGACCGATTTTGGGATAACTGACGTTGGTGATTTTATGCTGTATTTTGGCCAACAGCAAAAAATAGTAAAATATAATAGTCAAGGGGAGGCAAAAGATGAGTTTGATCTGAAAAACTCGTTTCGAGGAGCCGCGCAGTTTAATGAAGATGATATTTGGGGAGTGTCGCAGGAAAATAAGACGTTAATCCGGTATAGTTATGCAGATGGACAGGTTAAAAAACAATCAAGTACACCAATTGAAATGGACGAGAATACACAAACGTGGAAAATTTTCGGAGGCCTGAATGAAAACCAATATTTTTGTGATGAAGGTCAGTTATATATAATTAGGGAATCTAAGGAATTGGAGAAGGTATTTTCGAATGAAAAGTTACCGGCGGCTGTTACGGATTATGTAAATTCGGATACAGAGAGTAAAAGTTATTTAATTGGACCTAAAGTGCTGGATGAGGGAGAAAAGGCCAAGGGCAATTCCGTTGAACTGCGGGTATATGTGATTGTTTAAAAATTAACAATCTATTTGCATTTTCTCTCACAATGTGCTATTCTATACGATGAGCGGTATTCGTAGGAAACTGCATCAGATGATTATGCGTCACCACACCACGGAAGTAAGGAGGCGGTGACATGCAGATAGGTTTTATCGGCGCGGGAAAAGTCGGATGTTCGATCGGAAAATATTTGAAAGAACATGACGTACCGGTTGCCGGGTATGTTAGCCGACATATCGAGAGCTCGGAATTTGCTGGGACTTTCACAGATACGAAGGTATTTGAAAATTTACAAGAAATGACAGAAATTTGCGACGTTTTGTGCATTACGACGACCGATCGGGAAATCGAAAATGTATGGAACGAGTTGCAAAAACAGGATTTAAAGGACAAAATAATTTGCCATTTTAGTGGCTCATATTCATCTGCGGTTTTTCAAGGAATCGACGAAAAAAAGGCGTTTGCCTGCTCGATTCATCCTATGTGTGCGTTCAGCGACAAATCCACAAGTTACCGACAATTGAATGACGTAGTATTTACAATGGAAGGCGACGACAATGCCCTTGCCATCATGCGTCCGCTTTTTGAGCAAATGGGAAACCGGGTGCTGCAGATCGATTCGGACAAGAAAGCGCTTTATCATTGCAGTGCTTCGCTTGTCAGCAATTTTATGATCGGGCTGTATCAAATGGGACTCGACTGCATGGAAGACTGCGGACTGGCGAAAGAAGAAGCCGAATTGCTGCTTCGTCCTCTTGTGAGGGGAAATATTGAGGCGCTGCTTGAAAAAGGACCGGCGCAGGCGCTTTCCGGACCGATTGAGCGAAATGACGTGTCAGTCATTTCCAAACATTTACAGGTGCTCGGCGAAGAAGATGCGCAGTTGTACCGGCTTGTGGGGAAAAAGGTTCTGGAAGTGGCGAAATTGCGCAATCCGGATGAAAATTATGAGGAATTAGAGACATTATTATAGAAAGAAGGAAAACAGCATGAAAAATACAGTATTAACATTTCAGCAGGCAAAGGAAAATGGCGAAAAATTGACAATGTTGACCGCCTATGATTATTCTACGGCAAAATTGATCGACGAAGCCGGCGTAAACAGCATATTGGTCGGTGATTCGCTGGGAAATGTGATCCTTGGATACGAGGACACGATTTCCGTTACGATGGAAGACATGATCCATCACGGCGCAGCGGTAGCGCGTGGGGCTAAAAATGCGCTGGTTGTCATCGATATGCCGTTTATGTCTTATCAGACTTCCGTTTATGATGCCCTTGTCAATGCCGGACGTCTGATGAAGGAAGGACGCGGCGATGCAGTTAAATTGGAAGGCGGTGTGGAAGTATGTCCGCAGATCAAAGCAATCGTAGATGCCGGAATTCCGGTGTGTGCACACATTGGTCTGACCCCACAGTCCATCAATGCGTTTGGTGGATTTAAGGTGCAGGGAAAGAGCGAGGCAGCAGCGAAAAAACTTCTGGAAGACGCGAAAGCAGTGGAAGAAGCAGGCGCATTTGCCGTTGTGATCGAAGGTGTGCCGGCGAAGATCGCATCACTTATCACGGAGCAGCTTCACATTCCAACCATTGGAATCGGAGCCGGAAAAGATTGTGATGGACAGGTTCTCGTATATCAGGATATGCTTGGAATGTTCTCTGATTTTACACCAAAATTTGTCAAACGCTATGCGAACATCGGCGAAGTGATGAAAGAAGCATTTCAGAATTATATTAAAGAAGTGCAGGATGGCGTATTTCCGGCAGAAGAAAATACGTACAAAGTAGACGACAGCGTCATTGAGAAATTGTATTGATAAAAATGTGTGGCGAGGGGTGATCGTATGAGAAACATTGGTAAAGCCAAAAAAGAAGATGCTGAGGGCATTTTGAAATTATACAAATCCCAGCTCGGCGAGCCGTTTTGTGCCTGGGATGATGGGTATCCGTGCGAGGAAAACATTGCGGATGACCTTTCCCGAGAGTCGCTGTTTATTATGAAAGATGGAAATGGCGATATTTTGGCGGCAATCTCGGTGGATCAGGACGAAAATGTCGAAAATCTCACCTGCTGGACGCCGGAATTACAGCCGGGAGCTGAATTGTCGCGTCTTGCGGTGCGACTTGATCTTCAAAATGGAGGCATTGCCCGCGAAATGATCCGCTTCGGAATGGACGAACTGCGGAAACGTGGGAAAAAGAGCATTCATTTTCTTGTGAATAAAGCCAACCAAAAGGCGATACGGTCTTACGCACCATTTCATTTTCATGTCGTCGGCGAATGCGAATTGTATGAGCAGATATTTTTGTGTTATGAAAAAGAATTGTGATGCCAACACGCCGAAAAATTTTCTGCCAACACGCCGAAAAATTTCTTGGCTGCTTAAAAAATTAACTGGTTACCGAACCAAATTGGAGGAAGAAAAATGGAAATTATAACAACAGTAGACGGAGTAAGAAAACAGGTAAAAGAGTGGAGAAAAGAAGGACTTAGTGTAGGACTTGTACCTACGATGGGCTATCTTCACGAAGGGCATAAAAGTTTGATCGATAAGGCAGTTGCTGAAAATGACCGCGTGGTTGTCAGCGTATTTGTCAATCCGATCCAGTTTGGACCGACAGAGGATCTGGCAAGTTATCCAAGAGATCTTGACCGCGATGCTGAGCTTTGTGAGAAGGCCGGCGCAAATGTCATTTTCCATCCGGAAGACAGCGAAATGTACTTTGATGATTTCTGCACCTATGTGGATATGGACGATCTGACCAAGGGACTTTGTGGAAAGACAAGACCGACACATTTCCGTGGAGTATGTACGGTGGTTTCCAAATTGTTCCATATTGTTGCGCCGGACCGCGCCTATTTTGGACAGAAAGATGCCCAGCAGTTAGCAGTTATCCGCCGCATGGTGCGCGACCTGAATTTTGATCTTGAGATCGTCGGCTGCCCGATCGTGCGTGAGGCAGACGGACTGGCAAAAAGTTCCAGAAATACTTATCTGAGTGCGGAAGAAAGAACGGCCGCAACGGTACTCCACAGAGGCTTGACAGCGGGAGAAGAACTTCTCAAATCTGGCGAAAAAGACGCAGCAAAAGTAGTGGCAAAGATTCGCAAAGTCATTGAAAATGAGCCATTGGCGAAGATTGATTATGTCGAATTAGTAGACTGGAATACACTGAAACCGGTAGAAACTGTCAGCGGCGAAGTGCTTTGTGCGGTCGCTGTATACATTGGAAAGACGAGACTGATCGACAATTTTATTCGATAAATATACGGGGAATTCTTCCACCGACAAATCTTGACTTTTTTCGTCAAAAACTATATACTGATTTCATAAGTATGTAAAGTAAAGATGAAAGAAGGATCAAGATGAAAAAAGCAACGATAAGATATTGCTGCAACGCCTTGATTATGGGTGTTGCAGTATTTGCGTGCGGAATATTTGCAGAAACTTCGGTGAAAGCGGAAGGAACACCGGAAACGGCTCCACCGATTGAAAGTGCAGTTCCGCAGGTTACGCCGGAAGTTAGCGCGGAACCGACGGTTGTCACACCGGCGCCGACGGCGCCACCGGTAACACCAACGCCGACTCCTCATGTGAAACCACTAAAAAAAGTTACCAAAGTTAAGGCTGTGCGGTATTCGACGACCGCTGTCAAGATTTCCTGGAAGAAGACGAAGCAGGCAGAATATTATCATGTCTACTATAAATTAGAAAAAAATGGAAAATACAAATTTGCCGGGACGACACAGAACGATCATTTTCTTGTGAAAAAACTGAAAAATAAGAAATCGTATTCGTTTTATGTAACGGCGGGCAAAACAAAAAAAGAATCCGTATCAGACAGCCAGCCTTCGGCCAAAAAGAAAATGACGATGAAAAAGTATCAGCGGAAGGTGGTATTTGCCGGAGATTCAATCTGCGAGGGCATTGCTTATGAAGGCGGATTTCCGACGATGCATCTGGACGCAAAGAAAAAAGTAGTTGCTTACCGTGGCCTGAATACCGTGACGTTCCATACCAAAAGAATTTTTAAGGGAAGAACGGGGCTGCAGAAGCTGATCGCAGAAAATCCGTACCGCGTTTATATGATGCTTGGAATGAACGAAATTCATTATCGACCGGTATCGCAGATGATCTCGGAATACAAAGATATGATCAAGGCGATTCAACAGGCAGATCCGAATACGGACATTGTATTATGTGCTATTTCACCTGTTACAAGAGCCGAAAAAGCAAGGCATCCGGGGATGCGGCAGATTCCTATTTTTAATCGTCAGTTGAAAAAACTTGCGAAAAAAATGGGATTGAAATATCTCGATTATACAGACTTTTTAAAAGACTCCGGCGGATTTTTGAAAGCCGGATATGCGACAGGCGATGGTTATCATTGGAAGCCGCCTGCGTATGCCAAATTTGGAACCGTAATTGGGAAATATGATAAATCATTGGATCAGTAAAAGGAGATTGAAAAATGACGAAATTCAGAAAAATAATTTGTGCTATATTGGCAATGACACTTTTGATCGGACTGGTGGCGGCAGAGCCGGCGCAGGCAAAACCAAAGGCAAATTGCAAGTCACTCTGCTCTGCAGCATTAAAGGCGACAGGCGGCAGTGCAAATTTGAAATATGCGTCGAAAAGTGCATTGGATTTTGGCGCACTTTCTTCCGCAGCCAGAAAGAAAGTAAAGGCGATGCAGTATGTATTTGATGCAAAAGAAGCTTATAGTTTGTGTGTGATGGAGGCAAAAAATGTGTCGCAGGCAAAGAGTCTTCTTGGCACATTGAATAAGTATAAAAAGAGAAATTGCAAAAGTGATTATCTGAGTGATTATACAACAGCAGAGAAACAGGTATTTCAAAATGCAGTTTGTGGGCAGAAGGGAAAATATGTCTGGTACATTGCTATGTCACCGAAAAAAGATGTGAATATGAAAGGTCAGACTGCTCTTAAGAAAAAATTGTAAGAGGAGTTAAGACATGGTTTTCAGCAGTTTATTGTTTTTGTTTCGCTTCCTGCCTATCGTTCTTTTGGCGTACTACATCCTGCCAAAGAAATGCCGGAATTTTGTATTGTTTTTGGCGAGCCTCGTTTTTTATGCGTGGGGCGAACCGGTTTATGTGGTACTCATCCTGCTTTCTACATGTGTAGACTATACAGCGGGACTTGCGGTGCATTATTTTAAAGAAAAGGAAAAAATAAGTGGTGCCAAAGTTGTGGTTGCCTGTTCGGCAGTCATAAATCTGGCACTTCTTGGCTTTTTTAAATATGCCGGTTTTTTCCTTCAGATCGTTCATCAATTGACCGGTTTGGCGATGCCTGAGCTGCATCTTGCATTGCCGATCGGTATTTCTTTTTATACCTTTCAGACGATGTCCTATACGATCGATGTGTATCGCGGAGATGCTAAAATGCAAAAGAATTTTATTACGTTTGGAGCCTATGTTGCGCTGTTTCCGCAGTTGATTGCGGGTCCGATCGTCCGTTTTAAAGATGTCGCAGAACAATTAGATCATCGAAAAGAGACAATTTCGCAGTTTAGCAAAGGAATCCTCCGATTTATGGTGGGACTCGGAAAGAAAGTGCTGATTGCGAATCAAGTGGGGGCTCTTTGGAGCCAGATTGCGGCGACGCCGGACAGTGAGCTGACGACGGCGATGGCGTGGCTTGGTGTAGTGGCGTTTACATTGCAGATTTATTTTGATTTTTCGGGATATTCGGATATGGCAATCGGTTTGGGGGCAATGTTCGGCTTTACCTTTCCGGAAAACTTCAATTATCCATATGAATCAAAAAGCATCACGGAATTCTGGCGCCGCTGGCATATTTCGCTGGGGACATGGTTCCGGGAATATGTGTATATTCCGCTGGGAGGAAACCGCCATGGCGTCGGACGCCAGATATTGAATCTGGCGATCGTGTGGTTTTTAACAGGATTGTGGCATGGCGCATACTATAATTTTGTATTGTGGGGAGTGTACTACGGCGTGCTTCTTGTGCTTGAAAAATTTGTATTTAAAAAGGTGTTAGATAAATTACCTGCGGCGTTTGGACATATTTATACGATGCTATTTGTCATGATTGGATGGAGTTTATTTTCGTGGCAGGACATGGCAGACAGCGCGAATTATATGCGTGCGATGTTTTTCCGGACCGGAGCAGGAGTTGTGAACCAGCAGACGATGTATCTTCTGGTATCCCATGCGGCTTTGCTTGTCATTGCCGTCATTGGTTCGCTGTCCGTTGTAAAACGGTTTCTAATTCGCAGAGCTTTCCCCGAAGATACGGCACGTAGAGAGATTGCAGCAATTCTATTTACTATCGTATTGTTTATTGCCTGCGTCGCATTGCTTGTGAATTCGTCTTACAATCCGTTTTTGTATTTTCGGTTTTAAGGAGGTGGCAAAGTGAAAAAGATAAAAATATTGTCGATTATTGTCTTTTGTGTGATGCTATTTGGTGGTGCAGTTATTACGGCGGTTTTACCGAAAAAAGCGTATTCCGATTTGGAAAATAGAAATTTGGAACAGAAGCCGCAGCTTACCAAAGAGCAGTTTTTACAGGGGAAATATCAGGAAAAATACGAAGCTTATCTGAGCGACCAGTTTTTCCTGCGTGATCAATGGGTGGATCTGGCGGTGACACTCCAAAAACAAATGGGAAAAAGGGATATCAACAATGTTTATCTGGGAAAAGAAGGTTATCTTTTAGAAAAAGACGACGAAAATGAGTATGATAAAGAGCAAGTGGAAGAAAATGTAAAAACGTTGTCTTCTTTTCTGAATGATATGTGTGAAATGTTTGGCGAGAAGCAGGTAAGCTGTCTGATGATTCCATCGAAGACACTTGCACTTTCGAACTATTTGCCGGCATATTCGCAGGTTTCTGAGCATACCGAGGTGTTAGATGCATTGCAAAAATCTCTGTCACATCCGGAACGGATGATTTATCTGAAAGATGTTATGCGAAGCCACCACAATGAATACATCTATTATCGGACCGATCATCATTGGACGACGCTCGGTGCCTATTATGCGTACAAAGAATGGGCGGAAAAAAGCAGACAGGCGGCCGCGAAGCCACTTACGGAGTATACGCAGGAAACAGTATTTGATGATTTTTACGGAACGACGTATAATAAAGTACATGTAAATGTCCCAAAAGATCAGGTTACACTTTTTAAAAATGCAGCGCAGGAGACCGTTCATGTTAATATGGATGACGGCGATGTAGAAGCAGACACGTTGTATTTTCCAAAAGAAGCAAAAGAAGGATTTAACCGTTACAATGTATTTTTGTCAAAGAATACCTTTCAGATAGAGATAACGACAAAGGCAAAAACCGGAAAAACGCTGCTCCTGATCAAGGATTCCTTTGCCAATTGTTTTGTGCCATTTTTGACGGAAAATTATGACCGAATTATCCTGATTGATTATCGTTATGGGAAACTTCCAATCGGCCAGATTCTCGACAAATACGAGGATATCACAGATGTGCTGGTGATGTTTAATACAGAAAAATTTATGCAGAATACAAAACTCGCCGGCCTTGCAAATACAGAGAAAAAGAAGCAGACGATGGAAGAGTTTAATCCGGATGATTTTTTTGAATAAATGAAAGTTTTGAACAAATGCACATTTTTGCGGAAAAAAGTTTTGAACAAATGCATGTTTTTGCATAAAAAAGTTTTGAACAAATGCGCATTTTAGTGTATAATAGTTTTGAACAAATGCATTTTTGGCGAAAAAAGGGAGGCATGAGTATGTTTTTTAAGCGAAAAGTATATGAAAAACTGCGTGAATGGAAAGAAAAATATGCGGATTGTTACAGTATTCTGTTGGAAGGTCCAAGACGAGTGGGAAAATCGACGATTGCAGAGCAGTTTGCAAAAAATGAATATGAAACTTATATTTTAATTGACTTTGCCAATATTTCAAATACGTTGCTGGCTTGTTTCGATGATATTAATGACTTGGATGTATTTTTTTTGAGATTGCAGACGGTTACCGGAAAGAAATTAGTGGAGAAAAAGTCGGTTATTATATTTGATGAAATTCAGTTATTTCCGAAAGTAAGACAGGCTATTAAATACCTGGTAAAAGATGGAAGATATCATTATATTGAAACGGGATCTTTGATATCTATTAAAAAAAATGTAAAGAATATTTTGATCCCTTCTGAAGAAATGAAATTGCAGGTTTATCCGATGGATTATGAAGAATTTTTGTGGGCGGCTGAAAATCCGAACTATGAATTACTTCAAAAACTGTATGAGAGAAAAAAAGAAGTAGGGCAGCAGCTGAACCGCAAATTAATGCGAGATTTTCGTATTTACATGGCAGTTGGCGGCATGCCGCAGGCAGTGGATGCCTATGTAAAAGGCAAAAACTTTACGGAAATAGATGCTGTGAAGAGAACAATACTTTCTCTTTACGAAGATGACTTTAAAAAGATTGATGCTTCCGGAAAGATTACGGCAATGTTTCATTCGATACCGGCACAGTTGTCAAAGGATACGAAAAGATATGTAATATCTTCTGCAACCGGCAAACGGAAAAGCAAAAAAGACGAGGAATTATTGTATGATTTAGCGGATTCCAAAACGGTGCTTTTGGCCTATAATTCGACAGATCCAAGAGTAAGTTTAGCGATGACAAAAGATTTAAAAAGTTATAAAATGTATCTTTGTGATACGGGCTTATTTGTAACATTGATGTTTATGGATCGGCCGGCAGCAGAAAATGATATTTATGCAAAATTATTATCGGATAAATTACCGGCAAATCTGGGGTATTTATATGAAAATGCAGTTGCACAGATGATAGCAAGTATGGATAGAGAATTGTATTATCATACTTGGAAAAAGAAAGACACTTCCCATTATTATGAGATTGACTTTTTGCTGTCAATGAAAGATAAAGTACGAGCATTGGAAATAAAATCATCGGGAACAGGAAAGCATGAGTCCATTTTGAAATTTCGTGAGAAGTATTCAAAAAATGTAAAGGACACTTATATTATATCTCAGAAAGATGTGGGAAAAAAAGGAAATTTAAAATTTCTTCCGGTTTATTTTGTACCATTCTTATTAAGAGATTTTTGAATTTGTAGAGGACGATGATTATGGACAACATACAATTTGATATTGTCAATCAGGATTTGAATCCGACATTTCTCTTTTCCTGTCAGGTTGACCGGAAAGAGAGCGAAAATAATTATCATAAGCATGATTTTATTGAGATCGGAATTATACTAAAAGGCGAAGGCGTTTATCATCTGAATGATGAATATGTGCCGGTCAAAGAGGGAGATGTTCTGATCTTCAATCCGGGAATCGGCCACGAGAGCATTATCCGTGAAGGCGAGGAAGGCCGGCTGGAATATTTTATCGGACTTACGGATGTATCGTTTTGCAATATGCGCGAAAATCATATTGATCTGAAGGACGGTGGCAATGTGCTGCATACTTCCGGGAAAACGAGGCGTGAAATTTTCCATCTTTGTGAGAAAATGGAAAGGGAAAATACTGAGAGAAAACCGGGAAGTTATTTTATGTTGAAGGCATATTTAACACAACTTTTGCTGCATATCGTGCGCGAAGAAATAGAACCGGTTCCAGCCATGAAAGGTAGGGAATTCGAGTCTACCGGAAAAAAATACGTCGCTGCTCAGATTGCAGATTATCTCGATGAACATTATGCAGAGAAGATTTCACTGGATCAGATTGCGGCAAATATGTATCTGAGTCCGTATTATATTTCCAAGATATTTAAGTCGGAAATAGGCGAATCGCCGATTCATTATCTGATCCGCGTACGGCTGGAACATGCCAAAGAACTGCTGGAACAGAAGGAGGATTTTGGCGTCGCGGAGATCGCGGAAAAAGTGGGGTACGACGATGCGTATCATTTTAGTAAATTGTTTAAAAAGACCTATGGGATGTCACCATTGAAGTATCGGAATAGTTTTCCTTTTGCAGAATAATACATCAGAACGGACAAGAAAATCCATTTCTTTTCCGTTCGTTTTTTGTATACTATACAGGTAACTATTCAGGATTCAATGTATGGACCTCAATGAATCGTCGTGCTTGCACGTAAGAGACTTTGATGTCCATACAAACACAGACGAAGGAGGCGGTTTTATGCCATTGAAATATCAGGTTCCGGATTACAAAAAAGTCCGTGTTATCGTGGACAGCGATGCGGCGTGCGAGGCGGATGATCCGTTTGCAATCGCACATGCGTTACTGTGCGATAAGTTTATTGTGAAGGCAATCTTTGCGGAACATTTTAATTGTGAAGGAAGTACAAAACAGAGTTTTGAAGAGATTCAGAGAGTCGTGAAGGCGATGAAAAAAGATGTTCCGGTTCTTATGGGAGAAATTGGAAAAATGTCGGAAAAAGGAATCGGGGAAATTTCGGAGGCTTCGTCATTTTTGATTCGCGAAGCATTGCGGGAAGATGACAAACCGCTGTATGTTCTCTGCATTGGGGCGATTACGAATATTGCCTCGGCGATACAGGCGTGCCCGGACATTGTTCCGCGAATGACGGTTGTGTGGATCGGGGGACAGAGCCACGAGTACAGTACCAGCGAAGTGCGGGAATTCAATGCCGGAAATGATATCGAGGCCGCCAATCTTGTGCTGGGAAGCGGGGTTCGGTTTTGGCAGATTCCAAACGATGTGTATGGCAGTATGCGCATCAGTCTCGCCGAGATTCAGATGCGGATCGCGCCGTGTGGTGAGATTGGGAAGCATTTGTTTGAGCAAATGGAGGCTTATAACCGGTCAGAGCGCGCCGGATGGACCCCGGGCGAGAGCTGGACGTTGGGCGATTCGCCGGCGGTAGGAGTTGTCATGGATGAATTCTGCGGAAAATATCACGAGACAGAAGCGCCGGTTATCAATGAAGATACGACGAACCGATTTGAGAGCGGAAGACCGAAAATCCGTGTGTACACGTCGATTGACTCACGTTTTATATTAGAAGATTTTATCGCAAAACTGCAATGTTTTTATGGAGGGGAAGAATCGTGAAACAGATACATATAAATACAAATAATGTGGTAAATTTTACCAATAATACATTTTCCTGTATTGGCACAGGGCGCATGGATCTGGCGCTGCATAAAGAATATTTAGACCAGCTCGCATTGGTGCAAAAGGAGATTGGCTTTGATTATATCCGCGGTCATGGATTGTTTTGTAAAGATATGGCAATTTATCAGGAGCGCGAAGAGGCGGATGGAAGCATCGTCGAGGAGTACAATTTTACGTACCTTGATCAGGTGATGGATGCGTACCGGGATCTCGATCTGAAACCGTTTATCGAGCTGGGATTTATGCCGGAAGCAATGGCAAGCGGCGAAGAAACGGTATTTTATTGGAAGGGAAACATCACGCCGCCGGCAGATTATGACAAATGGACCAGACTTGTGCAGAACACGCTTCGTCATTTGATCCGCCGTTATGGAGAAGAGGAAGTGTTGACATGGCCGATTGAGGTGTGGAATGAGCCGAATCTTGCGGTGTTTTGGAAAAATGCGGATAAAGCGGAATATTTTCATCTTTATGAAGTCAGCGTGAAGGCGGTGAAAGAAGTCAATGCGTCGCTGCGTGTCGGAGGACCGGCGATCTGTGGCGTCGATGATGTGGCATGGCTGACCGATTTTCTTGAATTTGTCCGGGAAAAGAAACTGCCGTTAGACTTTGTGACGCGACATCATTATACCAGCGAAGTGCCGGAAAAATGTGGACATTACAGCTATGTTGCATTGCATCAGCCGGAAGAAGCATTTGAAATTCTGGAAAAGTCCAGAGAAATTGTGGATAACTACGAAGAATTTGCCGGAAAAGAGATTCATATTACCGAATTTAATACGTCGTATGTACCAAATGCGCCGGTGCACGATACGTGTTACAATGCGGCCTATGTCGCGCACATGTTGTCAAGGCTGGGCGACTGCCATGCGTCGTATTCGTATTGGACGTTTGGCGACGTGTTTGAGGAATGGGGCGTGCCGTTTACGCCATTTCACGGGGGATTCGGTCTGGTTGCCAATGGCTGCATCCCGAAGCCGACATTTTGGACATTTGCTTTTTATAAGGGTTTAGAGGGTGTCTGCGTGTACCGCTCGGACGAAATGCTTGTCGTAAAAAGAAAAGATGGTTCGTATTATGGCGTGGTCTGGAACCCAGATAATGACGGAAACGGAGGCACATTGGAACTTGACATCAATATTGATTTGGTAGAAAATGGAAAATATTGTGCAGTAACAAGGCTTGTGGATGAAACACATGGAAATCCGCTGAAAGTCTGGCATGACCTCGGCGAGCCGGCGAATCCGACGCGCGGGGAAAATGCGCTGCTTCGCGAGGCAGCACGTCCGTATGTGGCGACACGGCAGATTGAGGCAGCAGAAGGTACGCTGACCCTGCCTGTTGCATTGGAAAAAAATGGAATCCTAGCATTTGAACTGCGCCCGGTGGAATGCAGTCAGGATGCGGGTTATGATTACGAGAAAGTGCTTTCGCAGAAAGTGGCTTCCCGATAGAGAGGAGAGACGCTATGACACCATTAAAATGGTTTTCCGGATTTTTGAAAAAATACCGGCTGGCAATCGTGATTGGACTCGTGCTGATGACGGTTATTGTCGCCTGTGCGATCGTAAATCCGTACATTTCCGGAATGATTGTCGATGATGTGATTCAAGGAGGCGCGTACGACCTTTTGCCAAAATTGATTGGCATTATGCTCGCGGTGACGGCGGTGCGTGCAATCCTTCGTTATACTACGCAGATGATGTTTGAAACCTGTTCACAGGGGGTGCTTTACCGCATGCGTGACGCGGTGTACCGCAAATTGCTGCAGGAAGATTTTGCCTTTTACAACCGCAACCGGACGGGGGATCTGATGAGCCGCCAGACCGGAGATATGGACGCAATTCGGCATTTTGTCGCATTTGTCATTTACACGGTATACGAAAATGTACTGATGTTTATTTTTGCGCTTGTGATGATATTTATGGTAAATGTGAGACTGGCCTTGTGCATGATGGCGGTGTTGCCATTTTGCCTCATTACCACATATTTACAGTCGAAATATGTAAAGCCGAGATTTCACGAATGCCGTCAGAGTTTTTCGAGCCTCAATGCCTTTGTGCAGGAAAATATCAGCGGAAACCGCGTGGTAAAGGCGTTTGCTAAAGAGGAATACGAGAAAGAAAAATTTGAAAAAGAAAATGATAAATATCGCGAGGCAGAGCTTGGTGCCGCTTCGATCTGGTGCCGTTTTGTACCGATTTTTGAACTGCTTTCCAATCTTTTGATGGTCGTACTTATTTTGTATGGCGGATATCAGGTGATCTGCGGCGAGATGACATTGGGAAATCTTGTTACCGTCAACGGCTATCTGTGGATGCTTTCCAATCCACTTCGTTTCGCAGGCTGGTGGGTCAATGACGTGCAGCGTTTTATCACTTCGGTGGAAAAAATATATGACACGTATTCCAAAGAACCTGATGTCAAGAAGCCGAAAAAGGGCATTAAGCGCAAGGAAATGCAGGGAAATATTGAGTTCCGCAACGTCTCTTATGAAGTGGAAGGCGAGGACATTATCCACAATATCAGTTTTTCGGTGGAAAAAGGCCAGACAGTGGGAATCCTTGGTTCTACAGGAGCCGGAAAATCGACGATCATGAACCTTCTCTGCCGTTTTTACGATGTGACGGAAGGAGAAGTTCTGGTCGATGGGATCAATGTAAAAAATTGGGATTTGCATGATCTGCGCGACAATATTGGAATGGCGATGCAGGATGTCTTTTTGTTTTCCGATACGATCGAAGGGAATATTGCCTACGGAAAGCCGGACTGCACTTTTGAAGAGGTCAAAGAGGCGGCGGTTATGTCGGATGCGAATCTGTTTATCAAAGCGATGCCGGACGGCTATCAAACGATCGTCGGCGAGCGCGGGGTAGGACTGAGCGGCGGTCAGAAGCAGCGTATTTCTCTTGCGAGAGCACTTTTGAAAAAGCCGTCGATTCTGATTCTTGATGATACGACTTCTGCCGTCGATATGGAGACAGAAAGTTATATTCAGGAACAGTTGAAAAAACTTGGCAGAAAACATACCGTGTTTGTCATTGCTTACCGCATTTCTTCGATTAAAGATGCCGATGTGATCTTTGTTATGGACGAAGGGCGGATCGTTGAGCGTGGCAATCACGAGAGCCTTTTGAAGCAGAATGGCTATTATGCAACTGTTTACAAACATCAAAATGGAATGGAGGGATAAAAATGGCGAAGCGAAATACGTTCTCCGAAGATGAAATTTACGAAGAAAAATTTGACATCAATCAGGTAAAGCGGCTGTTTCATTATGTGAAACCATATCGCGCCCAGATTGCACTGATCGCCGTATTGATGCTGAGTTCTTCCGGACTTTCGATGTTGATTCCGACGTTTTTTATGAAAGTGATGGACGACTGTATTCCGATGGGAATGGCAGGAATGAAGCCGATTTTAGGTTACGTTGCGGCAATCCTTCTCATTACGGTGTACGGCATGATCAGTTTGAAACTGAAGATTCGTTATATGAGCCGCATTGGCCAAAATATCGTGCATGAGATACGAAGCGATATTTTTAATCATTTACAGGAATTGCCATTTTCGTATTACGATGAACGACCGCATGGAAAAATTCAGGTTCGAGTGGTAAATTATGTAAATAACCTGAGTGATCTGCTGTCGAATGGTATCATTAATACAATTACCGATCTCTGCAACCTGTTTTTTATCGTAGGTTTTATGATTGCGATCAATGGGAAACTTACGCTGCTTTGTATGTGCGGACTGCCGGTGCTTGTGTTTGTCGTGGTATTGATCAAGCGCAAACAGCATAAATCCTGGCAGATTCAGTCCAATAAGCAGTCCAACCTGAACGCCTACATCGCCGAGAGCATCAATGGTGTGCGCGTGACGCAGTCGTTTGTACGCGAAGAGGAAAATATTGACATTTTCAATGGGCTGTCACGAAGTTACCGAAAAGCGTGGATGCGCGCAGTGCGTTACAATTTCCTCATGTCGCCGATGGTGGATATTATTTCCAATATTACGACAGCATTTATCTACGTGCTGGGAATTCAATGGATGTTTCAGCCGGATTCCGGCATTACGGTCGGCGTGCTGGTGGCATTTACCGCATATATCAGCCGTTTCTGGAACCCAATCAATACGCTGGCATCTTTTTACAATTCGCTCCTTACGGCGATTTCGTATCTGGAGAGAATTTTTGAGACGATCGATGAACCGGTCGATGTCAAAGACCGCGAAGATGCGGTTCCGATGCCTCCGATCCGGGGAGAAGTCGAATTTCAGGACGTTACCTTTAGTTATGAACCGGGAGTTGAGATCCTTCAGCATGTAAATCTGAAGGCGGAGCCGGGAAAATGTATTGCGATCGTTGGCCCGACAGGAGCCGGAAAATCGACGATTGTAAATCTTATCAGTCGTTTTTACGATGTGGACAGCGGAAAAGTGCTGATCGATGGCATCGACATCAGCGGCGTGACATTGAAAAGTCTTCGAAGCCAGATGGGAATTATGATGCAGGACAGTTTCATCTTTTCCGGAACTATTATGGACAATATCCGCTACGGCAATCAGGACGCAACGGATGAGGAAGTGATCGAGGCGGCGAAAGTGGTCTGTGCGCATGATTTTATCATGGAAATGGAAAATGGCTATCAGACGGCCGTAAATGAACGGGGAAGCCGGCTTTCCGCCGGGCAGCGCCAGTTGATCTCCTTTGCGAGAGCGCTTCTTGCCTGCCCGAATATTCTTATCATGGATGAGGCGACGTCGAGTATCGATACTGAGACGGAAATCCTTCTGCAAAAGGGATTGAACCGTCTTTTGGAAGGAAGAACTTCGTTTATTATCGCGCATCGGCTTTCGACGATCAAAAATGCGGATGAAATTTTGTATGTCGACAAAGGTGGCATCGTGGAACGTGGAAACCACGAAGAACTGATGGCGAAACGGGGCGAATATTACCGCCTGCAAATGGCGCAGAAGAGCTGAGATTGCGCTTTTGGGACTTTTGGTTTGGTGATGACGGGGCGATGAGGAGGGAGAAGGCTATTGTAGTGTGGTCTGACGGGCGAAAACACTGCGTGGGTCAAAGGAATTATCGGCGAAGTGTGGTCTGACGGACGAAAAGGCCGCGCGGGTCAAGAAGTCCGGCGCCGAAGTGTGGTCTAGTGGACGAAAAGGCCGCGCGGGTCAAAGAAATTATCGGCGAAGTGTGGTCTGACGGACGAAAACGTCGCGCGGGTCAAAGGAATGGTCGGTGGAGTGTGGTCTGACAGGCGAAAACCGGGCCTGAACCAAAGGACGCGCCACCAAAATGTGGTCTGGTGGACGAAAAGGCCGCGCGGGTCAAAGAAACTGCATATATCGTATGCCTCAAACGCCACAAATCGCCACTCAGATCAAAATTGCCAAAACCCTTAAAACATGATACACTTACTTTAAGAAATTGCAACGAACAGAAAGGAACCAAAGACAAAATGACAGGATACCAGATTTTATGGCTGTTTTTATGCTACTCCTTTACCGGATGGATATTGGAGACCGTGGTGGCGACACTGCGTCAGCGGCGCATCACAAACCGCGGTCTGATCAATGGCCCATTTTGTATCATTTACGGAATCAGTGCGGTGTTGATCACGATTACCGTGCAGGAATTGACCGGTGTAGCCTTATTTTTGTTCTCAGCAGTTTATGCTACAGTAGTAGAATGGATTGCCGGGCATTTGATTGAAAAAATATATCACGAGCGATGGTGGAATTATTCGGATGTAAAATGGAACCTTGGAGGTTACGTTTGTCTTCCTGCATCCATTTTGTGGGGAGCTCTCGGCTTTTTTGCGGTAACAGTAGGAAACCGGCTGCTGCTCGACTTGTTCCGCGTCTGCCCGCTTGTGGTGATGCGCGTGATCCTTTGGGTGATCGCCGGACTGCTTTTGGCGGATGTACTCTTTTCGCTGATTCCAATTTTTTACAAAGGCGAAGGTGTCGAGCTTGTCAAAGAGGCCGACGGAAAATTTACGGAAGTGAGTAAACGCCTGCGTCACTGGATCACCGTGCGCATGACCAAACGTATCCGCAAAGCGTATCCAAAATCCGAAAAAGTGGAAAAGGTTGAAAAGCGGACAGACGTATTTGCGTATGGCTGCGGATTTTATAAAGTTGTTTTATTGTTTTTTATCGGTTCCTTTTTGGGAGACATTGTGGAGACAATTTTCTGTCGCCTGAAAGCCGGTGTGTGGATGAGCCGAAGCAGCGTCGTCTGGGGACCATTCAGCATCGTGTGGGGACTTGCTATTGCGGTGATTACGGCAATGCTTGTCCGCTACAAAGACCGAAGCGACGGATTTCTCTTTACCCTTGGTGTATTTCTCGGGGGTGCATATGAATATCTTTGCAGCGTATTTACAGAAATTGTCTTTGGCAAAGTGTTCTGGGACTACAGCAATATGCCGTTTAACCTTGGTGGCCGTATTAATCTGCTATACTGCCTGTTTTGGGGAATTGCTTCCGTAGTTTGGTTTAAAATTATTTATGTGCGGATTTCCGATGCCATTGAAAAAATTCCAATCAAGGTAGGAAAGGCTGTGACGTGGATACTTATCGTATTTATGTGCATCAATGTGACAGTAACTTGTATGGCGCTTGTCCGCCACGACCAAAGGGCACACGGCGTTCCTGCGCAAAGTAGTTGGCAGCAGTCGATGGATGAGCATTTTGACGATGCGCGGATGGAGAAAATCTATCCCGATGCCCAGCAGGCCGATTAAAAAAATAGTTACGAAAAAATAAAAGACCCCTTGCATTTGTCGAACATATGTGCTATACTAACACAAAACAAACGTTCGGTGGTGCAAGGGGGCTTTTTTATGGATCTGTCGGCAGATATTTTTCAAAAACTGGAGATTTTAGCGGATGCAGCGAAGTATGATGTCGCCTGTACTTCGAGTGGGTCAAGCCGAAAGGGAAAAAAGGGGATGATGGGAAATGCGGTCGCCGGGGGAATCTGCCATTGTTTTGCGGCGGATGGAAGATGTATTTCCCTGCTCAAAATTTTACAAACAAATGAATGCGTTTATGACTGCAAATACTGTCAGAACCGCTGCTCCAATGATATTCCGCGGGCATCCTTTACGCCGGAGGAAATCGCGGAACTTACGATTTCTTTTTACCGGAGAAATTATATCGAAGGTTTGTTTTTAAGTTCCGGGATACGGAAAAATCCCGATTATACGATGGAGCAGATGTATCAGGTGGTATATCTGCTGCGCACAAAATACAAATTTAATGGCTATATTCATGTGAAGGCGATTCCGGGGGCAGATCCGCTTTTGATCGAAAAAACAGGCTGGCTTGTGGACCGTATGAGTGCGAATCTCGAACTTCCTACAGCAGATGGGTTAAAGACGCTTGCACCGCAGAAATCGCGGAAAAAGATTTTGACACCACTCCGCCAGATTCAGGTGGGACGACAGGAAAATGCGCTGATGCTGAGCGATGGAAGAAAATCCGCGATGCCCGCACTTCCGGATAAGATGCGAAAAGATTTTGCATTGCAGGAGGTAAAAAAAGGAAGTACGTTTGTGCCGGCGGGGCAGAGTACGCAGATGATCGTGGGGGCGACCGAGGAAAGCGATTATGAGATTGTTCATGTGGCAGAAGCTTTGTATAAAAATTTTGATCTGAAAAGGGTTTTTTATTCGGCCTTTGTAAATACGACAGGGGATCCCCTGCTTCCGATGACAAAGGAAGGACCGCCGCTTTTGCGGGAACACCGGCTGTATCAGGCAGATTTTCTGCTTCGCTTTTATCAGTTTAAAGCGGATGAGATTATTACCGAAGAAAATCCGTTTTTGAATGTGCAGGTAGATCCAAAGTGCAATTGGGCATTGAATCATCTTGAATATTTTCCGGTAGAAGTGCAGACGGCAGATTATCATACCTTGCTCCGTATCCCGGGAGTCGGGGTAAAATCGGCGCGGCGCATAATCGCGGCGAGGCGGCTTGGGAAACTGGATTACACTTCCCTTAAGAAATTTGGTGTCGTTTTAAAGCGGGCGATGTACTTTATTACATGCGGGGGTAAAACTATGGTTCCTCTGCGGATGAATGAACGCTTTATCCTGACGAATCTTCTCGGACTGAGGGAACGCCTTCCGGCAGCAGTTACCGGGGAAGACCGTTATGAGCAGTTATCGCTTTTGGACATTTATCCACAGGGAGAGGTGGAAATGGGGCAGCAAAGGAGGAGCAGCTGATGGAAGAAATATCCGAATTTCGCGGCAGATATGTATATCTTTGCGAGGATAGCACCGAGGGGATTTTTACTGCGGTTTACGATGCTTTTGCGGATGGACATCGAAAAGAAGATACCGCTCTGCGTCTAAAAGAAAGTATGTATACGACGGAACTTTTTACGACGTACATAACGGTTGAGACGGACATGGAAAAAGCGACGAAAGTTGCCCGTACGATGCAGAAAAAAGTATCGTGGCAGGTTTACGATGCCTTACAGATGGCCTCCCTCTCCTATATGCCGGAAAAAGCCGATACGATCTATCGTGTTATCATTCTTGCGCTGCAAATGGGAAATCAGGTACTCGACCATTTGACAGATCCGAATGTCGCACTGCTGTTTAAAATGGAAAGAAATGCAAATAATGAGATCCTACATGAACAGGGATTTTTACGATTTGAAGAATTGGCAAGCGGCGTTTTATTTGCGAGGATCAATCCGAAAAATGCCATCCTTCCGTATCTTGCGTATCATTTTGCGGACCGTTTCCCGGAGGAAAACTGGGTCATCGCAGATACGACACATGGAAGTATGATGATTCATGAACGAGGAAAAGGCTGTTCCTATATTCATGCCAAAGACGAGGACTTTGACCGGCTGTTACTCTCTTATTCGGAAGAAGAGGAAGTTTTCCAAAAACTGTGGAAACGCTATATTGATTCTGTGGGGATCAAAGCCCGTGAAAATATCAGTCTGCAGAACCAGATGCTGCCACTGCGTTTTCGGAAGTATATGAAAGAGTTTTAAGTTCTTTCAGTTCACGGATCGTAAAGATACCACAGACGATTCCGGTAGCGGCGTCGGCGATCGGACCGGCATACATGACACCATCGATTCCCATAAAAATAGGGAAAATGATAATGAGTGGAAGTAAAAACAGGATTTGTCTTGTCAAAGACATAAACACACCAAGAGAGGATTTTCCGATCGAGTTGAAAAAGTTTGATGTGACCGGCTGAATCCCGTTAATTAACGTTAAAAACATATAGATACGGAAGTAGCGTTCCGAAAACTGGAAGTACAATTCACTTCCTTTTCCAAAGACACTGATGATTTGTCTTGGAAATAATTGGAAACATCCAAAGGCGACAAAGGATAATGCCGTCGCGGTGGCAAGAGCGAGCAGGTAGGTTTTCCGCACGCGGGTGTATTTTGCGGCTCCGTAATTAAAACCAATGATCGGCTGGATGCCCTGAGAAATGCCGATAACAAAGGACATAAAGATCATGTTTACTTTTGTGATAATACCGGCGCAGGCAAGAGGGATGTCTCCGCCATATACCGAAAGTGCGCCATAATGTGCCAGCGTATTATTCATGACGATCTGTACGACGGTCATAGCAATCTGGTTAAAGCAGGCGCAGGCCCCAAGTTTCATTATGTTTACGACATGAGATGCCGTAATTCGGAAACTGCTCCGCTCCAGATGAATCGTCTTAAAATGAAACATATAACGAAGGCTGATGCAGAAAGAAACGATCTGACCGAGGATCGTAGCCAGCGCAGCACCGGTCATTCCCATATGAAGGGAAAAAATAAAAATCGGGTCAAGGATCGTATTTACGATGGCCCCTGCAAGCATCGAGATCATCGAATAACGAGGGCTTCCGTCGGCGAGGATCAGTTTACTCATACCGGTGTTCATGATCAGGAAAGGAAATCCGATCGCTGTAATTCGCGTATATTGTTCCGCATAAGGAAGAACCTCTTTGGTCGCGCCGAAAAATGTAAGCATCGGTGTGAGAAAAAGCGTTGTGACGGCAAACAAGATAATTCCAAATATTGCCATAAGAAGAATGCCGCAGCCGGCATAGCTTGCAGATTCCTTTTCTCTTCCTGCTCCAAGTTTCAGGGAAACGTTTGTGGCACTTCCGATGCCAAGAAGTAGGGAAATCGCGGTACAGGTTGTGGAGAGTGGGAAAGCGATGTTGGTCGCAGCATTTCCCAGCATACCGACACCCTGGCCGATAAAAATCTGATCGACGATATTATAAAGCGCCGTTACCAGCATGGAGATCACGCAGGGAATGGCAAATTCGACCAGAAGACGGGATTCTTTTTTGAATCCAAGTGGATTTTGTGTTTCTGTAACTGTATTTTTTATATTCATCATTGTGGATAACCTCACTTTGCATAAGCCGATAATTGGTATCTTACTACAATTATGTCCGTTTTTCAAGCATTTCATTATGACTTTATACGGTGTTTATTGACAAAAGCAGACATTTTTCCTATAATTAGAGGCATATACACAAGGAGGGGATAGAGATGCGTTGTCCAAATTGTAAAACAGAATTGAAGCAGGATGATGTTTACTGTTATCAATGTGGTACAAGAATAAACTGGTTCTGGCGTTTTAAGACGCATTTGATTGCGGCGGCGGTTGTTATAATCGTGCTTGCCGGTGGAACGATTACCGGAGTTACTCTTTATAGGAATGGTGTGTTTGATGCGAAAAAAGATACGGTGGCAGAGCAGCCGGCGCAGACACAGGCACCATCGAAAAAAGAAAGCAAAACAAAGGATAGTTCTGCACAAACCGCAAAGCCTACTGTGGTACCGGGACAGACGACAAAAGATACAGCGGCTTCCGACTTTATTGCCGTGGACAAGACCAAAGAAATGAAACCAAAACTGAAGAATTTGACGGAGCAGACTGCACCATTTTTGTCACTTTGCGTTCGCTGGAAAGATCTGGGAGGCGCTAAATTTACCTGGGATAATCAGGTGGCCACTCAGGCAGTATTGTATGATATGCTTTATGGCGACCCGGCGTCGGGTACCGGCGAGATGCACGTAAGAGGTTATGATAACTCTTATGCGGGAATTGCCAAACGTGTAAAGAAAGAGATGAAAGCGCGTTATGGAGATGCCTATGCATTTGATCTAAGTTACGGAGATACCTTCCCATATTATCTGTTCCGCAAGCAGAATAAAAAGATTGAGTATGCCGGCGAAGAACTCCGTTCGGAGAAATGCGATGCCAAAGTTACCAAAGTGACGCAGGTGGCAGAGGACACATACGAAGCAGAGATTAAGGCAGGCATCGTTAAAACTTACAATTCATCAAATGGAACATGGAAAAAGTTTAAGCTTACGATAGTAAAAGATAAAAAAAGCAAATATGGTTATCATATTACCAATGTACAATAGAAAAGAGGAATTAGGTATGACAGTAAAAGAATATTATGAGGCAATTGGCGGAAGCTATGATGATGTGATGTCCAGACTTCCGATGGAATCGATGGTAGAGCGTTTTCTTCAGAAGTTCAAAGAAGATAAATCTTTTGAACAGCTTACGGAAGCTGTGCAGCAGATGGATTGCGACGCGATCTTTAAAGCTGTGCATACTTTGAAAGGTGTGGCGCTTAATCTGGGACTTGCCAGACTGTCAGAGCAAAGCAAGAATCTGACGGAACTGGTGCGTGGAAAAGCAGAAAAAGGAGATGCCGTGCCGGCAGAACTTCAGAAAGAAGTGACAGACACCTACGAAGCTTTGGCGGATGCCTATCATCTGACAGTAGAAAAACTGGCAGAACTTTGATTATCAAAACCACCAAAAATCAGTTGTTTTCCCAAAATATAATAGAAAAACGTAACTATTCAGGGCCCAATGCATGGAAATCAAATTCTCTTACGTGCAAGCACGACGATTCATTGATTTCCATACATTGATTCTGAATAGTTACGAAAAAATAAAAAAAAGTCTTGCAATTGCAGGAATTTTTTTATATAATGAGTTAGTAATAACTAACATAAGTTATACACATAATACAAAAAGTAGTTATACATAATCAAGAGATATGGAGGGCTTGATCATGGAAAATGAAAAACGTGAATTTATTATAAAAAAACTGAAAGAAAAAGGTTTTCGCATCACAAGACAGAGAAGAATGCTTTTGGATGTCATTCTTGCCAATGAATGTTCCAGCTGTAAAGAAATCTTTTTTGAAGCATCTCGCCGTGACAATGGAATCGGAACAGCAACCGTTTACCGCATGGTAAATCTGCTGGAAGAGATTGGTGCGATTGACCGCAAAAACATGTATAAAATTTCTTATCCAAACGACTGCTCGCTTGAAGAAGCGTGTATCGTAGAGATGAGCGATGATTCGACGTGCCGTCTGTCCGCGAAAAAGTGGAACGAGGTGCTGCGTGCCGGACTTGAGGCATGCGGATATCTGCAGGGACGCGAAGTTACAGGAATCATCTTACATCCTTGCAGCTGTGAGCAGGAGGAATTAGGGCATGCCGTATGAGCAGATGAAAGAATATCACAGCAGAGGAATTAAAGAATCCGTCAATATACTGATGGCGATGCATTGCGGACCGATGCTGCGGGGACTTCGAAATGAAGTGATCTTGTCTGTGGAAAACCGGTTGATGAAAGAGATGATATTCCAATTGCAGGATACACCGTATGGGTATCTGATCTTAAACCGGGGAAAGAAAAAATGCCTTGTCATGTTGTACCATATCGAAAGATTTTGCCGTTATATCTCGCAAAAAGAAATTATAAAGGCATTGGATGGATTTGGCTACGAATTGTCGGAAGAAAAAAGTCCGGAAGAAAACATGATACGCGCATTATTTGGAATTGCGCAGGCGATGTCCGAATATTACGCAGGCAGAGCCGAGTTTCCTCATGAACTGGGATACATTTTGGAATATCCACTGCGTGATGTAGAAATGTTCATTAAAAATCAGGGGCAGAACTCCTTGATGACCGGATACTGGAAAGTATACGATAACCTGGAAAAGGCGAAGGAAACCTTTAAGAAGTATGATCAGGTGAGAGAACAGGCGATTGCGGATGTTATGGCAGGCAAAATGTTTTACGAGCTTGCTGTATAATCATAAATGTAATGTGCAATGCACAGAAAATGGAGGTAAAAAAGATGAGCAAAGTTAGTATTGTTTACTGGAGTGGAACTGGAAATACACAAAAAATGGCAGAGGCTGTTGCGGAAGGTGTAAAAGAAGCCGGAGCAGAGGCAGATTTGAAATTTGTATCTGCTGCAACAGTAGATGAACTTGCTGCTGAACCAGCATTTGCCCTTGGCTGCCCTTCCATGGGAGCAGAGGAACTGGAAGATGCTGAAATGGAGCCATTTATGGCTGAATTGGAAAGCAAGATTTCCGGTAAAAAGGTTGCTTTATTCGGTTCTTACGGATGGGGCGGCGGTGAATGGATGCGTGACTGGGAAGCACGTGTTCAGAGCGCCGGCGCAACCGTTGTAAACGGAGAAGGCATCATAGTAAACGGAGAGCCTGACGATGATACCATCGAAGAATTAAAGGCTCTTGGAAAGGCATTGGTATAAATCTCCTTTCATTATATTCAGGATTCATTGCGTCACATTGGGCCTGAATAGTTAAGTTACCTTACCTTTTTATAGAATCTCAAGCAAAAAATCCGATTATGAGGATAGCAACTTCTGACACCTATCACTGCGGCACTTCGAAAGAAGCTGCGTCAGAAGACTCATAATCGGATTTTTTGACACCATTTATCTTGTTTCGATATTTTCTAAAAACCTTCCATGCAGTATAATGAAAATGTAACTATTCAGAATGTAAAAGACGGAGGAAAGGAAAATAAATGAATCGACAGAGTAAAGGTATTTCGTTAAAAAAGATAAATGTGACAGATCGCTTTTTGAAACGTGAAATGGAACTTGCGAGGACGGAAGTGATCCCTTATCAATGGGAGGCACTCAATGACAACATTGAGGGAGCCGAACCGAGCTTTTGTATGCGGAATTTTAAACTGGCGGCAAAGCTTGGCGAAAAACGGAGAGCTTTGGGGCAGGAAAATCTGCCGGTATGGACGACAGAAGAGTTTAATCTGGTACCGGAAAAAGGGAAACCGATGGAAGACCGATTTTATGGATTTGTATTTCAGGATACCGATTTTTCCAAATGGATCGAGGCAGTCGGGTATTCGCTGGCGGCGCACCCGGATCCGGAACTTGAAAAACTGGCGGATCACGCGATTGACATTGTGTGTGCGGCACAGTATGAGGATGGCTATCTTGACACGTTTTATATTATCAATGATCCGTCCAAGCGTCTTACCAATCTGCGCGACCACCACGAATTGTACTGCTTCGGGCATCTGACCGAGGGCGCGGTCGCTTATTATGAGGGAACGGGAAAAGACAAATTGCTGAAAGCGGCGATGCGGTTTGCGGATTATGTCGAAGCGCATTTTGGAGAGGAACCGGAAAAATGCAAAGGCTATCCGGGACACGAGATTGCGGAGATGGCATTGGGGAGACTATATGAACTCACGGGCGAAGACCGCTACCTGAAACTGGCAGCATTTTTCGTAAATGAGCGTGGCAAAAAGCCGTATTATTTTGACAAGGAACATGGAATTGTCAGAGATCCCGGCGAGGACAATGACGATTATTATCATCAGGCACATCTTCCGGTGCGTGAGCAGAAAGAGGCAGTCGGACATGCGGTTCGTGCAGTTTACCTCTATACAGGAATGGCAATTATTGCCAAATACACAAACGATGAATCATTGAAATCTGCCTGCGAGCGGTTGTGGGACAGCATGACAAATGAAAAAATGTATATCACCGGCGGAATCGGCGGTACGCCGGAAGGCGAGGCATTTTCCTATCCGTTCCATCTGCCGAACGACCGTATGTATAACGAGAGCTGTGCGGCAATTGGACTGGCATTTTTTGCCAGAAGAATGCTGGAAATGTCCCCGAAAAATAAATACGCGGACGCAATGGAGCGCGCGATCTACAATACGGTTCTGGGCGGCATGGCATTGGACGGAAAAAGTTTCTTTTATGTTAATCCGATGGAGGCTTACCCGGAGGGAATCCGCCACGATGCGCAGTTAAAGCATGTGGTACTTCCGCGGCAAAAATGGTTTGGATGCGCCTGCTGTCCGCCAAACATCAATCGAATTTTGAACTCGGTGGCGCAGTACGCATACAGTGAAAACGAAGATACGCTGTTTATGCATTTGTATTGCGGAGCGGACATTGACACTGAATTTGCTGGCAAAAAAGTGAGGATTCAGGTGACATCTGCATATCCTTGGGAGGAAAATGTTCGGATTGCATTTGAGATGAAAGAGGGCGTGCCTTTTACGTATGCCATTCGTCTGCCGGGGTGGTGTCCGGAAGCACAAGTGCTTGTAAATGGCGAGAAAGCCTGTGGAGAAGAAAAAGACGGGTATCTGTATATTTCCAGAAAATGGGAAAACGGCGATTGGATAGACTGCACATTTCCGATGAAAGCAACGTATTATCAGGCAGATACCAGAGTACGCGATGACATCGGGAAGGTGGCATTGATGCGCGGACCGATTGTATATTGTGTAGAAGAAGCTGATAATGGAAAAGAATTGTCACTTCTTCAGGCCGATGCTTCTTATGAACCTCAGATCATCGATGAAAAATGGAATCTTGCCGGGGCGGAGGATGTCGTTCGGCTGCGGGGGAGAGGGCGTCGGATCCTTCCGCAGGAAGGGAACCTTTATCAGCCATTTTGCGGCTACCAATATGAAGAAACGGATATTACGTTTATTCCATATTATACCTGGTGCAATCGCGGTATCGGCGAAATGAAGGTCTTTTTACCGATCGCCGGTATCTGAAAAACGAGTACGCGTGGCATGGCCGGATTTGCAGCGGTAATCTCTGGGAGTCTGGCCGGTGATGCGTTTAAACATCCGCGAAAAATTGTGATTGTCGGAAAAGCCAAGCTGGTATGCGATTTCCGTGATGCTTAGCGGCGAGCCGGAAAGCAGTTCTTTGGCGGCTTCCATCTGTTGGATGTTAATGTATGTCTTTAAGTGCATTCCGGTTATCTTTGAAAAAATACTGGAGAGATGGCGCGGGGAATATTGAAGATAGGAGGCAATTTCCTGAACTTTTACGCCGTGATTGCGATTCCAGTGGACATACGTTTTGATTTTTTCACAGAGCTCAATATTGTGACGTGAAAATCCTTCTGCACTTTGTTCGCGTTGCAGAACCTTTCGGTTTAAATAGAGCTGATTGTGAAGTTCAAGCAGCAGGGCGCTCAGCAAAAAAGAAGATTGAGCCAGGTTCACACAAGTTTGTTCATTGTGGTAAATCTGAGACAAAAGCACCTGAACTTTGGAAAAATCTGGTATTTTCGCCTGCGCAGGGAGTGGGAAAAAGGGAGTTTCTGATGGGCAGGTGATATCCGGCAGACGGAAATGGAGCCAATGAAAGGCGCAGCAGGAAGGCTTCCATCCGTATTGGTGGCGGCAGGGTGCCATCAGGATATATTCTCCCTTAGAAACGGTATATTTCCCAAATTCGTCGGCGATGTAGAGAACGCCCTCGTCGATGATCATTAATTCGTATTCGTGTAAAGCCCGGCTGTAGTGAATCCAATCCGGCGACATCGTCGCTTCTTTGCCAAGCCATAAAAAATCAAGTGCTGTCTGACTGGGAATTTGAAACATAAGCATCCCCCTTTCTTTAAAATTTACGAATGATTGTAACTATTCAGGCTCCCCCACACATTCATTATAGCGGAAAGCGAATTTGTGTCAAGTTTCGGCGTTTTTTGTTGAAAACAAAACATTAATATGTTATAATTTCTCTATAAACAAAAAATGAATGGAGAATAAAATGAGCGGAATCGTATGGGTGATAACGGCAATTATTGTTTTTGTATGTATTGCTGTTGTTGCTATTTTTTATAAATTGACTAAATTGCAGGAAGAGATGCGGGAAAAATATCTGAAAGTGGATAGCTACCGTATGGAAAAATGGAACATGGCGAAGCGGCTTGTCGAGTACATAGAGAGCTATCATGAAGAGGGGAAGACCTTCGAAGAAGCCCATGCTGTGTTGGATCAGGACTTTATGGCGATGGGAAACGAGGAGAAGAGCATTCTGTACCGCAGAATGGAGAAAATTCTTGGAAATCTTATCGAGGAGATCAAGGCACATGGAAATCTGCAATGCGAAGAGAAGATTCGAACGATTTGCTTGAAGTTAAAGGACGAGGCATACCGTTATCATGAAGCGGAGGCACAATACGACAACTGTGTAAACCGCTACAACGAGCAGATCAGTAAAGTGCCGGATAAATACGTTGCCGGGATATTTGGATTAAAAAAACAAACAAAACTATGAGGAAAGGGTGTTTACATGAAAAAACATCGTGTAAGATACGGCTATGCAATAAGTGTCATCGTGCTTGTTTTTATGACGATTTTTTTTAGCGTGCGTTCGTATCATCTGGGGGAATATGAAGGGGCGTTCAGCCAGTCAGAGGTAACCGTTCTCAATGATGTCTGGACCAAAACGCCGGATGTCAGCGAATTTGGAGATAAGGATTCTTATCTGGTATACTCTTATACGACAAAAAATGAAGAGCCGCGTCACCAGGTTCTCGCCATCGAAAGTTATTGGACGATGATGGAAGTTTTTGTCGGTGAAAATAAAGTATTCGAGTGTAAGGACGACAACCGTGACAGAGGAATTATCGTGCGCTGGATTGATCTGCCGGATGATATTGCCGGAAAAACGATACGAATCCGTACGTTGAATGATGAAAAGGCATTGGATTTAAAATTGATCGGGACATGCTGTCTCGGGCAGAAAGATGCGATAATGACACGTATGCTTCTTAGAAATGTCTACGTTGTGATATTTGCAATTATCACGTTTTTGGCATCTATGACACTGCTTTTTACAACAATGCTTTTCCGTAAGAAAATACCGGATAAACTAGTATCCGCATTTACAAATCTAGGGCTGTTTATTCTCACATCGGGAGTCTGGATTGTTGTAAATTCCAGGCTGCTGCAGTTTTTTACGGGGCATGCCGTCGTTATTTCACTGGTGTATTATCTTAGCTTGTATCTGATGCCGGTATTTTGTCTGATGTTTATGAAAGAAATGCTCAGTAAACACTATCCTGTGCTTGGATATCTGGCATTTGGCTTTGAATTACTTCTTGCCGTGTCTGTGCTTGTTTATAAAACAGTAGGTATTCCGATGTACCGACTCGTGTATGCGGAGCATGTTCTGGTCCTTGTTTCTATCGTGTTTATTATGAAATACGCCGTTGAGGAATTGCAGATGTATCAGAAAAAACTGATGCGGACGCTGGTAAAAGGGATTGGACTTCTCTTTGTATTTTCCTTTATTGCGCTCGTCGAATTTCACATCGATCACGATTCGGCTTATGCCGGCTGGTTTAGCCTGGGAATGTTTATTTTTATTATTGTAACTTGGCGCGTGGGAATTTCCAGTTTATTCCATCGATTTGAAATGGACTGCCGAGTAGCGGAATATAAAAAGACAGACCAGTTTGATCCGCTATCCGGGATGGAAAATGGGGAAGCATTCCAAAGATTCCGCAATACCGAGGAGGCGTCGGATGAACTGACTTATATCCGCTTCGTGATTGAAAATGATATGGATTACTCGGAAAAAGAAAAATGGAAACGCGACCAGCTGATTCTTGATGCATCGGATTGCATCCGGACGATATTCGAATCCCGGGGAAAATGTTACCGACTCAACGATAAAGAATTTATGGTTGTTCTTAAATATGTTAAAGCTGTTCAGGTACAAGAGTGCCTGCAAAATATAGAAGCCATCATACATAATAAAAACCGTCATAGAAGAGAGCCGGTCAAAATTCGTTATGCATTTGCGCAGATGCCGCAGGAATGCGACGAAGAGATCGAATTGTATGATCTGGTAGAAGAAAGAGTATATATATAAGCGGGCAGAGTTCCTGCCCGGGCAAACAAAAAGAGATCCCGTATGGAGATCTCTTTTTAAGTAACTATTCAGGACTCCCCTCCCACATTCGCATTTGAACACTTCGTGTTCTTTTTCGCCTATCGGCTAAAAATGCTCATCTGTGGGAGGGGAGCCCTATTCGGTCAAAGTGAAAAAACAATGTCTCTTGCGTGCAAGCACGGCGAGCCATTGTTTTCTACACTTTGTCCTGAATAGTTACTTTTTTTATTTGATATTATTATAAAGGTTTCGCAAATAGCGATTTGAACAAGTGACATCATAGTATAACTGCGGAGAAAAGTCAATAGCCGAAGGACAAGAACTAATAACTATAAATTATTAAATGAAAAACATTATTAAACGAAGTCAAAGAATAGTTTTGATTTATTTAATAAAGTGCCTATGGACGAAATGAAAAAATCGTGTTATACTAAGGCAGTGAATAAAAACGAAGGAATGTAACGATTCCGTTACAAAGAAAATAAGAGGGCGTCAGATATGAAAAACGATCAATTAGATGCAATTGATAAAAAGATATTGACAATTTTACAAAAAGATGCTAGAACACCTGTAAAGGATATTGCGCAGGAAGTCTTCCTGACTGCACCTGCCGTGTCTGCGAGGATCAACCACCTCGTGAAGCAGAACTATATTACCGGATTTCATGCCAGTCTGAATCCGGAACTGCTGGGTTATCACATTAAAGCATTCATTAATCTTGAAGTTGCGCCGAAAGATAAAAAGGAGTTTTATCCTTATATTGAAAATTGGCCGAATGTGATCGAGTGCAATTGCGTAACGGGCGATTATTCGATGCTTTTAGAAGTTCAGTTTAAGAGCACGGACGAGCTCGACCAGTTTATCGGAGAACTGCAGGTTTATGGAAGAACGAAGACACTGATTGTGTTCTCTACATCAGTAGAACACCGTGAGGTGGCAGTACAGTAACATTGAGTTGAAGAGAAAGAAGGATACAGTATTATGAATATTTCGATGTTGAAAGGGAAAATTCATCGTGCAACAGTAGTACAGGCAGAATTAAATTATGTAGGAAGTATTACGGTAGATCCCGTTTTGATGGAGGCTGCCGGTATTTTGGAATATGAAAAAGTACAGATTGTCGACGTGGAAAATGGAAGCCGTTTTGAGACGTACACGATCGCCGGCGAAGAAAACTCCGGCATGATCTGCCTCAATGGGGCAGCAGCGCGCATGGTGCAGGTCGGCGACCATATCATTTTGATGGCATACGCGGATATGACTCCGGAAGAAGCAAAGACGCACAAGCCGAAAGTCGTTTTTGTGGATGACGACAATAAGATCAAACAGATCTCGACGTATGAAAAACACGGACAATTGATGTAGACAGGAGGCCGTTATGTTAAAAGGAAAAACGGTGGTTCTCGGCGTGACAGGAAGTATTGCCGCCTACAAAATGGCAAATCTTACCAGCATGCTGACAAAACTGCACTGTGATGTGCATGTGATCATGACAAAAAATGCGACGAATATTATCAATCCGATCACATTTGAGACGCTGACGGCGCACAAATGTCTCGTGGATACATTTGACCGCAATTTCAATTACAATATCGAGCATGTGGCGCTCGGTGAAAAAGCCGATGTGGTACTTGTGGCACCGGCATCTGCCAATGTCATCGGAAAAATGGCAGCGGGAATCGCAGATGATATGCTTACGACGACGCTTCTTGCCTGCAAATGCAAGAAAATCGTGGCACCGGCGATGAATACCAATATGTACGAAAATCCGGTCGTACAGGCAAATTTGAAGAAATTAAAGGAATTTGGCATGGAAGTGATTGAGCCGGCATCCGGCATGCTTGCGTGCCGCGTGGAAGGCAAAGGAAAACTTCCTTCCGAAGATGTCCTTTTGGAATATATTTTGCGTGAAATCCAGTTTGAGAAAGACATGACAGGAAAGAAAGTGCTCGTGACAGCGGGCGCGACGCAGGAAGCGATTGACCCGGTACGCTATATCACCAATCATTCTACAGGGAAGATGGGATACGCACTGGCAAAAATTGCCATGCGAAGAGGGGCGGATGTGACGCTGGTAACAGCTCCGACGAATCTCCCGGCACCGTTGTTTGTCGATGTCGTGCCTGTCGTAAGTGCGCAGGAAATGTTTGATGCGGTTAAAGAACGTGCTCCGCAGATGGACATTATTATCAAAGCGGCAGCAGTCGCAGATTATACGCCGGTTTCCGTAAGCGATGAGAAAATCAAGAAAAAGGACGGCGACTTGTCGCTGCCAATGAAACGGACGACGGACATCCTCGCATATCTTGGAGAACACCGCAAGCCGGGTCAGTTTATCTGTGGATTTTCGATGGAAACGGAAAATCTGGTGGAAAATTCGAAAAAGAAACTGCAGAAGAAAAATGCAGATTTGATCGTTGCCAATAACCTGCGTGACGAGGGCGCGGGATTTGGAACCGATACCAATGTGGTCACCCTTGTGATGGAAGAAGGAATCGTGGAACTTCCTTGTATGTCCAAGGAACAAGTGGCAGAAGCAGTATTGGATGCGATCCAGAACGCATAAGACACAATAAAATAGAGGATAAAGGGAAAACGGGCGGCCTTGCGGCTGCCCGTTTTCGTGAGAAAAGTAATATAAAGTTATTATGCTTTACAAAGCTTAATCTGGACGTCGTGTGTCAGTACATCGGTGTAGCTGAAAGATACTGTCTGAAATGTATCTTCAAATCCATTTTTAACGGAAATCAAAAATATACTGGGATACGTATCCGTAATGATTCCCTCTGTAACATCTACGCGGTGTCTGCCAAGGTTGGAACGAATCACCACTTTGCTACCGATGTGTTTACTTACGGCTCTTCTTACAGAACCAACATCTGCCTTAATCATAATCAACCGGCCTTTCCCCTGCTTGCACAGGAACTCTTTAATCAATAAATATCCCAAGTGTATAACCACGATATATAGAAATACATGTTCATTGTACTACATAATATTGTGCTTGTCAAGTCTCCTAACACTATTATATGCCAAAAATTAGAAAATATGCATAAAAAAGGTTTTCTTTTGATAACTGCAAGTGGCATATTTCCGGGACGTTGCGAATAGGTATAAAAAAGAGATGTGACTATGGACAGAGGAGGGGCTATGGAACTTATAAAACAAAAGGTTCATATGAACCATTGCAACAGTAGAAAAGAAGTTACGACGACAATAGATACCGATTACAATGTGCCGGATATCAAGCCGGATGCGCGGAGCATCATGCAGGAAAAGGGAAATGTAGTCATTGAGGAAATGCATCTGCGGGATGGCGAATTGGAAATCCGCGGAGCCTTGCATTTTACGGTGTTGTATGCGGGAGAGGACGACGTTCCGGTATGCGATCTCGCCGGCAATACGCCATTTTACGAAACGGTGAAAATGGATTGCGAGGGCGTGCGGGAGGAAGAAATTTCCATTCAGGCAAGCATCGAAGATTTCCGTGCCGATTTGATCAATTCGCGAAAACTGGGGATCCGTGCCGTAATCGTTTTTTCTGTGGCAGCAGAGACGATTTATGACGGAGAGGGCGCGGTGGACGTTGTGGCAGAAGACGATGTGTATACGAAGAAAAAGACAATGGACATCACAAAACTGCTTTTGACCAAAAAAGATACGCTGCGTGTGCGCGACGAGTGCCGGCTGCCGGGAACCAAAGATACGATCGGGCGCATTTTATATGAAGATGTGTCGCTCAATGAAATCGAGACAAGATGCGAAGAGGACAAAATGATCGTGATGGGAGAAGTGGGCATTTTTGTGTTGTATCTCAATGCGGAAGAGCCGGCGGGACTTGGATATCACGAATGTCAGGTGCCGGTTCAGGGAGAAATTCCGTGCGGAGGCTGTGACGAAACCAGTGTCCTTCAGGTCAAATCGCACATTCACAGCTATGAAATGGAAGTAAAACCGGATGAAGACGGTGAAGACCGGATCCTGGATGTAGAAGTGGTCATTGCGTTTGCCATCTCGGCATACGGACAGGAACAAATGGAACTTTTGACAGATTTTTACTCTACTTCAAAGCAGTGTACTCCGGTATACGAAATGTCGTATTTTGAAAATCTGTTATTGAAAAATAAAAATAAGTCGCGTGTCGATGGAAAAATTTTACTGGATGAGAGCCGGCAGCCGCTTCAGATCTGGAAAGTAAACGGTGAAGCGCGGGTGGACGAAAAGCGTGTAGGGAAAGACAGCGTGGTGGTAGAAGGGATTTTGGATATCAATATATTGTACCAGTCTTCGGATGCGCAGGCACCTCTGGCGGCGGCCAAGGGAATGTTGCCGTTTGAGCAGGAAGTGCAGATTCCGGGAGTCAGCAAAGACAGCGACATTCGTCTCGATGTCAGCGTAGAGCAGATCAGCGGAACGCTTCTGGGAGAAAATGAAGCGGACATTAAGGCGGTGCTTGTTCTGGATGTACTTGCGTTTGAAAACCACGAAGAGCCGATTATCTCGGGCGTGGAAGAACAGGAGATGGATATGGCGGCGCGTGCCAAAGAGCCGGGGATGGTCGGATATGTGGTGAAGCCAGGCGAGCAGTTGTGGGATATCGCCAAACAATTTTACACGACGAGCGATGCCATCGCTGAGACCAATCAATTAGAAGAAGAAACGCTTACGCCGGGCCAGATTCTCCTGATCATGAAGGAGATGGGGCAGGCAGGATAAAAAGTAACAGGAAAACTAGCAAGGAGCTGACAGGAAAACGGGGTTACCGCAATCCTATCAGCTCCTTTACTGAGAGTTGAAGTATGAAAATAATACAAAAATTAATTGTTGTCCAATATATATTTTTTAATTGCCTGAAAGCTTTCTTTACTGATGTCATGCTCCATCCGACAGGCGTCTTCTGCCGCAATATTTTCATCTACTCCTAACTGAATGAGCCAGGACGTCAAAAGCTCATGGCGCTCATAGATCATTTCTGCCACTTCTCGTCCCTTATCTGTCAGATAAATAAAACCCGGCTTTGTGACTGTGATATAGTCATCCTCCCTCAGATGTTTCATCGCCACACTGACGCTGGATTTCTTAAAGCCCATGTTTTCCGCAATATCAACAGAACGGACGACCGGAAGTTTTTTGCTTAACATAAGAATCATCTCAAGGTAATTCTCTGAAGATTCATTTAAGGTCATCTCGATTCCTCCCCGAAAGTATTTGAATATAAGTATAGCACAATAAAAAATATAATTCAATAGGTAGAATTTAGAGAAATTTTATCAATAATGCAACTTTTGGTATTGACAACTAATGGCGGTTAGTGTATACTAACGAACGTAAGATAAAGAAAACGATATGTAACGGCAACTAATTCAAGGGAAACCTTGTGAGCATAGATTGGAGAGTTTAGTATGAATTTAAGTGAAGCAGAAGTTGGAAAAGAATGTATTATCAGTGATATCGTGACAGATGACGAGGAAATGAAATCCTTTTTGTTCTCTCTCGGATGTTACAGTGGAGAGCCGATCACGGTTGTTTCCAGAAAGAAAAAGAACTGCGTTGTATCCATTAAAGATGGACGCTACAACATTGATATTGAATTAGCAAAGGCTATTTTAATATAAAGGTAACGGAATCGTTACCACCAAATACATATAAGGAGGCTTCTTTATGAGAATCGCGTTAACCGGTAATCCCAATAGTGGTAAGACCACTATGTACAACGCATTGACGGGAAGAAACGAAAAGATTGGTAACTGGGCCGGCGTTACCGTGGACCGAAAAGAAAGTCCGATTAAAAAAGATCACTATGATGGCGCGAAGGAACTGATCGCAGTTGACCTTCCGGGTGCATATTCTATGTCCCCATTTACATCAGAGGAAAGTATTACAAGTGGTTATGTAAAAAATGAACACCCTGATGCGATCATCAACATCGTGGATGCTACAAACCTGAGCCGTAGTTTGTTCTTCACAACACAGCTTTTGGAACTGGGTATTCCGGTAATCGTTGCTTTGAATAAGAACGATATCAATGAGAAAAAAGGAACACAGATCAACGAAACATTGTTGTCTGAAAAATTAGGCTGTCCTGTTATTAAAACAACATCTACAACTGACACAGGATTGAAAGATGTCGTTGCCGCTGCTGCTGAATTGGAAGGAAAAGGACAGGTTCCTCCCTATGTGCAGGGAAATATCAATCTGCATGACAAAAACGAAGTAGAAGCAGCAGACCGTAAACGTTTTGATTTTGTAAATGGTATTGTAAAAGAAGTAGAAGTACGTAAAGTACAGACAAAGGAAAAGACAAAAGGAGATGCGATCGATAAGGTGCTCACGAATCCGGTTTCCGGTTTGATCATCTTTGCAGCGATCATGTATCTTGTATTCTTTATTTCACAGTCAACACTTGGTACCTATCTGGCAGATATCCTGACCGGATGGATTGAGACATTCCAGGAATGGGTAGGCGGATTGCTTGAAAATGCAAATCCTTTCCTGTATGCGCTTCTTGTTGATGGTATTATCGGTGGTGTAGGTGCCGTAGTTGGTTTCCTTCCATTGGTAATGGTTATGTATTTCCTCATCGCCCTTTTGGAAGATTGTGGATACATGGCTCGTGCAACTGTCGTATTGGATCCGATCTTCAAACGTGTAGGTCTTTCCGGTAAATCCGTAATTCCTATGATCATCGGAACAGGATGTGGTATCCCGGCTATCATGGCTTGCCGTACCATCCGTAACGAAAGAGAACGTAGAACAACAGCAATGCTGGCAACCTTCATGCCATGTGGAGCAAAACTTCCTGTAATCGCATTGTTTACAGGTGCTTTCTTCCCAGAGTCAAAATGGGTTGGACCAGTAATGTATTTTGTAGGAATCCTTTTGATCCTTCTTGGAGCACTTTTGGTAAAAGCAGTTACCGGTATGAAGTACAGAAAATCTTTCTTCATCATCGAGCTGCCTGAGTACAAAGTTCCAAGTTTGAAAATTGGTGTTTTGTCCATGTTAAATCGTGGTAAAGCATATATCAAAAAAGCAGGAACGGTTATTCTTGTTTGTAACACAGTAGTTCAGATCATGCAGTCCTTCAACTGGCATTTCGAAGCCATCGAAGAAGGCGCAGAGAATACTTCCATCCTTGCTAGTATCGCAGGACCATTTGCAGTACTTCTTGTACCTGTTGTAGGTATCGCCGCTTGGCAGCTTGCTGCAGCAGCAATCACAGGATTTATCGCAAAAGAGAACGTAGTTGGTACAATCGCTACGGTTTATGCGATCACAAACTTCATCGATCCGGATGAACTTGAGTTGATCGGAAGTGGTAACGCAGTTGCTACCGCAATGGGAATCACAAAAGTAGCAGCACTTGCTTACTTGATGTTCAACCTTTATACTCCACCATGTTTCGCAGCTTTGGGTGCTATGAACTCCGAGATGCAGAGTGGAAAATGGTTGTTTGCCGGTATCTGCCTCCAGTTGGCAACCGGTTTCACCGTAGGATTTTTAGTATACCAGATTGGTACATTGATCACGACAGGAAGCCTTGGTGCCGGATTTGTCGGCGGTTTGATCGCAGTACTTGTATTTGCAGCCGTAATCGTTACATTGATCATGAGAGCAAATCGAGCTATCGATACCGAGTACCAGTTAGACTAATAATGTAGAAAAGAGATGATGAATTATGACAGGTATTATAGCAAATGTAGTTGTTATCTTACTCCTGGTAATCATCGTAGGCTCTTCCCTTCTTTACATTCGTAAAGAGAAGAAGAGGGGCATTCATTGTATCGGATGTCCGTCCGCAGGTTCGTGTACACGTTCCTGTGCATCAAAACCAAAGAAGAAAGATTAAAGGGGGATGACGAAGTTGAATACGCAGACACTTTTAATCATAGTAATTCTCGTGCTGATATTGATCCCGGCGATCCGGACCAGCATCAAGCACATGAAAGGCGAAGGCGACTGCTGTGGCGGTCCCAAAGAAAAGCCGATCAAGAAAAAGATCTCCGGACCAGTACTTCGTGAGGTCACCGTACACATCGACGGCATGCACTGTCAGAATTGCCGGGTGCGGATCGAAAACCATCTGAATGAAATGGATGGCATCGTCGCAAAAGTGAATCTGAATAAGAAAGCTGCAACGATTTCGATCTACAAGGATATCGATGATCTGGAAATCCAGAATACCATCGAAAAACTTGGATATACTGTCGTGAGTATGGAATAATATAGGCTAATAATTTACTCCTTTTTATCCTGGGTCAACCAGGAAAGATGCCAGCGAATTGCTTCACAGCATGCAGGCATCAAAATCAATAATCGTGTATAAAATGACGAGAGCAGCTTTGGGCTGGCTGCAAATTGTCGAAAATTGAACTGCCGTGCAGAGAGTGATCTTTGTGCGGCGGTTTTTTGTATTACAAAGCTTTGTAATTATGGGGATGAAATATTTCCTGTTAAATGGGAATAGTTTGGAGTTTTAGATCCTCAAAATGTCCTAAAGTGGTAAGCAGGATGTCCGAATGTGGTAAAGAAAGGAGAGGGAAAATCTGGTATAATAAAGCGTGTTGACGCAGGTGCGGCCGCCAAGGCTTGCAAGGTGTTGGTGGAAAAATATAATATGGAGGAAGTGCAGATATGTACAAGAAAGTTAAAAAAATTATGGCACTTGGATTGACAATTGCCATGTGTGTGAGTAACATAGGAGTTGCAAGAGCACAAGAGACAACGACAGAAACAGGGGAAAGCAGTAATCAAGCAGAAGAAGCAGTTGTATCTGATGTTTCGAAGGAATTGACAGACATGGAACTTACCTATCGAATTGCAGAACAATGGGATAAACATTATAATGTTGAAGTTACATTAGAAAATGTGACGGATAAGAAGATAGACAATTGGGAAATAGATCTTCCGGCGAATTACGAGATTGAGAATATTTGGAATGCGGAGATCAGCGACTCGGATGAAACGATGTATACAATCCATAATGCAGGATGGAATCAGGATATTTCCGAAAATGGAAAAGTGTCTTTTGGAATGACTGTGAAAGCAGAAAATAAACCAACATTTCCAGAATATGTAACTACAAATACGATTTGCTATGAAGTGGATCAGGAAAATTATGAAATGTCATTCAAGGTACACAGTAACTGGGATAATAAAATAAATGGGCAGATCGTTATAACAAATAAAGGCGATAAAAAGATTGAGGATTGGAATGTATCGTTGCAATCAAATTTTAAATTAAAACAAATTTGGAATGCGTCGATTGAATATGAGGAAGAGGATGAAAAAGATAACTTTTACGATTTATGGAATCCTGGCTATAATCAGAACATCGAGCCAAAACAGAGTGTAGAGTTTGGGTTTATAGCTGAATGCGAAGGAAAACCAGAACTTTCAAATTTCGAATTATATGAAATGACTTCAGATTTTGAACTTGATGATTATGAAGAGGATGAAAAGTTAGAGTTTGTAGATGACTTTATCTTAGATAGTGATTATTTTGAAACAAGAGAAGAATATGAGAAGTATTTGGAAGAGCATGGATATGAAGATGATGCTCTGATTGAGACAGGAAGTTCGGAAAATGCTTCTCGCAAATCTCGGGCAAAGGCGGTGGATAGTACTGTACTGTTCACGGCAAAAGATATGATGATATCAGAAACCGCAAGGGCAACACAACATTATCTTCCAATATCTGACAGGGTTTCTTATTTGATGTCCGCAGAAGGAAACGATGCGAATGTGGTAAAACGTACTGAGGATGAAAATGGGGGAGTAACGTTTAGTAAACCTACAAAATTTGAACAATTTGGACATGGACAGACATTTGAACAATTCACAATTCCGAACCGTGGAGAATTTTATTTGCTGGCAGGTGCAAGCAAAAAAAATTTGCTCAAAATCTCGCAATTGTGCCTCGTAGTTTTTTTGAGAAAAAGGTTTCAAATAATGAAAAAGCTAAATTTCATGATTGGAAAGAAAATACAGGGAATTTCCAAATTATGACGGGGTTAGCATGTGCAAACAAAGCTGGAAAGAAATCAGGCGATTTATATCGAACAGATGCAGCTATTACTGCAGATGGAAGAATATTAGTGATATGGAAAGAACTGCAAGTTGGTACACAACCTAAACAGGAAATTAGTTTATATAATATGGATAAATTGATAAAAGTATATGATGCTCAGAGAAAACAGGAGCAGAAAAAAGCGAAAAAGGGAACATTAAAGAAGAAAGACAAGAACAAAAGTCTTTCGCTGTCGTTTAGTGGAAAAAAGAAAAAACAATTGAGCAATGCTTGTATTGGCTCCTTTAGTGAAAAACCAACTAAAAAGAAGCAAGCTTTATTTAAACCCAATAATTCATTTCAAGCGATTGATGTGGAAAATTATGCAGAAAATGGAAAAACTAGATGGCGTGTAGTGATTACAAGTGGAAATGAAATAAATGAAACAAAGCAAGTTACAATCAGTCGAATCGAAGTAAAAATGGATAACGAGAAAGAAGGGAAATTAAGTTATAGTGTATTCCGAAATCATGTTGCCCTAAAGGATGATCCGGCTGGAAAACTTGAACTCGAAGGAGGGCATATCATGGGAAAAGATAAGTTTGAATTTGTTTGCTTG
>DJEU01000054.1:0-24405 GCA_002431395.1 Lachnoclostridium sp. UBA5890
AATTTGGTATTCTTGTTTTACTTTTTTGTAAATATATGGTATAATTTTAAAAAACGTATGCTACTTAACAGCATAGAAAGAGAGGGAAAAATGAATTTTTATACTTTTTCAAATGGAGACGAAGAAGAATTAACATTAGTAGAACGATATATTGGAGAATTTATTTCCCCAAAAGTCGGAAGCGCATATTTTCGCGAAAAGTATTGGGATCAATTTAAAAAGGCAATTCACGATGTGACCATAACCAAAAAAGTAACCACAGAAGACGGAACAACAAAAGAAGAACAAAAAGTAATATCAAAAAAGAGATATGAAATAATGTGCAAACGACATTCGTTTTTGCAAGATGGTTTTTCAGAACTTAATTTTCCGAAAAGACAATTACTCATCACTTTAATTTACGATTTGTTATCGGAATCAAAGAAAAATGCCATGCTGAAAGTTTATTTGGATGCCTTCATAAATGAATATTATCCAGATGAAAACCTTACATATCACAAGCTTGCAAAATATATTTATTCATATCTGTCACATTCCTCTGATTCTGAGGACTTTTATGTAGATTTTGAAAATATTAAATCTAAACTACAAAAACTTACAAACACTAATAATCCATCAAAAGATAACGAAATATTGGATTTAGTCGCTGGATACTTTAGTGTTGACATACAAATGTTACTTACCGGATCTGGTTTTAAATATCGTATCAATTTTGAAGAATTGGAAAAAGTAATGAAAAGCATGAATATGGAAGTAGACGAATTTTTAGAAGAAATCATTGATAAAGCATATTATAATGAGCTAGGTGCAGATTCAATGAACGAAGCAGAAAAACAGGACTTTAGAATTTATGTTCTCCATAATGCTCAACTTTTTGCTGAACTAGTAGATTGTGCATTTGGTTCTGCCACCACAAACTTAACAAAGAAACTTCTGATTGAAGAACCATATTGGATTGAACCAGATAATTTTCCAATCCAAAAACATTTTGACAATCTGTCTGAATCAAATAAGGCAATTGTTAAAAATGTATTGTTCTATCTTTGCATAAATTAGCATTTTGCACAAAAATAGAGAGTGCTTTCGTGATATGAAGTACTCTCTATTTAAATATAACTATATCATTAGGTGTACATTCCAAAATGTTACACAATTTTTCAACGGTTAATAATGTAATATTTTTATTTTTCTTTAAGCTGTCCAACGTTTTATTATCAATACCAGCTTTAAGAAGACGGTACTGAGAAATATTTTTTTGATGCATTGTCTCCCACAATGGTTCGTAACTTATAATAACAATCACCTCGTTTACCATTTTAATCTGTAAAAGTTAAAAATGGTATTGTAATTATTTTCACAATATGTTATACTACCATTAGTTTGATACCATATTTATACAATTGAAAGGGAGTTTATTATGATAAGAAGAAAACTAATAACAATGTCGGTTGCGTCAGCAATCATGGTAACAGCAATGGGGGTACATGCCCCATCGGTAGAAGCGAAGAGTTTACGTTTAAGCAGTAAGAAAGTAACCCTTACCGTGGGTAAATCAAAGACCATCAAGGTTAGGGGTGCGAAGAAAGTAACATGGAAGGTTACATCAGGTGGTAAGTGCATTCGTTTATCTAATAAGAAGAAAACGAGTGTAAAAATCACTGCAAAGAAAGCAGGAAGTGCGAAGGTGCAGGCGAAAGCAGGAAATAAGAAGATTTCATGCAAAGTAACCGTAAAACCAGCCAAAAACAAAAAGACAACCGTACTGAACGTAACCAAGGTAGACGATGCGACAGTAAAAAAAGTCCACGAGACATTAAGTAAGGGTAACACGTTAAAAATCCGTATCAGTGGTGGTAAACAATCCGAAAGAACCAACACCATGGATAGATTAAAAGTAGCGGTAAGTAAACACAATGAATACGGGGTACGCCCACAGCTCAGTAGTCACACCACAAAATCCTACACCGAATGGGAAGCCGACAGCGAGTTAGCAGGTCAGTATAAATGGGGTCTACTCCTCGTAAAGGATATTGTAGATTCCCGCAAAAATGATTATATTAACTCAAAGAGAATACAAGAAGAAAGAGATACTTACAACTACACAGAAGCCTGTAACAACAAGGAAACCGAACTTAAGAACAAATACAAATACGAGGGTGACGAATGGAAGAAAACCTTTGAGGAAGTAACAGGTATTCCTTATATACACGGTAGTTATGAACACGGTGATTACAGTAATTCTGATTTCAACTACACAGACGGTCAGAAAGCCAAGACAGGCACCATAGAGACCAATAACGGTGGGTATTATGACTGGAAAACAGAAAACGGGGACTACTACTGGTATACAGTAAACTACGATGGTAAGGAATATAAGTTCACAGATAGTGCCAAGTTGTACACAACCCTCACGGGGTACGAGGATAACTACGAGGAGTTAGTAACAGATAAGAATGCGTACGTATACCGTATCTGTTCAGACGACTATGACCCTTACTCCCAAAGGGGCAGTTACGTAGAAGTTCCAGCATCAAACATCACATTCCACTACGAACCCCTTAAGGTAGACCTCACCGCAGTCGACGCCACCATCAACACCAAGATAACCACCGAGCTTAACACCTTTAAAGAGTCATGTTTAAGTAGTAAAGTACAAGATACAGAATCTTCAGACTCTAAGTTATATAAGTTATTATGTGAAAATAAGTTCTGTGACCTCAGTTCAGCCATTCAGCAGAAAATACTTCAAGAGATTATGATTTGCAACAGAAGTGAAGCAGGTAATGCTTACGTGGCATATAATTATGAGTTAGCAGCCAGTCACGGTGTAAAAAGTTGTAAAGGTATAAAGAATCCAAAAGGTAGAATCCACGGCGAAGGCGGAGCGGAAGGTTTAGAGCTTGCATATCAGAAAAAATGGATGGGGGTATGTGCCAACTACGTTAGTTTGGAGATGACAATATATGACTTGTTTGATTTACCTTGCAGTAAGGTTAGATGTGATGCTTGTAACCATGCATGGTCAGTAGTAAAACTTACAAACAACGAAGGTAAAACATTCTATGCTTATAATAATTATGGTATCAAGAGTGTATATAAAGATAGGTACGATAAGTGTGAAAAACATTCAAAGACTAAACCAGTTCATATAAGCATGAATGTTATCTTACAATAATATTGTAAGATTAAATAGCAGTATTGTCAACAACAAAATTAAAATAAATAAGGAGTACTGCCCCCAGTACTCCTACATAAAGAAGCAGGAGGGTAACAACCATGATATTAGAGATTAAGGACATAAATGAAGTAGTAGAGCACAATCTTTCAAGAGCATTATACGAACTCAAGGAGAGACCAGTCGAGATAAAAGTATTGGGTCATAATGAAGTAATAGACCTAGAGGGGTTCAAAGGGTTACTTATTGAAGCCCTAAAGGCAGAGTACATTCCAAAAGCATTTTGGAATTACAAAGATGGTGATTTGAACCTAAAGGACTTCATGGAAGGAGAATTACTCGAAGCCGACAATCCAGAGTTGTTAGACACAATCTACGAGGACATAGCGGTAAGAATCGTCCGTAAATTAACAAGGGGTAAAAAGATAAACACGAACAGGATTATCGAGAAGGTACTTGACAAATATGACAACGAACTTACCAATTACAAAGCATATTAGTTATATTTTATCATAATAGACAAAAACTTTCTTCGAAAAAGGTTATTTCAGTAAAATGGAATAGCCTTTTTCATTTAAAATTTACCCTGTTTTTAGTTGTAATAAATAAATGGAGAGTTCTTTTTTCTTAAACCTAACCTCAAAATAATAATAATGTATAAACAAAAATAGTCTTTTTGGAGGCAGGAAAGGTATACAAATTACATGGAAAAGATATTTGTGCAGACAATAAATTGTATCAACCTAGGCACAATAACGGCAACAGGTTTGTTAGGGGTACTCTATAACTTCCCTTATATAGTTGCGGTCATTGTATTGTCGATGGTATTGACAAGCACAGTAATATTATACATCAAAGCAGATGAGATATTTGAAGCGATTTGTGTACCATTTTTGTACCATTTTAGAAAAAAAAGACGAAATTTGATGAAATTTGATAAAATGACAAAAGTGCCGTAATGCCCTATTTTAAAGGTGTTACGGCACTTGACGTAATGAGACGAAAATCACTGGTTTTTAACAAGAGGTGAGTGCTAATTTTTTTGTGAACATTTTGTGTCCTCCTTACCTTATCCTTTCAAACCTGCCTTTTTCAGCCACTTGCGGTAGATTTTCAATTTTCCTGACGGCACATAAACCGATGCTTTTCTCGGAATTCCACGGAAAGCATTCTTTCCAATCTCCTTTTTCTTGAGATACATACTCTGAATTTTTACCGTTTTTGCTTTGCGGCAGCCGGCAAACGCGTTTTTGCCGATTCCCGTGACACGATAATAGATTCCTTTGTATTTTACGTAATTTGGCACCATTATCTTTTTGATCTTCTTTGAACTGCTACCCATACAGGTGACATCAAAGATGCCTTTTTTCGCATTGACGGCATTGACACGGTAACGGAGTCCTTTGGCCTTAAATGAGGAACCTTTTAACAGATACGAATACGTTGTCTTTCTACCATATTCTGTGTCCTCATTATCATCCGAGCCTTCAAAATAAAGACCATCCTGTTCCGAATTACCGGCACTGCTGCTATTGCCATTGAAACTATTCTTTTCGTCTTCCAGCGAATATTTTACAATACGGGAACGTTCCCCACACCGACGGCAGTGAATGGATTTTTCGCCCTGCGTCGCCGCCGTCGCCGGGATATCAATCGTGAAATCCAGCTCCCAATCATGTCCCAGTGGCTGCAAATAGGTATCTATGAGCAAAATGCCTCTCTTCCCAGCTGCGTCTGCATACACATTGTCGCAGTCCCTGCAAATATAATATTCGATATTTCCCGGCTGAGTACACGTCTGTGCCTTTGCTTCAAATTTCTGCATATCGTGTTCATGTTCTGCATCCGTTTCCGGACGAACCGTCGCTCCGGATATTTTTTCAATGTTGTAATAATCCCTCGCATTTTTCGGAGTTATGATTGTGAAATCTTCGGTTCCAGCTCCTTCCCAAGCGTCCTCTGCCGCTTCCGGTGCTGTCTTTGCCTTAAATTTCATTCCTTCCAAAGAAGTACAGCCCGCAAATGCTTTACTTCCAATATTGGTAATTGTTTTTGGCAATGTCACATAGGTAAGTTCTGTCTGATCTGCAAACGCATTTGCGTCAATGACCGTAACCGTATACGCCGTATCTCCCATCGTAACCTCTGCCGGAATGTTCACTTTGCCGGAAATTTTCTCCCCTGGTTTTGCAGAAACATGTATCGTGCTATTTCCGGAAAGATCTTCTTCCTTTGTATAACGCACTCCATCCATTTCAATATAAAGAATATCTCCGCATTTTTCACACGTTCCGTCTACATACTGATGTCCTGTCGCCGGAATGACTGTCTGCGCTTCCAAAACTTCTCCACACTTCGAGCAATGGCTTCCCTGTGTCAATCCTTCTCCGGTACAAGAAGCCGCAACCGCTTCATCAATGACCACCTCGTGGGTGTGTGATTCTTCTCCCGTTTTCTGAATCGTAAACTCTTTTCGGATCGTACCCCGGAAAAGTCCCTTACCGGAAATTACCGCTGTCGCCGTTCCGGCATTGATATTTCCTTCATAAGAAAGCGTATAATCAACGCCCGGTTCCAGCACCGTGTCTTTTCGATAAGATACCGTCACTTCCGGCTTGCAGGCATTTCCATCATAGAGAAATGTGTCTTTTGACAAACTGACATCCATATCCGAAATATCCTGACTTCCTTCTTCTCCGACACGCAGCATAAAGGTCTGCTTAATGCGTGGATTGTACTTTGGATACACACTCAGTTTCGTGATTCCTTCCGCGATAATCTCGTAATGGTCATATGGTGCATTATTGCTTGCCTTTTCCGGCGACGCTGCCACTTCTTCATTTGTCGACTCCATTACCATATCCTGGTAGTCCGCGTCCCCGTCACTCGCCTGAATCCAACAGTATAGCTGAGACCCCACCGGGTTGCTCGTCGGAAAAATTGTCGAATAACTGGCTTTAGAACTCATACTGTTACGCCAATACAATTTCATATTTGTCGGCGGAGCAATACGTATCGTATCACCGCACACAGAACATTTTCCGGTACTTTTTCCCTCGGAATCTACCTCTCCATAAACATAATCATGTGCTTTTTTCGCCATGACTTCTTCTATCGTATTCTGGCAAGTGGCACAATAATATTGTTTTTTCCCTTCTTTCGTACATGTAGATTCCGTATACGATATCATTTTTCTCGGATGATTACATTTTACTGTGATTTCTTTTTGCGCTACAATCGTACCTCCTGACTTTGCCGTAATGGTAACGGTTCCGTCCACAATTCCTGTCACTAAGCCATCCTGCGTCACCGTCGCCACCGCCGGATCCGAAGAGGTGTAGGTAATGTCTTCCATCGACCACACATCACGAATGGCATTGTTTCTTCGAAGTTTCACACGAGGACTCACTGTCGTCGTTCCATTGGTAAAAATCTGGTCATCCCCATCCAGATACGTTTCCTGTATATAGTCATTGGACACTTCAATCTTCTGCATCACATCTTCCGGTGCTTCCAACATCGTCTCATCCACCTCCGATTTTGTGGAAAATTCTCCTGCCATCGTCGCCGGGTACGGAGCAGCCTCCGAATAAAAGCCACCAAAGCCAACATAGCTAAACTTCGGGTTGATCATACTTGTATAATGCCCCGTTTCCTCACTCAACTCCTGTTTTACCCAATATTGTTTTTCACTGTACCAAAGCAAAACACCTTCAATCATATCCTTCGCATGATAATAGGCAAGATCTTCGGAAGATGAAGTTATCCCATTACTGCGAATGGAAAAAGTACTCTTTTTATTCAAGCGGTCATGTCCGGAATCCATAAATCGGAACGCAATTCCGGCTTCTGCCGCACGGATGCGCGCAATATACTCCAGATCGCTCGACCATTTCAAGGGAACATAATCCGATGGCTGAAGATATCTGCTGGGATCTCTCGGATCCTTTATATTTCCTGCTTCACACGCCTCTTTTCGAATTTCATTGATCTTGGCAAGTGCTTCCTTGGCCTGCGCAAAATAAGAGCCATATACACCAACCAATGTACATCCTTCCGACGCCTCTGTCACATTTGTTTCCAATACCGTCTGCGTTTTCGCTCCTGCCACATTTGCCGGCACAATAAGGGCAAACGTAAGAGCCACCGCAAGAATCCTCTTCTTAATTGTTTTCTTTTGCATTTTCATCACTCCATTCATATGTACTAGTTCTGTTTCTTGTCTTCCAGTACCTGCATGATATCTTCTAAAAACTCTGTCTCAACACGAAGTCTATAATTTGTTGTCGCAACCAAAACAGTAATCGATAAAATCATGGTAAAAATCACAAAACCTGTTCGTACCGGATTGCGAACATCTGAATAATTAGCCTCGAAAAAACACGTTGTCGCCGCCACCATCAAAGTAAGAGAAATTCCCACCTCATCCTTTCTCTTACTTTCAATGTCCCTCTTCTTTTGAATAAGGTAATGACAAAAATCCTCATCTTCTTTCTGTTTTCCATAATTTTTCTGTATTCTTGCCTTCCAAGCGGAATACTCTAATGCGCCATCTTCCGCATTTTGTTTTCTCATTTTTTTATAGATATTGAGTTCTTGCATATAATCAAAGTCGTGCCTATTATCCTTTGCCTCAATGCGTTTTCGATAAATTTTATCTATTGTTTTACTTGAAAATACAAATACTACAATCCCCACTGCACATACTAGGAAAATTAAAAATATACGCCAACAAATACAAATTAGAAAACCTATGCTCACCCCCATGGCTAACCACAAATATTTTGAATTTTTATACGATTTAATCTTGTTTAAAGTATCTTGATTCATAGCGACCTCCTTTATTCCCACGTTTTCCACACATCCGGCTGATATCCCAGCGTCGCCTGTCGGCCATTGCGAACGATCGGAATTTTTAAAATCTGCGGATTTTCAAGTATTTTATCTAATTTGTCCTCTTCCGCAATATACGTCACCAATGCAAGAGCATCTTGGTCCTTGCATTCTTTGTTTATCATGCCTTCCAATCCGCCATTGACTGCTGCCACCGAGCGGAATTCGCCTTTACTTAGGGTCTTTTCCCGCAGATCAACGTATTGAAACCGGATTCCCCGTTCCTTAAAAAAACGCTGTGCTTTTTTTGTGTCGTTGTCTTTTTTGCTGCCAAAGATTTGGATGTTCATAATTGCCTCCTATACCAGATTATTTTACAACACTTTACTTCTATTTCTGTCTTTGCTTCAAGGTATCAATCAATAGCACATCCGCAGGTAACCAATCAACAGAATCCAAATCCTCTCTTGTCAGCCATCTTGCCGCCTCATGCTCTTTCAACACCAAGTTCCCTGACTCAATTTCTGCCAGAAAACAATCCATCGACAAATGGAAAGTAGGATAATCATATTCTATCGTATCAATAAGATTTCCAACTTTGATTTTGGTATCAAGTTCTTCCTGTATTTCTCGTTTGAGTGCCTCTTGCGGTGTTTCTCCCGGCTCAATTTTTCCACCTGGGAATTCCCAGCCGCCTTTCATCTCACCGTACCCTCTTTGGGTAGCAAATATTATTTCTTTTCCTTGTTCATTAACAGCTTTTATAACCGCCGCCACTACACGTATTGTCTTCATATGGTACCTCTATTCATTCACAAAATACTGATAAATATCTTCTCTCACCGGATGACTCATTTGAAGTTGAAAATTCATAATGGGAAGAAATTTTCCCTTGTCATCCTGAATCTGAGTCTGCTCCCAAGCAGCCGGTGTCACTTGTCCCATGTAATAGAAATCCGTTCCTTCTCCATCGCTTTTCTTGATAAACAAAAGAACTTTCAAACCACTTTCCGCAGCATGAATCAATTTTTGTGATTCCACACTATCCAATGACACACGACTTCGAGTCATCCAGCTAAAAATCTGATTATTTACAAATGCATCTTCATACATTGTACTCTTTGCAATGTCCTCTTTTTTGTGATACGTCACAAAAATCGGGCATGTATTATATTTGATCTTATAGCCATAAATGGTCGAACTTTCATCCTTTTCCCAATTCAGCAAACGGCAAATGTCCTTACGTGAATACTTTTGATACAATGACAGCCCAAGATCATCCATCTCTTTTTGGTATAATTCACTATATCTTCGAATTCCAAGTTCTACTATGTCTTTCATTTGTCGGATAAATTCGGATCCTTGGATTCTCACATAATATAAAAATGTCCGAGAAATAAATTGATCTTTTTCTTCTGTCAGCATATCCAATTGGCTGTATTTTTTCCGTTCAGACTGCGTATTAATAAATTCTCCTTCGAGAACATGAACAGCAGACTCAAACGATTTTTCAGACATTTCCATATTATAATCGTGCCGTAATTTTCTCTCCATCTGTTTCTTATTAAATCTTCCCTCTTGCAATAATTGCTGCAGCATAAGAAGTTCATAAATACGCTTTCCATTTGCTAGATTCTGTGACACAAATTCCAGGCAGGTTTCTTCCTTGCCCGTCATTTCTCCGCTATACTCTTTATCAATCATTTTCAAAAAATGATAGTAATTTCCCGCATATTGAATCAAAAGCAACGGATCGACTTCCCCCTGCGTATAAAAATCGACTATACTTGGAATTTTTCCCAGTCGATCTTTCACCTCAAAATATTTTGCAGATAACATTTTCTTTGTCGTCCTTAAGCCATCGATGGATTCATATATTTTCTTTCTGCTGATTTCATCAAAATGAATCGTACTCGCACCGGGAATAACGCGGCCACCTTCCATCAAATATCTTCGGATATTATCTTTATTATAGCTTCGGTCTCCGGATAGTGCAATTGGAATCATGAAATTATTTTTATAATTTCCGATAAAATCAAGAATTACAACATATTCCTTACCCTCTGCTTTTCGGAGGCCACGCCCCAACTGCTGAATAAATACGATCGGCGATTGTGTTGGACGAAGCATAATTACTTGATTTACTTCAACAATATCTGTTCCTTCCGAAAAAATATCAACGGTAATCAAATAATCAAGGTAGTCATCCTCTTCCGACTGCACATCCATCGTCAAGCGTTCAATCGCACGTGCTCGCTCCTCTTCGGAATCTGCACCGCTTAATGCCATCGTTCTCCAGCCACATTCATTAAATTTACGGGAAAGTTCTCTTGCCTCCTCAATACGGCTGCAAAAAATCAAGCCTTTCACACGTTCTCCGGAATATCCAAAATATTTTGCCTGCTCCATAACATACTTAACACGCTCATCGCTTGTAAGATATCGGAAGTTTTCCAACTGCTCTTCCCGGGTTTTCCCCGCATCCGAAATCATATGAAGATCGGTAATTCCAAAATAATGAAACGGACAAAGCAAATCCTCTTCCATCGCTTGCTGCAAACGAATTTCGTAAGCTATGTTATGATTAAATATCTCATAAATATTTCTTCCTTCTACATTGTCATCCCGCTTATCCGGTGTCGCAGTCATTCCCAATGTAAATTTCGGAGTAAAATAATCCATCACCCGCTTAAAGCTCTCCGCACTTGTATGATGTGCTTCATCATAAATACACGCTTCAAAATATTCTCTTGGAAACTTTTGTAAATTTTCCATCTTGCTCAACGTCTGAACCGTAGCAAATACAAAATCCGCCTGGTAATCATGCTGATTACCGGAAACAATCCCCGTCTGTATTTTACTTCCAAACACCTTTTCAAAAGAATTCTTAGCCTGCTTTGCAATTTGATTTCTATGTACTAAAAATAAAACTCTTTTAAAGCCAAGTTCTCGCATCGCAAATGCAGAAGCATAGGTTTTTCCGGTTCCTGTAGCGGAAATCAAAAGCGCCCTGTCATTTCCCTGTTTTATAAGTTTCAGCAGCTCATAAATAAACGCCCGCTGCATTGAATTTGGTTTTAAAGAATAGGCTTCAATAGACGGAACCTGTTCCTTTTTGGCAATTTTCTTTTGCTCGGAAACCATCTTTTCAAACAGCTTTTTCTCTTCAAATCTCTTCCGGTATTCTTCAATAAATTCATCATATTCTTTTGTACACTCTTCTGCATTCCATATCCTCTCAAATTCCGTCACAATATCTTGTATCATTTCACCCTGACCGGTGGAAACCATCTTCGTATTCCATTCCATATTTTTTGTCAAAGCATCTTGTGTCAGATTCGAACTTCCTATGATAAAATGATATTCTTCCTCTTTTTGAAAGATATATCCCTTGGTATGAAAGCCACTTCCGGCACGTTCTGTTTGATACATGCGAAGCTGCACATTGGACAGACTTGCCAATGTGTCCAACGCCGACGGATCACTAAAGCACAAATAATCTGTCGTCAAAATACGGCCCTTTATCCCCTTATGTTCCAATTCCTTCAACGTCTGCAAAAGCGGCGTAATACCACCTCTTGTAATAAACGCTACACTAATCGCAAATTCATCACAATGACGCAATTCATCCTCAATTGCAGAAAACACCTTCTGTCCTTTTTCATTGTCATTGTAAACAAACTGCGGACGATACGCTAAATTAGAGTTCTCCGTCGCATCTACAAACGCTGTATTTAATCCCTTTTTCAATTCTATTATGTTTGTGTTCATTATTTTTTCTCCCAATTTAATTATGGTACTATGATTTCAATCAACTACCTAAAACCATAATACCATAAAAAAGTGCTTGATAAAAGCTTTATTTCCGCGTGCTTACTTCTTACTCTTAGCCACTCCAATTACTACCGCCACAATAATACAAACAAGGATAAGAGCTGGCTGTGTCATCAAATATAGCACAAACGCAAAAAGTGCAAATCCCGCTACGAATTTAATGATAACTTCGATTCCAGACCAATCCCCATCACATGCGGCAACAATTGAAAAAAAGATAAACATTAAAATTCCTGTCAAAATTCCCATAATACATCCACTCCTTTTGTCTTTTACATAATCTGTTAACGATTATCCAAGCCATTTATTGTTTCTGTATCTCCTATTATACAAATTTGCTGTCCCAAAGTCTGGACTTGCAACTATTATATCCAACTTTCTTATCAAATTATTTTCCCAATTCCCAAAATGCGACCGCACTTGCGGCTGCTACATTCAGCGAATCCACTTCATGCGCCATCGGAATATTGACAATAAAATCACTTTTTCGTATCGTCTCATCACACAGCCCATCTCCCTCTGTCCCCATAAGAATCGCAAGTTTGTCCTCTTTTTTCAACGCCGGTGAATCTATGCTGATTGAGCCCTCACAAAGTGCCATGGATACCGTTTTGAAGCCCAAATCATGTAACAACTCCATATATGTTTTTTCTGTCTCATCAATAAATGTCCACGGCACCTGGAAAATCGTTCCCATACTAACTCGTATCGCCCGTCGGTACAAGGGATCGCTGCAGCCCCTCGTAAGCAGCACCGCATCCATCCCCAATGCCGCCGCAGAACGAAATATCGCCCCTACGTTAGTCGGATTCATGACATTTTCCAATACTACGATTCTCCGGGCATCTCTTACCACCTGCTGAATTTCCGGAAGTTTTCTCCGCCTCATCGCACACAATGCACCCCTGGTAAGTTTAAATCCGGTAATTCCAAGCAAAACGTCTTCCGTAGAAGTGTAAACCGGTACACTTTCATATTGCTCCAGAATATGTGCCATCTGGCCCAGTACATCTTTTTCTTCCAAAAGAAACGAAATCGGCTCATAGCCATCCGCAAGCGCCCGCTCAATCACCTTGGGGCTCTCAGCGATAAATACGCCTTCTGCCGGTTCAAACATATGCAGCAATCCGGCCTCCGATGTACTTGCATATAAGGCCAGCTCCGGGCTTTTCACATCATCTATGTGTATCAGATTCATTTTTTGACTATTCTCCTTATCTTTTCGACTGCCAGTTTGCGCTACGCCCAGCACTTTCTGCATCTACTGCAATCGCCACATCCTTTTCGACGTGGCTCCGGGCTCCATGGTTTGCACAAAACATCAATTTTTCCGGCATCATATCTCTCCGTGGTACCCAACATTGAAATTTGAACAATATTTTGTGTCAGCTCCGTTATCGTAACCGGTTCCATACGAACTTTGGAACGATCCATGCAGCTCTGCACTCGCACCGGGTAAAACTGCTGCAAGCACTCCCCGTCTGCTTGATTGATAACCATGAGCGACTGAGAAAAAAGCTGGATTTGTTTTCCGGAATTTTCCCCGCCACAGATGATTTTGTCATTTTCTGTTAGCGTAATTGACTTTATAGAAAACATATTTTTTTCTTCCTTTTTTCAACGTTTTCAGATTAAGCATAATCCGTTTTTTCCCATTGACCCATCGCACTTTTTTTATCTTTTTCTTAACAAGAAATCGTATCGTCACTTTATCAAGTTTCAATGCTCGATTCTTTCCCGTCTTATAAACAATTTTAACACAAATTTTCCTGCCCTGTTTTTTTGCTCTTTTTTCCACCTTCCAAACCGCTTTTTTCACAGCAGCATAAAGTTTTCTGTTCTTTTTCAATTTTACCACAACAGTAATGTCTTTTTGCTTTCCAGATATATTTGGTTTTGCTGAAGGTGTCGCTGTCGAATTTTTATCCGATACTTCCGTCACTACCGGTGAATTCGTCGGTGGCAATGTCGGCATATCCGTCGCGGCAGGCGTCTTCGTTGGCGGCAATGTCGGTGTAGATGTCGCGGCAGGTGTGTTCGTCGGTGGCAATGTTGGCATATTCGTCACATCAGGCGTCTTCGTTGGCGGCAACGTCGGTGTAGATGTCGCGACAGGCGTCTTCGTCGGTGGCAATATTGGCACAGACGTAGCAGGACGTTGTGTTGGCGTTGCTGTCACACTTGGTGTTTTTGTTGGGCACACTGTTGGAGTTGCCGTCGACGACAATGTTGGTACCGTTGTAGGTTTTACCGTCGGACTCGTAATCGGTGTCGCACTTGGAGTTGCTGTCGCCGGCTCCATCGTTGGTATTACCGTGGGAGAAACCGTTGGCGTCACAAGCGGCTCATCCGTTTCCGCCGGTGTCGGTTTGGGAGTCTCAACAACCTCCGCAGCCACCTGATAATAGTATGTAACATCCACACTTTCTCCTGTAACATTTACACCATTTCCATCCAAATCATTTCCGATATAGGAATAGCCGGACAGCTGTGGATTTCTTAATGTATAGGTAGAATTTTCCGGTACGTAAACTGTAGTCATTTCCGCCTCCGGAATGTCTTCTATCGTGCCATCTTCCTTTTTCAATTTGTAATGCAGATTGACCGCGCTCCAAGCCTGCTCCGCCGTTTTGTCCGTAGCCAGGACTTCTCCCGTGTCCGCATCCTCAATTTTCCCCTCAATTTTATCGCCGCTAACCAGTCCATAAACATCCGGAATCGTAATAGAAAGTGATTCTTTTGCAGCTTCCGGATCATACCAATTAGCAAGTGCAGGAATCGTGTAATTTTTCTCCTCTGAATATTTTACTGTCGTACCATCTGCTCCAATAATCCGAAAACTCATTTTCAAATGCTGTTCCCGATTTACCATATTTTGTACCACAGTTCGAAATTCCAGATCCTGGTCATTGGCCTTGTTAATATTTTTCTCGCTGATCCTGTATTTTTCGCTGTCGCGGTCCAATGTCCCCGTTTTGCTATGTGGAATAGAAATCTCCGGATCAGCCACATAAATCGCCGCCGGCCGGCTGACATAATCCGTATTATTCAGATTTCTTGCCAACTCCATTTTGCACACCTCGCAAAACGGCTGGCCAAGCCACCTCATCATGCATTCACGGCTCGGAGCAAATGCTGTCTCCGTTCCCGCCTGAGTAATCCCAATCCCACGGAATCCAAGCATTTTCGCCCACTTAATTGTCTCCGGATTTGTGGTGTCCGAGGTATTTGGTTTATTCGTATACCTCTCATATTCATCTCCCAAACGCCCAATACTATGCGCAATCTCATGCGCCATAACTGTTCCATTCTGATTATCATCAGAATTTGCGGAAAAGGAAAAAAGCGGATTTATAGATGCTCCATAACTGCCCTTCGCATTGCAAAGCACATGAATCGTACCAACATTGGCGCCCGCATCCAAATAGTTTTCTTCCAATTCCGCTCTCAGCGCCTTGGCTTTTTCATCCCCGCCATTGGAAAATCTAGCTGCTTTTCCAATGACTTTGACCTGAAAATAGGTATCTACGCTCTTGCCACCATACTCGCTGATTCCCGACTCATTGGAAACCGCCTGCACCGCATAAATGTTAATGCGGTCAGAATACTCTTTATATGGCGACCACGTCAGCATTCCCCGCGCCTTCTCTGACGCATCCTGCAAAAACTTGTCCTGCTCCTCTGCCGTGTAACCATCGCCCATGATCACAATGACAAAATTTTCCTTATCATCTCCCGCCTTATGAATCACATGAACCGGAAATGTGGTTTTCTGCGTTGTTTCATTTTGAGACATAGTCAGGCCATGGGATTGCACCAAGTCAGCATCCGCCCTGGCGACGTCCTGTGGGATTATGGAAAATAGTATTGATATAATAAGTAATAGTGCTTGAAATTGTTTTTTCATTCGTTTCACCTCGTATTTGTGATTAGTTGGGGGTTGCATCAATCGTTGAAATAAATTATTTAATTTCAAATATCTTTTCTGACAATTCCTTATAACATCTCTTGACCTCTTCATATGTCAAAGAGTCCGAAATTAATTTGACAGTTGTTTCTTTATAATCATTTTTATAAAAATCTTCATCACATATTCTGCGAATCATTTCTAACATGTTAACATTTAAAGGTGCAGCCGGCGCAATATCTGATCCCATTTCTATTCTGTGATTACGCACTTCTTCAACAAGTTCTAAAAACTCCCCATCAATTGCAATATGTTGTGCTAACTTATATATGTCATATAGATGCCTTGCATTCCGATGTGCTTTTCCCTGCATAAAATAATCACAAACTGCAAAAATTTTGTCAATTAATGTACGATTCAAAGATTGCACCCTCATAGGAAAAACTCCCAAATCATACGTTGCTATTAATTTTTGTTCTGCTTTCCCAAGCGCTTCTAAAATGTAATTACCAAGATCTTTTTCTTCTGTCGGAAATGCATAGGACATTAATGAAGTTTCTAATTTTACATAAGGTGGAATAGCATTAATAACCTTATCTCCAACAACTGATTCGTAATAAAAATTATAGTGATTTAAATTTTTATCACTTTCCACAGAATTAAAGTTTCGGATATCCAGTCCTAATTCATCTGCAATTGGCCTTAAAATATTATATTTCAGTTTTTTACGCCTTGCTTCGCCTAAATGTTCGGCAAATGTAATATCAATATCTTCCGAAAAACGATCAATTACATGAAATGCTTTTGAAAGAGACGTTCCACCCTTAAAAACAACCGGATACTCAATCTCAGACAATTTTTTCAAAATCATAGTAACGTAATAATCTTTTTCAACAATGTCCTCACTTACCTCCAACTGTTGAGATGTAAGTAGTATTACATCTCGAAATAATTCCCTATTTTCTTTATGCAAGTACATGGTCCAACTCCAATTCATAATAATACTTAAACGTTGATATCGGATACTTTCTGATATAGCAATCCACATCTCTTCTCTTTATGTCATGAATCGCTATATACTCTGCAAATTTTTCCTTTGCCTCTTCATAGGAATAATCAAGATATGCATCAAGATTTTTTAACAATTCAAGCATCTGTAATACATACACATTTTCCCTTGTAATTTCTACAATGGATTTTCTTACATAAAATCGTCTATTTCCAATCTTTACTTCCCGATTCGAAGAGTTCGTATTATTACTAACTATCTCAACAATTCTTGGAACTTGTGTCGTTATTCCTATCTGATTAGCAAATGAATTACCACTATAAAACCCATCTATATTATTTCCCTTTGAAATAAATCGATATCTCGCTACCATGTCAGCATTTGGTCCAACCACCGAATGTAATAAGGTCATTTTGGGAATATAATATACTCCCGTATCATATTTCATCAATAGGCCTTTATCGCAAAGTTTTTTCAATTGCTGGTTCAACGCCGATTTGGTTATGTTTCCTCTTTCTAAATCAGAAAAGAAAATAGGTTCTGCTTCTTTATAGTGTTCTCTAATATAATCATACAGCATAAATATTCTCCTTTCCTTAATAAAGTAGATTTGTTTTGTCCATTTTGTTTATAGTCATTATATTCCCCAACCACAAATGTGTCAACTATATTCTTCCACAAATGATTTTTTATTATTCATTATAGCCTCTTCTCCACTTTCTGTAGTTCGTCCAGCAATGCAGTTCTCCTTGGATATGTCATTTTAAATTCCTCCACGAGGGCCTTTGCCGCCACATTGCCCTTCCACTCAATCAGTTGCAATAAATCCTTGCACACTTTTTTATACAATCTTCTGTCTGTTGCCTGTGCACATTTTTCTCTGATATATTTTTCGCATAATGCATAGATTTCTTCCGGATATTCTTTTACTAAAAATTTTCCGTAATAAAACAAATCAAATGGTTGCTCTTTAACTGCTTCTAACAATAATTTCTTTTCATCTTCTTGAATCAATATGCTTCGATAGCAAATCATATAACAGCCATTTTTTAATTCTTCCAGTAATAACGGCTTTTTTTCCTCCCAGACGCCTTGTCCAACATATAAACGCTTCAATACATCCCAAAATTCCTCATTGCCTAAAAACAAAATCCGCTTTGCCTGCTCAATCTGCTTTTTCGTATCACCAGCCTTAACGTAAACATCAAATAATATATTATTCCAATCATTTGGCGATTTTCTATAATACTTTTCGCCTTCTTTCTCTATTGCTTCAAGGCACAGCCGCTCTGCTTCCGAATAATTTTTCTCTTCTATCGCATCTTCAACTGCAATCAATCGTAATTCCCTTATATGCAAATTAGCATACAATTCACTTTGTACTTCCTTTACTCCTTTCAAATGTCTATGTAATTTATAGCGCAAAATTGTATCTTCCATCTTATCGTAATCTAAATAATATTTGTCCTTGCTATTCTGCAAAAAAACATCCAAGACCTTTTCTAATTTTTCTGCCATTTTTTCATCACAAAAACAAATCGCCTTCTCTAACAATTCATATCGCCACGAAGTCCAACCCTCAAAAGCCTTTTTCTTTGATTCTCTTATAATTAAAGAAAATGCTTTCTTTTTTATTTCAGCGTCTTGCTTTGCAATAGCTTTCGTGCAAAGTTCTATCTGTTCAAATGTACACATAATCACATCGGTAAGCATTCCGGAACTACTGTCTGCATAGGATGCTAATTTCACTCCGGAAACCAATACATAAACAACTGTTTCCAAAACATCAAAATATCTTCCCGATTGAAAAAATTCTTGACACCCATCCAATACATCGTGCATATCCATACAAATATTATCACAACTACGACAGCCTACATACCCCCGAATTGTATTGTATTTTATCGAAGCATTGATTGTCTTCTTCGCAGCTTCTAAAATTTCATTTTTTTCTACCATATAGATTCCTCCAAATTTTATATTACTACAACAAGATTTTCCATGACATTTTTATCCTCCTCCAACAGGTACTCCGAAATTCCTTTTACCGGACGTACTGCTATCCCATGTGCCTCTTCAACGCCGGCAACAATCCTTCACGAACTGCTTTGTGAACCGGCGTATCATCTATACGCTGAACGCCACCTTCCAATTTTAATGGTTTTTTTAAGTCCTCAGTTAATTTAGGTGTTACTTTGGTAATGAAATTAAACAGGTTATTTTCCCAGGTTCCATCATAAGTAATTCTGTCATTCCAGCGAATATCTGCTGTAACTTGACTCTCATTACGATAATCCATAAAAACATTATCAAAGCGTTCTCTGATAGCCTGTCCTGTACCAAGCATCAAAAATCCGGCTAATGTCAGACCTTCTACTCCAGTTTTTCTATCTTTCCTATATCCACCCAGCTTTTCAAGAAAAGACTTGTCATCCAAAGCATTCCATACATGTCCATCGTTTCTGATTTCAAAAATCTTCTTTCTGCTTTTTGCACTCTATATCAACTTTTTCACCTTGGTAAATGAGTTTCTTTAACTCCTGCATATTCATATGCCGCACCTGCTTTCCTTATCATAATATATGGCTTTTTTACTATCTTCATTTTCACCATACCTATTATTACTGCCAATAACTATGTAATATCTAATATTTTAACAGCAATAAATCTTTTAAATCTTTTATCATAAGTTCATATTTCCTTTTCAATACAACTTGTTCATTTTGTATTTTCTCCTCACTATCTCTCGAGTATACTTTTCAAATTCGTCGCCTTTTTCGTCGCTTTTTCAGCGACGAATTATTTTAATCTATACTGCTTCCCTTTTGTTTTTCCATCATCAACAAGTTTGTCCAACGAAACCAACTCCTTTAATAACTCCTTTGTTCTCGTATCTTTAAGTCCAAGAATTTCAGTAATCTCCGATGTTTTATGCCATTCTCCATCTGCCATAAAATTTAAAATCAAAGAATATTGTTTCATCTTTTTAGTCATTTTTTTCGTCGCTTTTTCAGCATTTTCTACTACCCCATTATTTTCTTCCAAAAACGCCGGATGAATCGGAATTCTAATCCTCATAGCCCGTCTATCCTCATCCGTAAAGAATTCTGCTCGTGGAGAACCATTCTTTTCCAGTTCTTCTTGTATTGTCGGAATCCCAGAGGAATGACCTTCTGACAAATCCAATTCTTTCAAAAATTCTCCCAATCTTCTGTTACGATAGTATCTTGAAACAAATCTCTTACCTTCTGCTATCGTCTTTTCGGAAATAGACCGGTCAATTCCCGGGAAATTCATAATATTAATGCAATCCGGCTCTATCTCTATTGTTACAGGCTCACAAGACATATAATCTCTATGGTAAAAAGCATTAACAACAGCCTCTTCAATTGCCTGATACGGATAATTCTTAATTCGCAAAGCCTCCATCTGATTTGGAACCTTGATTACTTTTTCTCGTATAAAAAGATTTCGAAATCTTTCCATTGTTGCCTGAATCATCTGTGGTACAGAGCCTGTGATATTAGGAAAATCCTCACTAACACTTGGATTTTCTACACTCCCCTGCGGAAATGACGTCATCTGAACATAGGTGTATGGAAAAAACCGGTCCGGATGCTCACAAAACATCATGATTGCCACATTTTGAATATATCGTAGTTCCGGCGGTCCTATCAGCAACTGCATATCTTCTAATATCTCCTCTACGCCTCGTTCTTTAACCTGCTTTGCTAATTTACTACCTGTTTTTCTCAAATGATCTTCCAAAAGGACAGGTGAAATGTCATCAAAAACAGCCTTATGATTTGCTCTGCAATCATAAGGAGTCTGATCTGACATGTTAATCAATTCCCTCTCCTGCTCAGAATTTGCCTTCACAGAATTGGTTAGATAGCGAATATAATAATTGTACTTCTTGTCCTTTTTACCGGTAACATGTTCTGGAGATTTGTAAGGACGTTGCTGTCCAGTTCTCGCCACAATAACAAGAATCCATTTTCCGTCAACTTCCAACGGAATCGCTTTCGGAAAATATGGGGGAGAGATCATATTGTTGTAGCTGAGCATTTCTTTTTGAATTTCATCCAACATGTACTCCGGAATTCCTTTTACCGGACGGACGGCCACTCCATTTTTTTCTTCAACACCGACAGCAATATATCCACCACCATCATTGTTGTAATCATTTGCAAATGCACAGACACTATGATAGATGTCATCCGGGTTCCATCCTGTTTTAAACTCTATGCGGTCTGATTCAATTTTTCTTTTGTTTAACAAATCTTCTACGCTTATTTCAAGTTCCATAGTGTCCTCACTTTCCAAGAAATATTATTTATTAATATACTCTTTACTATCAAATCTAATCATGTAATCATATTCAGCTTTGGCTTCTTCATTATTTTAACATTCTTCAGCAACACCTCTGTGGGTCTTCCCTCTTCAAGATGGAGACGGACAAATTTCTTGAATTCCGGTTCACAATTTTGATTCAATATAATGTACCTCGCTTCCTAGTAAGATTATAACTCATTAGGTCAGGGGGGTACAACTAAATTTTTACACAATAGTTATCAGCAAAGCTAATATTCCAATGAAAATCTACATGATGTCATAAACCGCCATCGGCGCCACGTCTACACTTCGTTTCGGCGGTGCTAAACAAGCGTCCCCCGGACGCTTAACGCCCTGTCATAGGTACTTTCCTTAAATAGTATCCTAACATAGGAACTAACGCTTCTGCAAGAATAAATAAAAACAATTGATTATCTGTTGTTATTTCAAGCCTGCCTCCTTAAATTTTTCCAATCTGTAATGGTGTTCATCATCCAATTCCTTAACACCATTTTTGTAATCATATCCAAATTTTCTATAAAATTCCGTTGCTGTAATAGATGCTGGTATCTCAATTCTGCTTGCTCTTACATAAAATTCATCCGTTTCTAGTGTATTTATGATTTTTCTTCCAACACCCTTTCCATGAAATTCCGGAAGGACAAAAATGGACAAAAGTATACTTTCTGTTTCGCTTCCAAAAAAACTCGAGATAGAACCTGTTCCAACTATTTTTCCATCAAATTCAAAGACGTACATATGTGCATAACTTGCCACATTCAGAACCTTTTCCACATCGTAAACCTTTGCAAGTTTCTCCATTGCTGATATGCCATAATCTTTACTGTTAACCTCTAAGAAATTCCTGACAATAAGATTTCTGACCTCTTTGGCATCCTCTTCCCTAAATCTCCTCACCTTAATATAACTCTTTACATAAAAAACTAATGTCATATTTTCATTAACAACTATTTCATCTCCAGTTCGAACAAATCCACATTTTTCATACAAATGACAATTTTTCTCTTCCTGCTTGATAGTAGATAACCACCATTCTATTGTCTTCGGATAAATATCAAATAATTGTTTGATTACATTACTGGCAATTCCTTTATTTTGAAACTTTGGAATAACAAAAATAGGAGATATCCAATTTACATTCTCGTGTACTTTTTTCCCTTTATGCCATTTAACTCTTACAGCTCCAGCTTTCTCACCATTAAACAAAATAAAATAGAAATCCGAATTATCGTCAACTATCTTTTTCGTTATTGTTTCAAGACTTTCTTTCGCCGGACTTGCAGCATCATCCTGATATTTTTCATATAAGGGCATAAACGCTTCTATCTGCAGTTTATGCAGACATTCAGCATCTTCTCTTGTTATCAGTTTAAGTTCAATTAAATCATTCATTTTCTGCACCTCTTTCTAAGAACTATTATAACAGATTCTCACGATTTTGCGAATCCGTTTTTTCGCCTTTTTCGTCATTTTGCCTAGGGATGTATCGCTTTAAAATATCCCGGAGAGGCACCGCTTTAAGACACCCCAAAAAAGAAACTGGAGTTTTGTATCGCAGATGTGCCGAGAGCCATGTCAGAAAGCGGATTATCGTGCCTGTCTTCCCTGTTGTTCGCAGAAAGAGCGAGATAGAAAACACAGGAAATTTTTCTCTGTTTTGCACAAAAGATCAGGCAAAAAGCTCAGGATGTGTTACGTTTCATACGGCTTTTTTCGGGGTGATTGTCAGTCCTTCCATCAGACATCGGAACTGCTGCTATGTTAATCCGCGGACTTCAGATTCTGTTCGCGACCATTGAAAACTGCCTGCTTCACGACGTTTATACAAAAGAAGATAGCCGTCATTTTCCCAGAGCAGTCCTTTGATACGGTCTGTTTTGCGTCCGCAGAAAAGCTATATTGTATCCGGCTCGAAACAATGATCACCAAGATAACTTTGAACCAGAGCCGCCAACCGGTCAATCCCAAATCTCAAGTCGGTGTACCATGTCACAATATAAACCTGTTTAAAACAGGAAGCGTCATTTAACATCGGCAACCACCCGTAACATTTTTTCAGCAATTCCTCGGAAGTAGATTCTGTTATGTGAAGTGTAATTCCGTTTATGATCATTTCCAATGATGGATCTGTCGACAGTGTTTCTTTCTGTAACTGTTCCACCTGCACAGGAACAATGTTTTGATGTGCCGGTTTTTTCTACATTTGATCCAGACAGGCTTTACGGACTTGCGAAAGCCGGTAATAATAATTCGTCTTAGAGATATCATGTGTATGACACCATTCATCGACCGACATTCCATCGGGACGCGACTGGCAGTCACGTATCTAGTTGGCCCATTCCATCAGCCGGTACCGGCGTGCCACTGTAGTCGTTTCTATTTCCATAGTCTTTTGCTCCATTGCAGTCCCAAAAATCAAAAACTAAACTTTTTAGACGAATTGATTTGTTGTTTAGACTATTGTTGCGCAGAAATGGAGGGATGACAATGTAGGGACTATGGAGCGTTTACGTCCAATATCAAATAGTTACGACTCCCCTCATTTTAATACCGTCGATCGTTCACTCTATTGTTTTACCTTCACACGTGTTCGCTACTAGAAACCATATAATACATTCAGCAAAATAATTCCGCATACTTTTACTATCATAATTATTCCAAATTGAATATACCAAATCAATAAGAAATGTTTCAAAAACAATCTTTGCTCTATAAAACGGATCATAGCCATATTTATCTAAGATTCCATATACATTGTCAATACAATCTCTTATTTCATCACAACTTAACGCTCCATACTTTTCATGAAATAAATCAACCGCCAAAAACCCCAATCGAACTTTGTAATCATAACCTTTTGTACTCGATATTTTAAAAACATCATCTAGATTTGCCCCCTTATATTTAACATATATTCTTGAAAAAATATCGGTCACTATAAGTGCTATTTCAATAAACTCACCCATATAATGGCTCAGTTGTCAAGACAAAAATTTGATATTTTTATAATGAACTGATATGTTGACGAGTTACATGGAAAATGTGTGAAGCATTTCCCGGATTTTTATATTATGCGGCCGCTCTAGCTGCATCCAGAAGCATTACCGGATAGTATATCTCGGCAGGCCGTTTGTTCCCAATGGACTGATGGCATCTTTCAAAGTTATAGGTGTAGATATACCTTCCGATGGCTTCTCTTGCTTCCTTGAGATTAGCATACTCCGTGAGATATGCTTCCTCATACTTGAAGCTGCGGAACCAGCGTTCAATCATGATATTATCTGCCCATCG
>DJEU01000054.1:24523-24701 GCA_002431395.1 Lachnoclostridium sp. UBA5890
CCCTGATCCGAGTTGATGATTAACGGCTTAGCTACTTTAAATGCTTTTTTACAGGCGTTGATGACCATAGTGGTATCCAGAGTATCATCAACATCCCAGCCAACGATACAACGGCTGTACCAGTCGATAATGGCTGTCAGGTAAAGAAATCCATGCTTCATTGGAATGTATGTAATGT
>DJEU01000045.1:0-2313 GCA_002431395.1 Lachnoclostridium sp. UBA5890
AGGAGCTGGTATACAGTAAATGGACTATGAAAAATTCATAATTGACACAATCACAAAGCTGTCCGGGAAATATACGCCATATCAGATTTTTACTGATTGGATCAGAATGCTTGCAATTGCAATCCAGAATTCATGCCAGCCCATTCACGACAAACTGTATAAAGACAGAGAAGACCAGTATATAACAACAGCAAAGAAGTACAGCAGTGAAGAAATAAAAATGCTATGTGATATGGCGGGAGCTCTCACGGAAGTGATGGAAGAGAGATTCGGAGATATCCTGGGAGAAATCTATATGAAGTCAGGATGTGGCAGCAGGCAGACAGGGCAGTTTTTCACACCATACCACTTGTCCTACCTGAGTGCCAATTTAGTCATTGAAAGTCAATTTGATCAAATTATGAAAAATGATCATATTGAACTGAATGAGCCATCAACCGGCGGGGGAGGCTTTTTAATTGCATTTGCACAGGTGCTGAAAGAAAAAGGCGTTGACTATCAAAGAAAACTGCATGTGGTGGCACAGGATCTGGACTGGAATGGTGTTTATATGACGTACATACAGCTTTCCCTGCTTGGAGTAAAAGCAATTGTTGTGCAGGGAGACACGCTCAGAGAGCCGTACCGGAAAGGATATGATAGTTACAGAGTGCTGCGGACGCCTGCAGAAATGGGGGCATTGTTATGAGAGAAGAACTTCTGCAGAAAATCATTATAGCATTGCAGAGCGAAGGAATTGATACAGAAAAGATAAAACCAAAGCTGATCATTGTGATGAATGACTATGAGATAACAGCAAGATGTACGGAAGTCGCCGTAGTCAACGAGGACGACACAGAAAAGTATATAAAACTCTTTCTGATGAACAAAACTGTTGCAGGCTGCACGAAAAGGACGATCGGACAATATCGGGATACATTACTCCGTTTTTTTAAAGATGTGCAGAAGTCGCCGCTGGATATTACATCGGATGATATAAAAATATACCTTGCACTTAAAGAAGTCAGAGATCATGCCAGCAAAGTATATACAAATGACATACTCAGAGTAATAAGCTCGTTTTATACGTGGATGACAAAGGAAGAACACATTATTAAGAATCCAATGAATAAGGTTGATAAGATCAAGCTGCCAAAGACAAAGAAGAATGCATTTACGGAGCAGGAAATCGAGAAAATGCGGATTGCAATAAAAGATGATCTGAGAATGACAGTTATATTTGAAATGCTGTTATCGACATGGTGCAGGATATCAGAGCTGTGCAATATGAAAATAAGTGATCTGTCTGAAGACAGAGGGCAGGTGCTTGTACATGGAAAAGGTCAGAAGGACAGATATTGCTACATTGGAGAACGTGCAAAAATATATCTGAATGAATATCTGTCACAGAGACCGGATGACAGCATCTGGCTGTTTCCGGCATCCAGCCTGGCAGTATCCGGAAAAGGACGCTGCGTATCAAGAATATGCGCAGAGCACAAGGAAAAAATGTGCGACTGGTGGAAAATACCGGAAATAGTACTAGATGAACCTATGGATAAAAGTTCGGTTGGAGCCCGCATCAGAAAGCTTGGAATAAGAGCAGGGATAGAGAAAGCACATCCTCACAGATTCCGGCGCACTGGTGCCACGTTCGCCTTAAGAAGGGGAATGCCAATAGAATATGTATCAAAACTGCTGGGGCATGAGAGCATTGAAACGACGCAGATCTATCTGGATATATCGGAAAATGAACTGGAGCAGAGCCACAGAAAATACGTGTAATTTAATCAATGTAAAGGAGAAAAGACAATGAAAGCAAGAACGATTAGAGAAACAGAGTACACATGGGAACAGATCGAGGAGATTCTGGCAGCAGGTAAGGCAAGAGAAACATTCGGGGAAGATGGACAGATCACAGTTCAAGTCGAAGGGATTGGAACAGCTCTGCTGAATATCCTGGATTACGACAAGGACAAGACTGCGGATCCTGATATGCGAACAATGACATTACAGTTCGCGGATCTTCCGTTCGATGAAATGCCGTTTGACGAAAACGGCAGCAACAAGTGGGAGAAGTCCAGCATTCGCAGAAACATGAACAGCACTGCCTTCAAGGAAAAATTCGAGGAAGGATTCAGAAGGCTTCTTGTTCCTGTGTTGAAGGAAAATGGAGACAGAGAGGCGACACTGGATACATTTTTCCTTCTGTCCGTGGAAGAGATGAAGGACGAGGAAAAGAAATACCAGAGGTTCAGAACTGAACGGGATTGCGTGAAAGTCAATCCGAAGCATGAGACAGAATGGCACTGGACAAGAACGGCTCATCGTGGC
>DJEU01000045.1:2420-4523 GCA_002431395.1 Lachnoclostridium sp. UBA5890
ATCGCTGCGCCCCGGCTTGTGTAATCGGAACGAAAGCAATCAAATAATCAGCGCCCGCCACGCAGGCGCAGGAAATCGAAAGGAAAAACGACATGGAGAAAATGAACGAATCAGATGCAATAAAGATTATAAAAAAATATAGTGACTTATTCCCACAGGAAAGAAATGAGAGACAATCGCTTGAAGTAGCTATCAGTGCACTTGTGAAGCAAGTACCAAAGAAACCTGTAAGGAAAGCAAGAAGTGGAATGGGTTACGATTATGAAGACTATTATTGCTCTTGTGGAAAATTATTAGGTCGAGAACCGGAAATCGATGAGTTTTTGGAAAATAATGAAGATATTCCATGGAAATACTGTGCTAAATGTGGACAGAGGCTGGACTGGGAAAGCGGGGAATGCAATGCATGAGTTGAGCGAGAAAGAGAAGGCTGAGGCAGCAAAAATATGGAGAGACAGTTATTACAGCTGCTACAAAGGGAAAGATATGTACGCAACAGAAAATCCGTGTGATACATGCGCTGCCTCACAATGTTTGGGAAGAGAAGAAGCCAGGATAAAAACAATGCAGGAACAAAAGTATGCGAAAGCTATAGGAGAATACCTGCAGTATGTGATCGATACAAGCCCATCGGATCAGACTCAATGGAATATTCTGGAGCTGGTCGAGGCAGCAGGCAGATACATAGCAGAAATCAATAAAGAAAGAAGGAGGCAATCATGAGCGTAAAACCAATATTGTTTAACACTGAGATGGTTCGGGCGATTCTGGACGGGCGAAAGAGCTGTACCAGACGCCTTATAAAAAGCAATGTTGATGCGGTGCTGAATAGCCCGTATTACATGAAACATCCCGAGGTGAAGGATGCATGGCTCATAAGAAGACTGTGTAAAGCTCCGTATGAACCGGGAGATATCCTGTATGTACGGGAAACATGGCACAAATATACTAAGAGAGTTGGAGAAGGCGAATCGTGCCATTTAGCAGAATTCTATGGATATAAAGCCAGTATTGCAAATTCCGAAGATGCAAATGAGCCGTGGAGATCACCCATCAATATGCCAAAAGAAGCTGCCCGGATCTGGCTCAAAGTTGCATATGTGCGGGTGGAACGGTTGCAGGAGATCACAGAGGACGGAGCAAAGGCAGAGGGGGCGAACTGGAAGAATGGCAAGAATGTTGGATTTGAAGAGAAGATGAGAAGAACAGCCATTGAAAGATTTGCAGAGAGTTGGAACGGCGCAATCAAAAAATCAGACATTGATTACTACGGCTGGGATGCAAACCCGTGGGTATGGGTAATTGAGTTGGAAAGATGTGACAAGCCGGAAGGAGTGTGATGGTATGAGAACAATGAAATGGAGAGAAGTCGAGCCGGAGCAAGAGGACTGGGAAAAGCAAATAGATATAGTTGCCTATGACGGCAGTGTCACCATAGGGAGCATTGTTTACTGTGGTGGAGAGGGATGGAAGTCAGTGATTGATGGGTACATGTATTTCATGCAAGCAGAATCCTTAGAGGATGCAAAAAAGGAAATGATGGATATACTAGACAATCATTTTAACGATCAGATCAATTATTACAAGGAATTACAGGAAATCCTTGAAGAATTGAAGGGAGGGAGTAGTAGGTGAGTGCATACAATTGCAAAAAGATCACACTCAAGTGCCCGAAAAATTTGATCCCTGTGAATATAGGAGAGGGATTTAAAACAAAAATCACAATGGACGCTTGTATTTCTGCAGAAGTTTATTTCCTTTGGAAAAAAGGGATCAGGACTATGGGTTGTTGCTGCGGACACGGGAGACTACTTGGATTTATCCAAGTAGTTGAGGATGATATCACCAAAATGGAAGAATTGGGGTATCAACATTATATCTATCAAGATCGGTTTGGTGGAAAAGAACGGAAAGACGCCTTTATTCCCAAATGTAACAAACATATCTATGACGGATACACTGAAAGATGGAGTTAAGAGTTAGCAATATGCAACAAAAACAGGATCCAAGCGATCATTTTATCACCCCGATAATAGTATATGCGGAAATGATCTTTTGGATACTGGAAACATGAACTATGCGAGGTACAGAAATGGATCAGAG
>DJEU01000037.1 GCA_002431395.1 Lachnoclostridium sp. UBA5890
TTTCGAACACTTCGTGTTCTTTCCCGCCTTTGACAAGGCTAAAAATGCTCATATGTGGAAGGGGAGCCCTATTAGGATCTAAATGTATGGAAATCAAGGTCTCTTACGTGCAAGCACGACGATTCATTGATTTCCATACATTGATCCTGAATAGTTACTATTTTTTAGTACAATGGATATTTGTCTGTCAATGTTTTCACGATTTCCATCGCTTTCGCCTTGTTTGCATTGACATCATCGATCAGCATAGCGATTGCCTCTGCCACCTGATCCATATCCTCGGTATTAAAGCCGCGTGTCGTCACAGCAGCGGTACCAAGACGCACACCACTTGTTACAAATGGGCTCTGTGGGTCATTTGGAATGGTATTTTTATTGGCTGTGATATTGGCTTCATCCAGCCATGCTTCTACTTCTTTACCGGTCAATCCTTTGTTTACAAGATCAACCAGCATCAAGTGGTTATCCGTACCACCGGATACGATATCAATACCACGTGACATCAATCCTTTACAAAGTGCCTGCGCATTGGCTACGATATTTTTACCGTATTCTTTGAAACTTGGATCCAATGCTTCTTTGAAGCAGACTGCTTTTGCTGCGATCACATGCATCAAAGGTCCTCCCTGGATTCCCGGGAAGATGGCTTTATTCAATTTGTGCTCTGTCGCAAACTCTTCGCTGGAAAGAATCATACCACCACGAGGTCCACGAAGTGTCTTGTGTGTTGTCGTTGTCGTTACATGAGCGTATGGGATCGGGCTCTCGTGAACGCCGGCAGCTACCAGACCTGCGATATGTGCCATATCTACCATCAGGAAAGCGCCTACTTCATCCGCGATCTCACGGAAACGTTTGAAATCGATCTTACGGCAGTAAGCACTTGCTCCTGCGATGATCATTTTCGGTTTACACTCTTTCGCGATGCGCTCTACTTCATCATAATCGATGAATCCCGCGTCATTTACTCCATAAGGTACGATATGATAATATGTTCCTGAAATGTTTGCAGGGCTTCCATGTGACAAATGTCCGCCGTGGTCGAGGTTCATACCCATTACCGTCTCGCCCGGTTTCACAAGGGCAAAAAATACTGCCATATTTGCCTGTGCTCCGGAGTGTGGCTGAACATTAACATACGTACAGCCAAACAATTTTTTTGCACGCTCTCTAGCCAGATCTTCAATCATGTCTACATACTGGCATCCGCCATAATAACGTTTTCCAGGGTAACCCTCTGCGTACTTGTTTGTACATGTGCTTCCCATTGCTGCCATAACCGCTTTGCTTACAAAGTTTTCCGAAGCGATCAATTCGATATGATCATTTTGACGATTCGTCTCAAGTTCCATCGCTTTGGCAAGTTCCGGATCTGCTTTTACTACTTCTTCAAATGAATACATCTCTTACTCTCCTTTTTTATATTTATAGAAAGTGCTGCAAGTGTAGAATACACTAAACATTGCACTTAAGCCTCATCAATTGCTTTTCCGATATCGTGCCTCATATATTTGTTCTCAAAGGAAATCCATTCTGTCGCTGCATAGGCATTTTTGCGTGCCTCTTTCAGATCTTTTCCTTTGGCAGTCACGCCGAGTACACGTCCACCATTGGTAACAATATTTCCGTCCGCATCAAATTTTGTGCCGGCGTGGAAGACATAATATCCGTCTTTTCCTTCAAAGTTCTCAAACCCTGTGATCACTTTGCCCTTCTCATACTGCAGCGGATAACCATCCGAAGCCAAAACGACACAAACAGCCGCATTGTCCTCAAACTGCAGATCAATCTCATCCAAACGGCCATCGATGCAGGCATTCATGACATCCACGATATCATTTTTCATACGTGGAAGAACAACCTGTGCTTCCGGATCGCCAAAACGTGCATTGTACTCAAGCACTTTCGGACCATCTTCTGTCAGCATCAAGCCGACAAACAGAATTCCGACAAAATCTCTTCCTTCTGCTTTCATGGCATCCATCGTCGGCTGGTATACCTTTTCTTCGCAGAAACGCTGTACTTCTTCATTATAAAACGGACTTGGTGAGAAAGTTCCCATACCACCGGTATTAAGTCCTTCGTCATTGTCTTTCGCGCGTTTGTGATCCTGTGCACTTGTCATCGGTTTGATATGTGTACCATCACAATAACACAATACGGACACTTCACGTCCGGTCATAAATTCTTCGATCACGATCTGATTTCCGGCATCGCCAAACTGTTTGTCAAGCATCAGCGTTTTGACGCCTTCTTTGGCTTCTTCCAATGTATTACAGATCAATACGCCTTTTCCGAGTGCCAAACCATCTGCCTTCAATACGATCGGCATCTTTGCCGTCTCCAAATAAGCAAGTGCTGCTTCCGAAGAATCAAAGTTTTCATAAGCTGCCGTCGGAATGCCGTATTTTTTCATCAAATCTTTGGAAAATGCTTTGCTCCCCTCGATGATCGCTGCATTTTTTCTCGGTCCAAAGACGCGCAGACCGCGTTTTTCGAATACATCTACGACACCTCCAACCAATGGATCGTCCATACCGATAATGGTAAGGTCAATTCCTTTTTCTTCTGCAAAATCTGCCAATTTATCAAATTCCATCGCACCGATGTCCACACAGGTTGCCAGTCCGGCAATTCCCGCATTTCCTGGGGCACAATAAATCTCATCTACCTGTTTGCTCTTCGCTGCGCTTGCTGCGATCGCATGTTCACGTCCACCGCTTCCTACAATCAGTACTTTCATTGAAAAGTCCTCACTTTCCTATCTGTGTTTTACTATTCCATCTACAATTTCAATCCGGTCATTGGCAATATCATCGATCGCCTGTGGCAAAATATTCCATTCTGCCTGCTCCATCACTCTCTTTTGGAGAATTTCCGGCGTGTCATCATCCTGCACTTCCACTGCTTTCTGAATAATGATCGGACCGCCGTCAGCAATCTCATTGACAAAATGAACGGTTGCTCCCGTCACTTTGTTTCCTCGGGCAAGTACACTTTCATGCACTTTCAGTCCATAATATCCCGGACCGCAGTGTGCCGGAATCAGGGATGGATGAATGTTGATCATACGGCCGGCATAATGAGATACAAGATTTTCCGGCAAGATAACCAAAAATCCTGCCAGCACCACCAGCTCAATCTCATGTTTTTCCAAAAGGGAAATCATCGCTTCCCCGTATTCTTCTCTTGTAGAATAATCTTTCGGAATCACGCATTCACTTTGTATACCGTTTTTCGCCGCACGCTCAAGCGCATAGGCTCCCGGTTTATTGCTCACGACAAGTTCCAATGTCGTATTGGTGATCTTTCCTGACGAAAGACTATCGATGATCGCCTGGAGATTCGTTCCTCCACCGGATACCAAAACTGCTATCTTCATGCCATCACCTCAATTATAATAATGTGATGCCTTTTTCGCCAGCTACGATCTCGCCCATGATATATGGCACTTCGCCTGCTGCGCGAATGGCTTCTACGGTCTTATCTACATCATTTTTATCTACGGCTGTAAGCATTCCCACACCCATGTTATATGTATTGAACATTGCTGCCTCTTCGACATTTCCATCTTTTGCCAGCATTTCAAAAATCGGCGGAATGACAAAACTGTCTTTTTTAATGTTTGCATGCGTTCCATCGATCAGCATACGAGGAATGTTTTCATAAAATCCACCGCCTGTGATATGGCTGCATGCTTTGATCTTAACACCGGCTTCTTTGATTGCTTTCAACGCTTTTACATAAATTTTCGTCGGTGTCAAAAGGGTCTCTCCGAGAGTACCGGAAAGGGATTCATAATGACGATTAAGTGCCTCGGTATTCATCGAAAACACCTGGCGTACCAAAGAATATCCGTTGCTGTGGATACCGGAAGATTCCATACCTACAAGGACATCGCCTGCTTTCAGTTCTTTTCCGGTGATCATGTCTTTGCGGTCTACCACACCGACAGAAAATCCTGCCAGATCATACTCATCTACCGGATAAAATCCCGGCATTTCGGCAGTCTCTCCACCGATCAATGCAGCCTCTGACTGACGGCATCCTTCTGCTACTCCGCTTACGATCTTCGCGATCTTTTCCGGTTCATTTTTTCCGCATGCAATATAATCAAGGAAAAATAATGGTTCACCGCCTGCACAGGCAATATCGTTTACACACATTGCCACACAATCGATTCCAATGGTATCATGCTTGTCCAGAAGAAATGCGATCTTCAATTTTGTTCCGACACCATCTGTACCGGAAACCAATGTAGGTTCTTCCATTCCCATAAATTTTTTCATGGAAAATGCCCCGGAAAATCCACCGATATCTGTCAACACTTCCGGTCTCATGGTCGAAGCGATGTGTTCTTTCATCAAAGAAACTGCTTTGTATCCTGCTTCAATATCTACGCCTGCTTTCTTGTAATCCATTTTTAACTCCTTCTCGCGCGAAAATACTGCGCATTGTATTAGTATTTGCGGTTTACGCATCAAAATTACTTTTATTATAGCATAGAACTGAGCGTCGGTCAAAAGTTTGTTTTATTTTCTTTTGCATTTTTCTCCTATTTCTGTTACAATTAGAATTGGTTTTATAGTAACTATTCAGGATCTAATGTACGGAAATCCTGAATAGTTACATTTAATAAAAAAATACGTTCTTTTAAACGATGAAAGGAAAAGAAAAAAATGGAAAACAAAGGAACAATTTTATCCTATCGTCCGGACATCCGGGTGGTAGATGCGACAATTCGCGATGGTGGACTGGTAAACGATTTTCGTTTTACCGATGAATTTGTGAAAAATCTATACCAGGCTAACATCAAGGCCGGGGTTGACTATATGGAGTTCGGCTACAAAGCATCCAAAGATATTTTTGACGAAAAAGATTTTGGGCCATGGAAATTCTGTAACGAAGAAGACATTCGCCGTATCGTGGGCGACAATGATTCCGACATGAAGATTGCCGTGATGGCAGATGTAGGAAGAACCGATTTTCGCCGCGATATCATTGATAAGAGCGACAGTGTGATCGACCTGATCCGAATTGCTACTTATATCAATACGATTCCGGCAGCGATCGAAATGATTGAATATTGTCATGCAAAAGGCTATGAAACGACGATCAATATTATGGCCATCTCCAATGACAACGATGCCGACATCGACGAAGCCCTTGAACTTTTCGGTCAGAGTCCGGTAGACGGAATCTATATCGTAGACAGTTATGGTGCGATCTATCCGGAACAGATGCGTAAACTTGCTGACAAGTATCTTGCGTTTGGTGAAAAATATAATAAATTCATCGGAATCCATGCACATAACAACCAGCAGCTTGCTTTCGCCAATACGATTGAGGCATTGACCCGCGGAGTCAGCTATCTGGACGTTACCGTAAGCGGCATGGGCCGTGGAGCCGGAAACTGCGCCAGCGAGATTCTTCTCGGCTTCCTGAAAAATCCAAAATACAATATCCTTCCGATTCTGGATATTTTGGAAAATGAAATTGAGCCACTCAAGGAGCAGGGTGTCGTATGGGGCTATAACATCCCTTATCTTTTGACCGGACAGCTGAATCAGCATCCACGTACTGCGATTGCGGCTACGAAAGAAAAAAGAACCGATTACCGTAATTTCTATGTAGAATTAGTGGATTACAAATAAAAAAATGTGCGCCGGCAGGCGCACCACTTAAAAAGCCGGTCTGACAGAAAATGTCAATCCGGCTTCTTTTCTTTATTCTTCGTTTTCTTCCATCCAGTTCATCAAAGGTTCTTCTTCCTCTTCCGGCAATATTTCTTCCGGAAGTTCTCCCCCTGACAATTCTCCGGCAGCCATCTCACGCATTACTTCCCGCTCTGCCTCTTCCTTAAAGTTGTCGATAGTTTCCTGATTGAGGATTGGCAGTTCTTCCAGCGATTCGATCCCAAAATACCGTAAAAACTCTTCCGTCGTGGCAAACAAGATTGGGCGTCCCGGCGCATCCAGTCTGCCGGCCTCACAGATCAGATTGTACTCGATCAGTTTATTAACCGCGTGATCGCATTTGACACCACGGATTTTCTCAATCTCGATACGGGTGATCGGCTGTTTGTATGCGATGATGGAAAGCGTCTCCAGCATAACGTCAGTCAACACATGCTTTTTCGGTACATGCGCCACTTTGATCAGATATTCATACATTTCCGGCTTCGTGCAGAGCTGAAAGGAACCGTCCAGTTCAATGATACGGATTCCCCGGTCTTCTTCCTCATATCGTGTCATCATGTTACGGATCAGACGACGTATCGTATCTTCATCATGTTCTACGGCAGTTGCAATCCGTTCCACTTCAACCGCTTCGCCCATTGTAAATAAAATGGCCTCAATGACTGCCTCTAATTCTTTTATACTCACTTTTTATTCCTCACTTTCCTTCCGCTTGTCCTCTTTTTCCCGATAGGTGATTAAAATATCATCAAAAATATTTTCCTGCACAATCGTAAGTTTTCCCATCTTCATCATTTCCAATATTCCTAAAAAGGTAACAATGACATAGGTTTTGCCGGAACCATTTTCCAATAATTTCCGAAAGCTGAACGTCTTATGTTCTTTCGCATACGAATCCAAAAATACGATATGATCCTCCAGACTGATCTCTTCTTTTTCAATCTCTCCAAATTTGCTTCGGATCGGGTCGATCTTGTCCACCTGCTTTTTCATCACCGAATTAAAAATCCCTTGCAGTTTTGCCAGCGTCACATCGCTGAGCAGATCTTCGATCGCAACATCTTCTTTGAAATCCTGAATCTCTTCCGGTATGCTTGGCTCCTTAAATACCATTCTGCCGGCATCCACCTGCCGGTCTTTCAATTCGTATGAAGCGTATTTATACATTTTATATTCCAAGATTCTCTCTACGAGTTCCTGTCTTGGATCCTCAAATTCTTCCTCTTCTTCTTCCTCTACCGGAAGGAGCATTTTTGACTTAATACGCACGAGTGTCGCCGCCATTACAAGAAATTCACTCATTACATCCATATCTTTCGTATCCATCTTACTGACATAGTCGAGATACTGCTCTGTGATCAAAACAATGGGAATATCATAAATATCCACTTTATTTTTTTCGATCAGATGCAGCAACAGATCCAGCGGTCCCTCAAAGACCTCCAATTTAACAGGTATTCCCATGGTTTCACTTCCTCTCTAAGGATTTCTTTTTTCCCGGGCGGACTTCAATCACCGTTACTTCCGGCCGGTTAAAAAACCGGAACGGCAGATGATGGGTTCCCAGTCCGCGGCTCACGATCATAAACGTCTCATTTTCTTTAAAAACACCCTCGTAATATTTTGGAAATAATCGGAAATCAGGGCCGATCACCCCACCGAGAAACGGCAGGATCATAATGCCCCCATGTAAATGGCCGGAAAGCACCAGATCCGGATTTCCATTATGGTATTTTGAAAAATACATCGGATTATGCGCAAGCAGAATTGTCACTTCGCCTTCCTTTTTCATGGGATTTCCAAGCATATTTTCAATCTGTTCCGATGTCGGAATTTTCCTTTTCCTTCCGCGGTGATAGCATTCCAGTGGAAGATCTAATCCATAAATCCGAAACTTTGTGGAATTTTTCTGCCATAAAGCAGACTGGTTTCGCAGCACAGCAACACCAATTTTTTCCAATTCTTTTATATACTGCTCGTACTCCGGCATGCGGATCTCATGATTTCCCACTGCATAATAAACCGGTGCCATTTCCAGTAGTCTGCCACATAAAGAAAGAGCGGACTTGCATCCCTCTCCTTCCTTTACAGTCATGTCTCCTCCGATGCAGATGACATCCGGTTTTCCCTGTGCCACCTGTCTCAGAAGTTTCTCATTTTCTTTTCCATAAATCCAGCCATGCAGATCGGTCAGAAAAACCAGCCGCACCGGCTCTTTGCACGCCGCTTCCGGCAGAATCATTTCGTATTCGCTGCGGCATTTTGCATTCATTTCAAAATTTGCAAGATATCCATATACAAATAATCCAACTAAGAGTACCAGGATTCCCGCTGCAAGCACATATCCAACCAAAACTGTCCCTCTCTCTGCTTATACTTCTTCTTCGTCCTGCTCAGCAAATGCGATATTGACACCATGATCTGCCACACGCTCCAGATTACTCAAAAGATCGGAAAAGATCATAGCGGCATGTGGTTCACATTTATTATTTGCCAGACGGTTTACATGCTTTTTCTGGAATTTCTTTTCCATTTTATCAATCTCATCTTCCAACTGCATGATCTCAACGGCATGCGTCTCATCTCCGGAAACAAATTTCTTGATTGAAAATTCCAATAATGTGCATACCTTTTCGTATAATTCCATCAATTCATTGGTTGCTTTTTTACTAAACTGCAGATCTGCTTTGCGCATCGTCTTGGCAAAATCCGCGATATTTTCCGCATGGTCGCCGATTCTCTCGATATCGTTGACCACATGGAACATAGCTCCCAGTTCTTTCCGGTCCTGAATCGGAAGGGACAACTGGTTTGCCCGGACAAGATAATTGGAAATTTCTGTATTTAAGAAGTCAATTACTTCTTCTTTCTTATACACTTCTTCCAATGCTTTCTCGTCTTTTTCCATCAATGCTTTCATCGAACGTTTTAAGTTATTGACTGCCATCGTTCCCATACGCTCCGTCTCATGGATCGCCTGAGGAAGGGCTGTCGTTACGTTAAAGATCGAATGATTGCCGATATATTTGAGTTCCAGGCCATGTACTTCTTCGTCCTCGCCCTTTACAAGCCATCTGGTCAGTTTGATCAGATACTTACTGAACGGGAACAGAATGATTACCTGGGAAACTTTCAATATGGAGTTAATATTTGCCACATCACGACCCGCACGAAGTCCGGCATCCGCAATGGATGCGGTCAGACCGTGGATGGCACTGCGGATTGGATTTCCTGCCACTGCCAAAAGAATCATAACGATCACCGTTCCGATCACATTAAATGACAAATGGATCAAAGCTGCACGTTTTGCATCTTTATTACCGCCAAGACTTGACAAAACGGCAGATCCGCACGCACCGATATCACATCCCATAATGATGTAATAACAAATGTCCGGATGGATCAGTCCGGAAGAGGCCAATACGATCAAAATACCTACCGAAGCGGAGGCACTCTGTAAAATCGATGTCAGCACAAAACCGATGAGAACGGCCAAAAACGGATTGGTAACACTTCCAAACAATATTTTTACTGCCGCAAACTGGTTCAAATGTTTTACCGACGAAGAAAGGGTGGACATTCCGAAAAACAAAATACCAAAACCCAGTACCACTTCACCGACTCGCTTTGCCATTGGCTTTTTGATAAACATGACTAAGATCACACCGGCAATGATAAAAAATGGTGCAATCGCATCTAACTTAAACGAAATCAGCTGGCCTGTCACGGTCGTACCGATATTGGCACCCATGATCACACCGACAGACTGTGATAATTTCATAATACCACTATTTACAAAGCTGACTACCAGTACGGTCGTCGCATTAGAAGACTGGATGATACCGGTAAATACAATACCGAGAAGAAGTCCCATAATTGAACTTTTTGTCAGTTTTTCAAGTACATCTCTCATCTTCTGGCCGGCTACTTTCTGTAATCCATCGCTCATAAGATTCATTCCATATAAAAACAAACCAACACCGGCTAAAATAGACAATACTAATTCCATCGTTTTCCTCTTTTCTGAATTTCATCTCTTTTTTAACGTCGTATATTTCTACTTTAATATAATTTTGGAACAAATACAAGATTTTTTTAAAATATTTCTTCACACAAGAGGGAAATCCCCCTCTTTATCGTCTCTGTATCAGGCACTGCAAACCCAAGTAAAAACGCAGGTTTTCCTACCTTGTCTGCGTTCTTGTAATACGCCGACAACGGCCGCAGATAAATTTCTTTTTTTTCTGCTTCCTGTATCATCTGCTCTTCCTTTTTTCCGGTCAGCACTTCTGCAATTACATAAAGCCCCGCATAATCACCATGCACCTTAACTTTTTCCGGATATTTCTGCAGTTCCGACAGCATGACATCGTGCTTTTCCCGGTAAATCTTTCGCATCCGGTTCAAATGTTTATCAAAATGCCCTTCTGCCATAAATGTCGTTACGATCTGCTGGTCGAGACGGGAAACCGGGCAATTATATGCACCGCATTCCCGGTGAAAGACCGGAACCAGTTCTTTGGGCAGCACCATGTACCCAAGACGCAGTGCCGGTGTGATCACTTTGGAAAAAGTACCGATATAGATCACTTTTCCTTCCGGATCGAGACTCTGCATCGCCGGAATCGGCTTTCCCTTATAGCGGTACTCACTGTCGTGGTCGTCTTCGATCAGATATCGTCCCTCTTTTTCTCTTGCCCATTTTAACAAATGCTGCCTCTCCGGTGCCGGCATTACCGTACCAAGGGGAAATTGATGGGAAGGTGTCAGATAACAGAGACTGGTCTGTGCCCGGTCAAGTTCTTCCGGCGTGATCGTTTCTTCCGCAATCTCCACATTCACAATACCAAATCCATACGAGGCAAAAATCTCTTTCGCGCGGACATACCCCGGCTCTTCAAAAGCAATCTTTCCGCTTTTTCGAAATAATACAGAAAGAAGCTGCAAAAGATAACCGATTCCCGCGCCGATCACGATCTGCGAAAGTTCGCACTGCACCCCACGCGACCGGTAAAGGTATTTTGCCACCTGACTGCGAAACTGCCTGTCTCCCTGCGCATTTCCGGAAGACAAAAAATCTTCCCTGTCCATCACATTTCTGGCGATAGAACGAAATACCGCATAGGGAAAATGACTGCTGTCCACTTCATCGGGATTAAAATTATATTTCCAGCAAACCGGTGTATTCTCTTCTTCCGGAACCGGACTTTCTTCTTTGCTTCCACTATACTCCCGGATATAAGTAATTTCATTGACATAATAGCCTTTCTGGGCGACAGCATAAACATATCCTTCCGCGACAAGCTGCTCATACGCGGTGTCCACCGGATTTCTGCTCACAAGAAGCGAGGCCGCCAATTCTCTAGCCGAAGGTAATTTTTCCCGGTAAGAAAGACGCCCCTGCATGATTTCTTCTTTTATATATTCATAAATTTGTTGGTATAACGGTTTTCCCGATTCATTGTCCAAAGAAAAGACCAGCATTCTTTTTATCCGCCTCCATTTGGTGCATCAATTGTTCCAGACCGGCAAACTTGCGCTCTCCGCGCAAAAAACTGCAAAGTTCCACCTGTATTATTTTTCCATACAAGTCACCATCAAACTGCAGCAGGCAGGTCTCCACTCCAACTTGGTTTTCTCCCGGTATCGTAGGCTTTACACCAAGATTGGTAACGCCATAATACTCCCTTCCATCGACTGATACTTTCGAAGCGTACACGCCAAACGGCGGAAGTATTTTTCTGGCATCCGGAATCTGATTTGCCGTCGGCATATCCAGGGTGCGGCCGATCTCATTGCCATGGACAACCTCGCCCTGCACCATGTATGGCATTCCCAGAAGTTCATTGGCAAGCGGCAGATCTCCCTTCGCCAATGCCTCGCGGATCCGGGTACTGCTTATGATCTCATCGTACATTTTTTTCTTCTTTACAACGATACAGGTAATCCCCGCTTCATTTGCTAATTTTTGTAAAACTTTCACGTCGCCGGCGCGGTCTTTCCCAAAATGGAAATCATCGCCGACACAGATGACTCTGGCATCACACTGCCGAACCAGTATCTCCTCAAAAAATTCTTTGGGAGTCATCTCTTTTAACGCCTCATCGAAAGGACACTCGACATAGGTGTCAATCCCCAGTTTCTCAGCTTTGGTTCGTTTTTCTTCCGGCGATAAGATGTACGGCGCCTTGGAAAAAGCAAAGGTAAAAAGCACTTTATTACAGTCGGAAAAACTCGAGATCTCTTCAATCAGACTCTGATGTCCCCGGTGAAGACCATCAAATTTGCCGATACAAACAGCGCTGTTTTTCAGCTGATAAGGTCTTTTGTTAATTACTATCATGATTCTTTCTCCTTCCCGTCATGCTTCCGTATGAGGGAAAAACATTTTATCATTCACAAACACATTCTGCCCGGCATCCCATCGGTAAATGGCATAAAAACGATCTTTCGTATCGTACATACGCACTCTTTTTCCTTCTTCTGTGGGAATATTTCCCCGGCAGAATCCGGCATTTACTTTGTTGCCGTTCTGCAGATAACTGACCGCTTTGTCTGCCACTACGATCTTGCCATAGGCTTCAAACAATTGATCCACCGGCAGGATAAAAGGTTCCAGTTCCTTTTCCTTTTGCAATGCCTCGATGCGTTCTAATGTCAGCGCATCCTCAATCTGAAACCGGTCAACCTGCGTACGTACCAGAGATGCCATCGCCGCACCGCAGCCTAATTTTTCTCCGATATCCTGACAGAGTGTACGGATATAGGTTCCTTTTGAACAGGTTACTTCCATCGAAAATTCATTGTCTGCAAGAGTAATGTCACGGATGTCGCAAGTGTAAATGTGTACCCTTCTTGCCTTCCGTTCGACCTCTTTGCCCTGTCTTGCCAGCTCATATAACCGTTTTCCATTGACTTTAACAGCCGAGTACATCGGCGGAATCTGCTCATAGTCTCCCAAAAAAGAAGCCACGGTCTCCCGAATCTGCTCTTCGGTTACCTGCACTTTCTTTTCTTCCAAAATCGTTCCGGTCAGATCCTGCGTGTCCGTCTGCACACCAAGGCGCACGACAGCGAGATATGTTTTTTTCTTATCGGTCAGTAATTCACACACTTTGGTCGCCTTTCCCAGACAGACCGGCAATACCCCGGTCGCATCCGGATCCAGCGTTCCCGTGTGTCCAATCTTTCTCTGGTGCAGAATACCGCGAAGTTTTGCTACTACATCATGAGATGTATAGCCTTTTTCTTTATATACATTGATAATTCCGTCCACGCATCTGCCTCCGTTATTTTCCTTGATTTAACTGTTTTTCAATATGTTCTGTCAGGTTATTGATCACATCATAGGAGGAACCTTTAATCGTACAGCCGGCCGCTCTTACATGCCCGCCACCGCCAAAAAAGACCGCAATTTTACTTACGTCCACAATCTGATTGGAACGCATACTCACTTTAAATTCCAATGGTTCTTTTTCCGACAACAAAACAGCCACTTCGACTCCCTGCGTCGTACGCAGTTCATCAATGATTCCATCAAGGTCGGAAGATTTTGCTCCATAAAAATCCATCATCTGCTTTGTAACGACCGATACGATACATCTGCCATCCATCACACGGATGCTCTCTAACAGGCAGCGTCCCATGATCTGCAGCTGGCGGTACGTTTTCATATAAAAACTTTCGTCAATGATCTTCCCAAATGGGATTCCTTTTTCCACCAAGTTTCCCGCAGTCTCCATCGTTTTCTTCGAAGTATTCGAATGTTTAAACACACCGGTGTCATGAATGATTCCGGTATAAAATGCAGTCGCACTAAATGTTCCGATTTTGTCCATCGGCAGAAGCTCACACAGGATTTCACACGTGGAAGAAGCATCTGCTTTTACAATATTTTCCTTTGCAAAATTCGTATTGCTGATATGATGATCCACGCAAAACGTATCCGCAGCGTTTTCAAATACGCTCTGTGCCTCTCCCAAACGGTCGATGGAACCGCAGTCGAGCGCAATAAACAGATCATACTTGTCTGCTTTTTCTGACATTGCCTCGTCGATTTTCAAATAATCAAATGCCTCCGGAATTTCCTCCAGATACACACAGACTTTCTTTTCCGGATAATGGTCCGCAAGATACCCAAAAAGTCCCATACACGATCCTACACAATCGCCATCCGGGCGCACATGACCGCCAATGGCGATCGTATCTGCACCTTCTATCTTTTCTATGAATTTCATTTTGACTCCTTATGATTTACTTCATCAATTTTTTTCGACATATTGACACCATATTCAATGGATTCGTCCAATATAAATGTCAATTCCGGTGTATTTCGAAGATTCATGCGTTTTGCCAGCTGCATACGGGCAAATGCCGCACTCTTTCTCAAACCTTCCATCGTTTTTTCCTTCTCTTCTTCATTTCCAAATACACTGATAAAAATTTTGGCAAATTTCAAATCCGGAGTAACCTCCACTGCCATAACCGAAGTGAGCGGATGGACACGCGGATCTTTGATATCCTCGCGGATGATCTGGCTCATCTCACGCTGTACTTCGCTGTTAATACGGATATTTTTAACACTATTTTTTTTCATGTCTTTTCTCCTTTAGCACGAAAGCAACTGCGTTTCCACAGTTACTTTCGGATTTTCTGCTATCTATTGTAACTATTCAGGACGCCCCTCCCCCACATTCGCATTTCGAACA
>DJEU01000015.1:0-4270 GCA_002431395.1 Lachnoclostridium sp. UBA5890
ACTTCGTGTTCTTTTCTCGCCTTTGGCAAGGCTAAAAATGCTCATATGGGGAGGGGAGCCCTATTAGGATCAAAATGTATGGAAATCAAAGTCTCTTACGTGCAAGCACGACGATTCATTGATTTCCATACATTGGATCCGGAATAGTTACATTGAGGTAAAAGAAAGGACGGGATATTATGAGTTATATAATATGTGTAATGATAGGCGCAGCAGTTTTGTGTTTTGCGGTGCGAGGAATACTTTTTGCAAATTATTGTAAAATAAGTAAAGAAGCGGAAAATATGGGAAAATCTTCGCATTCTCTTTTGAAAACATTGATGAAAAGATTTCAGACGAGTTATGAGTTGAAAATGGAAATTAAGAATGTGGATATTTATGTGGAGAAATATCTGCGGTCTTATAAAAAAGCCGGAATGTCACTTGCTGCGTGGGAAACGTGGGGGGAAGCATTGTTTGCTGTCGTTGTACTGGGGTGCATCGGAGTAAATGCATATTTGATCTGGTCAAAGACGAGTGTGCAGTGGGCAGGCGGCGAGGAATGGAGCAGCGCGTCGGTGTTTTGTGCCACATTGCTTCCCTGTTTTGTGTTATATATGCAGGAATTGGTGCTTAATCTGACAGAACGACGGGAACGCGGAAAAGTGGAGATTGTGGATTATTTGGAAAATGTATGCCAGCCACGGCTGGAAAATGAGTTCTTCCATCAGGAGGAAATGCAGGAATACCAGAAAGAATATTTTGATAAAGAGAGAAAACAACTGGACAAGCTGCTACAGCCGGAGAAGATTCAGTTTACAAAAGAAGAACAGAAAGTGATTGAAGAAGTGCTAAAAGAGTATATGGCATAAGGAAAACCCGGGAAATTCCTCTTTTTGAGACGGACTTATTTACCAAAAAGAAGAGATCATCGGATGATGACCTCTTCTTAATGTTACATGTTTTAATTAGCTTTCAATAGCACCTGTTGGGCAAGCAGCTGCACAAGAACCACAATCCATACAAGCGTCTGGATCGATTTCGAAATGTGCTTCGCCTTCAGAGATTGCTCCTGCTGGACAATCAGCAGCGCATGATCCACAACTGATGCAAGCGTCTGTAATCGTGTATGCCATAATCGTTATCCTCCTTTTTGTCCTATAGGCTATTTTTATTTTAATACAAAATGTTCAAAAACACAAGTGAAATATGAAAAAAATTTTCAATATCTTTTTATAAAAGCTAAGTAAATTTCGTAACCTGCTTGACATTTACACAAAGGTTGCCTATAATTTTAATGATATCTTTTGAAAGGAGGATGCATTAGATGGAAGTGACAAAGGATATGTTGATTGGTGAGATCTTGAAAAAAGATCAGACAATCGCTGCAATTCTTATGGCATCAGGTATGCATTGTGTAGGATGTCCAGCTTCACAGGGTGAAAGTCTGGAAGAAGCCGCTATGGTTCATGGTATGGACTGTGATGAGCTGGTTACAAAAATAAATGAGTATTTGGCAAATAAGGCCAATGCTTAATGATGATCTGAAAAATGGGCATTAAAAAAAAGAAGAAACCGATATCAGATAAACTGATAAAGTTTCTTCTTTTCTTTTATAATTTGGAACCTTATTAGGATTTCCATACATTGATCCTGAATAGTTACAGTTTGGATAGTTTTTCAATCGCGCCAGAAGGAATGAAAAGAGAATAATGCTCTTTGAAATATTCCTTTCGTGCCTGCGTGTAAAATTCCTTTGTGCCAAATTCGTTTAATATCGAGCAAATATGCATCATATTGTCCGGCATTTCCGGTTTTGACAAGACAAGATAATAGGTCTTATTTTCCTCGTCTTTCCAAACACAGCTTTCGCCTTGATAGAGCGGGTATACCGCGTAGGAAGCATTTGCCATAAGTGAAAAAGCAGAAAAAGAATACGCATAATCTCTCGTTTTTTTCTTCGCAGGCTGCGCCTTTTTGTCCTTTTTCAACATTTCGTGCAGAGGAACAAAGTCAGAATTATCATCATTATCGTCCTTTTTAGAGGACTCATCTTCCAGGATTTCATGAAGCTGCTCAAAAGAATGAAATAGGTCATTGCCAAATTCTTCATCGTCTTCCTCGTCATCGAAAGCAGAATCGTCGTCCTCATCGTCATAGTCTTCCGTGTCGGAATCGTAAAAATCGTCGTCATCTTCTTCATCCGTGTTATCTTCGTCGCGGGAGAAGTTCCGGAACGGAGAAAAACGCTCTTCCAGTTCCTCCGGGTTGTCTACTTTGGTAATAACCAGTACGATAGAGTCTCTCGAAGTCGGAATTGCTTCTATCATAAGAGGAATATCCTCTGCCTCAAATCCATAATCCATATGCGCTTGTTCCATCATGTCTCGAAAAAGTTTTTTTGCTTTATCTGAACCATAGGCCAGTTCACTAATCTTTAAATGTCTTTCAGCTAAGTCACGTTTATTTAACGTGCAACGAATCTGATTATCATTGATACGTTCAATCCGCATAATCCCACATCCTTTCCGAATTATTTTGATGGTGTATGAAAAGTATAAGTTATTGAACAAATAAAGTCAACCGCTAGCATGAAAAAAATGTGTAAAATTTCTGCTGGTATTGATAAATTTGTGAAAAATTCAACGAAACTCAAATTTTCACGTATGAACGACCATTTTTACGTACATACGACACTTGTTTTTTGATATTGTGGCTTGGTATAATAGAAACATAGACAAGGGATATGTGTTTTAGAGAAGAAAGGGGGGACTATATTTACCGGGGACAAGAGAAGTCAAGTGTCTTTCCCAGAAATAAGTCTAAGCAGTTTCTTTGGCACGAATCGCCAAAAATTTCCAACAACACGTTATAAGCAATTGATTGAGAACAATGTCTCTTATCTATAAAAACTTGCAGTATATGGGGTTTTTACATTACGGAGTACACTTCCTTTACAATACAGCAAGGAGGGATTAAAGATGCAAAGGACTTCATGGCTTCGGGACGAACTCAAACGGGCTAAGGAGATGGGACTTACGGTACAAATCGATGACAAGATCTGTCAATACCAAAATCCGGAAGAATTCTTTTATGTACTGGAAGAAGAGCCATACATGTTAGACTATTTGAGCGATGACAAGGGCAAGATTACTGGTTTGTGCTTTAACAGGCTGAGCGACGAGGATCTTGTATAACTACTACGTTTTTCCGACAAAAGTGCATAATTCTTAAATCAGGAACGATATCGGAAAAGTCAAAATAAGGAAATTGAATGAAATGAGCGGCTGCGTGTGAAGCGCGACCGCTCTATCTTTTGCAGGTTGCATCTTGACAATTACTTAAATAGGAGTATAATATAAGTATACGGGAAGGGCCGATGCATAGAATGCATTGGCTCTTTTGTGTTATATGGAGACAGATTGGCTCGCATGATAGAAGTAGGAAAACAGGACTTCAGAAACGGAGGGTGCTTATGAAAAATTTGGAAACTTGTGATTGGATGTTATTAAACAGTATTATTTATAAAATCTACACACAGGAAGATCTGGATGAGATGCGCCGTGAATTTTTGGAGCAGCTGCGGCTAGTGGTTGATTTTGACAGTGCGGATTTTTATCTTGCCGGTCACGATGAAAAGGACGAAATGACGCAGCCGGTGGCGTATAATTGTGAAGTGCGGGACAAGGTGGGCTACGAGCAGTACGAATACTGCAGGCGGGTGATTGAAGGCGGAAAGAGCCTTGTGTACCGGCTTACGGATATGATTCCGGAAGAGGAGTGGCGGCAGACCGGATTGTATCGGGAGGTATACCAGAAAAATAACTGGCAGTATTCGCTGCAAATGGTTGTCTGCCGGAATGGACATTTTCTGGGAATGATTACATTTTACCGCACAATCGGAAAAGAGGATTTCCGCTACGACGACATTTCAATCGTGGATATGCTGAAAGACCACATGGCTTACCGGCTGGAGCGGTCGCGGATGGAATTTGGTGAAGATGGTGGGAAAATGACGATTACGGCAGCCGTGCAGGAATATGCATTGACAAAGCGCGAAGAGACGATTCTGCGTCTGCTTCTCGCCGGCCTTTCCAACGATGAAATATGTGAAAAATTGGTAATCAGCGTCAATACATTGAAAAAACACGTATTAAATATTTACCGCAAACTCGGTATCCGCAATCGTGTACAGATGTTTAAAATGATCCGTGAAAAAGAATGAGATGGCTATTGAAAATATGGGTATTTTGATTATAATAGAAGTATCGTAACTATTCAGGACGCCCCT
>DJEU01000015.1:4325-7416 GCA_002431395.1 Lachnoclostridium sp. UBA5890
AAAATGCTCATATGTGGAGGGGAGCCCTATTAGGATCTCAATGTATGGAAATCAAAGTCTCTTACGTGCAAGCACGACGATTCATTGATTTCCATACATTGGATCCTGAATAGTTACGAAGTATCTATATAAGGAAAGGGGAGCGAACAATGAGAATAGAGAATATTGAGATGTTATTGGATACATTAGGGATTTTCGAGCGGGGAAGTTATGAAATCGGCGACAAGCAGATTCCGGTAAAACTTTCGAAGGAAGAACGGGAGAAAATCCGGGTGTTTCTGCCGGAAGAACTGGAAAAACTTCGCGTATCTCCGGACAAAATGAGTCGCTTTCACGAGGCTCGGAAAATAGAATTTAAGTGCGTAAATAAGGATTCGTTTTCGGTGGCCCGTGAGATGAATGAGCAGAAGGTGCTTGTGTTAAATCTTGCCAATCCGGTACATCCGGGAGGCGGTGTGCGCAAAGGGGCGAGAGCGCAGGAAGAAGATCTTTGCCGTAAGAGTTCGTTGTTGTGTTCGCTGGAATCGGAGGAGGCTGCGCCGTATTATATTTATAATAGGGAAAAACAGAGTTACCTGGCGACGGATGCGCTGATGATTACCCCGCAGGTGGAAATTATCAAAGATGAGCGGGGACGGCTTTTGCCGGAGAGTACGATCGTGTCGGTTCTGACTTGTGCGGCGCCGATGATCTCACATGGCGGTATTTCGGTCAATGCCAAAGAATACGAGGATATTTTGTACCACCGCATCGAAGGGATGCTTTTGGCAGCGGCGTATGCCGGATATGAAAATCTGGTGCTTGGAGCATTTGGCTGCGGGGCATTTGGAAATGATGCGCGGCTTGTCTCAGACTTGTTTTATAAGGCAATTACGGAGATGGAAATTGCGGGCAAAAAGGCAGAAAATTATTTTAGAAAGATCTATTTTGCTGTCTTGTGCCGTTCTTACGAGACGTATAATTTTAAAGAATTTAACCGGAATTTCGGCGAGAAGCAGGCGCAGGGCATGAAACTTACGACACTCTGCTATATAGAAAAAGATGGAAAATATTTGATGCTTCACCGCACGAAAAAGAAGAAAGATATCAATAAAAATAAATGGATCGGTGTCGGTGGACATGCAGAAGGGACGGAAGGCCCTGAGGATTGTCTGTTGCGCGAAGTAAAAGAAGAGACGGGACTGACATTGACAAAATATCGGTTCCGTGGCGTGATTACCTTTGTGTGCGACCAGATGGAGCCGGAGATGATGTGCCTCTATACTGCCGACGGATTCGAAGGTGAATTGAAAGAATGTACGGAGGGTGACCTTGCTTGGATTGACAAAGAGACTGTGCTTGGGCTGCCGACATGGGAAGGTGATGCCATTTTCCTGAAACTGCTTGTGGAAGATGAAAAGCGGTTCTTTTCCCTGCGGCTGGTTTACGAGGGAGAAACACTGGTAGAACATCAATTATATTTTTATTGAAACTATTCAGGATCAATGGAAGGAGAAAAAGAAGTGCGTTTTATTATACAGAGAGTGCGCCACGCATCGGTTACGATCGATGGTGAGGTGCGCGGAAAAATCGGAAAAGGCTTTATGGTTCTGATCGGAATCGGAGCGGACGATACCAAAGAAATGGCAGACAAATTGGTGAGGAAACTTGTGAATATGCGGATTTTCGAGGATGCCGAAGGGCGGACCAATCTCGGGCTGAAAGACGTGGGAGGCGAGCTTTTGCTTATTTCCCAGTTTACGCTTTATGCGGACTGTAAGAAGGGCAATCGGCCGTCGTTTACAAAGGCGGGTGCGCCGGCGATGGCAGAGCCGCTGGTCAAATATATCATTGACGAATGCAAAAAAGAGATTCCAGTCGTCGAGCAGGGAGAATTTGGCGCAGACATGAAAGTGGATCTTCTGAATGACGGCCCATTTACTGTGATTCTTGACAGTGACGAGATTTGCTGATTTGGTGCTGGCTTTTTGCATATAATAATGCTATAATAAAATTAGTTCATCCGTTCAGAGCGAGTGCGGCATTTGCCGTATTACCCATGACTCTTTTTTCGATTGCGTAGGCGTAGTGGAGCATTCATGCGGTAGCGGATGAGCTTAGGCAGGATTAGTCTATCGGTAGGGCGCCAGCTTCCCAAGCTGGATAGGCGGGTTCGATTCCCGTATCCTGCTTTTTGGAATCTTGTGTCGAAAGGAGAGTCTTGCGTGATAAAATATCAAGTGATAGAGATTGAAGAACCGGATTTTGGCTGCGAAGGAAGGCCGGATGGAGCAGTTCCGATGGCAAGAGTTACACTGCAGAGTGTGCAGGACGACACAGTGACAAAGGTAGAGATTGCGGATGGTTATCTTTATCAGCAAGAGATTGACGAAGGAAGCATCATATACCAGAATGATGCGGGAATGTGGAGGAAATAGAGAATGAAAATAGCAGTAACATACGATGAACAGACGGGAGAGGTGTTCCGGCATTTTGGACACTCTGATGCGTTTAAGATTTATGAATTCGGCGAGAGCGGACTGACAGGAGCCATGGTGCTCAATACATCCGCGATCAATGGACATGAGGCAATGGCTTCCTTTTTGGCAAAAGGTGATGTCAAAGTGCTGATCTGCGGTGGCGTCGGCGAAGCCGCGATGCTTGCACTCAGCGAAGAAGGAATCCTTGTTGTACCGGGAGTGAGCGGCGATGCGGATCTTGCGGTGGCGCAGTTTCTGCAAGGGGTGCTTACAACGGACAATACACCAAATTGTGATCACGGGCAATTTCCGGGCGGCGGCTGCAGCGGGGGCTGTGGAGGCTGCAGTGGATGTCATTGAGTTCCTAATAGTTACAATATAACAAAATAAACCACCGGCTTTGCCGGTGGTTTTGATTTACGATTTAGTTTTTTGAGCTTTTTGCAGTTCTTCAATCAAAGCATAGGCTTTTGCAAGCTCATCGTCCTTAAGTTTCAACTCGTCATTCTGGCTTTGGATGGTAGCCTTGTTTTCCCGGATGATGCTCCTTGCTTCATCCAAATCCTTCTGCATTTCGTCAACCATATATTCAGCGGTATTGTGGTCCAACTGGGCTAATTCTTTGGAATACA
>DJEU01000052.1:0-9565 GCA_002431395.1 Lachnoclostridium sp. UBA5890
CCGAAAGTTTTTTTACGCTAACAGAACAAAGTCCCTAAAAATCGTAGTAATTCATGTGTTTCATCCGGTTCTGCAAGGTCATTGGAAACTCCGATCATCACGAGATTGATCAAATCCAGATCTCCATCCCACTTGTGCTCTCCCACCAGATCATCCTGCGTCAGATGAATGTGGCACATGCTGTTTTCCGGCATATTCATGCAGATCCACACGCTGTAAACTTCACAGATATCGCCGTATTCCTGACCTTTGAAGTCGCGGTATTTCTGCGATGAGATCAGGCGGCTGACATAAAATATGCCACGGTTTAAGATTGGATATTTATTCGGTTCGTCTTTTTGGGGTTCAATATTTAAGATTACTTTCGTAAGACCACACTTGCGGTGAACATAGAAAACAATGTCGAAATTCACGGTACCTTCATTGATTTCTTGGTTTTCTGTATTAAATCCGATAACTTCGCCATTTTCGTCTGCATATTTGGCATTCGTGAGCCCGGGGTCCACAGGGACAACGCCGATCATCGGCTCTCCTTCAATATAAGGAACAATCTCCTTCGGATCCATTTCCTTAAAATCATCCAAAATTCGTTTCAAAATGTGTGCCAAAATGATCTTTTGCGCCAGCAGTTTTTTCGCCGCCTCATCATACTGTGTAGCTAATTCAGAGACCTGCAATGTGTTTTTCAAAATCGTATGTACCATAGATTCCCTCCTAGTAGTTACTTTGTAACTATTCAGCCTCCCCCTCCTACACATTCGCATTTCGAACACTTCGTGTTCTTTTCTCGCCTTTAGCAAGGCTAAAAATGCTCATATAGGGAGGGGGAGCCCTATTAGGATCTAAATGTATGGAAATCAAATTCTCTTACGTGCAAGCACGACGATTCATTGATTTCCATACATTGCCTGAATAGTTACGTTACTTTTATATAAAAAGCGTAGCATACAGATTTTGAGAAATCAATTGTCATTTGTACGAAAAAATTGTCGTTCATACGTGCTTTTTTATATAGTATTAAATTTAACCTTTTGAGAAATTCACGCCCCTTGATTTTCCCTTGGAATAATGATACACTTTTAGTACTTTGAATGGCAGCGATTTGCGGCCCCATACAAGGCAGAAAGCAGAGGAAAATATAATGTACTATTTATACCCGGATTACTATAAAAAATTTCACTGTATTGCAGACAAATGTATCGATACTTGTTGTGCAGAATGGCAGATTGTGATTGACGATGAGTCGCTGGAAAAATACGGAAACTACAAAGGGGATTACCAGCAGACGCTCTGTCAAAATATCGATTGGGAAGAAGGCGTATTTAGCCACAATAAACGTGGAAAATGCGCGTTTCTGCGTGACGATGATCTGTGTGATATGTACATCCATATGGGTGAAGATAGTTTGTGTACTACCTGCCGGGAATATCCGCGGCACACCGAAGAATTTGAAAATCTGCGTGAGATCACATTGTCTCTTTCCTGCCCGGAAGTTGCAAAAATTGTGATGAATACGACGGCCCCCATTACCTTTATCTCCAAAGAAGATGAGGCAGATGAGTGTTATGAAGAATTTGATTATTTTTTATTTTCTGAGCTTGAAGACGTTCGCGAGGAAATGATCCGTATTATGCAGGACCGCAGTGTAAACATCCGCGACAGAATTGGCAAAATATTACAGATTGGTGTTTCTGTGCAACGCCATTATGATGCCGGTTCACTTATTTCATGGAATGAATTCGAGGAATCCGATCGTGTTTGTGTAGAAAATGAATATGAATTATTTGAACGGTTATTTCTATTTTTATTTGAAGAGTTTGAAATCTTGTACCCGCAGTGGGCAGAAGTTTTGGTGGAATCTCGCCTGTTTTTATTTGGCGAAGGCAAAGAGTTTTTTGAGCAAAATAAAGAGGAGTTCGAAACCTGGTGGAACACAAATGATCTGACTCCTCTTGATATTGTTTTGGAACAACTTGTCGTCTATTTTATTTCCGTCTATCTGCTTGGCGCCGTATACGATGAAAATATACTTGGCAAGATCGATGCCTGCATCGGCCACACCATTGAGATTTACCTGCTTCTCTTGGGGCGGTGGCTGAAACACGGCGAATTGGCAATGGACGATGTAATTGAAGTCGTTTACCGCTATTCCCGAGAAATCGAACATTCCGATGAAAATTTGGAACGGGCGGAAATGTTAAACTGGTTCGAGCGGTAGTTTTTTTCACTATTACTTCACTATTTGCATCCATTACGCCTGATTCATGACTTCGTCCATAACCTCTATGGATTCTTTAATCATATTGTCGCAGTGCGTCTTTTTCTCGCCGCCTTTTTCTGCATTGGCGCGCAAAAGATCCGCGCAGTCGGTCATTCCGTCGTGGTTTTCTGCCATTTTCTGGCGGTATGCCTGAAACGCCTGTGGTGAATCATACCCTTTGGCTCCAAGCACCATAAGCGCCGCCGTGATTGCTCCGCAAGTACCTCCGCAGCGCATTCCGGCTCCGAAATTGCTTCCGACCGCGGCCGCCAGATCTTCGCTCATCCCCATTTCTTCCGCATACACGCGGAGAATCGTCTGCGCGCAGTTGTTGCACATCGGCGTCGCATTTCTAAGTTTCATTGCTTCTTCTACATGTTTATTCATCGTTTTTCTCCTTCTCCATTCGTGCTTAAAATTTCTTTTTCTGCAGCTGTCCGATCACAGGAATCAGCATTTTTTGAGGAACAAAACGTGCCATCGTCGTCGCCACGCGAATGGTAAATTTTGGAACAATGATCGTTTTTCGTTTTCTCATCTGTTCGAGCGCATAAGACGCACAATACTGAGGCGTGATGCCGGGCAGCGCAAATTTTACTTTTGCCACATCATTAAACTCGGTGTCAACCGGCCCCGGGCACAAGGCTCCGACATAAATGCGGCTCCGCTTGCTGCGCTGCTCTGCTGCGACGGCGCACGTCAGGCTGACCATGTAGGCCTTTGTCGCATAATACGTCGCCATAAACGGTCCCGCCGGAAGAAGTCCTGCGGAAGATGCCACATTTAAAATATATCCGTGATTTCCCTGCTTTTCCATTTTCTTAAGCATGAGTTTCATCAAAAGATGCATCGCTTTGACATTGACATCGATCATCTGAAGTTCAGTCGCCGCATCGGTCTCGGTAAAGTCGCCGCAAGCACCAAATCCTGCATTATTGATAAATATTTTAATCGGAAATTCTTTCGTTTCTTTCATTACGCGTACACATTCTTCCGGCCGAGAAAGATCCGCTGTGATGAATTCCGTCTGGCATCCATATTTTACCAGTTCTTGTGCCAGTTTTTCGAGCCGCTTTCTTCTGCGCGCCACAAGGATCAGCGAATATCCTTTTCTTGCCAATTGTCTGGCAAATTCGCGCCCGATTCCGGAACTTGCTCCCGTTATCATTGCATATTTCATACGCTGCCGCCCCCTTGTCTCTTAAAAAATAACAACCAGAAGCATCTTGAACTGCTCAAGTCCGTAAACCGCATGTGGATGTTTGGCCGGCATTACGATGGATTCACCTTCATGAAGAATGTATTCCACACCATCAATTGTGATACGTCCGACACCATCGAGGCAGGTGACAAAGGCATCTCCGCCGGATTCGTGCGTGCTGATTTCCTCACCTTTATCAAAAGAAAACAACGTAACACTGACATGGTCATTTTGTGCCATTGTTTTCGAAACCACTTGTCCTTCCTGGTAAGCTACCTGTTCTTTTAACGTTACCACTTCTGCCTTATTAAAGTTTTTAATTCCTGTCATTTTGATGACCTCCATTCTTGTACCTAGTATACTGCATCCCCAGCAATTTATCCAGTCGTTTTTTCACTATTTTTCACTATTTCACACTGCAATCCTTGGGATGCACGAACGAAAAATGCCCCCAGGTTCGTTCCTGAGAGCATTTTCCAGCCGGGGAATAACTATTTGCAGCGAAGGACCTTACTGTATGCACCATAGACCTTCTTTTTTCCCACTTTTTTATAGGCTCGAGCCTTTACAAAAAGATGTTTTTTTCCTTTCCTCTTTAAGGTGGCTTTTGTCACCTTATTCTTTCGGATCCAAATGGATTTGGCAGATTTGAAATTCTTCTTTGTACTGTAAACAATTTGATAACCACTTGCTTTTTTATCGCGTTTCCATTTGATTTTTACCGTCTTTTTGTCCTTTGTCTTCACACAGGAGAGTTTCAATTTTTTAAGCGAAACTTTTTTACTTGCCTTTGGCGTGGAAACCGTTTCCGGTGTCTGTGCCGGCTGCGCCGATGGCTGTACTGACGGTGCAGTAGATGGCGCTGCCGCAGGCGTTTCGGTTGGAACTGCTTTTCTTTCTGCCGGATATACCTTAATCTGTGTAGCCTCTTCATCTGCTGCCGCCGGAGCGAGGACAAATTTATCAAGGCGCGGAGTAAAGTCATCCTGCACTGAACTAAACTTATATGAATTGTCATTTGTGAAAGTGATTACATTGTCACCTTTTTCCAATTTTACATCCACAACCGTCGTTTTAAACGTATCCCAGCAGAATGTATTTTTAAAATATACCGTCTGCGGTGTGTCCGAATTCACCTTGATCTGCATATAGCGCTCGACAAGATCTGTATTATATGGATGTACATAATTCTTACCCTCTTTGGTCTTCATCACTGGTGCCGGTTCATCGTTGGCGTAGCAGACAGACAATTTATAATTTCCTGCTTTTGAAACATTTACCTTAAAACTCAGTTCATTGTCTTTTCCGCCACGAAAACCTTCTACCACTTTTCCGCCGGAAGCATAAGCATTTTCTTTTATTTCCGGAGTCGCTGCACTTCCTGCGAGATAATTATAGTCATCCTGGCTGGCCGTCCCTGACATCGTGCAATCTTCTGCCTCGATACTTACTGCATTTTTCTCGGCTTCGGCATTTTTAACAAATGTCAATTCTTCCACTTGCAAAGATTCGCCGTCAAGATACACATGATTGATTCCCTGTGTCAGGTAAATAACAGCGGCCTTTTCCGCGCCAACAGAAACATTTCCCAGTGTAAGTTTATCCACTGTAATTTCCGATTCTGCTTTTGCATCTTTGGCATAATTCACACGGCTTTTCGACAAAACAGCTTCTCCACTTCCCTGAGAGCTCAGTGTATAATAGCCTTCTTCCGGTGCATTCACATAACATTCTGCACCATTTTTGGTCTGCGTTATCATATCTTTGCTGAGTACCACACGAGACTCCTGACTCTCTTTATAAGTAAGATCTATTTTATCAAGGAGCGCACACAGCATCGAATTTACCTCTTTACTGTTTTGGTCTTCTCCTTTATATTTTAATACAATTTCATGTTTCCCCGCAGCCAGTTTTAAATCGACGGTTTTGTAATTATAATAGCCCCATTTTACCGTAGAGTCATAGACGATTTCCTGAGCTGCCCCTCCATCTACACTCAATGTATGTGTACAAAGTGCACCGATTGCACGATTTTGTCCATTTTTATCAACATATTGAAGAGTAAGCGGGTCTACTTGCGGAGCCTGGCTGCTATAATAAATATTCAAGCGGTAATTTCCATCTTTCGGAACGTCAACGGTAAATTTCACACCATCATTTTCACTGTTCAATCCACCAACTTCCGCACGATTGGAACGTGCAAGATCGGTACCGGATCTTTTCTTAAATGCAGCAGCTCCACCAAGCAGTTCTGCATCTTCTGCCTCATATGTCTTCGTCCATGTTTTTTCATAAGCGTCCAATGCCGTAACGGTCTCATCCGTTGCCGGTGTAATTACTGCAAAATACGCATCCATCAAATCCGCATCCTGGATAGAAAGTGACAATGTATCCCCATCAAGGGCCACATTTCCTTCATATACAACCGGTGTCTCATCCGCAAATCCCTGATGACCGGTAAACTTTGTCCGGTAAATTTTTACATGCGCACTTTTCGCATCTGCAAATGTCTTCGTCTTTGTCAGATTGTCTATGGTCAAATACTGCGCTCCTGCTTTTCCTCCAAACAAACTATAGGCAGTCTGTTTTTCCTCGTCTACACTTGTCATACCATATAGTCTTCCGTAAGCCCCCGGATCATCGACATTTTCCAAAGTCAATGGCGTCTTTTTTCCGCTCATCTGAGCATACCAGCGGTATACCCACCATGCTCCGTTTGGCTTATTGGCATCGGCAGCAAGTTCATTCATGCTATTGGCAAGTCCCCAATACGGAAGCGAAGCATAAACATCTTCCTCATCGTAGATGGAAAGCCAGTTCACGAGTGCTCCCGGATTTCCGACATCATCGAAATTGACAGTTTCATTTACAAATAAAATCGGCTTAATGTCTGATTTTGCATAATATGTTTTTACCAATTCGCGGGCTTCTTCACAATGATCTTTAAAATTTTCAAGGTCATTTTTATCTAATTCATGCCAGGTGATGTATTCCGGCAGGCAGTCATTTTTCTCGCAATATTCGAAAAACGTCTCATAGTCGTTTCCTTTATAATAAGAAAAATTCGGTCCTGCCACCTTAATCGCCGGATTGATGTTCTTGATCGTTGTGTAGATTTTTTTCCAGTCTTCACACATTTTATTGACCTGACCACCATACCAGATGTTGTTTGGTTCATTGAAGATAACAAAACTGTATGCCGCAATTTCTTCATCGCTCTTTCCGCTTACCATCTTGGTTACGATCTGCTTTACTTTTTCATTGTAATCCTCAATTCCATTGTACTCATATGGCCATTGCAGATAATAATCCTGAAGATAAATCTGAATATTTTCCACCCCACACGCCTTGAGATACGGTGTCAGACGATAACCATCTCCCGATGGATGCTGCTGCCCGTCTGCCGCTTTCTGCACCAAAATCTTTGGCGAAAGGGCCGTGATCATATCCGCGGAAGGGACATTTACTTCACTAACACCATACAAAAAACCGGTTGAGCCGTGAAACACTTCACTTTTGCTTTTTGCCGGATCCGCATCAAAATGAAGAATTTCTTTTTCTTCTGTCTCCGTCTCAGCTGCTGATATTTTTTCAGGCATTGGCAATGTAATGCTTGAAAAAAGCAAACCGGCAGATAACATTAATGTTACTATCTGTTTTACTTTTCGTCTCATTAAAATACCTCCTAGTATCTCGTTTTGCCAAAGTATAACATAGCTTTTCACAAGATAATAGAGGAAATAGAAACTTGTTTTTATGTGTTTAAGTTATTATTTTTTACATTTTTATTGGCTTTCTGATATTCTCGCGGAGACATCTGAAATGTCTTTTTGAAATTTTGGTAAAAACACTGTCTGGACTTCATCCCAATCATATGATCGATTTCACCAATTGGCATATCTGTATTCGTTAAAAACATCGCTGCCTTTTCCATTCTTATTTTCATAAGATAATTCCATAGAGTCTCCTTTTCATATATTTTGAAGATTCTCTGAAGATAAATTTTATTCACTCCAACATAGTCCGCAATATCCTCGATGGATTCAATTTCATAAAAATGGTACATCATATACATTTTTGCTTTCGAGACATATTCAGCCGTCTGGTGATCCTGATTTTGAACCATCCGCGCCATATCGATCAAAATCTTATTGCACTCCATCTGCATATAAGCCAAATTTCTCTCCCCACTTAACTCCGCGGATATGGCACGCAGCGTTTTAAAAATAGGATGTCCGTCTTTAATCACAACATAATCATCGAACTCCTGCAAAAACATCTTTACATCATCATATGCTTCCATCAAACTCCTAAGCGTCACATATCCCGGTTTCTCAGGCAATGCACCACATGCCATCCCCAAGATCAAGCACGGCTCCTCTGAAGTAAACACCAGCTTATGCGGCAGCGCACTATTTATCAAAAGCAGATTTCTTTTTTTTAATTTGATGCATTCCTTTTCAACATAATATTCACATTCCCCACTCGTCACATAATTCAACTCAAAGCCGCCATAAGAGTGCATATGATAGTCCATTTCATAATTTTTCCAGTTTGTAAAATATACATCTTCCGGGACAAGACACCCGTCCGGATTAAACGTATCCATATACTTTCCCATAATTCATCCTCCGATTTACTCTTGCTTTTCCTTTTCCATGCTACTATACTATTACTATAGCATTTATAAATGACTTTTGTCAAAATCATTGTAACTATGTAACTATTCAGGATCAATGTATGAAAATCAATGAATCGTCGTGCTTGCACGTAAGAGACTTTGATTTCCATACATTTAGATCCTAATAGGGCTCCCCTCCCCATATGAACATTTTTAGCCTTATCAAAGGCGAGAAAGAACACGAAGTGTTCGAAATGCGAATGTATGGGGGCGGGGTGTCCTGAATAGTTACGTAACTATCATTATAAAGAAAGAAGGCTCTTTTATGAATCCATCCAACCAATGCAAAACCGGAAATCACATTCCTTTTATTTTTATCCTGTTTTTGGCTTTATTTTCCATCTCTTTATCTCCAGATAATGTAAATGCTAAGGCGTTAAAAAATGCAACATTTGCTTATCTCGATGTCGCTCAGGGAAATGCCGAATTGATAAAAATAGGAAATCAGGCGGTTTTGATCGACACCGGGAAGCACAGCGAATATGGCACTTTGCAGTCCCAGTTGAAAACACTTGGCGTAAAAAACATTTCCACGCTCGTCGTGACACACCCCGACGCCGACCATATGGAAAGTGCGGATGATGTGATTGCCGATTATCATGTAAAGAAAATCATTCTGCCGCAGATTGCTTCTACGACACAATGTTACAAACGGATGATATCTGCGATTTCAAAATATAAAGTAAAAATGATTCATCCACGGACCGGCTCCACCCTGAAACTGGCACCTTCCTGCAAAGGCACCGTTCTTTCTGCCGATGCAAGCAGTTCGGATACCAACGAAGCCAGTATCGTCATGCGTGTCACCTACGGCAGCCGCTCCTTTCTCTATATGGGCGATGCGACCGCCCGTGTCGAAAATACGATCCTTGCTTCCGGAAAAGCGGTTGCTTCGGACATTTATCTGCTTTCGCATCACGGCTCCGATACCGCAAACGGCGTCCTTTTCGTAAAAAAGGCATTGGCTTCCAAATACAAGACCGCGATTATTTCAGTTGGAAAAAATAACAGCTATGGCCACCCCGTCGCCAATGTTGTCCGCCGTGCAAAAACATACGCCAAAGCATTGTATCGAACCGATCAAAAAGGGTGTATTATCGCTACGACAAATGGAGAAAAAATACAGATCAAATTCAAAAAAGTAACGCATTCCGGCAGTTCCTACAGCCACTCCTCGTACCGTTCTTCCGGAACCTCAAAATCCTCTTCCGCGAATTCTTCGTCGGTTAAGAATGTAAGCAAAGTTGTTTATATTACAAAAACCGGTACAAAATACCATACAAAAAACTGCCGCTACTTACGTAGCAGCAGTATTAAAACGACATTAAGCAATGCCAAAAGCAAAGGGCTGACCCCTTGTTCGGTCTGCAATCCTTAATTGTAACTATTCAGGCTCCCCCCTCCCACACATTCGCATTTCGAA
>DJEU01000052.1:9688-24412 GCA_002431395.1 Lachnoclostridium sp. UBA5890
AAAGTCTCTTACGTGCAAGCACGACGATTTATTGATTTCCATACATTAATCCTGAATAGTTACCCTTAATTAATAAAATTTCACGATATCTTCCGGCGTCTTACGCTTTGGTTTGTTCGGAGACTCTGCACCATATCCTACCGCGATCACAGCGACAATGGTCTCGGTCTCCGGCACACCAAGGATCTCACGAACCTTGTCACTGTCACGAAGCCCCATGATAAGGGTATCCAAACCAAGTTCTTTTGCTTTCAAGATGAAATTTTCATTGTGAAGTCCAAGGTCATAATAGCCCCATCCATTTCCACATTCGTTGTCCGGATTTCCCTCGCGGTCAAAGCCTGCACGATTCGATACAAACGTCGTCACGACAAGTGCGGCTCCGTCTACTTTTTTATCGTTTCCGTGAAGCAGGCATTTCTGTGCGAAATCTCTGCTCTTGTCCACATCGAGGATACAATAATATCTCGCCGTCTGTGAGTTTTTCCACGATGGCGCCTGAATCGCCGCCTCAACGATCTCATTTATCTGCTCTTTTGTCACTTTTCTGGAAGCATCGTAAGAACGTACACTTCTTCTGTTTTATAATACTGTCTGAAATTCCATGAATAGGTAACCTCCGTTTCTGCTGTGTTAGTCATTTCTAACTGTATCATATCACATTTAGGGGAAAAGTCAACGAGAATTTTACAGCCTTTGGTTTTAGAAAAATAAGTCCCTGCTTTTCCATTCGGGACCGCTTTCGCTTAGGAGAACACTCGTAGCGGTACATGAGGGCAAACTACGCCCTCTATGTACCGACGGTGTTCTAAATCCCTCATAGTAAAAGCAGGGACTTATTTTTTCTATAAAGCAAAAGTGTAAAAACATAATAGGGCTCCCGCCGCCCCCTTATGAGCATTTTCTCCTTGTCAAATGCGAATGATGGAGACGAGCCCTGAATAGTTACTTATTACACTTATGGTCTAACAAGCGACGAAACTTGCTATCGAACGTTATAAATCGATATTTTTAAGAAAAGAATAAGTCGCAATTGCATAACTGTCTGAGATATTTATAAATCATTTCAGCAAACAAAAACCTCGGAGTCATGCTTGCATGATAATCGAGGTTTTGTTTGCGTGCACTGCGGAGCAGTGTGATTTATAAATATCGAGTTTTATGCAATAAGACTGTTCTATTCTTCGATAAAAATGAAGATTTATCGTGAGATAGCTCCGTTTCTGTCGATTGTCAGACCATAAGTGTACACCATTAAACACGCTTTCCACGCAAACTTCGCAGATACACTTTTTGTTCGTCCGTAATGCGGTAACTTTCGACTGCTTTCTGAATGGTTTTCCGATGAACCCAGTCCGAAAACCGGTGCTCTTCCACATAGGGAATAATCGCATCCCACTGCTTGGCAAGTGCTGTCGCCATGTACCACGCGATCATCATATTGACGTAATATTCCTCGGAGGTTATGCCGGCGACAAGGTCTGCATACTCGGGTTTAAAATCCTGATCCAGATACAGACGCATCAGCATCCCGATCCCATAGCGGATCGTATACGTTTCTCCCGAATGGATCCATTGTTTGATATGCGGCAGAAGTTCTTCTTTGTGCCCGGCAAAACATTTTGATGCCGGGAGGTCGCAGGTCGCCCAGTTGTCAATATAGGGAAGAAATTTTTCTATTTCTTTCAAACATTTATCGTATTCTTTGATACTTGTAATAAGCATCATATGCAGATTATTTTCCTCATAATATGTATGCGGAATGTCTTGTAAAAAAACGATCGCTTCTTCTGTCTTTGCAAATTGTTTTGCGTATTCGCGAAGCACCGGGGTACGGATTCCGATGATAGTTTCCTTCTCCATATCCGGGATCAGTTTACTGTGAAAACCGCGGTATTTTTCATCTTGTAATTCAAACAATTCTGCCTGTATTTTTTCTCTATTATATGCCATTTCAAATCTCCTTCATTGCCTTCCGGAATTGGAAGAAAAACAGTATCGCCGTAAATGTCACCGCGATCGTATCTGCTACGGGTTCTGCCATATAAACCGCACTTGTTTTATCCTGCAAAACAGCCGGCATAATATAGATCAGCGGGATCAATAATACAAACTTTCGAACTACCGCAACCACAATAGAACTCAGGGCTTTGCCCAATGAATTAAATGCCATCTGGCAGGAAATCTGTATTCCAAATAGGAACATTGCCGCGAGATAGATCCGCAATGCTTTTTTTGTAAATGCAAGCAGCGCCGCATCGGTGGTAAAGATTCCTGCAAATACCTGTGGAAATATCATAATAAGCACCCATAGTATAATGGAATATACAAGGCTGGATTTTAATAAAAGGAAAAATGCACCCTTTACCCGGTCCGGATTTTTCGCTCCGTAATTGTAACTCATGATTGGCTGCGCCCCTTGTCCAAGGCCCTGCAGAGGAAGCATCGCAAACTGCATGACACTGGTAAGAATTGTCATTGCGCCCACTGCCACGTCTCCCCCATATTTTAATAGAGAAGAATTAAAGCAGACCGAGATCACGCTTTCACTTGCCTGCATGATAAACAGGGAGGCCCCCAATACCAGACAAGGCAGAAATACGTTTGGCACCAGCCGCAGATTTTCTTTTTTAATACGAAGTGTCGTCTTTTTTCCAAAAAGAAAATGAAGCACCCAGATACACGAACACGCCTGCGAAAGGATCGTGGCAAGTGCCGCTCCGCGAACGCCGAGACCACATGCAAAAATAAATATCGGATCCAGCACGATATTGATCACGGCTCCGATCAGAACGGAATACATTCCAATTTTTGTAAATCCTTGTGCAGTAATAAACATATTCATTCCTAATGTCAATTGAACAAATATCGTACCGATGGCATAAATATTAAAATAGCTGACCGCATATTCAATCGTATTTTCGCTGGCTCCGAATGCGAGCAGAAATGTTTTCCCGCCGAGCAGCATAGTCACTGTCAGCACGATGGAAATAAGAATCTGCAAAGTGAAACAATTGCCGATAATTTTTTCTGCCGATTGCGAATCGCCTTTTCCCAAAAGGATAGAAGCCCTCGGAGCGCCGCCATTTCCCACGAGCGCCGCAAAGGCCGACAAGATCATAATAAGTGGCATACATACGCCAACTCCGGTCAGTGCTAGTGCCCCCACTTCCGGAATATGCCCGATATAAATCCGGTCCACGATATTATAAAGCATATTGATCATCTGCGCGATGACGGTAGGAATCGCAAGTCGAAATAACAATTTTCCGATTGGTTCTTTCACTAAAAAATCTTTGTTTTGTTCCATTACAATTTTACCTTTCTTTCTTTGCTAAATGCATGGTATATTTTTCGCCCATTCTTTTTGGTATACGTTCGTGCCCGGAACCACAGAACATTTCCTTTTTTTGTATAGGCAAGCCGCAAGGTACATTTTCCTTTTTTCAACTTCTTTTTGGCCACTTTTAGTTTTGTATATTTTTTGCCCTTTCGCTTCACATACAATTCAAAATACGTCGCCTTTTTGTCTGTGATTGTTACATAAACAAGATGTTTTTTATCCCTCTTCTTTACTTTGATTTTCGGCTGTATTTCTTTGATCTTTTTTGTTGCCTGAAACACTGCCGGTGTTGTGGAGGGTTTCGGTGCCGTAAATGCCTCCGGTGTTTGAGAGGTTTCCGGCACTTCGGATGCCGACGGCGCAGCGGACGGCTCCGGTGTGGCTGACGGCTCTAATGTAGGTTGCACGATATCCGGCTGCTTACAGGTCAATACGATTTTCTCATCTTCATCCGAACTCGGGTGAAAGGTAATGGAATACAGATAAAATACGTATTCGCGCCCTGCCTCTTCGGCTTCTTCCGGATAGTTACAAGTTCCTATTGTAATATATCTGGAACCGGATAATGTGTCTTTTCCTTTAATCGCTGTCGTCTCCGTTCCGTATTTTAAGTTTGCCCCTTCACTCCCATCAAAAAAGAACGGATACCTTGCTTCTGCCGTCATGGTGTAATCTTCCCTTAACAGCATTCCGTTTTCCATATTCGCCAGAAGGGTTTCGTCCGCAAAATCGATCATAAGTTGAGAACCCACTTTGGCTTTTATCGAAACCGAAGAATATTGGCTGAGATCCATGTCCTCCGGCAGTTCAAATGCCACCCTCTGGTACCGCTCCTGAAGCAATAATTTAAGGCAGGACACCCCCTCGTCATCCACCGTCTGCAAGATGCCAGGCTGGTCTCCTTTTGCCCACAACTCTTCTAATTCATATACTTTATCCGGTTTTCCCTCTGCCGGATTCCACTCTTTCCAGGAAAGATTCGGATACGTCTCCTGCATCTTTTTCCAAAAACTGCTATTTTCCGGAATATACATTATTCCCGTCATTTGCGCAAAAAACCGGCTTTCTTTTTCTTCGGATTCAAACGTAAGTTTCTCGCCCTGCCAATAAATATCACACTGCGTAAAAGATCCGATTCCCACTGTCGTTATCTCTTTTGGCATAACAATCTGACTTAATCCGTCACACCCCGCAAATGCATTATTTTCGATTTCCTGCACCATATTTGACAATTTTAATGTCGTCAAATTTGTACAGCCACTAAATGCTCTCGTTTTGATCGACTGCACATTTGCCCCGATATTCACTTCCTTCAATGCCGTGCATCCGCTAAAAGCCCGATCCCAGATCGTTACAAAACCATTTATAATTGAAACTTTTTCCAAATTTTTGCAGTTTAAAAATGCTTCTTGATCGATGACAGATGCCTGCTCGATTTCTATTTCTGTAAGAGCTTGACAATCCGAAAAAGCCCCTGTGTTTATGTGATTCACAGACCCGATTTTTACCGTTTTTAGCTGTGGACAATCCGTAAAACTGCCAAGAACATTTACTTCCTGTAAATTTACAGACTTCAGATTTGGCATATTATGTATGGAAACCTCAAAGTTTCCTTCCCCCAATACAATCTGCTTAATCTCTTCCGGTTTAGCAACCCCTGCAACCACACCATCGATCGGATATAATTCTACACCATAAGAGATGGGAGTCGTTTCGTTCATGCGATGCCCTTCCAATGTTCCATCGCTGCTAAATGTCCACAACAAATCTGTGCTTTCCTCGTAATATGTGTTTTTCTCTGTCGTATCGCTTTCTGCTTTTACTTGTTTATTATTCGGATATAAAAATCCTGAAACCGTGGAAAATAGCATGGCGAACAGTAGTATTCCCACGATATTTCTTTTTTGACGTAAATTCAAAATCATTATCTCCTCATGCATATGCTATTTTTGAGTCGGTACTTTTATCGTACTAAACCATTCCCAAGTTGTCAATAACTTAAGCCGATTTGTCCACACTTTTCCCTTCACAAAATTTTCAAAGATCATTTTAGGTTTATTTTATTTTCATCCACTATACTAAGAAAAAAGTTTAAGGAGGATACACACATGAAGCATGTAAAAAAACTCATTGTCACAGCACTTGTACTTGCTCTCATCTGTCCGGCGCCGTCAGCCGATGCGGCGAAAAAGACGACAGGCTATACGGTCAGCAAAAAAAGCGGTACTTACGAAACATCCGTGACAACCAAAGTAAAAGTGAAAAAGGGTTACAAGGTTTACTACACAACAGGGAAAAAACTTTCCATAAAAAAAGTCATCAAAGCGAAAAAAAGTAAATCTTTTACGTTCACTTCCAGTAAAACATTACGTTTGTATGCAGTAAAATCTTCAAAGAAAATGACTGCGAAAAAATTACGCAAGATAAAAACAAAGAATATGAAAAAGTACACTTACAATATTAAGGCATCTGCGGTCGAGACGCAGGCACCTGGTTCAACTACTCCTGTAGAATCAAGTGTGCCATCCACCGGCACGCAGACTCCGGGCAGCTCTTCTACCCCATCACAGGTAACCGCTTCTCCGAGTGCAGCGGCCACAAGCACTCCGGGGAACACATCGTCTGCCACCCCTACGCCGGCAGCGACACAGCCAGCGGCAACGCAGCCGGTCACGACACCCGGTGACAGCGGTTATACCGGAGATGACGCCGATTCCGATTATGTCGCACCGACACGTGCAGTATGGGATGACGATGACACCGAAATCGCCGGAGTAGAATCTGAGACAACCGAAGTTACGATTCCGGCAGAGGCTCCTTCCAAGAAAATCAAAGCCGACAATTATGAAATCAGTAAAAAGAATAAATTGACGATCACAGCTCCGGGCACCTACATCATTCAGACTGAGAGCACAGAAACTACGACGGACGGTCTGATCGAGGTCGATTATGCCGACGACACCGTGACCGGCACGACACATTTGATCTTGAACGGAGTAAATCTGACTTCAACCAATAACACCGAACCAACTTCCGACACCGGATTGATTACGATAAAAAGCAGTGTAACAAAAGCAATCATTACGCTTGCAGACGGTTCCACAAATACGCTCACAGATACGGGCGCAACCGGCATTGACAAAGACGATGCCACCTCCACAACTTATACCGCCGGTATTGTCTGCAAAAAAACAACGCTCACGATCAATGGAAGTGGTAGTTTAAACATCCTTTCCACCTACGGAAATGGAATCAAATGCACCAATTTACTTAAAATACTGGATGCCACGATCCTTGTCAGCGGACCGGATGACGCTGCCTGCGGACACAATGGAATCTCAGGAAAACTTGGTGTATTTGTAAAAAATGCAAACCTCAATGTACATTCCGACGGCGACTGCCTGAAAACCACACTCGATGAAACCGATATCGCAGAAGACGCAACATTGGCAGATCTTGGAAATATGGAACTGGATGGCGGAACGTATACATTTGTTTCCGAAAATGGCGACGCGGTAAGTGCTACACGTACATTGTACTTGAACCCGGTTTCCTTGAACGCAACGACAAAAAATGCTGCCGGAACCACGACCGATGGCAGTTACAAGGGAATCAAAGCCGGTACAACCATTTACGTGCCAGCAACAGCCGGAACCATTACCGCTGACACGACAGCGACTTATTCGGCTTCACGCGCCTCCGGCGACAGCAATGATTCCGCAGCCGATGACACCCTTCACTGCGACGGCTATATTCTCATCGAGGGCGGCAGTTTCACACTGGCTTCCGGCGATGACGGCATTCACGCAGACGCAGGACTTGTCATCAAAAACGGAACCATCAACGTCACGGCTTCTTACGAAGGCTTAGAAGGGGCTGACATTACGATTCAGGGCGGCGACATCACGATTGTTTCCCGCGATGACGGAATCAATGCCGCCGGCGGAAGCAATAGTTCTTCAAGCAGCATGGGACCCGGATTTGGCGGAGACGATTTCCACAAAGGCGATTCGTCCTCTTCCACGCAGTACCAGATTATCATTGAGGGCGGAAACATCAACATTGATGTCAGCGGCGATGGTATCGATTCCAATGGAAACATTTTCTTCAAAGGCGGAACCGTCATTGTCAATGGTCCGACAAATAATGGAAATGGCGCATTGGACTACGGCGACAGCGCAGATTGTGTATGCGAGATCTCCGGCGGCACATTGATCGCGGCGGGAGCTTCCGGAATGGCAGCCGCTCCGACAAGCGGTTCGACTCAGCCGGCCGTCAATGTTATCCTTTCCTCCACGCAGAAAGCGGGCACATATGTGGTATTGAAAGACAGCGACGGAAATACGGTCCTGCAGGCGCAGCCTACCAAATCTTTCCAGTCGGTTGTAATGTCCTGCGGAGATCTGAAATTGGGTAGTACCTATCAGATCTACTATGGTTCAGATCTTTCGAATCTGACACAAAGCGGTTCCGTAACCTTCACAAGCACAAGCATGAGCACCGGCAATACCAATCCAGGCGGTGGCTGGGGCTTTGGAAGCGGCGGTTTTGGCGGTCGTCCGGGAGGACGCTGATGCATCTGCATCTTTAGAAAAAGCGGATTTTTACCGAAGTAAATAGCAGAAAATATTTTGTACGGGAGGTTCCTTATGAAACTATTATTGGCAGAAGATGAACGCGAACTATCCGATGCGCTGACTGTCATTTTGACGCACAGCAATTATCTGGTAGACGCGGTATATACCGGAACAGACGCATTAGACTACCTTCAAGTCGAACATTATGACGGCGTGATCCTCGATGTGATGATGCCCGGAATGGACGGTTTTGAAGTGTTAAAAGCGGTGCGCGCTGCCGGAAACACGGTGCCGGTTCTCATGCTTACTGCCAGAAGTGATGTGGACGACCGTGTAACCGGACTTGATCTTGGTGCGGACGATTATCTGACAAAGCCGTTTGCCACGAAAGAACTGCTTGCCAGAGTCCGCGCCATCACAAGGCGGGTTACCGATGCTTCCAGTTCGCAGCTCACCCTCGGGAACGTCACATTGGACTGTGCTTCCTTCGAGCTTATGTGCGGCGGACAGACACTTCGCCTGAATCGTAAGGAATTTCAATTGTTACAGCTGTTTATGAGTTATCCAAGCCAAACCTTTTCTGCGGAACATCTGATGCAGAAAATATGGGGTTATGAAAGTGACGCAGAGATCAACGTCGTATGGGTGAACATCTCGAATTTACGGAAAAAATTTGCTGCCCTTGGTGCGGACATTTATATACGTTCGCACCGCAATCAAGGTTATCAGATTGAGGTGAAGCGATGAAAAAAATACGAAGAAATTTTATCGTTATTGCCATGCTTTCTATGTTTTTGGTATTGTCGGTCATTATCGCCGCATTGAATTACATTAATTACCAAAAAATGGGGAAGAGTCTGGACGATGTCACTCACATTCTTGAACTGGGAAATGGCAGTTTTTATGAATCTCCGGATCCCTCTGAGGAGGACCACGACCCTTCGAACCATTCCTATCAGGAAGAAGATAATCCCAAGGCACATAACAAAGTGCCGGAGCCACCGAAAAGCATATCGGAAGAAACCCCTTATCAAACCCGTTATTTCACGGTACGCTACGATGCTTCCGGCGCCGTTTATGCCACTTCCGTCGGACACATTTCCGCTGTCAACGCCGCGCAGGCACGAGCCTACGCCGCCGAAGTGTACAACTCGGCACCGGGCACCGGTTTTATTGACATTTACCGCTATCGGACCGTAAAATCAGGCGACCGCGTTTTATGCATTTTTATTGATGCAGAAAAAGAGTTATCCACCTATCGTGGATCACTTATCACCAGCATAGCAATCTCTGCGGCCGGCCTGTTTTCCGTATTTTTACTGCTATGCATATTTTCAAAACTCATTCTTCGCCCGGTCGAAGAAAGCTATCGGAAGCAAAAACAATTTCTTACCGATGCCGGGCATGAATTAAAAACACCTCTTACTATAATCGATGCAAATACTGAAGTTTTGGAGATGGAAATAGGATCTTCAAAATGGCTGGACAGCACGAGAAATCAGGTGATTCGACTTACTAATATGGTGAAACAATTCACTGCATTAGCAAAAATGGATGAAGCACAGGGATTTTCCCGGAAGTCACGTTTTTCACTTTCGCATGCGCTAAGTGAAACGGTCGATCTTTTTATCCCCGTCGCCACATCCACACACCGCACACTTCAGGTATCGTGTGCGGAAGATCTGTACTACGTCGGCAATGAAGAGCAGTTTCGACAGCTCTTCTGCCTGCTTTTAGATAATGCGATCAAATATTCGACGCCGGATTCCACGATCGAACTTACGTTAAGCAAGCGTGGAAAACATCTTTGTTTTACCATTTTCAATGAATGTGAAGGCCTCGAAAAAGGTTCTCAGGACATTTTATTTGAACGCTTTTACCGAAGCGACTCTTCCCGAAACTCTTCCACCGGTGGTTCCGGCATTGGTCTTTCCATCGCCCATTCCATCGTGGAAAACCACAAGGGAAGCATTCATGCAGAGAGTGCAGATGGAAAAAGTTTACAGATCAGAGTTCTTTTATAAGTTCTTTCAGTGTCGCCGCAGACTGTTCTAATTTTTCTCGTTCTTTTTGATCGAGCGAAATTGGAACGTGCGTCTCGACACCATCAAATCCCACAATTGTCGGCATGCTGAGTGCCACGTCTTCAATTCCATAGGCTCCCTGGAGCACCGTAGAAACAGGCAGAATCGACTTTTCATCGCGAATGATACATTCGCAGATCCGCTTAACGGACATGGCAATTCCATAATACGTCGCCTGTTTTTTCTGTATAATATCATAGGCACTGTTTTTTACGCGGCTGGCAATTTCTTCCATCGCCGCATCGTGATTATAAAAGCCACGCATTTCACAAAAATCATGCACCGGAATCCCTGAAACATTGGTACTGCTCCACGCCACGATCTCGCTGTCGCCATGTTCTCCAATGATAAACGAATGAACACTCCGGTTATCCACACTCAGATGCCGCCCCAGTTCGTATTTTAATCTCGCCGTGTCAAGCACGGTTCCCGAGCCGATCACCCGCTCTTTCGGAAGTCCGCTGAGGTTCGCCGCCACATACGTCAATATATCGACCGGATTGGACACGATCAATAAAATCCCCTGAAAATCAAGCGCCGCGATCCGAGGCATGATCTTTTCGTAAATTGCCACATTTTTATGCACAAGATCCAGCCTTGTCTCCCCCGGTTTCTGGTTTGCACCCGCCGTCACGATCACAATGGCCGCATCCGCAATATCTTTATAATCACCGGCATAAATTTTCATCGGCCCGGCAAATGGCATCCCGTGTGCGATATCCTTCGCTTCGCCGTCGGCTTTATCGAAATTGGCATCAAGAAGCACCAATTCCGAAAACAATTTACTCTGCATCAACGTAAATGCCGTCGCCGCCCCGACAAATCCACATCCGATCACTGCTGCTTTTCTTTGATTCATACGATCATCTCCTTCTTGTCTTTTATGGTTAGAGTGTACCATTTTCTTTCCCTTTATTCCGTTGTTATAACCACATTTTACCAAAGATTCAGCATATGCTGCATGAAAAGACTTACGAGCGTAATGCCAAGCCAGCAGCAGGCACCCAAAAGAATCGGTTTTCCGCCTGTTTTGATCAATTTGACAAGGTTGCTGTTGAGCCCAATGGCCGCCATCGCCATAATGATAAAGAATTTTGACAACTCCTTAACGGGCGCAAATACGGCTGCCGGCACCCCCGCCTGCAGGCAGATTGTCGTCACTACCGCAGCAAGAAGGAAATACAAAATAAACATCGGAAATGCCCGTTTGATGCTGAATGACGAGTTTCCCGACTGCTTTTTTCTTCCGCGCAAAAGGGCCAGTCCAAAGGTAATCGGAATAATAGCAAGCGTACGCGTAAGTTTTACCGTAACTGCTTTTTCCAGCGTCGCTCCCCCCAAATGCCACATGCTGTCCCACGTCGAAGCGGCGGCTGTAACCGACGACGTATCATTTACTGCGGTTCCGGCAAACACGCCAAATGCCTCGCCGTTTGTCGTACTCATGCCAATAGCACTTCCTAAAATCGGAAATAAAATTGCCGCAAGTACATTGAAAAAGAATATGACAGAAATAGCCTGCGCCACCTCATCGTCGTCTGCATCTATGACCGGTGCTGTCGCTGCCACCGCCGAACCGCCGCAAATGGAAGATCCTACTCCGATCAATGTCGAAATATTGGACTCAATGTGCATCACTTTATGTAAAATCCACGCCACGACCAGCGATGTACTGATCGTACAAATGATTATTGGCAATGACTGCTTTCCGGTCTGCAATATCACCCCAAGATTCATACCAAATCCAAGAAGTACGACTGCCGTCTGCAAAATTGTCTTCGATGTCCATTTGATACCGGCTTCCGCTCTTCCCTTTTCCTTCCAAAATAAAGTAAGGATCATTCCCAGAAGAATAGCGAAAATGGCACCGCCCACGATGGGAAATATTTTTCCAAGAAGCCAGGAAGGCACTGCAATTACCAGACAAACGAAGATTCCGTCTCCTTTTTGTTTTATAAAGTTCATGGATTTACCTCTTTTCTCATTTTAAATTAAGACATGCGCATGACTCATATTATAGCACTTGCTATTCATTTGATAAAATTATATAATATTATATAACAATAAATATTTTCTATTGATAAAGGAGAATGTCTCATGCTGGATTTTCGAATCAATACTTTTTTGATGGTATGTCAGACGATGAATTTTACTAAGGCTGCCGAGGAACTTCACATCACTCAGCCAACCGTATCGCAGCATATTCATTATTTGGAAGACTATTATGAAACCAGTTTATTTACTTATCAAAACCGCCAGCTGTCTCTGACAGAAACAGGAAGAATTTTACAAGAGCGGCTGCTTCGCATGAAAAATGATGAAATGACGATCCAAAAAGAACTTCACGAAAACAATGAGCGCATTAAAACGCTCTCCATCGGAGTCACAATGACAATCGGCGAATATGCGATTTCCGGTGCTCTCGCTGGCTATCTGAAAGCGAACCCTGACACCAATATTCATCTGCACTACGGCAACACCAAGCAGCTTCTGCAGCTTTTGGACAATGGCCAGATCAGCTTTGCCCTTGTCGAAGGCTATTATCCAAAAGAATTTTACGACCACAAAAAATATATTACGGAAGATTATATCGCCGTTTGTGCCTCCTCTCATACCTTCCAATGCGGCACCCCACATCACCTGAAAGATCTTCTTCCGGAGCGGCTTCTTGTGCGCGAAGAGGGGTCCGGCACACGCAATATCTTGGAGCGGAATCTTTCCCCAAAAGGCCTGTCTATTCCTGATTTTATCCACTATACACAGGTGGAAAATATGCATACGATCATCGAACTTCTTAAAAAGGACTGCGGCATTTCTTTTTTATATAAAATTGCCGTCAAAGAAGAACTTGCAAAACATACTTTGAAAGAAATCAAACTTCATGATTTCTCGATGAAACACGACTTTGATTTTATTTGGACAAAGGGCAGTATTTACGCAGAAGAGTATGAATTTATCTGCGATGAACTGACACTTTTTACGGAGTAATAAAAAAATTTTGTAACGAATTCTGCTTTTTTGACACTTATAAATAGAACAACGAAAGGAGATTACATTATGCTTTCTATGAAAGACGTCTACCAGGAACACTCGCATATGGTATACCGGTATCTTCTTTCGCTTACTCATGATGCTGATCTTGCCGAAGAACTGACGCAGGAAACATTTTATCAGGCAATCAAAAAACTTGACTATTTCAACGCGGAAAGCAAAGTATCTACGTGGCTTTGCGGCATTGCCAAAAATCTATTTCTTTCCTATTTGCGTAAGCATCCGCAGACGGAAATATTGGAAGAAAACAGCGCGCTTTGCAAAAGTGCCGAGTCGGAAGTAATGTCCTCTTTGGATAAAATGAATCTGCTAAAACAGATCCACCGCCTGAAAGAACCCGGGCGCGAGGTAATTCATCTTCGTCTGTACGGCAATCTGTCTTACGCCGAGATTGGCGAAATCATGGGGAAATCTGAAAACTGGGCACGCGTAACATTTTACCGCGCCAAAGAACAATTGCGAAAGGAGCTTCAAAATGACAAATAATTCATCCCTTCCCTGCGACATTGTGCAGGATCTGCTGCCCTCCTATGTGGATGGTATATTGAGCGACACCGGCACTGCTGCCGTTGCCAAACATTTACAATCTTGCGAACACTGCCACGACATTTATCATGCCATGGTAAATGACGAACCACACGAATCCACTCCGAGCCAGCAGGAAAAAGAAATTGATTACCTGAAAAAAGTCCGCTCAAAAACGAGACATTTTACGATCGCGGCCATCCTAATCGCGGTCCTTCTGGCAGGAAGCGGCACCGCTGTTTATTTTCTCTTCTTTAGCGGAGAATACATTTTAAATAGCGTAAAATACAACCTTCAAGTTTCTTCAAACTCCCTGAAAATAGAGGGGATTTTGCCTGATGACTTTACCACAGCAAGTCAAAAAATAGAGGAAAAAGACGGGGTCGTTTCGCTTACCCTGCCTGCCAAACGAAAGACATTTTTTTCCTTCCACAAGAATTATGAGGTTTCCTACACCGCCAAGGCGACAATCCGCGAAGTCCGCGTAAACGGAGACATTCTCTGGCAGAACGGCACGTCGATCAGCACCTATGTAAACCGCGTTTACGACAACAAACATCCGTATATCGGCTCTGCCTCTGACAATACCTCATTGGCCCTCGCCCTCGGCATCGAAGAAACCTTCGGCGGATTTACTTCCGAGCTTCAAACCAGCGAGCAGCCTTACGGCTGGACCATCCACCTCACGGAATCCCAGACCACAGCCGAAGATAGCCTCCGCAAAAAGATGACAACTTACGCTTACGCCATCCTTGCTTTGATCGACAATGTAGATTATATCACTTGGGAGTATAGTGACCCCTCAGCGCAAACCAAAACTTACAAGATAACCACCGCCGAAGCCAATGCTCAACTTGGCAAAGACATCAAAAAAACCGCAGAAAACATCTGCGACTTTCAAAAATTCGCCCGGGAAATCGGGTTGTAGGAGCTGCCGCCGAGGGGGCACTACCTTAAAGGGGGCACTACCTTGCACCTCTGAGTAACTTACTTTCTCCTACTTCCGAGGTGCATGCCTTCTCTTCATCTCGGCGACTCACCTCTGAGTAACTTGCTTTTTCCCTTCTTCCGGGGTGCAGCTCTTCCCTTTGTGGCGGCGACTCACCCCGGAGTAACTTGCTTTTTCCCTTCTTCCGAGGTGCAT
>DJEU01000052.1:24528-26157 GCA_002431395.1 Lachnoclostridium sp. UBA5890
TCACCTCTGAGCAACTTGCTTTTTCCTTCTTCCGCGGTACATTCTCTAATCTCGCAGTGGCGACTCACCCCGGAGCAACTTGCTTTTTCCTTCTTCCGCGGTGCATCACAGGAAAGACAACCTATCTCAGCTCCTTCCCCCTTTTACGTTGCTTTTCTAGCTTCTTGCCCGCCCTAAAAGCAACCTATTTTTCCATATTACCCGCCGCAGGTTGCCTTTCGCCTAAACTCTTAGCTTCCTCCAGCACAGGCGCAAGTTCTTCACACGTAAAATCATAGCTGATAATCGACAACGCCTTATAAAAGAAAAACAACTGTTCCGGCTTCGCCGACAAAGTGCAAGCACAATCGGCCTCGCCCTCACCGTCGTTCCCAGCTGCGCCTCGTCCGCTTTCTTTCCATATTTTTACAACCATTGTTCGGATCAGCGCTAAAAGCTCCCGCTTCATCTCGTTCTCTTTTTCCTCGCCGGCGATTTCTTTCATGTCAAAATCCGAAGTATTGCCACAAGGTGCCGCACAAAGGCGGCACCCCGGGGAAACAGTATATTTTTCGTCGCGGACTTTGGCGATAAATGACGCCAGCTCAGGTTCGGTAACCTCTCCGGGAAAATTCGGCGATGTCATAGCCAGCCCTTCCACCACGATAGCATCTGTATTTTCGGTTTTTGGATTCGTTCCACAGGCCTTTACCAAACCAATCAACGCGCCTGTCAGCAAATCCTGTAACTCTTTTCTTTGCATAAATTCTCCCTCAAAATAAACCCGTTTCCATCAATCCAATTTCTTCCCATCGATGGAAATTGTAACCACCTGCCACGGAATAAACTTGCCACTCTCCTGAATTGCCTTTTTTGCCGCCATTTCGAGACCACCACAGCAAGGAACTTCCATGCGGACAATTGTCACCTCTTTAATGTCATTGTCGCGGATGATCGTCGTCAATTTCTCGCTATAATCAATATCGTCCAGTTTCGGACAGCCGATAATTGTCACCTTGCCGCGCATAAATTCCTGATGCATATTAGCATAAGCATAAGCGGTGCAATCCGCCGCGATCAAGAGCTTTGCGCCATTGAAATACGGAGCATTGGTTGGCACAAGCTTGATCTGACATGGCCACTGAGCAAGCTGGGAAGCAGGTGCTTTAACAAAATTGATTTCCCCCGCCAAAACATCCTCTTTCTCTGCCTGCTGGCGAAGCATCCGCATCCGGCTTCCCGGACAGCCGCCAGTTGGCTGTGATGCCGTGCCTGCCTGCGATGCCACATGTTTGGAATCCCCCGCGCCTGCTGAAGCTGCTTTGGCTGCGCGTTTTTTCATATTTTCCTTTACGGCTTCTTCGTCGTATGCCGCTGCCTCGCGCTCGACAAACTTGATTGCGCCCGTCGGACACGTTGGGAGGCAGTCGCCAAGTCCGTCACAATAATCATCGCGGAGAAGTTTTGCTTTCCCATTTACCATTCCGATCGCGCCCTCGTGACAAGCAGAGGCACATGCGCCACATCCGTTACATTTATCTTCATTAATCTGAATAATTCTACGTACCATTTGTACATTCATCCTTCCTTTTTGTAACGATTCAGGATGCCCCCCTCCCACACATTCGCATTTCGAACACTTCGTGTTCT
>DJEU01000052.1:26192-39540 GCA_002431395.1 Lachnoclostridium sp. UBA5890
CGCCTTTGACAAGGCTAAAAATGCTCATCTGTGGAGGGGGAGCCCTATTAGGCTCTAAATGTATGGAAATCAAAGTTTCTTACGTGCAAGCACGACGATCATTGATTTCCATACATTTGCTCCTGAATAGTTACCTTTTTTGTTGATTTTGTGATTTCATTATAGTAAAATAAAAACAAAAAATCGGTGGTTATAACAACGAAAGGAGAAAAACTTGAAAAAAAATATCAAACAATTAGCAGACAATGCGATTTTCCGGGATTTTGATGAAAATGACTGGCACGAATTAGAATCTCTTTCCTTATTAAGAAAGAAATCTTTTGACAAGGGAGAAATTCTATTTTCCATGGGAGAAAATGTCAATGAAATAGGCATCCTAACAGAAGGCAGCGTAGTCATTGAAAACAACGATATTTTAGGCAATTCAACCATATTAAATAAGCTGGAAACAGGCGATGTTTTCGCAGAAACTTATGCCTTCACAGGCACTCCCATGATGGTTGATGTCGTCGCTGCGCAGGTATGCAAAATTGTATTTTTTAATGTGCGGAATTTGTTAGAAAATGCGAAAAATTCTTCCCTTGCACAGAAGATTACCCGCAATCTTCTCTTTATTTCCATGCAGAAAAATCTTATCTTGTCCAGCCGTATATTCTGCACTTCGCCAAAGACAATCCGCGAGCGGCTTGCGATCTATTTTTCAGAGCAAGTCACACGCACCGGAAGTACGGCGTTTGACATTCCATTCAACCGCCAGCAGATGGCAGATTATCTCAATCTCGACCGCAGTGCACTGTCCAAAGAACTTGGCAAAATGCAGGACGAAGGGTTGATCCGATATCGGAAAAATCATTTTGAAATGATAGGATTTACTGTTTAATTTTTATACTCCTCAGCAAGAGTTTTAAATGCCGGCAAAGCCCGCTCAATCTGCTCTGTCGAGACACAATACGAGATACGGACGTGCTCCGGACAGCCAAACTCAGTTCCCGGTACAAGGATCAGATTGTGTTCGACCGCTTTTTTACAAAATGCGTAGTCATCCGGCTCGAGTGATTTCGGGAACAGATAGAAGGCTCCATCCGGTTTCACGCACGAAAAACCAAGGTCGGTAAGCGCATTGTAGAGAAGGTCGCGATTTCTGCGGTAAATGCTCATATCTGCGACATCCTCGTGGCATTTCTTCATAAGAAGCTGGAACATTGTCGGGGTGTTGACGTAACTGAGGACACGCGCGGCCCCGGAAACTGCCTTTTTGATCGAATCAAATTCATCAATCTCCGACGGCATAACAAGATATCCCATACGCTCGCCGGGGATGGAAAGGCATTTGCTGTAAGAATAGCACACGAGTGTATTACGGTAAAAGTTCGGGATATACGGAACTTCCACATCGTAGGCAATTTCACGGTATGGCTCATCTGCGATAATATAAATTGCGTGACCGTATTCCTTTTCTTTTTTTGCCAATATTTCACATATATTTTCAATCGTTTCTTTCGAATAAACGGCACCGGACGGATTGTTTGGCGAATTCACGATAACGCCCTTCGTTTTCTCCGTAATTGCCTTTTCAAACGTGTCCGGGTCGATCTGAAAATCTTCCGTCCGCGAAGGAACGGCGACAAATTTGACACCGATCGTTTCCAGATAAAAACGGTATTCCGGAAAATACGGCGCAAAGGAGATAAACTCATCTCCCGGATTGCACAGCGCACGAAAGCAAATATTGAGCGCGCACGCAGCTCCGACGGTGAAATACAGATTTTCTCTGGTAAAATGTGTGCCATAGCGGTCATTGAGGCCTTCGGCGATCGCATCCCTTGCTTCTTCGTCGCCGGCTGACGTTGTGTAGCCATGAAGATGAAATGGATTTTCCGTTTCCAAAAGATGCATCAACTCTTCTTTTACACATTCCGGCGTCGGAACATTGGGATTTCCGATACAAAAATTGTAAACATTTTCCTCGCCGACCACCTTGCTCCGCTCAAGGGCAAGGTCAAACATTTCACGGATTGCCGAACTTTTACTTCCAATATTTGTATATTCTTTCGAAATCATAAGCATCCTCCATTCCTTTCACAATAAGCACGCGCCAGTTTTTCCGTCTCCGTATAATAGCGGTCTGTCACGCGTTTTACCGTGTCATTGTCCCAGTGCGACGCGATCCATCCCATGCGGACGATCTTGCGAAGCACGATAAAGGTGTCTACTTCCTGCAGATCCTCAGCCGAGAGAGGGCGGACGGTCTGGTAGCCGTCCAGCCATGCCCTCGTCATCTCAGAAAGGTTGGTGTCGTATTCCAAAACTGCTGTGGATAAGTCAAATAAAAACCAGCCATATCCACAATCGTCAAAATCCAAAATCTTCACCTGATCGCCGTCAACCAAAATATTGTTGATATTTAAATCCGAATGAATCAAACCATAGCGGTCCGGCGACTTTCCATACTTTTCCAGTTTCTTGCATCCGATCTCCACGGTTTTTGCAAAAATTTCTTTCTGCTCCGGGGTCAATGCCGGATTTTTGCTCCAATCGCCCCAGCGCGACGTTTCACCAAACATATCCTCGATATCCCAGTGAAACCGCGGCAGAGAATTGTCGGCATTCCATGTCATCGCGTGAAGATGAAGTTTTGCCGTAATCGCACCGATCTGCTTTTGATAAGGAATCAGTTCTTCCGTGGACATCCCACGGATCCCGATGCCTTCCACAAAAGAAAATAAGCTGCATACATATTTGTCGGTGCTTCCGGTAAAAGCAAGCTGCTGGATAAATTTTCCATCTTTTCCCGGGAGAACATCCGCTGTCTGGATGTCCGTATCCCGCTTCACTGCCCGGATCCAGGAAAGTTCACTTTCGAGTTCCGCCAGATCATGATATCCGGGGCGATTGACACGAAGAACGTATTTATCGCCGGTCATTTCACTTTCAAGACGATAGGTAAAATTCTCCGAATATTTCAAATGATATACTTTCGTATCTTCCGGCAGATCATAATGCAAAAGCAATTGCGACTGCAGCTGTTCTCGGATATCATCCGGCTCTAACAACGTTCCCATGTCAATTCCCCCTTGGTTTTCATATTGTAAATCCTGACTTTACATTCAGGACTCCCCCGCCCGCCTCATTCGCATTTCGAACACTTCGTGTTCTTTTCCCGCCTTTAACAAGGCTAAAAATGCTCATGTAGGGCGGGGGGCTTCATATGTGAGAAACAACACTCATTTGTGCAAGCACATGAGGTGTTGTTTCTCACACATGAGTCCTGAATTTATTTCAATTTTGCACACGTCTCACGTGCTTCTTTGACACTCTTCTCAAATTTCTCCAAAAGCTCATCACAATACTCTTTGGTGCAGAGAAGACCCGGTTTGAACTGTACGATTTTCGGATTGAACCTTGCATAAATTGCCCAGATTCCGTTATTGAAGAGGGCACGCATCGCATGCTGTCCACCATTTTCAAAATCAAATTCAAGTCCGAAGATAACACCTCGCTGTGTATAACTTGTGAAGAAGTCCGGATACAATTTGTGAACTTCATCCAGTCCTTTCTTCAGGTAGCCTTCCAGGAAATGTACATTGTCGACGGTCTCCTTGCGGGTTACCATTTCGACAACTTTATTGGCTACGACGCATCCAAGCTCGGAACCACCAAAAGTCGATGTATGGCTGCGGCCGATCTCCTCGACCCATTTTCCTGCCTGCTTTGTCATGATCGTCGCTGCGACCGGATAAATACCACCGCTCAGGCCTTTACCGCTGACGATGACATCCGGATTTACGCCCTCGTGCATAATTCCCCACATTTTTCCAGTTCTCATAAGACCGGTCTGCACTTCGTCCGCGATGTAGAGAGTTCCGTATTTTTCACAAAGTGCTTTTACCGCTTTCAGGTAGCCCGGTTCCGGAATCGGGAATCCGTAAGTCGCCGGGATGGTCTCAATGATAACACCTGCGACATCTTCTTTTTTCAATACGGCTTCCATCGCGTCTACGTCGTTCATTGGCACCTGCTCATAATACTGGTCGGCGCCGTCGCACAAAAATGCGTCCTTGAAAAATGGATCGCCGGCAGAGAGTGCCAGTCCGGTATGACCATGGTAACATTTCTGCAAAGATACGATCTTACGGCGTTTTGTCGCATAACGCACACTCTTGATCGCCACATCGACAGCCTCGCCGCCGCAGCTTGAAAAGATGGCGTACTGCATACCCGGAGTCGCCGTAGTGACAAGGCTTTTTGCCAATTTCCCACGGGCTACGGAACCAAAATGATGGTTTCCGATATCAAACTCTTTGACTCCTTCTTCGAGAGCTGCGATGACTTCCGGATTGCGATGTCCGAGGTTAAATGTTCCGCCGTTCAGATGAAGGTTCATATATTTTTTTCCATCCATGTCCCAGAAATAATAACCTTCGCGCTTGCCGATGATGATATCGATTCCCATATCAAACCAAGTTTGGGTACGGCTTGGGTTCCAGTAAGTAAGACAATCATTAATCGCTTCTTGTTTTGTAACGCTTCCATCTAATAACATAATGTCCTCCAATCCGGCAGTTACTCTGCCTCGTAAACTTTTTCTCCGCCAAGCCATGTCTGCATGACGCGGATGTCTTTTATATGTAATGGGTCAACAGTAAATGGATCTTCTTCCATCACGGCAAAGTCCGCCAGTTTTCCCACTGTTATCGTGCCTTTGATGTCTTCTTCGTAAGAAGAATACGCAGCATTTCTGGTATACATACTAATGGCATCATATACACTGACGCGTTCCTTCGGATACCATCCGCCCTCCGGCTTTCCGGTAAGATCCTGCCTGCACACGATAGAATATACACCAAGCATTGGGCTGTAAGGTTCCACCGGTGAATCCGAACTTCCGGTAAGAATGATGCCTTCCTTGATCAATGTGTTCCAAGCATAGGCATATCGGATCCGTTCCGGTCCGAGCCGGTCTTCCGACCACCAAATGTTATAATTCGATGTAAATCTCGGCTGAATATCTACGATGATCGGCATCTTTTTGATCCTCTCAATCAGATCTTTGCGGAGCACGATGCCGTGAATCAGGCGAAACCGTACATTTGGCTTCGGATTTTTGCGGTAGCAGTTTTCCAATGCATCGAGCGCAATCTCGACACCGCGGTCGCCGATCGCATGAATGCCGATCTGCAGATCCATGTCATAGGCCTTCTGGCACATTTCCATGACTTCTTCCGGCGAATGATTCAAAAGACCTTTATTTCCCGGATCATCCGAATAATCCTCCGTCAATGCGGCATTTCGCGAGCCAAGCGATCCGTCGCTGTATATTTTGTAAAAGCCGTAGCGCAATTTTTCATTTCCAAATCCTGTCTTCATATGAAATGACGGATATTCGTCAAATGACAGGTACACGCGGACCGGAAGCCGTCCTTCCTCCTCCAGTTCCTGGTATAGATTCATATACTCGTCTGCATCGACAAATTTTCCCTGAATCGGATGAATGCCGGTGATCCCATAACGGTTCATGTCGCGGCACACCGCTTCGAGGGCATCTTTTTTGTCCGCCGGTGTCGGCAGAAGATCGGGAATGCTCTTTAATACCGGCGTTACTGCGCTCTCACGCAGGATGCCGTTTGGCTTTCCATCTGCTCCGTATTCCACGGAATCCGGTACGATCGGTTTGAAATTCTCATCAATTCCGGCGATTTCAAGTGCTTTTGAATTTGCTGCGTGCACATGCATACAATACCGGCTGATCAGGATCGGACACTCTTTGCTGACGCTGTCGAGTTCCTCTTTTGTCGGAATCCGCACCTCATCAAATTCCTCGTGATTAAAACCGCTTCCTTTGATCCATTCCCCCGGCGGCGTCACTTTCGCGCGCTCTTTCAGGCGGTCCAATATTTCCTGTACACTTTTTGTCCCGACAAGATTGACTTCTTTTGTCGTCCTCGCGTAAGCCAGTGTATGCTGGTGGCAGTCGATAAATCCCGGAAATACTGCCCTTCCTTTCATATCAATGATCTCGTCACTCTCTATTTTCTCTGCTTCTTCGTTCGTTCCCGTAAATACGATTTTTCCATCGCGGACACCGACGGCCTCTACCGCCTGTCCTTCTTGTTCCATCGTATAGAATTTTCCATTTTTATACAATTTTTCTGCATACATACTATCACTGACCTTTCCCCGTCGTCACTTCATTGTGGCAAATGCCATTTTTCTCATATTCCGACGCATTTTCCAGCGAAATTCTCATAATCTCGTACAATGCCCTGTCTGTCAGAAAACTGATATGTGACGTATAAATTACATCTTCTCGCGCAAGCAGCTCCTCAAACACCGGATCACCGGTCGGCTTTCCTTCAAAATCGACCCGTACGAAATCATCTTCCGTCTCATAAACGTCCATTGCAAACGCAGAAACCTTTCCGTTTTTCAGCGCATCTAACATCGCTTTGCCATCCACCAGACCGCCTCGCGCGGTATTTACAACCACGACACCCGGTTTGCACCGTTCCAATGTCTCTTTCCCGATCAGATGCGTATTTTCTTTTGTCAGGGGGCAATGAAGCACGATGGCATCACTGCGTTCCCAGATTTCGGAAAGAGAAACCTGTGTCGCGATCCCGACAAGATCGAGATGTACATGTCTCGCATGCACAAGCACTTTGGCTCCGAGTGCCGCCAGCGCCTTGATCGTCAATGTTCCGATACGCCCGGCTCCGATGACACCGATGGTCATTGTGCGGATCTCTCTTCCACACAATCCTGCAATCCCAAAATCTCGTCTGGCAACCATTGCCTCGCTCCGCCGCATATGGCGCAATGCATTGAGCAAAAGCATCAACGTATGTTCGCTGATCGCATTGGGGGAATACGACGGCACATTGGCTGCCTTAATGCCGTACTTCCGCAATGCTTCGAGGTCAAGATGATCGATGCCGGTCGCTCTGGAGACGATATAACGTACTCCATGCTCCGAAAGAAGTCTAGCTTCTTCCTCACCGATCATGCTGTTTGTCATAATCCAGATTGCACGGAATCCATCGACTTCCGCAATCCTGTCTTTGGTAAAAATACCATCCGCAAACGCAATCTCTTCGACATCTACTTGTTTCCGGATCTCGGCGAGCGTCTTTTTCTCGTCCTCCGTCATCCCATAAATCAGTAATTTCATCTTGCCCTCCTCTCTGCGGCTGCCTTAGAGCCGCTCGAGTGCTTCAGTCATTTCTTTGGTTGTCATGCGGAATGTCGTCCAATCTGACATTGGAAATGCTCCCATGCCTTTGTAAAAGGCGATTGACGGTGTATTCCAGTTGAGGCATACCCATTCGAGACGATCGCATCCTTCGTCTACGGCAATCTGCATCAATACACGGAAAATCTCTTTTCCGATTCCTTTTCCACGCATTTCTTCGCGGATAAAGATGTCTTCCAGATATAGGTTTGTTCGTCCGCAGAAAGTAGAAAATGTATGGAAATACAGGCAGAAACCTACCGGTTTTTTCTCATATTCCACGATCAGACAGTTGCAGTCGTGCTGCTCAAACAATGCCTTATGTAATCCTTCCTCGGTCGCTTTCACACAATCTGACATTTTTTCATATTCTGCGATCTCTTTGATCAGCTGGAGTACCAGCCCCTCTTCGCCATCCTCAACATAACGGATGGTAAGTCCTTCTGTTTTTGTCTTAAATTCTTTACTCATAATAACCCTCCTAACGTCAGCCAGCCATAAATCTGGCCAAAAATTCCTGTGTCTTCGGATGCTGTGGATTGGCAAAAAGTTCCTTTGACTTACGGTTTTCTGCCACCACACCTTCGTGCATGAAAATGGTCCGCGTCGAGACATCTCTCGCAAACGCCATCTCATGGGTTACGATAACCATTGTCATACCTTCGCTTGCCAGCTGCTTCATGACATTTAGCACCTCGCCGACCATCTGCGGGTCGAGAGCACTCGTCGGCTCGTCAAACAAAAGCACCTCCGGCTCCATCGCGAGTGCTCTTGCAATCGCAACTCGCTGCTGCTGTCCACCGGAAAGCTGTGCCGGTTTGGCAAGCAGCTGCGGCGTCATTCCCACTTTTTCCAAATAATATTTTGCCTTTTCCTCGGCTTCCTGTTTTGGCATCTTCAACACTTTACGAAGTCCCAAAGTACAGTTATCAAGAACTGTTTTATTCTGAAACAGATTAAACTGCTGAAAAACCATTCCCATTTTTTTCCTGGATGACCGTACATCTGCGCGGTATCTCGAAATCTCTTCACCATCAAAGTAGATGCTTCCGGAAGTCGGTGTCTCCAGCATGTTCAGGCACCGAAGCATTGTCGTTTTTCCGGAACCGGAAGCCCCGATGATGCAGATTACATCTTTGGGAAATACCTTGAAATTTACACCGCGAAGCACTTCGTGGTCACCAAAATTTTTTGTCACATCGTATACTTCCAAAATTGGTTCTTTGATTTCACTCATGGTAATTCCCCCTTTACTTTGACAGGCTGTAATCGGATTTTCCAGCCATCAGTTTCTCCACAAACCGGAGTAAGATCGTTACGATCAGGTTTAATACAAAATAAATTGCTGCGATAATGATAAATACTTCAAAATATTTATAATATACCGATGCCGCCGTCTTTCCGCTGAAGAACAGCTCGTTGACGGAAATAACATTTAATACAGAAGTATCTTTCAGGTTTGTTACCAGCTGGTTGCCAATCTGCGGCATGATATTTTTTAATGCCTGCGGCAGCACCACGTGGAACATAATCTGAAAATGACTCAGTCCGATGACCTTTCCGGCTTCAAACTGACCGGTACTGACGGAATTGATTCCGCCTCGTACCGACTCAGCCATGTATGCACCGGTGTTGATCGAAACAACGATGAAACCACATGTCAATGCGCCCCACTGGATTCCCAGATAAGACAAACCGTAGTAGATAACCATCGCCTGCACGATCATTGGTGTACCTCGAAACACTTCTACATATACTCTTACGATTGCTTTTACTACTTTTACCAGACCACGCTTTGCATAGTTGCAATTTGCTTCCAGTTCAATGGTTTGAACGATACCAACGATAAATCCGATGATACATCCGATAATGGTACCGGTCACGGCCAGAGCAAGTGTCCAGCCTGCGCCTTTCAAAAAGACGTCTTTATATTCCATGATGAGGTATCCAACCCAGTCCCAAAAGGAACCATCTGCGGGGAAGGATGCCGCCTGTGCAACAAACATTGTCATAGTATGTCCCCCATTTCTGCGCCGCTATGGTGTCCATTGTTTGCTGCCAAGCGGCGCTTAGGCACAAACGTAAGGATTATTCAGAATCACTTGCCGGCTGATTTGCGATGGCTTCTTCCATCATCTTGTCTTTGTCTTCATCGGAGATGCCCTTCAATGTCTTATTGCAGGCATCGATGATAGCCGAATCACCTTTTTTCGCTGCGACTGCGATATTTGTAATACCGGAATCTACATCAAATCCGGAACCTTCCGGAAATTCTACCATTGCCAGATCTTTGTTTGTCGAAACAGCCGCCATCGCCATCGGTTTTTCCACGATCGCTACATCAGTACGGCCGGAACTTACGGCTACGATCAAACTTGGGATATCCGGCAGCGCTTCCTGTATGGTAGCTCCCTTGATCTGTTTTGCAGAACTGTCATACATCGTTGTTCCCTGCTGGGAAGTTACGGTGCTGCCCTTCAGATCATCCAATGTCTTGGCACCTGCATATTTGCCGTCTTTTTTCACGATCAATACGTGAGTTGCTTTATAATAAGGATCGGAGAAGTCAACACTCTGTTTTCTTTCGTCGGTTGCTGACATTCCGGCGATGATCGCGTTGATGGTTCCGGACTGAACCGCCATGATCAATCCATCCCATTCAATTTTGTATACCTGCAATTCATAACCATTTTCCTCGGCAATTTTCTTTGCCATCATAACGTCGTATCCATTTACATATTCGGTTGTTCCTTCGATGGGAACGGCACCGTTGCTGTCATCTGTCTGTGACCAGTTGTATGGAGCATTCATACATTCCATACCAACCTTCAAAACTTTTTTCTCACTCGAAGTGGAATCGGAAGAGGAACCGGCCTGCTCGGAAGAGCCACAGCCTGTGAGTGATAATAACATCACCATTGATAATACCAAACTCATAAAAATTGATTTCTTCTTTCTCATTTTCATAATAAGACCACCTTTCTGTAAATAGAAAAAAGCGCCGCACCCCGAAGGGTTCAGCGCCTTTGCTTTTTGTTACCCCTATCATACCGAACAAAATCGCATATGTCAATACGGAGTTCTCCACAAATATCGACCTGTCATTTTAGTAGATATGCAAAAAAACGACGACAAAATGAGAATTGTTCTCGATTTTATTTGGTTGTTTTGTCTCTTTTATTTTATTTGACGCACGTTTCTTTGTATATTTTGCACAAAATCGGCTCGTTTTTGCGGTCTGACTGGTACTACCAGTTGAACCAGTCGAATAACTATGCTATACTGTAACTGAGTCGTTAGGCTATAAGTTAAAAGGGGGAATTTCTTATGAGAGATGCTTTATCTACAAAAATCGCGTCGGAACTTTGCGCCCGCATCCAGTCCGGCGAACTGAAAGAAAATGACAAGCTTCCGTCGGAGCGCATCCTGGCTTCCCAATACAATGTCAGCCGCAATGTCATCCGCGAATCGATCAAAATGCTTGTCGAAAAAAATCTGGTGATCAATATTCCGGGAAAGGGAAATTACGTTTCCCGTCCAACCCAGTCAAGTATTGCAGATAAATTGGAAAACGCCATTCATTTATCCGATGTTCCGGCTTCGGAGATTGTGGATGCGCGACAGTTTTTGGAAATTAGTGTGATGGAAAAATATCTTCTTTCTATTACAGAGCAAGAAATCGCCCAGCTGGAGGAATTATACGCAAAAATGGAGTCTGCCCGCGGCAATTACGCGTTGTTTTGGGAATATGACACAAAATTTCATCTCCAATTGATCGGCTGTTCCAAAAATAGTATTTTAACTTTATTTTTGTCCACACTATATCGTATGACGCAGAAAAACATTATTATGAATTCGGAAGATCCGGTGTCTGCGATCGAATTTTCACAGTCGGATCACGCGGATATTATTGAGGCGGTGAAGACGAAAGACCAGGAGCGGCTCTGCCGCGCGATTGAACGTCACCTCTCCCCGCTTCACGATTTTTATAAGGAGGAAGTCTGATTATGGATATTTTCGTTGTCGCCGGTCAAATGCTGGTTCTTTTTGCCATGATGTTTACCGGTTATTTCCTTGCCCGCAGAGACTGGATCAATGACTCGCTGTCTTCGGCGCTTTCCCGTCTTGTGGTAAATATTTTCAATCCTTTTTTAATGATTTCGAGTGTTTTTGGCCAGAGTTTAAAACAGAGTGGCCCTTTATTTTGGGAAAATCTGGTTCTTGTCGGCATTTTTTACCTGCTTCTTTTCCTCGCCGGATTTTTTATCGTATTTGTCCTCCGGCCAACGAGTCAAAAGGCACCGATTTACAAACTGCTGACATTGCTTCCAAACTGCGGTTTTATGGGCATTCCTATCGTGAGTTCGCTGCTTGGCGCGCAGTACATTATTTACGTCGCCGTCTATATGCTCGTGTTTAACCTCATCATTTATACTTACGGCATTTCGCTGGTCCGCCGCTCACTCTCGGATGGCAGCACACCGGCGCTCAGCATGTCGGCCAGACTTCGCCAGATCTTTGGAAATACCGGTGTACTGGCTTCTCTCGTCACGATCATATTGTTTGTAACGGGCATTTCTCTGCCGGAAAATGTGCAGAAATTTATTACTTACATGGGAAATCCCTGCGTGCCGCTGTCCATGATCCTTATCGGCTGTTCGCTTGCCGCCAGTCCGCTTTCCAAGATTTTCCAGGAAGTGCGTCTTTACGGCTTTGCCTTCATCAAAATGTTTGCGATCCCAATTCTTGCAAGTTTTGTCATCCGGCTGCTGCCATTTGACCCGGTGATTCTTACGTTGTTTATCATTATGCTTGCGCTCCCTTCCGGAAGCATGGTGGTTCTTATCACGGAAGAATACAAAGGCGATGTCCAGCTTGCCTCTGCCGGCGTGGTTCTGACAACAATCGTGTCTTTATTCTCCATTCCAATCGTAAGTTTGTTCATCGGCTAACATTCTCTTTACCAAATCTTAACTTGCCATTTGCACCGCCTCCGCGTTATAATGACGGTGCAAGCAAGTAATGATTCTTTTTAGACCCAGTGATTGCATGGGAGGAATTACAATGTGTAGCTCACGGACCAGAAAACACCTTATGGGATTTTTAATCTTAGCCATATTGTTGTGTGAAATGTGTTTCTTTTTACAATCAGCAGACACATCTTCTTTTTGCGTCCAGACTACACAATCCGTCAAACATGTCACTCACGCACAGATCAGCGACGGCTCAAAGGTTGTTTATGAGGAACGTATCTCTAAAACTCCGGATGCCGGTGCAGAATCTTTTTGCAAAAGTGAACAGCGTACCCTGCAGTCTTTTATTCGTCGATTGTCTGCTTGCCTTTCGACGGTGGAATATCTTCCACGCACGTTTCATTCCACTCTGTTTTTACAGATTTCCAATGTGACGCATAATACAAGTGGACACATTTCTCTGATTCAATGCGTCTATCTAAAGGACGGAAAAAAGCGCTAATCCCCTTTATATAGAATTGTAAATTTTTTCCACTTTGTCAGTGGTTTATTAAAGTGTGCCGCAGACGCGGCAAAAGGCACAGAAATGAGGGAACATATGTTAGAATATATTATTATCGGATTGGCAGCAATCCTTTTAATCGGCGCTTGTATTTTCAGTTTTCGCATCGACAATTCAGGGAAAGAAGATGCGATCACCGACAATCCAAAAACCAAATAATGAATAGATTAAACCAAAAGTAATACGGTAACGTTTTTTCGAAAGGAGCTCTTTCATCATGGGTAACATTTTAATGTACATTTACTTTATTATCTGCGGAGGCTTGGGAGCTGCATCTTGTATCTATATGACAGTTTATGCTTTTGTCGTGATCGGACAAAAGATCTACGGCCGTATAGCACATGGAAAGTCATTGTACGATTGATGATTTGATAAACCTCCGCCGGGTCTGCGTTGCAGACTTGGCGGAGGTTTTTTGCTGCGAGGGGCGGCGTTTTTGACTTGAGGGGCAAGTTCGCGACCTAGACCACACTGCTCCATCGGCCTTCTTGACCTGCTCGGCGTTTTTTTTGCCCTAAACCACACAATCGCGCCGGCCTTCTTGACCCGCGCGACAAATTCGCCCACTAGACCACACTACGCCGA
>DJEU01000052.1:39701-62743 GCA_002431395.1 Lachnoclostridium sp. UBA5890
CAAGTCCTTTGGTCCGCTCGGCGGTTTCTCGCTCTAGACCATACTACATCTCCAGCCTTCTTGACCTAGACACCAAATTCGCTCTCCTAAACCACACAGCTCCGCCATCCCTCTTGACCTAGAAGCCAAATTCGCTCTCCTGACCACACAGCTCCGCCATCCCTCTTGACCCGCGCGACAAATTGCCCACCTAAACCACACAGCTCCGCCATCCCTCTTGACCCGCGCGACAAGTTCGCCCACTAGACCAAAAATCTACGCACCATTTCTTGTATTGTCCTTGTACTTAACGGCAAATCCGATGTTTCAAATGTCAAAATCAAATTTTCCCCCGGATATATTCCGTTTTTTTGATAAGTATCAATTTTTCGTACTGCGCTTTTTGCATAAGCCGGATCGTCCATTTTGCCGTGGTGCTCCCAGTAAATTTCCTTTCTCGTCTGCGGCGATAAAAACGTAAAATCCGGATATACAACACCAAATCCTTGCAGTAAAAGAGGCTTTTCGTATTGATAAGGAATCCCTTTATGGTAAAAATAATCCGCTAGAATTTTCTCGGATTTTGATCGAACCCGTTCTCCTTTTTCAGTGTATATCACTATACTATCATCTGGGAATTCTTTTCCCTGATAGCTCTCCTTTTTCCACTGCTCCAACTGCTGTTCCCAAGTTGGCTGAATAGGCGTAACCAACCGCTTTCGTGCCTCATGCAATGTCTCATAGACTTCATCAATTCCCTGTTCTGTGCCATCTTTCAAAATCCTGCCTATCTGTTTTAGACGCTTTGCGATATACTTTTGCAGTTTTTCATCGTACTCTTTTTGCGCCAGCTGCCTAGCGAGCTCCAAATTCTTTTTAGAAATATACTTGCCCCGTTTGTTGTCGCCTTTGCAGTGATAATATCTCGCATATCCCCTGTCCGAAGAAATTCGAAGCCTTCCGGCAAGATTTCTTTTTTCTTGTTTGTCAAACTGATTCCTCAATTCTTGAAGATATTTCTGCTCCTTTTGCAGTATTTCTTTCCATTTTGTCATTGAATCCTTCCTTTCTTTTGGTTTTCTTTGTAATTTTGCGAACTAAACCACACATTTTACAGACCTTCTTTGACTCGTATCATTTTTTTCTTACCTTGACCAAAATTTTGAAAAAAGTTTTTTGGTCCCACAGACAATTACTAAAATAAAATCAAAAACAGAAAAATTCTTTGTGGTTTCATGCACATTTTTTAATTCTAAGTCAACTATCTCTGGGAATTTTGTGGTCAAATTGAAATACTAGGATTATTAAGTTAAAAATTAGAATATTTTTATTTGATTTGAAGTTTATCACATTAAAGGAAAAGATGCAAGGACATTTCCCAAAAAATTATACCCACTATGCCCAAACAAAAGGGGGATAATGGGTATCACTCACTTTTCTTAAATTGTATACGCAAATGACGATTCCTCGCGGTACCGCTTCACCATGTCCGCCAGCGTGATATGGTCGAGGACCCCGTCGATGGCTTTGTCCACCGACTGCCCGAGGTCGTGCACGATACTGTTCATCGTCTTATTATTTTCGCTGATTTTGTAAATATCAATATCCACCGCGTTCTGCTGCCCTTCGATCACATCGATGATCTCCGCTGCCGTGTATTGGGCAACCGGCTTCGCAAGATAATAGCCGCCGCGGTTGCCGCGGATCACCTTGACAAGACCCGCATGACGAAGTTTGGAAGCAACCTGTTCAAGGTATTTTTCCGACAGATCATATTCCTTTGCTGCCTGTTTGACCGGAACCGTCTCGCCTGCATGTATCGCCAGATTTATCATAAAAAACAAGGCGTATTGTCCTTTTCTCGTAATATACATTATTTGCTTCCTCCTTTGCCATATTTTAATAATTAGAATCCTGTTCGATGGACGAGATCGCCGTCGCTCCATCCGCTACCGCTGTCACCACCTGACGAAGCTGCTTTGTACGGATATCCCCGGCCGCGTAGACGCCCGGGTGGCTTGTGCGACAGTCCTCGCCCGCTGTGATGTAACCTGTCGCATCGAGATCGACAAGTCCTTTGGCCACTTCATTCTGCGGATCCATTCCGATGGCGATAAAGATACCGGACAATTCGAGATCTCTCGTTTCGCCCGTCTGATTCTGTTTTAAGATCACTTTCTCCACTTTCCCGTCGCCACAGATCTCCTGCACCTCGTAAAATGGGAGAAATTCGATATTTTCCGTTTCCTTGATCTTCTGCTGGAGCACCTTTGCCCCGCGAAGTCCATCGCGCCGATGGATGAGATAGACTTTTTCGCAAATATTGGAAAGATACAAGGCATCCTCCAGCGCCACATCGCCGCCGCCCACGACAGCCGTCGGCTTTCCACGGAAAAACGCACCATCGCACGTCGCGCAATACGAAACCCCGGCACCGGCAAGTTCCTTTTCGCCCTTAACAGAAAGTGTTTTGTGACGCGCCCCCGTCGCAAAAAGAACCGCTTTGGTCTCTATCGTTTCTCCACTGGCAAGTGTAATCTTCTTTCCATCTCCATCGTCGACAATCGCCGTCACTTCTCCTTCCAAAAACGGAACCGAAAGCGCATCTGCGTGCTCGCGGAATTTCATTGCCAGCTCATAACCGCCCATTCCATAAAGACCAAGATAATTGTCAATGCGCTCTGTCGTAATGATCTGGCCGCCGCTAAATGGCTCCTTCTCGATCACAACCTGGTCAAGCATTGCGCGCTGTGCATAAACCGCCGCCGACAAGCCTGCCGGCCCGCTTCCAATAATCACCAAATCTTTTCTATCTGCCATAATATTCCCTCATTTCTTTGCAAGTCTTCTCAATCTCTTCGTCCGTATGTGCGGCAGAGACAAACATTGCCTCAAACTGCGATGGAGCGAGGTAAATTCCCGCGTGCAGCATCGCATTGAAATACGCCGCATAAGCCTCCGTGTCCGATGTTTTCGCACTGTCAAAATCTACCACTTCTTTTGAAGTAAAGAAAATACTCATCAGGGAACCTACCTGATTTACCCATACTTTATCTCCAAATATTTTTCTTGCATTGTCGGCAAGTAACTTTGTCTTTCCTTCCAATTTCTGGTAAATATCCGGATTTTTCCGTAACAATTTCAACGTCTCCAGTCCCGCTGTCATTGCGATTGGGTTGCCGGATAAAGTACCCGCCTGATAAACCGTTCCGACCGGGGAAACACATTCCATAATCTCGCGGCGTCCGCCATAGGCTCCGACCGGCATACCACCGCCGATGATCTTGCCAAGTGTCGTAAGATCCGGCGTTACGCCATAATACTCGCTCGCGCCGCCCTGCGCCAGGCGAAATCCGGTAATCACTTCGTCAAAGATCAGGAGTGCGCCATTGTCTTTTGTAATCTCCCGCAAAAATTCGAGAAATCCAGTTTTCGGCGGAACCACGCCCATATTGGCGGCGACCGGCTCTACGATCACGGCCGCGATCTGACCGCCATACTGCTCAAATAACGCCTGTACCGAATCCGGATCATTGTACTCGGCAATCAGCGTATACTTTGTATATCCTTCCGGAACTCCGGCGCTGTCCGGCACCGCCTGCTGAAGTACCCCGGAACCGGCTTTCACAAGAAGACCATCCGAGTGGCCGTGGTAACAGCCGCGGAATTTCACGATATAGTCGCGGCGCGTAAAGCCCCTTGCGACGCGGATCGCGCTCATGACCGCTTCTGTTCCGGAATTTACCATTCGCGACAATTCCATCGAAGGCATCATTTCCGCGATCAGCTCGGCAATCTCGTATTCTTTTTCCGTCGGCGCCCCAAATGTCAGGCCATCGTCGCACGCCTTCTTTACCGCCTCGATCACTGACGGATACGCGTGGCCGAGGATTCCCGGTCCCCACGAACAAACATAGTCAATATATTCATTTCCATCTACATCAAAAATATGTGACCCCTCTGCTTTTTTAATAAACGCGGGTGTCCCGCCGACACTCTGGAAGGCGCGGACCGGCGAATTGACACCGCCCGGGATTCTCTGTTTGGATTTTTCGAATAATTCTTCTGATCTTGTCATCGTTCTTCCTCCAGCCATTTTGCCACATCAAGGGCGTGATACGTGATGATAATGTCAGCCCCTGCCCGTTTCATGGCGATCATATTTTCCATCACAATCCGTTTTTCATCAATCCAGTCATTCTGTGCTGCTGCCTTAACCATCGAATATTCGCCGCTCACATTGTAGACCGCAAGGGGCAGTCTCGTAAGATCTCTCGCCTGCCGCACGATGTCAAGATACGCAAGTGCCGGTTTTACCATGATGATGTCAGCTCCCTCGTCAATGTCTGCCTGACACTCACGGAGTGCCTCTCTTCCGTTTGCCGGATCCATCTGATACGTACGGCGGTCGCCAAATGCCGGTGCCGAATGCGCCGCATCGCGAAATGGCGAATAATATCCGGAAGCAAATTTAGCGCTGTACCCCATAACGATCGTATCCGTAAAGCCGTTTTCATCGAGGCTTCCCCGAAGCACTTTGATATGCCCGTCCATCATATCGGAAGGTGCGATCATGTCTGCGCCTGCCTTGGCAAGCGACACCGCCATTTTCGCAAGAAGCGGAAGCGTCTCGTCGTTCAAAATCTTACCCTCGTGAACCAGACCGCAATGTCCATGCGACGTATATTCACAAAGGCACACATCGGCGATCACCAAAAGATCCGGTGCCCACTCTTTGATCTGGCGGATGGCGCGCTGCGTGATTCCATCTTCCGCATAAGCCTGACTTCCGCACTCATCTTTGTGTTCCGGGATCCCAAAGATCAGGATTGCCGGCACACCTGCCTTCTGAATGCGATCCAATTCTTCCGGAAAACGATCAATCGTATATTGATAAATGCCCGGCATCGAATCCACCGGAATTTTCTCATCCGTTCCTTCTTTGATAAAAACCGGATACACCAGATCATTCACCGATACGCTCGTCTCGCGTATCATATTTCTCACGGTTTCATTATTTCTCAGTCGTCTCAAACGAATCATTCTTCTCGCTCCTTTGCCATTTCTTCTATCAAATGCTCGATATCACACTGCTTCGGTATGATATCCGCGTGTATTCCATATTTTTCCAGTCTTTCTGCGGTAACCGCGCCGATCGCCCCAATCTTCGTCGGCTTCTTTCTGCGGTCCTGCTCCCATTTGGCTGCATTTTCAGCACCGAGTTCTTTGATAAATGCTTCGACCCCCGATGCGCTGGCAAATGTCAGCACGTCAAAATCCAAAAGATATTTCCAGTTCTCTGTCTTTTTTCCCTGCACATCGTAAATCGGCAGAATCGTTTTATCAATTCCATTTTCTTCCAGTATCTGAACCATGCGCACACTTCCCTGCAAAGCCCGCGGCAAAAGCAGTTTTTCTCCCGGCTTCATCGTTTTCACGAGGCTCTCCGCCAGTGCTTCTGTCGTGTAACGTTCCGGGATCAGATCCGCTTCAAATCCATACTCGCGGAGGGCATCCCTTGTCCCGCTTCCCACGACCGCAAATCGAATGCCGGCAAACTGCCGCAGATCGATCTTTTGACGAAAAACGTGCGTAAAGAAAAGCCGAATGCTGTTCTGGCTTGTAAACGCGATCCAAGAGTATTTGGAAAGTTTTTCCAGTTCTTTATCCAGTTCGCGGATTTCTGCCATCTCTTCCACTTTCATCTCGCATACCGTATACACGCGCGCGCCCTTTTCCAAAAGCCGTCTGCGCATCCGCTCCTGCAAGGCAAATGTTCCGATGATTCCGACTTTTTTGTCTGCCAAGGCACCGCGGTCGGAAGATATAAAATCGTATTCCGCTGTCTCGCCGACAACAATGATTGCCGGTGGTTTGATCTGGGCTTCCGCAACGTCTCCGGCAATCGTCGCAAGGGTTCCGCGCACGATCTGCTCGCCCGGCAGACAGCCATTGGCAATTACCGCCGCCGGTGTCTGCGGATCTTTTCCTTCCCGGATCAATTTGTCCGCGATCTCCGCAAGATGCGATATTCCCATCAGAAACAGACTTGTCCCTTCCTGCGGGTGAATGTGTTCCAGGCTTGTCTCATCGCCGGCTTTTGTGTGCCCGGTGAATACGTGAAAGCTGCGGCTTGTCTCCCTATGAGTAACTGGGATTCCGAGCAGTTCCGGCACAGCAACCGCCGAGGTCACACCCGGCACCAGCTGAAATGGAATATTTTCTTTTTGAAGTGCCAGCACTTCCTCGCCGCCGCGTCCGAAGACAAACGGATCTCCGCCCTTCAAGCGCACGACACGGTCAAACCGTTTTGCGGTTTCAATTAAAATCTCATTGATTTCTTCCTGCTTTTTCGAATGGCTTCCCGGTTTCTTTCCGACATAGATCTTTTCGCAATCTTCCGGCACAAGTTCCAGCAATCCGCTCGTTCCGAGCCGGTCATACACGACCGCTTCGCATTCCCGCAGCACCTCTGCGCCGCGGCATGTCATCAGTCCCGGATCTCCCGGACCTGCTCCAACCAAATAAACCATTTTGTCCTCCTTATGCTCGGCGAAATTTCCGGCACACCGTTTCTACTAATTTTTCCCAGTCTGTTTTTTTGCCCTGCACCTGTACGCGGTGCACCAATTCGTCCTTTTCAATCATTAGGTCAAGACTCATCTCTTCCTCGGAAACCCGGCTCAAAACGCCGATCGGTTCATGGCAGCCGGCGTTCAGTTCGGTAAGCACCGCCCGCTCTGCCTCCAGTTCAAAAGCACTCGTCTCATCGCTGATCCCTTTCACAAGTTTTCTTACAAAACCGGTCTTTCTCGTCTCTACCGCAATGATCGCCTGACCTGCCGCCGGAAGCATTTCCTTTACCGGCAAATATTCATATACTAACTGTGGATCGTGATCTAAGCCCTGCCGTTCAATTCCGGCTGCTGCAAGCACGATCGCATCGTAATTTCCTTCTTTCAGTCTGGCGATCCTCGTTCCGACATTGCCACGCAGATCCCTGCACTCTGCCTTCGGATACATCGCCTGAATCTGACAGCGTCTGCGCAGACTTCCTGTCCCCACAGTAAATACCGTCTCTTTTGTAATCTCTTTCCCTTTCGGATAGATCAATACGTCCTGCACGCAGGCGCGTGGCAGCGTTCCTGCGATCATAAGACCGTCTCCACATGGATTTGGCATATCTTTGGCGCTGTGCACCGCGATATCGATCGTGCCATCAGTCAGTGCCTGCTCAATTTCTTCGACAAAGACCGCTTTTCCACCGAATGCTGTAATCGGACGGTCCGTCTGCCGGTCTCCTTTCGTCGTCAGGATCACCGTCTCATAGCGGTACATCGGATATTTTTTCTGCAATGCCCGCAGCACCATATCCGTTTGAATCCGCGCAAGTTCACTTCCTCTTGTCCCTAGTTTAATTACATTATTTTCCAGTTTTTCCTCTAACATATCCAATAAAATCTCCTTGCGCTTTGCCTCCACCGGTTCGGTAAGCATCACTTCTTCGCGCGCCTTTCCCAATTCATCAGCAATCTGCCCATAATCTTTCCGCAGATTCTTCCTGATCTCTTTTTTGATCTTCGATGCCAGCCCCGGGCTGTTTCCACCGGTCGAAACAGCTACGACCACATCCTTCTGGCGCACGATCGCCGGAAAATAAAATCCGCAGTCCTTTTTCACATCGACGACATTGACTAAGATCCGGCGCTCTTTGCAGATATCTGCGACTTCTGAGTTCAGTTCGCTGTCATTTGTCGCCATAATGACAATGTCCGCTCCTTCGAGGTCTTCCGGCTGATAGCTTCGCTCTTCAATTTCGAGTTTTTCATTTTCAATTTTCCAGATTTTGTCACACACCTGTTTTGCCACGAGGTGTACCTGCGCACCAAATTCCAGCATCATTTCCGCTTTGCGTGCCGCGACATTTCCCCCTCCGACGAGGAGGCAGGTCTTATCTTCCAATTGAATCATAAATGGGAAATACGCCATCAGGATTCGCCCTCCAAACTCTTTATCACTTGTTCAAATGCCTCGAGATCCAAGTGCTCCCGCAGCTGATACAAAAGCCACGAAGCCTTTTTCTCTTCCAGTTGTTCCATTTTTTCCGGAAATACATCGCGGAACCGGCGGAACGCAAGTGTTTTTTCCATCTCGGCCACGCGGTCCTCGATGATCAATGCGATCTTTTTCGCTTCCGTCAATTTCTTTTCATTGTTTTTCTTTGCCAATGCCTGAATATCGTCCATATTTTTGACGATACATCCCTCTAGTTGTTCAATCGCCTCATCGACATCGCGTGGAATCGCCAGATCGATAAAGCAAAGCAGTTTTTCCCGCTGCACTTTTTTTACATTTTCTTCCAGGAAAATGTAATGTGGGCTGCTTGTTGCACTGATCACGACATCTGCCCAGCCAAGGTACTCATAACGATTGTCATAATGCACCCAGCGAACCTGCTTGGTATCCTGAAAAGCAAGTTCATATTGTTTGTGTTTCCGGCTTGTCGCCACGATCCGAACGCGGTCGTCCGCATCCACAAGATCACGAAGTACGATCGATCCGATATCACCACTGGCTCCGACGAGCAGAATATGTGGTTCTTCTTTTCCCGCGCAGAACTGCAGGGCATCCAATGTCGTCAATGTACCGACCGACACCGGCAGTCTTGTCATCATCGACTGATCCGCAATCTCCTTTGCGAGCTGCAAAGCACTCTGGAAAATGACATTGAGGTCACCGTCTGTCATCTGGCGCGTCTTTGCGGATTCGTACGCCAGTTTTACCTGACGGATGATCTCCACTTCGCCAAGCACCGCAGATTCGAGGCCGCAAACCACTTGATACAGGTGTTTTACTGCTGCCTTCTTTTCGTAGCGCATCGCGTATTTCCAAAATTCTTCTCTCGTGATGCCTTTTTGTTTCTGAAAGAAATTCTCCACTGCATGATATACTTCACATGACCCGGAAATGTATATTTCACAGCGGTTACATGTCATCAAAAGAACGCAACCGTCGATTCCCTGCGCCCCTGCCATCCGAAAAAACTGCTCTTTTTCCTCGTCGCTGAGGGCAAAACGTTCTCTCGTCTCGGTTATGGAATTTTTGTGATTGATACTGATACAGATCATACGTATAAACTCCGTTCTCTTCTTTAAGTAACGGAAAGGAAGAAAGCTACCTGCAACAGCCCTCTTCCTTCCCTTTTTAAGAAATGATCAATTCTTCTTTGGATACATTTTTCTCCTCGTCAATGACAAATGCATTGAGTACCGGATTTTCGAGATCCATCAAAGACAAGATCAGATAATTTACTTTGGAATCGTATGCCAGACGCTTGTCCTCTTCGGATGGCCGGGAAGGAGATTCCGGATGTGAATGAAAATTGCCAAGCAGCTGATATCCATTCGCACGCATATCTTTCACTGCGGCAAGCTGTTCTTTCGGATCCATGGAAAAATGCTCATTGCTCTCGTCGATATTGGTGAGAAGATACACTTTTTTAATGTGCTTTTCGTCGCCATCTTTTGTTCCTCCGATCAGACCGCATGCCTCGTTCGGAAGTCCTTCCTTGCAGTGAGCAAGAATTTTCTCATAATCGTCTTTGGTCATCGTTAACATAGTTTTCCTCCTTCGAAAAAAACATTTACATTCTATTTGCCGTCACATTCTACCTGCTCATAATCGATCAGCTCGGTAATCGTCGGATGATCGCCGCATACGGCACAAGTTCCGTTTGCTTTTGGCAGTTTGATCGTGTGGAATTCCATCTTAAGTGCATCATAAGTCAACAGTTTTCCGGTAAGAAGATCGCCGACTCCGATCAGATATTTGATCGCTTCCATTGCCTGAAGGCTTCCGATCACACCGCCCATTGCACCGATGACACCTGCCTGCTTACAGGTAGGAACTGCGTCCTTTGGAGGTGGATTTTTGAATACACAACGGTAACATGGTCCTTCTCCCGGTACATAGGTCATGAGCTGGCCCTTAAAGCGGATGATTCCGGCGTGGGAAAATGGTTTTTTCGCCATAACGCACGCATCGTTGATCAGGAATTTCGCAGGGAAATTATCGGTTCCATCGATGATGAAATCATAATCCTTGATCAGATCCATAACATTTTCCGATGTCACAAATTCACGGTAAGTATTTACTGTAACATCCGGGTTCATCGCATTCATCGTCTCTTTTGCGGATTTTACTTTTGCTTTACCAACATCTGCTGTGCCATGGATGATCTGACGCTGCAAGTTCGAAAGATCGACTTCATCCGCATCGACAATACCGATCGTTCCGACACCGGCTGCGGCAAGATACATCGCTGCCGGAGCACCAAGTCCGCCGGCTCCGATGATCAGCACTTTGCCATTCAGCAGTTTTTTCTGGCCTTTCACGCCCACTTCCTGCAAAATGATGTGGCGTGAGTAGCGCTCCATCTGTTCATTCGTAAATGCCATTAAAATGCTCCTCCTCCCATGAAGTAAAGAAATTCGATGACATCATTTTCTTTGATCTCGGTTTTGTCGAAATCTTCGCTTTCTACAAAGTCATCGTTTACGGTAACGGTTACATAATCCGGGTTTTCTACCTTTTCATCGACAATCAGTTTCGCGATGGTAGTTCCCTGTTCGATTTCCTTTTTCTCTCCTGCTACGGTTACTAACATTTCTTTGTCCTCCTGTTTTATAAGATCTTTTTGACAGTTTCTTCCAGCTCCGGTCGTTTTACCAGGCCTCGGATTCTCTCAACCTCGTTGCCATCTTTGAAAAACAACAACGTCGGGGATGCTGCCACTTCATATTTCTGTGCCAGTTCGGCATCAAAATTTACATTGACTTTTACTACTTTTATCTGGTCCTCGTAATCATCTTCCAAACCACCAAGGATCGGGGATAACTGTTTGCAAGGAATGCAGCTGTCCGAATAAAATTCTACCACAACCGGCAGATCGGATCCAAGGACCTCGGCTTCAAATTCTTCGCTGCTTACTCGTTTTGCCATGGCTTTCTCCTATTCTTCGACTTTCTTAACGATCAGGTCGTAAGTACCATTCTCATTGTCGATCAGTTTCAGGATCTGCTGTCCTTCTTCTTTAAAGCTTCGAGGTACGTTCTGAACCGGCTCACCGTCGTTCATTGTCACGGCAAGAATCTGTCCTACTTCGATCTCTTCCATCGCTACTTTTGCTTTTACAAATGTCATCGGGCAGACAACATCGGTAATGTCTACTCTTTCATCAATTTCAAAATCAGCCATTGTATGCCTCCTTAATCACTTTTTCAAATTTATCTTCGCCTACGCGCTCGATCGTAAATTGGAAACGCTCGCTTGGATTTGCATTGTCATCAAAGAACTGGATCGCTGCATCGGTTACGCGGAACAATGTCTCTTCGTCCTTGATCACCGGCACGATTTCTTCTCCTTTGTGAATGCGGTTTCCAAAAAGTCCACCGAAGGATACAAGATATCCTGTCGTCACATCCCAAGCATCGGTTGGACACGCTTTGGCGCATCTTCCACAGTAGTTACACTTACTTTCTTCCAATTTGATCTTTCCGTCTTCCAGTTTGAGAGCATCGGTGCGGCACGCTTTTACGCATACACCACACTGGATACAGGCATCCTCTTTCCATTTTACGATCGAGGCACCTTTCACTCCGACATCATTTTCCTCGGACTTCAAACAGTTATTCTGGCATCCGGTGACACCAAATTTGAATTTATGAGGAAGCTCTCTTGCAAAATATCTCTCGTCCAATTTCTGAGCGATATCATAGGAATCAATGTTTCCACTTGGACAGATCTGATTTCCCTGACAGGCTGTGACAGTACGTACACGCGGTCCGCAGACACCCGGCTTACAATCGCCTTTTTCCAATTCTGCTTTCACTTCGTCGATCTGATCCAGTTTGATAAATGGGATCTCTACGCCCTGTCTGGATGTCAGATGTACATGTCCATCTCCATATTTTTCTGCCACTTCCGCAATCTTAGCCAGCTGCTTTGCTGTCAGATTTCCTCCTACCACTGCCAGTCGCAGGGAAAAGTTATTTTTTTGTTTCTGGCGCATGAATCCGCCTTTTTTCAGTGTAGCATAATCTACTGCCATAATTCACTTCCTCCTTATTTCTTCTCAATCGCGTATTTAAAATCTTCGATGATATCCTGAATATCTTCAATGCCGACGCTGATTCGGATCAGGTCGTCAAATACTCCGGCATCTTCTTTCTCTTTTTCCGTGCTGTGCGCATTCAACGTCGATTCCGGATGAATGATCAGGGACTTTGTATCTCCAATATTGGAGACAATTTTTGGTAATTTCAGATCATTCATAATCTGGAAAGCACGTTCTTTGCTTCCGACGCGGATCGTAAGTATCGCGCCATAGCCGTTTTCCAGAGTTTTTTCTGCGGTTTTGTGCCATGGGCTGTCTGGCAGTGCCGGATAATTTACTTTGATGTCCGGATACTGCGTCAAAAACTCTGCTAACTTTTCGGCATTGAAACAGGCACGCTCCATGCGGAGTCCGAGTGTTTCAAGCCCCAGCATATTGTAAAATGCTGTCTGTGGCGCCATACAGGCACCGGTATTTCGAAACAAGCCATTTCTGAGTTTCGCGGTAAATGCAAATTTTCCAAATTTTGCATATTCTTTCATGCCGGGATATTTTTCTTTATCCCATTTGAAGTTTCCGCTGTCGGTGATCACACCGCTGATGGCATCGCTGTTTCCGTTGATGTACTTCGATGTCGAATTGACGACGATATCAGCACCAAGTTCGATCGGACGGACAAGATACGCGGTTGCGACCGTGTTGTCCATCACAAGCGGAAGTCCGTTCTCGTGTGCCAATTCTGCCAGCTTACGGATGTCTATGACATCCAGTTTTGGATTTCCGATCGTCTCCGCAAAGATCACTCTTGTCTTGTCGTTGATCGCTGCTTTGACGGCCTCTTCGTCATGAATATCGACAAATACGGTTTTGATCCCAAATGCCTCAAAATCATGAAAGACATCGATGGATCCTCCGTATAAACTCGTGCTTGCCAAAATTTCCTCTCCGGCATTCACGATATTCAGTAAGGCATTGAAGATCGCTGCCATCCCGGAAGCACAGGCGATCGAAGAAAGTCCTTTCTCCAATGCTGTCATCCGGTTTTCAAAGGCAGTGATCGTCGGATTATTCAGTCTTGTATAAGAAAATCCGTTTGCCTTATTATGAAACAATTTTTCGTGTTGTTCTGCAGACGTCTGATAGAAGGCGCTGGATTGGTAGATCGGCGTGAGCGTCGCTCCGGTCGCCTCATCTCCCATTTTTCCACTGTGCAAAAGTGCTGTGTTGAATCTCATACGTTCCCTCCATTTTCGACTCTTCAAATGTAGTTGCCATTGCGTACGGATGCTTCGCCATAAACCGACTGTTTGCGGATAAAGGCTGCCACTTCTTCTACCTCCGTACCATTTTCACTCCAATTCGTGATATAATTTTCATTTTTATTTGTAATGCTGTCTGCCTGTTTTTTGTCAACGAGAAGCAGGACAACAATTCCCGCGCGGTGCAAGTGTTTGAGTACCAGAGAAATATTCTCACCCTGTGACGGTGCATACAGATACGTATGTCTTCCATCGATGTGAAGAACTTTTTCCACATCCTCGACAAAAGCACGATTTACTTTATCGGATTTGATAAATTCTACGGTAACCGCCGTCTGGCCTTTGACTGCTGCACGGACTTTGCGGTCCACACGTCCTTCATACAGACCATGCTCTTCGGTATTTACACTTTCTACCACTCCACAGGCAGATGTCATATTGGTTACACGGTCAATGAGAATGAATTCACCCATTGTCTTATGTTTCTTAAATTCATCTACGACGATCTTGTCTGCCAGTGAGATCTTACATACGGCGATCTCGTTTTTGCTGAGCGTTTCCACCGGTTTCTGCTCACCGGTATTGACATCGATCGCATATTCAATCTTCGTAACTGCTCCCGGAATGGTCTTTGTTCCCAGTTTAAAGAAGAAGTTTTTTCCACTGATAAGTTCATCGTCGTCCATCCAAAGGAGTGTCGCCGTCAATGTCGATGCGACTTTCACCTGAGAATCCACAGAAAGCACACAGCCTCTGGATACGTCTACTTCGCGGTCAAGCTGGATCGTTACCGGCTGGCCTTTCACCGCTTTGTCGCTCTGCTTGTCGCCGACATAAATGCTCTTTACTTTTGCTGTCTCATTGCTTGGCAGGGTTGTCAGTTCGTCGCCGACATGAATCTCGCCATCTTCCACCTGACCCTGAAAGCCTCGGAATGTGTGGTCCGGACGGCATACACGCTGTACCGGCATATAGAAACCAACTTCGTGGTTGTCTTCGGAAATATCAATATTTTCCAAATACGTCAAAAGTGCTTCGCCATCATACCATTTGATGTTGTCGGATTTTGTCGTAACATTGTCGCCTTCTGTCGCCGAAACCGGAATGATCTTGACATTGGCAAGGCTGAGTTCTTCGGAAAGTTCCTTGATCTGTGCTTCAATCTCGCGGAATCTCTCTTCGCTGTAGTCCACAAGGTCCATTTTGTTGACGGCAAATACAAAATATTTGATTCCCATCAATTCACAAATTCTTGCGTGGCGTCTTGTCTGTACAAGCACGCCCTGTTTTGCGTCGATCAAAATGACTGCGAGATCGGCAAAGGAAGCTCCTACTGCCATGTTTCTTGTGTATTCTTCATGTCCCGGTGTATCCGCAACGATGAAGCTTCGTTTTTCTGTCGTAAAGTAACGGTACGCAACATCGATCGTGATTCCCTGCTCACGCTCTGCCATCAATCCGTCGAGAAGCAGTGAGTAGTCGATCTTGCCACCGCGGCTTCCGACTTTACTGTCTAATTCCAGTGCTTTTTCCTGGTCGGTATACAATAACTTTGAATCGTATAAAATATGTCCAATTAAGGTTGATTTTCCGTCATCCACGCTTCCGCATGTAATAAATTTCAATAATCCGCTCATATTAGAAATACCCTTCTCTCTTTCTTCGTTCCATACTGCCAGCTGCTTCATTGTCGATCACTCGTGTCGTTCTCTCGGAAGATACCGCACTCAGTGTCTCGTCGATAATTTCGTCCAGTGTCGTCGCAGTGGACTCGCATCCACCGGTAAGTGGATAACATCCCAGGGTACGGAATCGTACACTCTTGTACTCGATCTTTTCACCCGGACGAAGTTTCATACGGTCATCGTCTACCATGATAATGTTGCCGTCGCGATAAACGACCGGACGTACTTTTGCAAAATACAGAGACGGGATCTCGATATTTTCACGGCGAATGTACTGCCAGATATCCGTCTCCGTCCAGTTTGACAATGGGAATACTCGTACTTCCTGATGTTTCTGGATCTTGGAATTGTACAGTTTCCACATCTCCGGACGCTGATTTTTCGGATCCCACGCATGATGTTCGTTTCGGAAAGAGAATATTCTCTCTTTGGCTCTTGATTTCTCCTCGTCTCGGCGTCCACCACCAAAAGCAGCGGTAAATCCGTATTTGTCGAGGGCCTGTTTCAATGCCTGTGTTTTCATGATATCGGTATAAGCAGAACCGTGGTCAAATGGATTGATTCCGTCTTTTACCCCTTGTTCGTTAATGTACTCGATCATATCGATGCCGAGTTTTTTGGCCGTTTTGTCACGGAACTCGATCATTTCTTTAAATTTCCATGTTGTATTAACATGTAAAAATGGGAACGGCGGTTTCTCCGGATAAAAAGCTTTCATTGCCAAATGCAGCATTACCGAGCTGTCTTTTCCGATGGAATAAAGCATTACCGGTTTTTCGCATTCTGCAGCCACTTCACGGATGATGTAGATTGCTTCTGCCTCCAATTCGTCAAGATGTGAAAACTCACTCATATCTGTGTCCTTCCTTTCTCTAGTACTTGTTTGATTCTTTTTTATTGATAATAACTTGTTCTTTGCTGCCATCTCTTCGTAATATATTCCAGTATAACTGATTTTCTTCAGAAAGTACAGTCATCTTGCTTCCCATACCTCCAATATCTGCTCCCAGGTAAAGAGCGATCGCGCCAAACCGGCACTCTTTGATACAGGATGAGCATCCCCAGCAGTCTTTCGGGTACTTGATATAGGCTTTTTTGTCGTCGTCCATCTTGATCAGACTTCCCGGACAAACTTTCGCGCAGGCGGTACAGCCTTTGCACAATGCCTTGTTAATTGCTATGCTCATAATGCTCCTCCCTTCCAACCAGGTCTCGGAAGCGGATGACGATCTCGCCATCTTCCATTCTGGAATTTACATATTTTAACCAACTCTGGTCTTTATTAGGATAATCTAAATTTTCGGCAAAACTGTGCCATCTTGTCTCTTTTCTTGCTTCCAAATGGGCAATGACGGCAAGGCACACGGTAAGCCGTTCTCTCAGCTCATAGACAAACATCAATTCATGCATATCCTCCGCTGCGACATCCTCGCTGAGTTCGATCAGCTGTTTGATCTTGTCTTTCGCAAGTGCCAGCTGCTTTTCATTGAACTGGTAATGCGTCGAAATTCCTCCGGCGTAATTGTCCATGACTTTCTGCATCGCCTCTTCCAAGGCTTCGACGGTAAACATATCGTTTGTTCCTGTTAAATAATGGTTATATTCTTTTATCTTTTCTTCCAATGCCGTTTCTTCTTCTGCCTCATTTACCGGCAGTTCCTGTCCGGCATCCAGTTCTTTTACCATATGAAGTGCCGCGATCTCGCCTTCGACCATTGCGCCGGTCACGTATTTCTGCGGACATCCTCCGGCGACATCTCCTGCCGCATACAGTCCGTGGATCGTCGTCTGACGGTCCGTGTCCACCCAATATCCGCTGGCGGTGTGTCCACCCACGATATAAGGTTCGGTTCCCTCGATCTCGACATTCTGCTCGCTCGGCTTCTTGCCGGATTCGATCCATTTGAGTGTCTGGCTTGGTGCCATATTGAGGTACGCTTTTTTCAATGACTCGTCCTGCTCGTCACTGATTCCTTCGGTCCGCAGGTAACAAGGGCCTCTTCCCTCCAAATTTTCCATCACGGTTCCATACACACGCTCCGAAGTCGTCAAACCGTATTTATCTTCATAAACTTCGCCTTTTGCATTAACCTGCTTTGCGCCGACGCCCTGTGCGATCGTTCCGGTCGGTGCGATCGTATCTTTACACCGGAGAGCGATAAAACGCATCTCAAAAGTCGTCATCTCGGCTCCGCTCCGAATCCCCATCGCATATCCTGCGCCGGTATTAAATGGTGGATACCACATTTTATGTCTCGAAAATCCCGGATTGTTCGGGCGGTAAAGCCCTGCCGCTCCGCCGGTCGCACAAAGCACTTTCTTTGCGCGGATCTCGTAAGCGGTGTTTTCTTCCATCGAAAATCCAAACGCTCCGCGGATCGTATTATCCTCCACAATGTAATCAGTTATATTGATCCGATTTAATATGGTCACATTCGGAAGGCTCTCTACTGCCGAAGCCAGCAGCGGTTTCATATTTTCACCGTTAATCTTTATATTTCGATTTCCGCGTGCGACGTATTCTCCATTTTCATCTTTCAAAATGACAAGTCCGAGTTTTTCCATTTTTTCCGTTACCCGGTTAAGTCCCTCTGACATTGTCATAAGCAGATCTTCTCTCACAATGCCATCCGCATCTTTTTTCGCATATTCCACATAATCTTCCGGCTTTCTGCCCTTTACGATATACGCGTTAATCGCGTTGACACCGGCAGCCAGGCAGCCGCTCCGCTTAATATTTGCTTTTTCCGCGATAATGATCGAATAATCGGATTTTTCGCGAATCGTCAATGCGGCGTAACATCCTGCGGTTCCTCCACCGACGATCAAAATGTCAGTGTGAAGTATTTTTTTATTTTCAATCTGCATCGCAGCTCCTCCTTGAATTTCCTTAGATGTAGAACACATCCTGTTCCTGCATCTCTTTATTTTCGAGCAGATACGTCTGCGCCTCGTCAAACACATACAATCGGTAGATCAGCACATGTACTGTCTCGCCAACGGACACCAGATCTTTTTCCAGCGACCGTTCGCCGACAACCTCAATTCCGTTAATATCGACGGTGATGTCAATGCGGTTTCCGCGGAATACCACGTCTTTTACGACGCCGGTCTCTGCCGCACTGATGTACTGATCGAGTTTTCCACTCTTTGATATTTTTATAAATTCCGGTCGGATGACGGCTCTGTCTGCCCCCTCGACCTGGTCAAATCCTTTTAATTTTCCATATTCTTCCACTACCGAAGATCTGCCGATGAATTTAGCGACAAACGGGGTTCCCGGTGATTTGTAAATTTCTACCGGCGTTCCCATCTGCTCGATGGTTCCGTGGTTCGTAATGATGATCTCATCGGCCACCTCTACGGCCTCATCTTGATCGTGGGTAACGAAAATACTCGTAATTCCTAGTTTTTCTACCATTTCTTTGAGCCAGCTCCGCAGCTCCGTTCTTACTTTGGCATCGATCGCCGCAAACGGTTCGTCCAGCAAAAGTACTTGTGGATTCGGTGCCAATGCTCTGGCAAATGCCACTCTCTGGCGCTGCCCGCCGGACAGCTGATTCGGATATCGTTTTTCCATCCCCGAAAGTCCGGTTAATTCGAGAAGTTCTTTGACTCTCTCTTTGATCTGTTTTTTCGGCATCTTCTGCAGTTCCAGGCCAAACGCCACATTGTCAAAAACTGTCATGTATCGAAACAATGCATAATTTTGAAATACAAATCCGATGCCTCGTTTCGATGTCGGAATGTCATTGACCCGTTTTCCGTCGATGAAGATATCTCCGGAATTTGGATTTTCCAGCCCTGCGATCATTCGCAAAAGTGTCGTTTTTCCGCTTCCGGAAGGTCCGAGAAGCGCCACCAGTTTTCCTTTTTCAATCCCGAAACTCACATTGTCGGAGGCAAGGAAATCGCCGTATCGCTTATATATGTTCTTCATTTCTACGTACATTGCTTACCGCCCTTCCTTTCCTTTGTCCCGGTGTTCGAGAATATTTCTTGCGATCAGTAAGATCACCGCCAGGATCACCAAGATCGAAGATACGGCAAATGCCGCCGTGATCGAAGTATCCGTTCCTGACATATATAATGCATCAATTTCCAACGGAAGTGTAAATGTCTCGCCTCTTGTCTTTGACAGGGCATTGACGGCTCCAAATTCGCCTAACGCTCTCGCTGTACATAAGATAATACCATAAATCAGTCCCCATTTCATCTGTGGAAGCGTAATTTTTCGAAAAATTTTATATCCGCTCGCTCCCATCAGCGCCGCGGCCTCTTCTTCGTCCTTTCCCTGCGCATTGAGAATCGGGATCAATTCCCTCGACACAAATGGGAAGGTAACAAAGATCGTCGCCAGTACGACACCCGGAATCGCAAATGTAATGCGGATGTCTGTTCCGAACCATTGGTTCACTGCGCGGATCGCCGGATAAAACCATCCGAGCCGTCCAAAGGTCATCAGATAGGCAAGTCCTACGATAACCGGCGATATCGAAAACGGTATATCAATGAGCGTCGCCAGGATCTGCTTTCCTCGGAAAGAAAATTTTGTCAAAAGCCATGCGGCGCAGATTCCAAAGAACGTATTTACGATGACCGCGATCACCGTCGCCAGAATCGTCACGCCAAGAGCGCTTCTCACATATTCCGTTGAAATCGACTCGAGATAAAATCCGATTCCCTCTTTCAGGGAACTGGCGATCACCGAAGCCAATGGGATCACAAGCATCAATACGAGAAATGCCACCGTTATGGTGATCATCAGTCGTTTTGTCCGCCGTTTCCCGCGTTCGAGTTTTTCCTGTTCGCTCATGCCTATCCTCTCCTACAATAAATTCGTTCTCGCTGACTGTCTCGCCTGCACGATATTGACAAAAAGCAAAAGCAGAAATGACAGAATCAGCATCACAAATGCGATCGCCGTCGCACTTGCATAATCAATATAACTTAATTTTTGCATAATAACATAAGAAATTACCTGTGTCTTTTCCTTTGCGCTGTTTCCTGAAATGTAGATGACGCTTCCATATTCGCCGATCCCTCTGGCAAAAGCAAGTCCAAATCCGGTCAACAGAGCTGGCCGTAATTCCGGCAAAATAACAGAAAAGAAGGTTTTTCTCGGCGTCGCACCAAGCATATAGGCCGCTTCTTCGTACTGGCCATCCATTTTTTCAAGAACCGGCTGAACCGCTCTTATGACAAACGGCAGTCCCACGAAGATCAACGCGATCACAAGTCCGAGGTGGGTATAGGTTACTTTTATTCCAAGTTTTTCCAGTCCGCTTCCCAGCCAGCCGCTTTCCGAATACAATTTCGAAAGCGTAATGCCGGCAACCGCAGTCGGCAGTGCAAAGGGAAGTTCAATGAATCCATCTAAGATCCGTTTTCCCGGAAAATCGTATTTGACTAACGTCCATGCTACAATCAGTCCAAACACCGCATTGAGTACCGCTGCCACAAACGAACAACCGATGCTGGTAAGAAATGCATTCCGTACATTCGGTTTCCAGAGCAGTGCGAAAAATTCACGCGGGGAAATCTGCAGCGAATGCACAAGCACGGATGCCAGCGGAATGAGCACAATGAGCGAAAGCATCGTTACGACAATTCCCAAAGTGCATCGATAACCCGGTATGACTCTGGCTTTTTTCACTTTTTTTGGTATATCTGCCTTTTTCATCTTCTCTCGCTCCTGTCATTCTAGTATTCGTAAATTTCATCAAACATGGCGCCATCGTCAAAATACGTTTCGTAGGCTTTGTCCCAGCCGCCGTAATCTCCGATGTTCCACATCTTGATTGACAGATCGTATTTGTCTGAAAATTCCTGTAAGATTGCTTCATTGGATGGACGGTAACCATTTTCCCCAATGAGCCGCTGGGCTTCGTCGCTGTACAAATATTGTAAATATCCGGTACTCACTTCTTCGCTCTGGTTCATTCTGGCATTGTCATCGACCACCGCCACACTTGGCTGCGCCAAAATGCTGACCGAAGGATTTATCATCTCATACTCACCCGGGTAAGAATTTAACGTCGCCAATGCTTCATTTTCCCAGGCAATCAGCACATCGCCCTTTTTATTTTCTACAAATGTAGTAGTTGCTCCTCTTGCTCCCGAATCCATCACGGACACATTTTGATACAACGCTTTCATAAACTGCTTTTCTTTCGCCGCATCGTTCCATGTCGTCTTCGCATAACTGAGAGCCGCCAAAAAATTCCAGCACGCTCCGCCGCTGCTCTTTGGATCCGGTGTAATGACTTCCACACCGTCCTTTACCAAATCCTGCCAGTCTTGAATCTGCTTCGGATTTCCTTTTCGTACTAAAAATACAATGGTCGATGTGTAAGGAGCACTGTCTTTGTCAAATTCCTTCTGCCATCCGGCATCGATCAGACCCGTTTTTTCAATCAATGTGATGTCATGCTCAAGTGCCAGTGTAACGACATCGGCATTACATCCTTCCACGACAGATCTTGCCTGGCTTCCGGAACCTCCGTGCGACTGTATGACCCGCACTTTTTTTCCAAAATTCTTTTCGTAATATTGTTCAAATAACTCATTGTATTTTTCGTAAAATTCTCTCGTCGGATCGTAGGAAACGTTGGTGATCGTCAGCTCATCGCCGTTCTTTTTTCCACAACCGCCAAGTCCGGCTACCATTCCGGCTGTCATTGCCACGATAAGCACCGCGGACAATATTCTGTGTTTTCTTTTCTGCATAAAATCCTCTGCCTTTATACAATAAATAAGGAAGTAGAAAGATATCTCTCACCGGTATCCGGGAGCAATACCACGATATTTTTGCCTTCATTTTCCGGACGTTTAGCAAGTTCTGTCGCTGCGTACAATGCTGCGCCGGAAGAAATTCCAACAAGCACGCCGTCGGTTCTTGCAATCTTTCTTGCTGTCTCGAATGCATCGTCGTTTTCTACTTTTATGATCTCATCCAATACTTTCATTTCGAGCACTCCCGGCACAAAACCTGCGCCGATTCCCTGGATCTTATGCGGTCCCGGTTTTCCTCCGGAAAGTACCGGTGATCCTGCAGGTTCTACAGCCACAACTTTGACATCCGGATTTTTCTCTTTCAATGCCAGTCCGGTTCCCGTTACGGTTCCGCCGGTGCCGACTGCCGATACAAAGATGTCTACCTTTCCATCGGTATCTCTCCAAATCTCCTGTCCGGTCGTTTTTTTGTGAATCGCCGGATTTGCCTCATTTTCAAACTGCTGCGGAATAAATGCATTTCCATATTCTTCCTTCAGCGCTTCTGCTTTTGCGATCGCACCTTTCATACCTTCGCGTCCCGGTGTGAGTACGATCTCTGCCCCCAGCGCCGATACGATCTTACGTCTCTCTACGCTCATCGTATCCGGCATCGTAAGAATCAGATGCAGGCCTTTGGCTGCTGCCACAAATGCAAGTCCGATTCCTGTATTTCCGCTTGTCGGCTCGATAATGACAGTGTCGGCGTTGATCTTGCCATCTTTGATCCCCTGCTCGATCATCGCGCCTGCCACACGGTCTTTCACGCTTCCCAGCGGATTAAAATATTCCAATTTTGCGATTACTTTCGCTTTTAATTCATTTTCTTTTTCATAATTTGTCAACTCCAGCAATGGAGTATTTCCAATCAACTCTGTCAACTGCTTTGCAATCTTTTCCATAATCGTTACCGCCCTTCCAATGTTTTTCGTTTTGCGATAGGTAGCATGCCGATGCATGCGTAGGTCAATACGCTTTTCTTATTGACTGAAATTATCATATCATCTTTATCCTACTAAGTCAATAGGAATTATGGAAAAAGTAAAAATTTTTATTTGTACCTCTTGACATTTTCCATAAAACCATGGAAAATAAAGATATCAACACAGAGTTGGAAGCCTGGCTTACTTTTTTAAGCACAGACGACCCGGAGCAGATTTATAATCTCATCCAGAAATTTTCAATGTTTAAGGGAATGTATGAAGATATCTTCCAGCTCTGCCAAAACAC
>DJEU01000036.1:0-7654 GCA_002431395.1 Lachnoclostridium sp. UBA5890
ATTATTATACTAGGAGGGTTTTTATGCAGTACATATTGATTGCGGATGACAATGAAGATATCCGGGAAGTTTTGAGCACTTATGTAGTAAAAGAAGGATTTGAGCCAATCGTTGCAGAAGACGGGATTGAGGCGTTTGAGACCTTTAAAAAATGTAATCCGGCAGTGGTGCTGCTGGATATCATGATGCCGGGACTGGACGGTTATAAAGTATGCCAGAAGATCCGCGAGATCTCGCAGGTTCCGATCATTTTGATCACGGCAAAGGGAGAAGATTACGAGCGCGTGATGGGACTTGATATTGGCGCAGATGATTATATTGTGAAGCCATTCAGCCCGAATGAAGTAATGGCGCGTGTGCGTGCCGTGCTCCGTCGTATGGGGCGCAGCGAGGAAGAAAAAGAGAAAAAAGTTCTTACCGTGGGTGATCTTACGATTAATATAGAAGCTTACACTGTTTTTGTCGGAACGGAAAAGATTCCGATGACGAAAAAAGAAGTGGAGACGATGTGGATCCTTGCGAAAAATCCGAGCAAAGTATTTACCAGGGACAATCTGCTTGACAGTCTGTGGGGGCAGGATTATTTTGGCGACAGCCGTACCGTGGATTCACATATCAAGAGACTTCGCGCCAAATTGGATAAAGTGGAGCATCCCGACTGGGAGATCAAGACGATATGGGGGCTTGGATACAAATTTGAGCTCAATGTCTGATGCAGTTAGAACAGGGGAATCAATGTGAAGAAAATATTTTGGAGAGTAGGCCTTTGCTTTGTGGTCACATTGTTGATTATGACGGCGATTTCCGGTCTTATATTTACAAAATTTAACAGACATAATGTTATGAACGTGTACAAGGATGAACTGAAAAGTCTTGCGCAGAGTGTGTCCAAGCGGATCACGGAGACGATGGCGCACGGAAGTACGGACGGCATTCAGGAATATCTTCTTGCGATTGATGATTTTGGTGTATTTCAAAATACCGATATCTGGATTCTGGCAAATGACAAGGTGGAGGAGCCGCTTAGTGATAGTTTTGTCAATGCAGATATGAACACGATTTCCGCGCGGAGTGACACACGTACAAAGGCGCTGATCGCGGCAGCCTGCGAGGGAAAGACCCGGAGTTTCAGCGATTATGACAAGATTTACGAGATGGATATGATGCATGTGGCGGCGCCGGTCAAAAATGTGCAGGGCGAAAATGCCGGCGTGGTCCTTGTCAATGGAGAGATGGATTATCGTGAGCGGTCGATCGGCCAGTATCAGAATTATATGGCATTGAGTGTTATCATTGCGCTCGTCGTTGCGCTCAGCGTGTCGGCGTTTTTCTCGCGCCAGCTTGTGCGCCCGATCATCCGCATTAAGGAAATTGCACTGCATATGGCAGCAGGCGAATACGCGCAGCAGACGGGGATCCGTAGAAAAGACGAATTGGGACTTTTGGCGGACAGTATGGATATTTTGTCGGAAAAATTGGTCGATGCTGAGGAATTCCGTGAAAATCTGGAGCAGAACCGACGGGATTTCTTTTCCAATGTTTCCCATGAACTCCGCACACCGATCACCGTTGTAAAAGGATACGCGGAGACGCTGGCAGATGGTTATGTGGACGATCCGGCGAAGCAGCAGGAATATTATGAGAGAATTCGCAAGGAATGCGCCGGCATGGAGCGCCTTGTCGCCGATCTCCTGATTTTGTCAAAAATGCAGAATCCGGACTTTGAAATGAATCTTGAAGTGTTAAATGTTATCGCCGTAATGCAGGACGTGATGCGCAGTATGCGCGTGATGTGTGCAGAGCGAAAAATTACGGCAGATCTGCAGTACAACGACGAATGTTCGCTGATCGAGGGCGATTATGACCGTATCCGCCAGTTGTTTTTGATTCTTTTCCAGAACGCAGTCAAATATGCGGACGAGGGGACGGAGATTACGATTCGGATTCACCGCGCGGACGGAAAACTGCTGGTCAGCATGGAAGATACCGGAATTGCGATTCCGAAGGAGGAATGGGAGAATGTATTTGAAAAATTTTACCGCGCCAGCAATCACGGAAACAAGGATGGTTCGGGCCTTGGACTGATGGTTGCCAAACACATCGTCGCGAGACATTTTGGAAAAATATGGGTGACAAGCGACGAGGTGAAAAAGACATGCTTTTATATTGAATTTCCGGAATGCAGCGAAGAGGCTATGAATCCGTAAAAAAACTATTAAATGATTGTTAAAGACTAGACAATCTCCTTTATTTATGTTATTCTGAATTTGTTATTGAGAATCAATTAGGAATGGGGCGGAGGCCCTGAATAGTTTAAAAGGATGAAGATGAAATGGAGGAGAAACATGAGAGGTATTGAGACCCCGATTACAAAAATTCGTCGTCAGGTGTTTACGGAAGTAGCAAAAGTTGCGTTTGAATCAGAGAATATTAATGATGATATTGAAGCGATTCCATACCGCATTACACCATCTGATGTACCCCTGTACCGTGACAGTATTTACCGTGAGCGCGCGATCGCAGGTGAGAGAGTGCGTCTGGCTATGGGTATGTCTCTTCGACCGGAAAGTCAGCCGGTACATATTACCAGTGGATTGAATGAGAGCAATATTTCAGATAAATATTATGAGCCACCGTTGATGCAGGTTATTCCATCTGCCTGTGCAAGTTGTGAAGAAAGCGGTTATGAAGTGAGTAACCAGTGTCGTGGCTGTGTGGCACATCCTTGTCAGGAGGTGTGTCCTCGTGGTGCGATTTCTATGGTAAATGGACGCTCTTTTATTGATAAAGAAAAATGTATCAAATGTGGAAAATGTAAGGCAATCTGTCCTTACGATGCGATTGCGAAAAAACAGAGACCTTGTGCAGTAGCATGTGGTGTAAAGGCAATTTCCAGCGACGAGCACGGACGTGCACAGATCAATGATGATATCTGCGTAAAATGCGGTCAGTGTATGGTCAGCTGCCCATTTGGTGCGATTGCAGATAAATCCCAGATCTTCCAGCTGATTCAGGCAATGAAAAAGGGAGACGAAGTTATCGTGGAACTGGCACCGGCTGTTATCGGCCAGTTTGGAACCGATGTTCGTCTTTGGAAGATCAAAGCAGCATTGAAAGAAATCGGTTTTGCTGAAGTTTACGAAGTGGCACTTGGTGCAGACATCGGAGCGATCACAGAGGCAAAACATTATGTACATGAAGTAGCGACAGGAAAACTTCCATTCCTGCTGACTTCCTGTTGTCCGGCTTGGTCCGTTCTTGCGAAGAGAACTCTTCCGGAAGAGATGGTAGAGTCCGTATCCAGCGCGCTGACACCGATGGTTGCGACGGCTCGTTCCATCAAGCAGAAACATCCAAATTCACGTGTGGTATTTGTCGGCCCATGTGCTGCAAAAAAACTGGAGGCTTCCCGTGATTCGGTACGAAGCGACGTAGATTTTGTTATTACCTTTGAAGAACTTGCATGTATTTTCGAAGCGAAAGGCATCGATATGGAGACTTACGAATGTGAAGAGCCAATCCACGATGCAACAGGAGCCGGACGTGGCTACGCAGTTTCCGGTGGTGTTTCGAAGGCAATTGAGGATTGTATCAATGAATATTATCCGGGAACGGACGTACTCATCGAGCATGTCGAGGGACTCAGCGAATGCCAGAAAATGCTTCTTTTGGCAAAAGCCGGAAAGAAAGATGGCTGCCTGATCGAAGGAATGGGCTGCCCTGGCGGATGTGTTGCCGGAGCCGGAACCAATATCCCGGTTGTTAAGGGAGCACAGGCGGTTCGTAAGTTTGTGAAAGATTCGACAAAATCACTTCCACCAAAAGAATATTCAGAGATTGAATTGCCATAAGAGATGGCATGAGAATAGAAAAAAGACGGTTTCCGGAGGGAGACCGTCTTTTTTGTCAGATTTCCAACCTGCTACAAAAATCATTTTACAAAACCCACTTATATAGGTATAATGAGGATAGCGAAATAAGCAAAGGGGAAAGGAAACTATGAAGACGAAAAATCAAAATATCATCGGAGCGGTTTTGGTCGTGTTGATCGTGAGCCTGGTGCCGCTCGTGGTATCTGCTTTTAAATATGAAACGGGGATGGAGGAATATGCGTGGTTCTCCAGCTCGACGGTGCGGTACGACTTTTTCCTGTTTTGGAAAGGACAGCTTTTGCTTTTACTTTGCGCGCTGATGGCATTTTACGCGGCGCTCAAATGTCTCATTGTAAAAGATGGGATGCCGGACAGCAAATTGGAAAAAAAATACATTATCCCGCTGGTGTTGTATGCCGTGCTGGCGTTTGAGTCAACCATTTTTTCGCAGCATACTGATGCGGCTGTGCGCGGCGGTTATGAGCAGTGGGAAGGAATGCTCATTTTGGGGGCGTACGTGGCGGTATTGTTTTTTTCGTATTGGATTCTGCAGGGGGCGGTGGAACTCCGCATCGTCGCATATGGACTGCTTGCCGGAGTGTTTATCATGACACTGATTGGTGGAATGCAGGCGTTTGGCTATGACTTCTTTCGGACAGATGCCGGAAAAGCGGTAATGAATCTGATGTTAGACAATAAACTGGACTTTACGTTCAATTTCGAAAAAGGCAGAGTGTACGCGACATTGTACAATCCAAATTACGTGGGTTCGTACGTGGCACTTTTGCTGCCGGTCATTTTGTCGCTCGTGTCAAAAAAACGGAAAACAAGTGCCGTATTTGTGAGCGTTGTGTCGGTGATTACGTCTGCGCTGCTCCTTGTGATGCTGTTAGGTTCGCAGTCATTGACCGGCTGTATCGGTGTCGCAGCGAGTCTTGTCCTGTTTTTGATCCTTATGATTCCAAATATGAAGAAAAAGCCGCTGCCATTTGCCATCGGCGGAGTGGTCTGCGTCGCAGTTTGCGTGTTCATGGTGTTCCAGTATCAGCCGCTTTTCGAATACGGAATCAATAAAATGTTCCATCCGGCGCCGAACAATCAGGTGATACGAAGCATGGAAGGAAAAGACGGCACGCTCAAAATGACCATGGACAATGGCGATGTGCTTAATCTGAAAGTCAATATTGCGGAGGGCGAATACCGCTACGAGGCGACCGACGAAAAGGGAAAATCTTACAATTTATATGAAGATGAGACGGCAGGTCGTATGAAATTTTTCGACAAGAAATATCAGACCATTGAGATCGAAGAGAAAAAGATTGAGTCCAAAAATCAGACCTACAATGGGTTTATTATTTATACACCTTCCACCGGACGCAGTTATACGATTGCAATGCAGGGCGAAAAATACGAGGAAGCCGGTGTGAATCAGACGGAATACCGCATTGTGACGCCATTCTACAAATTGGATGAACTGCGTCATATCGAAACCTTTGGCTTTGAGGACAATCTGCATTTTGGAAGCCGCCGCGGCTTTATCTGGTCAAGGACGCTGCCTCTTGTGAAAAAATACATTTTTCAGGGGTCCGGGCCGAACACATTTATCTATGCGTTCCCGAATGATGATTACGTCGGAATGGTAAATGTTGGATATGGTGGTTCCCTTGTTACAAAACCGCACAATATGTTTTTGCAGATTGCGATTCAGACAGGCGGCATTTCCCTGCTGGCATTTCTGGCAATATTTGTCATATATTTTGTGGAAAGTTTTCGCATGTATTTTCGCAAGACGGCATACCATTCTTCGGAGATTTTTGGTATCGGAATCCTGCTCGGTACATTTGGCTACCTTGTGACCGGCCTTGCCAATGATTCGACGGTTTGTGTGGCACCGGTGTATTGGTGCCTGCTCGGGGTCGGAATGGCGGTAAACCGTTATAACCGGAACCGGGAAGAAAAGAAAGAGGCGAGCAAATGAAAAAAATAGTGTTAGCGGCGATCAATGCCAAATATATCCATTCCAATCTGGCGGTGTATTCTTTGAAAGCAAACGCCGGAAAATACGAAGAGGACATTGAACTGGCAGAATATACCATCAATCACCAAAAAGATGAAATCCTTGCCGGAATTTATCGAAAAAAGCCGGATGTTGTCGGATTTTCGTGCTATATTTGGAATATTGAGTACGTGCTTGATGTGGCTGAAAATCTGAAGAAAATTTGTCCGCAGGTGGAAATTATCTTGGGAGGACCGGAAGTTTCGTACGATGCAGAGAAAGTGCTTCAAAAATATCCGTTTGTGGATCTTGTCATGGTCGGAGAAGGCGAGAACACATTCCACGAATATGTGGCATTTCTGCTGGGTGAAGGGGCGGAAAAACGTTCGGATATCGCCGGCCTCTGTTATCGGGGAGACGACGGGAAGGCTGTATTTACGCCACCGCGTATGCCGATGAAAATGGACGATCTAGTATTTCCCTACCGCGACCTGGAACAGATGGAAAACCGCATCATTTATTATGAAACGATCCGTGGCTGCCCATTTTCCTGCAGCTACTGTCTGTCGTCTATCGACAAAACGGTGCGCCTGCGGTCGCTGGATCTGGTATTTGACGAATTGGACTTTTTCCTGAAAAATCGTGTGAAACAGGTGAAATTTGTCGATCGTACTTTTAACTGCAATCACGAACACGCTTACAAAATATGGGAATACATCAAAGAACACGATAACGGAGTGACGAATTTTCACTTTGAGATCGGGGGAGATCTTCTGCGCGAGGAGGATTTTGAGCTTTTCCGCGGATTTCGTCCGGGATTGATTCAGTTCGAGATCGGTGTGCAGTCTACGAACTTGTTTACGATTGAGGCAATCCGCCGAAAAATGGATCTGACAGAACTGGCAGAGCACGTCGAGCGTGTGCGGAGTGGTGGAAATATTCACCAGCATTTGGATCTGATCGCCGGACTTCCCCACGAAGATTATGACTCCTTTCACAAGTCGTTTAACGATGTGTACCGGATGCGGCCGGATCAGTTTCAGCTCGGCTTTTTGAAAGTGCTGAAAGGGTCTTACATGGAGGAAGTGAAGGACGAATACGAGATCCGCTACCGGAGCAGCCCGCCATACGAGGTGCTGGCGACCAAATGGCTGCCGTACGAGGATGTGCTGCGCCTCAAACAGGTAGAGGATATGGTGGAAGTGTATTACAATAGTTTCCAATTTCAGGCAACAATGCTTGCGATGGAAAATTATCATACGGATGCGTTTGAGATGTATCAGACACTCGGTGAGTTTTACGACAAAAAAGGCTATTTTGGCATGAAACACAGCCGTATCGCGCGGTATGAGATTTTGTGGGAATTCTTGTGCGAGACAGACTGGAGCGAGGAGGCGAGGGAGATTCTGCGCCAGACATTGACGTATGATCTGTATGCCAGAGATTATGTGAAAAATCCACCGGCCTTTGTGCTGGAGCGGTCTCACGAATACCAGCAGAAAGTCCGCGATTTTCTGACGAAAGAATGCGAGCAGCCGACCGTGCTTTCCGGTTATGAAAAGTACCAGCCAAAGCAGCTTTTTAATATGATTTATGTGCAGCAATTTACGGTAAATATTCCGAAATTGTTAAAAACCGGAAAAGCAGAGACGGGAGAGGCACATTCACTTGTCTTTGATTATCAGAAGAGAAATCCACTCACGCACAGTGCCGAAGTGATACGACTGTGAGGGGGTCGTAACTATTCAGGCTCCCCCTCTTCCGCACATTCGCATTTCGAACACTT
>DJEU01000036.1:7736-53913 GCA_002431395.1 Lachnoclostridium sp. UBA5890
GCTCATATGTGGAGGGGGAGCCCAAAAAATCTTAAAAATGGTGTTGTTTTTATCGGCATTTTGTGAGATACTCATATAGAGGGTAATTCTATCATTGGGGGAAAGGAAGGATAACGAGGTCTAATGATGAAACTAGATAACTTTTTTGTAAGTGGGGCGAACGAAGAAGCAGTTGCGATGGCAGAAGCAGTCTTGAACAATGTGAAAGCTTATTCGCCTGTATTGATCTACGCAAAACCGGGGCGTGGAAAGACTCATTTATTGCATGAGATTCATGACAAATGCAAATCGGCTCTTGCCGGACAAAAGGTTGCATTTACTACCGGCAGACAATTTTTGGAAGAAGTGGATCGCACGATCCGTCTGGGCGCGAAGCCGAACCAGATTAAGATTTACGATGACGTGGATATCCTGCTCATTGATGATCTGGAAGAAATCTTCGGAAACCGCGAAGCGGAGCAGGTATTTACCAATCTGTTCTTATCTTCCATGAATGAAAAGAAAAAACAGATTTTATGTACATCGTCCGTTTTGGCGAAAGAATGTGGAAGCAAAGAAATGATTCGCTTTTTTGACCGCGCATGCATGGTTCAGCTGTATGCACCGGATGAACAGCTCAAACAGAGTATTGTGGAGATGATGGCACAGCAGTTTACACTGAATCTGAATGAAGAAGCAAAACGTTATATCATTGCACAGCCATTTTCAAGCATCAATCAGATCTTAGGAGATATGACAAAACTGGCAGCACTTGTCGAAGAAAATCAGCAGGTTGACCAGCAGTTGTGTCAGAAGTATCATATCGGACAGAACCGGTAAACGTCACTGAAAGAATAAAAGAGAATCCTTCCATCTTCGGTACTGGAAAAAGATGGAAGGATTTTTATACAGAACAAGCCTAGCAGATGCTTTGGGCACTTGCAGGCAAAGTATTTGTCAAGGTCACAACTCGTTGATTTCGCGGAGAAGACTTTCTTTTCGCGCGATCGGTGAATGTTTGATCTCGTCGATCAGATCTGACAGAAGATAATTTTTATGATCCTTTTTGTAAATTTCTGCCAATGAAAGACAGGCAATCCGGTTTTCCGGATCGTAGTCGAGGCAGAGCCGGCAGGCTTCGGCGGCGTGAGTATAATCGCCCGCTTCCATATAAGCCCGTCCGAGAGCTGTCAGAGTCTGTAAAAAATTTTGGTAAGTCTCGTCGTAGGTGGACAGAGTCTGAAAATTACCGATGCCATAGGCAAGTTTCAGATCGGTGTTCGTATATTCGGACAGATCCATCATTGGTGATTCGATGAGACGGCGCAATGCGTCAAGATAATGAAGGATCGTGTCATTTTGGGCTCCTTCCCAGGGAATCCTTGTGGTATCCGGGGTAAAGAGCGGAAGATGTGAAATATCCTTGTTGCGGGTATGATTCGCCTCTTCTTCACGTTCCCAGAAAAGGCTTGATTCTTTTTCCTGTTGTTTCGTTGCCTTGTGTTTTTTGTAATGCATCCATGCGATAAAGATCAGGAAACAGACAAAAAAGGAAGGAAAACGGAGTGATACCATCATAAAGTAAGTCCTTTCTTTAATACTATATAAAAATCAGGAGGTTACGAATTATGCTTAGCCGTAAAAAACAAAAAATCGTCGCAGCGATTATCTGCGGAGTGCTTATTGTAGCTATGCTTGCAGGCATTGTATTACCTTACGTATGATTGTAATACTTTTTTCAGCAATATGCAAGGGAGGTCTTTGAGTGCAGAGAAAAAGAATGCTGCTCGCCTTTGTTGTCATTTTCATGATGTTTGGTCTGATCGCTGCGTATACGTATGTTTCGTATGCGAGTCTGCGCCCGAAAGATGGGACGATCTGCGAAGGGGTTACCGTAGAACATGTCGCAGTGGGCGGAATGACAAAAGACCAGGCGATGGAAGCGGTCAGCGAAGAGACGGAAAAACGGGGAAGACAGGTATTAGAAGTGGAAGTAAACGGCAGTGTTGTGACGACGACGCTGGCGGAAGTGGGGTATACGTTTTCGGCAGAAGAGTTTCTTGACGAGGCGATGAAGGTCGGCCGCCGGGGAAATCTGATCGAAAATTATAAAGAAATAAAAGAAGCCCGGAAGACGGGAGTTTCCTTTGGCATAAACCGTCAGATGGATGAAAGAGTGCTGAAGAAATTTGTAAAGAAAAAATGTAAAAAATTGTGTACCAGTGCGCAGAATGCACAGGTTTCGATGGAAAATGGAGAATTTGTATACACCGATTCGCAGGAAGGAGTCACATTGGATGTGGCGGCAACGGTTGAAAATATTCAAAAAGCCGTAAGTGAAGCAAAAGACGATACTTCTGCGATTCATGTAGTGGCGACCGTTGAGGTGGAAAAGCCAAAAATTTCCAAAGAGACGGCAGAACGATGCAAAGATAAGATTGGAAGTTTTTCGACGACATTCAACGCCGGCAATGTAAACCGTTCCCAAAATGTAGCAAACGCGGCGAGACTGATCAGCGGTTCCGTCCTTTATCCGGGCGAAACGTTTTCGGTTCATGATGCCATTTCTCCGCTGACGGAAGAAAATGGATATTATGCCGCAGCTTCTTACAATCAGGGAAAAGTAGAAGATACCCTTGGCGGTGGTGTGTGTCAGGTTTCGACGACATTGTATAATGCCGTGCTCCGCGCCGAATTGGAAGTTGTGGAGAGGAGTCCGCATTCCATGGTTGTTAGTTATGTCAAACCATCGATGGACGCGGCGATCGCGGGCGATTACAAAGACTTTAAGTTTAAGAATAATACCAATGTTCCGATTTATATACAAGGCGGCACTTACAGCGGAACTCTTTATTTTAATGTTTACGGAGAAGAGACACGCAGTGAGGACCGGACGGTAACGTTTGAATCGGAAGTTACCGATACGATTGAGCCGGGAGCCGATAAGATCACATATGACAAGACCAAACCGGAATCGTATACGAGCGTGACACAAGAGGCGCATACCGGTTATAAGGCGATTCTTTGGAAGATTGTCGATGAAAATGGCAAGGAGAGCAAGACACAGGTAAATTCCAGTACGTACGCCGCTTCTCCCCGTTATGTCACAAAGGGCGCAAAGAAAGAAGAGGCGAAGCCGGAGGAGACAAAAGCTCCGCAGACAACGGCAAAACCGGGAAAAGACAGCGCGGCTCAAACCCCAAAGCCGGCACAGACGAAGCGTCCACAGCAGAAAGCACAAGTGACGACACAGCCGGCAGTGACTCAGGCACCCGTTGTTGTACCGCAAGACGGCGAAGGGGACGGGGTGCAGTGATGAAAAAAGGAAAAATTTCACAAAACCAATGGAATCGTTCCGTGGATAAAAAGATACGGTATCGCAGCAAGCGTCTTGTGGAGAGGCCGTCAGCCGGCAGCGAGACGCTGACGTACCGGCTGCTTTCGGAGACGGTTGTCGGAAGTACGATGCAGACGGAGACAGGTCCGGTCGAAATTCTCGGAAAAAAGGCGTTTTACCGGATGTACAATGCTCTTTTGGCGGCAGGAACCAGAGCAGAAGGAATGCAGGTGCAGCTTCTTTTGCCGGAATCCGCATCGGAACAACACATTAAGAATATCATGGGGCAGCTCGGGGAATATGGGGCTGCCTATGAAGTTGATACCGGAAGGGTACATACAGAAATTAGTGAACTGGTTCAGGCTCCCCTTTTGACATTGTCAGGATTTGGAAAACAAGACAAGGCAGAGACCGGAAGCGGTAGATTCTGTCCGGGGCAGCAGATTGTCATGACAAAATGGGCAGGGGCAGCCGGAGCGGCAGAACTGGCATATGTCAAAAAGAAATCGCTGATGGAGTATTTTCCGGCGGTTTATGTAGATGAAGCAATCGAATATTTGTGGGAAAAAACAGGCGGAGAACCGCTGTTTTCGATAGAAAAAGAGAGAAAAACAGCATGGGACATGGGAGCCAGAGCGTTTCACAATGTAACGAAAAATGGTGTGTTTGGTGCGCTTTGGGAAATGGCTGAGATGTCACATGCCGGATTGGAAGTAGACTTTGAGGCGATTCCTGTGAGGCAGGAGAGCATCGAGATCTGTGAGCAGTATGGCGTAAATTTGTATGAAACAGATTCTCTCGGAAGTGTGCTGATTGGCACAGAACACGGCGAAGACTTGGTTCGCCGGCTGCGGGAAGAAGAAATTCCGGCAGCCGTCATCGGACGAGTAACCGACGGAAATGACCGAACCATCTGCAGGGGAGAAGAGACACGTTTTTTAACACCACCATAATTACAATTATTGGAAAAAGAGGAGGCATATTATGCTGCAGGAAGAATTATTGCGAATTATGTCGAAAAATGCAAAAATTTCGACGGAAGATATGGCGGCGATGCTTGAGGCATCCGAAGAGGAAATTCAGGAAACGATCGCGAAGATGGAAGAGGAGGGCATCATTTGTGGATATCCGGCGCTGATCAACTGGGACCGCACGGACAACGAGATGGTAACTGCTCTGATCGAAGTCAATGTGGCACTTCACCGTGAAACCGGGTTTGATAAAGTAGCAGAGCGCATTTACCAGTTTGATGAGGTTGAAAGTGTATATCTGATGAGCGGAAGTTTCGATCTTACGGTAATTCTTGAAGGAAAGAGCATGAAAGAAGTGGCAAGATTTGTGACCACCAAACTTTCACCGATTGAAGAAGTAGTCAACACCTCCACCTTTTTCGTGTTGAAAAAATACAAAGAACATGGTCTTTTGATGGTGAAAGAGAAAAATGAACAAGAGAGGATGTTGATCACACCATGAGAAACCCATTGTCAAAAACAGTAATGGAATTAGAACCATCGGGAATCCGCCGCTTTTTTGATGTGGCAAATACGATGGACAACGTTATATCCCTGGGTGTAGGAGAACCGGATTTTGATACTCCGTGGCACATCCGCGAAGAGGGCATTTATTCTCTGGAAAAGGGACGTACATATTACACGTCCAATGCCGGACTTTTCCCACTGAGACAGGAGATCAGCCGGTATCTGCATGAACGTTTTGATCTGCCTTACGGACCGGACGAGATTCTTGTTACGGTCGGAGGAAGCGAGGCGATTGATATCTGCATGCGCGCGATGCTTGATCCGGGCGACGAGGTTATTTTGCCGGAACCATGCTTTGTTTCCTATCTTCCCTGTGTACGCATGGCAGGAGGTACACCGGTCCGCATTTCCCTTGAAGAAAAGGACGAATTCAAATTAACCGGGAAGAAATTGAAAGAGGCAATTACGGATAAGACAAAGATTCTTGTAATGCCATTTCCAAACAATCCGACGGGAGCGATCATGACGGCAGAGGAGCTGCAGGTCATTTCCGATATTTGTAAGGAACATGATGTTTTTGTTATGTCGGATGAGATATATTCCGAACTGAGTTATAAGGGAAAACATGTCTCCATCGCCAGCATTCCGGGGATGGCAGAGCGGACCATTGTGATCAATGGCTTTTCAAAATCATTCGCTATGACGGGATGGCGCCTTGGTTACGCGGCAGGTCCGAAAGAAATTATCAAACAGATGGTAAAGATTCATCAGTACATTATTATGAGTTCGCCGACGACGAGCCAGTACGCGGCGATCGAGGCACTTAAAAATGGGATGCCGGATGTCGAGAGAATGCGTGAAGCCTACAACCAGAGACGGCGCTTCCTTGTGAAGGCACTACGTGACATGGGACTTCCTTGTTTTGAACCTTACGGTGCGTTTTATGTGTTTCCAAATATTAGTAAATTTGGAATGACGAGCGAGGAATTTGCAACACGTCTTTTGCACGAAAAACGGGTGGCTGTCGTGCCGGGAGATGCTTTTGGAAAATGCGGCGAAGGGTTCCTTCGAATCTCCTATGCATACTCTATTGAAGACCTGAAAAAGGCCCTGGAAAAGATCAAGGAATTTATAGACACTTTATGATAATTATGTTATAATATTATGCATACGATGTCGATGAGAAAGGAGAAAAAAAGATATGGCTACATTAAATGCAGAGCATATTAATCCTTTTTTAATGGCTGCAAAGAAAGTGTTTCAGGATATGTGTTTTGTGCAGGTTCAGATACAGAAACCTGGCTTAAAAGAGGCGAAGTTTGGAAAAGGTACCTGGGTTATCATAATTGGAGTTACGGGTGAGATGAAAGGCCAGGTGTTGTTGGCGATGTCCGAAGAAGATGCCTGCAATATCGCTTCAAAAATGTGCATGATGGAAGTAAAAGAGATCGATGATTTTGCTGCCAGCGCATTGAGCGAACTTGGTAATATGATTATGGGAAATGCCTCTACGGTATTTTCCTCCAATGGAGTTGGAATCGATATTACACCACCGACTTTATCTCATGGTGAAGTCAGCTTTACAAATACATATACAAAAAATCTTTGTGTACCACTTACATTCGACACGACAACGGTTGAATTGTATCTGGCATTAAAACAGGATTAGGGAGGCAGCATGTTAAATATTGTATTGTTGGAACCGGAAATTCCTGCCAATACAGGAAATATCGGGCGTACTTGTGTCGCAGCGGGTGCCAGACTTCATTTGATCGAACCGATGGGGTTTCAGATCAATGAAAAGCAGGTACGGCGAGCAGGGTTGGATTATTGGGACAAATTGGATTATACGATTTATGACAGTTACCGGGATTTTGTAGAGAAAAACCCCGGTATTAAGATTTATATGGCGACGACAAAAGCGCGCCATGTTTATTCAGATGTGTCTTTTGAGGATGACTGTTATATCATGTTTGGAAAAGAGAGCGCAGGAATCCCGGAAGAACTTTTGGTGGCGAATCAAGAAAACACGATTCGAATTCCGATGTTCGGCGAGATCCGTTCCTTGAATCTTGGCAATTCTGTAGCGATTGTTTTATACGAAGCGCTGCGCCAGCACGGATTTGAGGATTTAAATAAACAGGGAAACCTTCATCGGTTATCCTGGGATGACTAAAATTATAGAGACCTGGAATGGAGGAAGGGCAATGAAAAAGGCGAAAAAAGAAAACAAACAGCGTCAGGGCATTTCTCTTAAATATAAGGGGATGCTGTTGACGGCAATTATGATTTTTGTTGTGATCGGGGCGACACTTATACTAGCGATACCGCAGATTAAGAGCAACATGACAGAAACCATTCACTCGTATATGTATGATATCGCAGTGACAAATGGAAGAAGTCTGGATGTCGAAGTAAAAGCACATGGAATTCGTGTTGCACTTTCGGAAAGTAAACTGCGTGAGTTGTTCTCAAATGTAAAAGTGAAAGATATGGAGAGCAGTTATGCATATGTGGTTGCCGGAAATGGTACGATGCTGTATCATCCGAAAGCAGATAAGATCGGAAAACCGGTAGAAAATGCAGTTGTAAAAGATCTGGTATCGCAGATTGAGAAAGACCAGATTCCCAAGTCCGATGTAGCGACGTATGATTTCCGTGGAGATACAAAATATGCCGGGTATTATGTGGACGAAGATGGTCAGTATATCGTAATTGTATCGGCAGATCAGAGCGAAGCACTTTCCGGTGTAACAAAAACCGTTCGTGTTATGGTTGGAGCCGGCATAACCTGTGAACTTCTTTGCATGATTATTGCGTTTCTATGTTTCCATCGCCTGTTTGATCCGCTGAAGAAGATTACCTATCAGGTAGAACGACTGGGTAATCTGGATTTGAAACATACCGGCCAATTGGATAAATTGGCGAAGATCGGCGGTGAAGTAGGAGTGATGGCGCGGTCAGTATGGCAGGTACAGACGAAACTGGCAGAAGTTGTCACGGAGTTGAAAGAAGAAAGCGGAAATTTATTTGCTTCTTCAAATCAGTTAAGTGGAAATGCGGCTGTGACAGCAGAGACGATTGGTCAGATCAGTTATGCGGTACATGACATGGCTGAGGGAGCTTCTTCTCAGGCAAATGACACGCAGACCGCGACGGAAAGTGTTATTGTCATCGGTAACATGGTCGATGAGACAAATGATGAAGTAGCGAAGCTCCGCGAAAATGTGGAAGTGATGAAGGCTTCCGGAGAAGAAGCAGAACAGACATTGAAAGAATTGGAAGAGATCAACGAAGAGGCAAAACAGTCTATCGTTGAAATCTATAATCAGACAAATACAACGAATGAGTCGGCGCAGAAGATCAAAGATGCGATTACATTGATCACATCGATTGCAGAAGAGACGAACCTTCTTTCTCTCAATGCTTCGATTGAGGCAGCGCGTGCCGGCGAGCAGGGACGTGGTTTTGCCGTAGTAGCAAGCCAGATCCAGAAATTGGCAGAACAGTCCAATGAATCTGCAATGCAGGTTCAGAAGATTGCCAATATGCTCATGCAGGATTCGGATCAGGCAGTAGAGATCGTGGATCGTGTGAAACAGATTATGGACACGCAGAATGTCAAGATGAATGTTACCGGTGAGATGTTCCAGAAGGTGCAGGATGAGATTGAGTCTTCCATGGAGAGTATCAATACGATCTATGAAAAGACGGAGAAAATGGACCAGGCGAAGACAGAAGTCGTGGATGTGGTACACAATCTGACTGCGATCGCCGAAGAAAATGCGGCTGGTACAGAAGAGACTTCCGCATCGGTTACGGAAGTAAATGACATTGTGGAGGACATTTCAAGCAATGCAAAACAGCTTCATGATGCCGCACAGAAGATTGAAGACCATATGAATAAATTTGAGGTTTAAGAGAACTGATTCATATAAAAAGATAAGAGGCTTTCCCGCTATGAGGAAGCCTCTTGTTTTTTGGAATGAAATTTTAATGTAAAGACAAATTCGGTTCCGACGCCAACGGTACTTACGACATTGATTGTCTGATTGTGTGCCTGTATGATCTCTTTGGAGATCGAAAGTCCAAGTCCGGTTCCACGTTTGTCTTTTCCGCGGGAAATGTCGGTTTTGTAAAAGCGGTCAAATACTTTGTTCAGCGATTCTTTCGGGATTCCGATGCCGGAATCTTTGACGGAAACAAATACTTTTGCTCCCTTTTTTCGTAAGCTGATTTTTATCTCTGAATTGTTATGGCTGAATTTTACCGCATTGTCAATGAGGTTATATAACACCTGATGAATCTTGCTTTCGTCTGCTTCCACAAGCAGTTCTTTCTGTGTATTATAATCTAAAACAAACGAAATTTCTTTCTTTGCCGCCGTTCCTTCCAGCGTATTTACGGTCTGAACAATTGTCTCACAAATATTAAAAGTTGTGATGTCAAGAAGTACATTGTCGCCGTTAAATGAATTTAATTCCAGCAGATTGGAGGTCAGATTCGTAAGTCGGTCTGTCTCCGATAAAATGATGTTCAAGTATTTTTCCTGCGCCTCGTAAGGAATCGTGCCATCGAGCATTGCCTGCGCGTATCCATGAATCGACGTAAGCGGCGAACGAAAATCATGGGAAATATTGGAAATAAATGCACGCTGGTAATCGTCGAAGTTGTTCAGGTCTTCGGCGATGATGTTTAATGCACCGGCAAGGTCGCCAAATTCATCGGAAGTGTGGAGGGTGATCGGTTCATTTTTCTGATGAATGGAAAAATGCTTGGCCGCATTGCACAGCCGCCGCAGCGGGATGATATTCATGGCGTAAATCAGGAAAAAGGATACGGCCAGGATTGCTCCCATCATAAACAGAATGGAGTCGAGCAGATTGAAATAATATTGCAGCCGCTCGGAAATATATCCGCTTGTAAGTGCCTCATTTTCCATCGCTGCCGCCATCAAGCTATTGCGGACCAGCGCAAAGACGAGCGTGTGCGTCAGATAGTAGGACGACGTGAAAATGCACAGATAGAGAATCACCAGTTTTTTTCCAAATGTCAGGCGAATTCGGTTTCGCATAATAATCAGCCTTTCTTTGTCTCAAATTTGTAGCCAATGCCCCAAACGGTGGCAAGGCGCCATTCGTCGTGATCTTTGATCTTTTCGCGAAGTCGTTTGATATGAACATCGACGGTTCGCGTGTCGACGACGTATTCGTAACCCCAGATGCGGTCAAGAAGCTGTTCTCTTGTAAATACCTGGTTTGGATGTGTGGCGAGAAAATACAAAAGCTCCAGTTCTTTCGGCGGCATCTCGACAGGGTGTCCCATATATACGACAGAATAATTTGACAAGCTGACGGTGAGATCGGTGTACTGCACCGTCTCTGTGCCGGATTCGGTGGCTGCCGCCGGAGCTGCCGGGGCACTTCCTGTCTGATAACGCCGTAAAACGGCCTTTACGCGGGCTACCAGTTCTTTCGAATCAAATGGTTTGATGATGTAGTCATCGGCGCCAAGTTCCAGTCCCAGCACTTTATCAAAAACTTCTCCCTTTGCCGAAAGCATGATGATCGGAACGGTGGAAGTTTTGCGGATCTCGCGGCATACGTCATATCCGTCAATGCCCGGAAGCATGATATCGAGCAGGATCAGATCCGGTTGAAACGAGGTGTTTTTCTTCAATGCCTCTTCGCCGTCGTGTGCCTGCATACACTGGAAACATTCTTTGGTTAAGTATAATTCAATCAACTCTGCAATGTTGGCGTCGTCGTCAACAATCAGTATTTTTTGTTTTTCTGCCATGGAAGTCATCCTTTCTTATTTGAACTCTGCCACGGTCACGCCGTAGCCACCCTCACCGTATTCTCCCATACGATAGGTTTTGATGTATTTACTCTTTTTCAAATGCGCCTGCACGGCATTTCGCAGAGCACCGGTTCCAACTCCGTGGATAATGGTGATCTGGTGCAGTTTGGCAAGGTACGCATCGTCGAGGTATTTATCCAAAAGTGCAATTGCTTCGTCAACCGTTTTTCCGATAAGATTGATGCTTGAAGAAACCTGAAGTGACTTCATCATTTTGATCTTTCCGGCACCGGAACGTTCACGAAGCTGTTCTTTCCGGTTCTGCAATGTCTCTTCTTCGAGAAGTTCCAGATCATCCGCATTGACTTCGGAACGCATAATGCCCATTTGTACGAAGCATTTTCCTTTGGCATTTGGCAGCGACATCACCGTACCTTTTACCCCCATGGAATGCACCATGACAAGGTCGCCGATGGAAAGTTTTCCCGGCGCTGTCTTTGGACGGTTTCCTTTTTGTTTTGTCGCCAATTTTTCGCCGGTTTTCTTAAGCTGTTCGCGGATCGCAGAACGCTGGCGCTCCATGTCACTGACATTTCCTTTGCCACCGTCCATCCATTTATTGTATTTGCGGATGGAATCGTCTGCCATGTCTTTGGCCTTCTGCAGTATTTCATTGGCTTCTTCATTTGCACGGCGCAAAATCTTTTCTTTTGCTTTATCGATTCGTTCGTTTTTCTCTGCCAGTTTTTTCTTCTGCCGCTCGATTTCTTCGCGGTAAGCAGCCGCTTTCGCACGTTCTTCTTCCAATTCTTTTCGTGTACTTTCAAGACCGGTCACAACGTCCTCAAAGGATTTGGAATCTTCGTCGACAAGGGATCTTGCTTTCTCAATAATTTCGTCGGAAATTCCTAGTTTGCTGGAAATCGCAAAGGCGTTACTTTTTCCCGGAACGCCGATGAGAAGACGGTAGGTCGGCTGCAAGGATTCCACGTCAAATTCGCACGAAGCATTTTCCACCTGATCTGTCGAAAGGGCGTAAATCTTCAGCTCGCTGTAATGTGTCGTCGCCATTGCGGTCACATTTCGCTGTAAAAGATTGTCAAGAATGCTGATGGCAAGCGCCGCACCCTCGACCGGATCGGTTCCGGCACCAAGTTCATCGAAAAGTGCAAGTGTATTTTTATCCGCACGTTTCAGGATTGAAACGGTGTTTGTCATGTGCGAGGAAAACGTACTCAGGCTCTGCTCGATACTCTGCTCATCCCCGATGTCTGCGTACACTTCATGAAATACACGCAGATGAGAGCCGTCAAACGCCGGGATGTGAAGCCCTGCCTGTCCCATCAAAGTAAATAAGCCGACGGTTTTCAGCGAAACCGTCTTACCGCCGGTGTTTGGGCCTGTGATGATGAGAAGCCGGTAATCTTTCCCCAATGTGACATCGATCGGCACAACGCGGTCGCGCGGGATCAATGGATGTCGTCCTTTTTTTATCTCGATATAATTGTCGTCAAAAATCGGCTCGCTTCCCTGCATTTTCTTGGATAATTTTGCTTTTGCAAAGATGAAATCAAGTTCCGCCAGCAAAATGACATCGCGCTCCAACCCCTCGGTTTCCGGTGCGCAAATACTACTGATGGAAGCAAGGATGCGCTCAATTTCTTCCTGTTCTTTCATCGCAAGTTCGGCGAGATCGTTGTTCAATTTGACAATTGCCATCGGCTCGATGAAAAAGGTGGAACCGGTGGAACTCTGATCGTGGATCATTCCCTGAAACGCGGATTTGTATTCCTGTTTTACCGGCAGACAATATCTTCCATTTCGCATCGTGACGATATTGTCGCGCAGCATATCTCCCGATGAATTGACTGTCACAGACAGCTGTTCGCGAATTTTGTCATTCGTCGTTTTCATCGCCCGGCGGATGCGCTTCAATTCGCTGCTTGCATCGTCGCTGATCTCATCCTCGGACAAGATACAGCGGCTGATCTCCCGGCGAATTTCCGGAAATGTCTGAAGCCCGTCGAAACGTCCGGACAAGAAATCGGTTTCTTCGTCTTTCTTATCAAATTCAACGGCTCGCTTGGCAGCTTCCAAAAGAGCCCCAATCCGCAGAAGTTCGCCAGCCCCCAATGTCCCGCCTTTGGCAAGCGGCACGAGGCTCGGCCGGATGTCGGTCAACCCATGAAACGAAAGTGCCCCATGATGAAAGAGCCTTGTCAATGCGTGGCTTGTCTCCGCCTGCATCGCCACAATTTCCCCGTGGTCCGATGAGGGGCGCAGCCGCCTCGCGCTGTCCTTCCCAAGCGCAGAATCGGCCTCTTCTACGAGCATATCTATAATTTTGTCATATTCTAATGTCTTTAAAACTTTTTTATTCACAATTAAATCTCCATTCTAGTGCTTTGCACAAGTGTCTCAAACGATGTTTCTCAGCCATGCAAGCATGCCTGGAAACATACGATGATACCCTGTATTACAATACGACGGATTGCTCCGCCGCAAAGCGTCTTTCGCAATCCTGCAAACATTCGAATTCCGCACCATAGTGCTGCATTCTCATGTTTGTGCGGGTCTCAAACGATGTTTCTCAGCCATGCAAGCATGCCTGGAAACATACGATGATACCCTGTATTGTACCATACCCAAGGCGGGGTTACAATGGGTTTGGCGAAAAATTTCGTTTTTAGGGGTGCGGAGGAAAAGGCAACGCAAAAAGGGAAACCCACTGAAATCCGTTGCTTTCCCGCCACCAACCACCCCACTTCCCGTGCCCCCATAAATTCCCAAAATCACTCTAGCAGAAATGGAAAAAATATGATATCATAAGAGTAGCACATTACAGTAATGGGGAGATTTGGATGAATATAGAGGGATCAAATCTTTGTATCGGATGCATGAAGCCGCTCGGTCAGACCGGGAGGTGTTCTTTTTGTGGAATGAAACAGGAAGATTATAATCCGATCCCGCGTTGTCTTTTGCCGGGGACGCGGCTTGCGGACCGGTATATTCTGGGGAAAGTGCTGGGCGAGGGAAGTTTCGGAATTACCTATATTGGCTGGGACAGCCGGCTGCAGATTCCGGTGGCGATCAAAGAATATTTTCCGAGCGAAATGGTCAGCCGGGATGTCATCTGTGGACATGGAAATAGAGTGTATTTGTATGAAAATGCCAAAAAGAATCATTATGAAGAGGACATTAAGAAATTTTTGAATGAGGCAAAATGCTTGTCCAAATTCAATGAAGTAGAAGGGATTGTGTCCGTCCTTGATTTTTTCTATGAAAATGAAACTGCGTACATTGTCATGCAGTTTATTGATGGTGTTAGTGTAAAAGAGTACATTAAGCAAAATGGAAAAATGAACGGCGAAAAAGTGCTGAATGCGATGCGGCCGGTGCTTTTGGCGTTGGAAAAAGTGCATCGGACAGGGATTGTGCACCGCGACATCAGCCCCGACAATATTATGATAAGAAAAGACGGTAGTCTGGTGCTGATCGATTTTGGAGCTGCGAGAATGCGGAATATTGACAATACAAAGACAATGACGGTCTTATTTAAAAGAGGATTTTCGCCGGAAGAGCAGTACCGCTACAAGGGGCGGTGGGGAGCATACACCGATGTCTATTCAATTAGCGCGACCATGTATTATATGTTGACGGGAGAGGCACCGACGGATTCGGTAATTCGGGCATTGGGAGATGATATGCCGTCGCTTTTAAACATGAAAGAATTGAAAATTTCTACCAAACAGAAAAAGGCAGTCATGAAAGGAATGGCGGTAAATGCCAAAAACCGCTGGCAGAGTATCCGGGAATTGTACGATGCCATGTACGAAGAAGAGCAGAACATCACAAGTGGTTCCGGAAGGCGTAGAGGGATTGCGGGAATCGCCGGTGCGGCTGTGCTTGGAACCGCCATTACCATCGGATGTCTGCATGCAGGAACGAAGAACGAAAAACGAGAGCCGGTCATTGTCGTAGAGACACCGGCCGTAACACCGGAAGCCACGGAGAATCCGCTTCAGACGGAAAGCCCCAAAAAGGAAACGCCTGTAACCACTGTGGAAGAAAAAACGATTGTGCCAAAATTGCGTGGATTGACATTGGAGCAGGCAAAAAAGAAATTGAAAAAGGCGCATTTGACTTATAAAATTCAACGGGAAGAAAGCAGTAAAGCGGTAGATACCGTGCTTTCGCAGAGTGTTGCAAAAGGGAAAAAGGTGGCGCGTGGAACGATGGTAAAACTGACAGTGAGCAAACAGAAAAAAGTGGTGGCTGTGGCGACGAAAAAGCCCGCGGCTACGGCGAAACCGACACAAAGCAGTACGAAAAAGAAAAAGGATTTCGTAGGAGTGATTCAATAAAAGTGAAAGAATCGGAAAAAAAATTCGACACTTTTTTGATAAAATAAAAACGGCAGCAGGAAGCTGCCGGCAAAAGATGAAAAAAGGGGTACGATTTATGGAGAAAAAGGTCTTATTTGGGACATTTGACGCATTTCTCATTTCGCAGATGGGATATTCGCTGTGCGGAACATTGGAACAACAGGAAAAAATACGGAAAGAGGCGTATCATACATTTTTGCACAAAATCCAGGGCGAACGGCCGGCATCATTTCCGACCATACGCCGGTGGTTTGGCGTTCGCAGTGTCGCTGTGCCTGCGCGTGAACAGATTTTTCGCATTGCCTTTTCTCTTGGGTGCAATGTGGAGCAGACAAATCAGTATCTTGTGGAGGGAGCGTCGCAGCCGTCATTTCAGATCAATGATTACACGGAAATGATCGCAATGTATGCACTTGAAAATGGATGGAATTGGAAAAAATACCAGCAGGCGGTCGAGGAGTACGAAGGAGGCCTGGACGATGATACGGAGATTCTGCATCAAACCAATACCCAATGGCTGATGCAGCAGTTTGAGTATGTCAAGACCTTGGACGAAGAGCAGTTTATGTATTGGATGTGGAAGCATTCCGGAATTTTCAAGGGGTACAGCAAGACAGCGCAGGAGTATCTTACCAAATACCGCCAGCTCATCCTTGAAGGAATGCGGAATGACGCAAAAAACAATCTCAATTTTCTTTTGGCAGAAAGCGGATATCAGACGTGGAAAAAACGGCGTTTTCAGCGAAATTCGGCAAATGAACTCGAGCAGATCAAAAAGTATATTCGTTCCAATGAACGCTCGAAAAATCCTGACATTTCGGAACATTTGGCAAAAAATATTTTGGAACTTGCGAAAATGGCGTATTCGGAAACCGGCCAGAATACGAAACTGCTGGCAGAATTATTTGAATCCTCAGCCAGCACAATGACGCACAAATATCTTTCGGATCTTTTTCATATTCCGGAGCGCAATGAAATGCATATCCGTAGCAGACAGGCAATCCAAAAACTTGAAAAATATGCCGATGAAGAGCCATGCCTACCAGATATCGCAGAAATGATTGACCGGTTTGGAAAAGGAAAAGTGGCGGTTGAAAGTGTCGGCGAAGCAAAAGAATGGCTGGAAGAATTTGACAATGAAGGCAAGCGCCGCCGATTGATCGTGAAACGGAGTGATCTCCTGCCAATGATCTGTTATGTGGCACAGCAGCGGTACCGCGCAAAAATTGCCGACGCCGTAGAAACTTACAACCAGAGCGAGGCGCAAAAAGTATTTTTGGATATGGCAAATGCAGTTCTGATCGCTTGCAATATGCCAGCTGTCAACGAAAAGTACAGTTATGACAAACAGCTTTTGCAGAGTTTTCAGGAGGAAGAGGTGTGATGAAAAGTATGAAGAAAAAGGTATGGAGAAGGAAACTGGCAGCTTGGCTCATTGTCTCTCTTTGTGCGGGACTCTGCCCGGCGCCTACGGCGGCAGCAGAAACAGAAACTGTAGCGCAGGAGGAAACAAAGGATATTGAACAGAGCACAGAGGAGGTTGAGACCGAGGAAGATACCGCTTGGGAGGACGAAGAAGTTGTAGTGGAAGTGGATGAGAATGGGAAAGATGAGTGGGGGAATGAATATGGGATTGCGACACAGGGTGCGGACGCGGGGAAAATGTCATTGCTTCAGGTGGGAGATAAACTGCCTCAAAATGAAATGGGAGAGCTTGTACTTCGTGTTGCAGACAAAGTGATTAAAAATGGAGAAGAATATGAAGTGACCGTAATCCGGAGTTATATGTTAAGAAAGGAAAAAATGCATATTTATCTTGGAAAAAATTTAGATACAGTTTCTTTTATTTATAATTATTTAGGCAGTAATTCTAAGATGTATTCGGTGCATTCTGAAAACCCTTATTATACAAGCGAGAAGGGGAGCTTATATACAAAAGACAAAACGAAATTATGCTATTTTTATGATGGGTATTATGAGGAAAATAGTGTCTTTCAGTTACCTGAAGAGATAACACGATTAGGAGATTTTTGCTTTTATGGTGCGAAGATAGAAGAAGTGGTATTGAATGATAAGATAGAGACAATACCATATGCATGTTTTGAATATTCTATGATTGAAAGAGTGGACTTAAAAGAGGTAATCCGTCTGCGTAGTTATGCCTTTGATAATTGTGAATATTTAGACGAAGTAAAAATGAACAAAGAAGGACTTCAAGTTGATAAAGCGGCTTTTAAGAAAACAGATAATTTGAAAAATTTATATTTTCCACCAAAAACACAAGTTACGGATGAGGCTTATATAGAAAATAAAAATAGGGAAATTTTGATATTTGGAGAGGGGTGTTCTTTTAGTCAAAAAAATTCGTTAGGTGGACTGAATTTAAAAGTAATAATCCTGCCGCCGGATACTACTTCAATTGGAAAGGATTTTAATATTACACCAGCACCATTATTGAGAAGATTATATGTTCCCAATACTGTAGAATCTATATCGAATGGGGCGTTAAATGCAAAAGGATATCTAACTTTATATGGGCAAAAAGAGGGACCGGCAGCAAACTATGAAGATAATAATGTTACGTTTTGTGATGTTAAAGACCATGATCATGTGATGGAGAATGTGACATTTTATGGGTATGATACATGGAGCGTGGAAGGAAAATATTGTAAGAAATGTGGACAGGCAGAAGAGATAAAAGTAGTTGAGTTTACAGAGGATGAAAATAAAGAAAATAGACCCGAATTATTGACATATCCTGAAGACAAATGTCCGGAAAGTCTGATGTTGGATGATTCTAATACAGATGACCAAGGACTGATTTATACCTTGGATGAAACCTGTCACGAAGCAATGGTAAAGGATATTAATACCAAATATCCTTCTTTGAAAAAAATATTTTTAATCCCGGAAAATGTGGAAAAAGAGGGAGAGAAATACAAGGTCACAACGTTATTGTATGGGGCGATGTCAGGTGCGCCCATTGTTATTTTGCCAGATACTGTGACATATATTGCCCATGGTAATTTTGACTTGGATGTTGTGTTTCATGTAACACTTGGGAAAGGGGTTAAAGTTATAGAGGAAGATGCGTTTTATGCGAGTACTCCAACGATATCAATTCGGGGAGAAAATCCTTATTATAAGATGGTAAATGGTGTTTTATATGATACTCAGATGAAAAATCTGATCAAATCTGTTCCGGATGTAAAAAAGAGAGAGTATGTTGTGCCAAAATCCGTTCGTTTTATTAGAAAAACTGCTTTTTGGGGAGATAAATATTTGGAAAGAATTACAATATACAGCAGAAAATTTATGAATATTCATGAAAATGCGTTTACAAATTGTCAGGCAGAGGTGATTGAACAATACCCCCAACTGACCGTCCCAGAAGAAATTACCGTAGATGATTATGGCTGGGAGGGAGAAGAAAAAACAGTTGAACTAAATGAAGAATATGAAGACAGTGAGGGATTTTATTATAAGTTGAATCAAGAAAATAATACTGCTACAATTCAGTCGATTGATTTGGCACAATGGGAGGAAGGACAAGAGGAAATAGACAAACGGATACCGGATAAAGTCACTTACGAGGGAAGAGTATATACGGTTACACAAGTGTGGATGGAGACAAAGAACAGGTTGGATCCTCATAGCAATGATGTTAAAAACCGCCGCAATCAGACCGTTAATCTATATATTGGAAAATATGTAGAAATAATGCAAATAAGGCAATTTAATATGAAAATAGCTAGTTATGTGCATGTATTAAATTCAAATTTTGTTAGTGTGAAAGGAAGTTTATTTAATAAAAATCAGACGAAATTGTATCGTTTTTGTGACAGAGAATATGCTGGGACGGAGTATCATCTGCCGCAGGAATTGCAAGAGATGGAAGAACGGGCATTTTATCAGACGAATCTACGGACTGTTGTGTTCAATAACCGAATTAAATCGGTGCCGGCAGAAGCGTTTGAATGTTCTAATATAGAAAAGGTGGATCTCACAAATGTAACGAGTGTTTGTATGGGGGCGTTTGAATACTGCTATTTTTTGAAAGAAGTGATTTTTCGGCGAGATAACATAAACATACAGGGAAATGCATTTTATATGACAAAAAATTTAAGGTCTGTATATATTCCGGCAAATTCTAAGATTAATTCTGCGGCGTTTCGATTTTCTGGAATAGAGACAGTAATTTTGGACGAAAATGTTAGTTTTACAGATTCTTTGATTTTTGATAAGTGTTATAATTTACAAATTATAAATTTGCCAGAGTCAATAAAAGAAATCAAACAAGGAACATTTACGTCCTGCTATAATTTGCAAAAATTATATATTCCGGAATCAATAACTTCGATTCACTCAGATAGTTTTCTATATACAGACATTCAGTTATATACATTAGATGAAAGTTGTATTGGAGAATTAAAGGATACAATTTCCCGATGTGTTTCGATGAAAGAGCATGAGCATAGGATGGAAACGGTTACCTTTTTTTCATTTGATACGTGGGGAGTGACCGGAAAATACTGTGAAACATGTGGACGGATTGAAGGAATAGAAAAGCGGGAATATAAAAACAAAACGGACGAAAATTTGCCGGATCAACTGATGATAGAGAGACGAAAATCGCCTAAAATTCGAGATTTAAGCAACGAGAATAAGGATGAGCAGGGAGTTTGCTATACGTTGCATTCAGATACAATGACGGCTACGGTTACGAGTACAGATTACAGAGGTGTTGAGTATAAAAACAGGGCCGTATTGTATATTCCTGAGACGGTAAAAAAGGGGGAACAGATTTATACGGTAAATACCATTGCAACAGAAGGAATTATGTGTTCTGAAAAGGTAGTTCTTCCAGATACAATCAAAAAACTTGAAGAAAATTGTATTATAAACGGAACGATGGTTTTGGATTTGGGAAATGGAATCGAAGAAGTAGATACAAATGCATTTGCAAAGATATCAAGTTGTATGGAAGTTTATGTCTCAGCAGATAATCCATTTTTTGTCTACGAGGAAGATACATTGATGAATCGTGAGCGGACAATTTTATATAAACATTCCAACTATGGACCGGCAGAGTACACGGTGCCTGCTACGGTAGAAGAAATTAGTGGGAAAGCGTTTGGAGGATATATGATCCATCAAATAAATATTTATAATGGAAAAAATGTAGAAATTGCGTCAAATGCCTTTGAAGAACGCAGTGCCTACATAAATATTGTAGATGAATTGGCACCACCGACTCCAACACCAATACCTACAGTTGAACCAACTGCTATCCCGACCCCGACCGCCACCCCAACGCTTACTCCGATACACTCGCCGGTTATTTCACCGACGCGGCAACCGAGTGCAAGTCCAACGGTAATTCCGACATCAAGTCCAAGTGTAGCACCAACTCCAACCGCTACCACAACGGCAGCTCCAACAAGTTCGCCAACAGCATCGCCAACTCGGCAACCGAGTGCAAGCCCGACAGCAATTCCGACCCCGTCCCCTGTCACATCGTCGGAACCGGTAGCCATGCCTACCCTTGTGCCTGCTCCGACAGCCACGTCTAACCCGAGTCAGCCGGCGCAAATTCCGGAGAGCACTTCAGATACCACAAAGAATGAGAAACCGGATCTGACAATTCGTGGATTTCGCCTGACTTCTCGGGGAAAAGGGGTAAGTATCACTTGGAATCGATGCCCGAATGCAGAATTTTACCGGATTTACAGAGCCGAAAAAAATGGAAAATATCATTTGGTTCAGGTTCTTACAGGAATGAAAACCAGTTATGTGGATAACAATGTAAAGCCTGCAAAGCGTTATTTTTACAAAATACGCGCGGTTGGAAATGAAAATGGTGTGCTGCAGGAAGGTGAGGAGAAACGGTTATCGATCACTCTTTCCGGCTTGGAAAAACCGGTGATTAAGGTTAAAAAAGGAAAGATGGATCTGGTGCGTTACATTTCCGTAATTTTAAAGAAATACGGGGGAACTCATGCGCAGGTGTACTTGTCATTGAACGGAAGAAAATTTACGAAACTCAAGATGACTTCCGGCAAAATTGCCAGGTTTAAGGGGACGTTCCGTTTCCAATGCAAACTAAGGCGTAAGGTGCTTTGGCTGAAAGTACGTACGTATAAAAGAAATAAAAAAGGAAGAACGTATAGCGATTTTTCGAAAGCAGCGAAGATCCGTGTGTGAGAAATCATGCCCTCCGCAGTGGTGCAAATTAAAAGAAAACCTTGATTTTGTCACAAAAAGCCTGTACAATGAAGAATGCAATATAAAGTGAAGTTTTTCATTGTCAGAAAGGAAGAGTAAAAATGACAAAGTTTAAGAAGTATGTAAGTGTTCTTTTGAGCGTGTCCTTGATTGCAGGCATTGCGCCGATGGACGCACAGGCGAAAACTGTGGAAAATAAAAAAGCAGCAGTACAGACGATAAATGAGAAGGAAATGATGACAGCGCAGGCAGAGACCGGATCTTCGGAGACGGCAGCGCCAAGTGAGAGCCCGAGTGCAACTCCGTCAGCAAGTGCCAGTGCGGCGCCAAGCACGATGCCAAGTGCTACACCGACGGCGACACCGGTTATCCCATCGCAGGGGAAAGTGGTTGTGGATGCGGAAGATGCATTTTCGACGACAGCCGGCAGTGATGGAAAGACTTGCACGATTTCCGGATACAAAGGAAATGCGGCAGTGACGACATTGTATATTCCAAAGGAAATTAATGACAAAGAAGTGACAGCGATCGCAGCAAATGTATTTGCGGCCTGCCCATATTTGAAAAATGTAGTCATCAAAAATGACATTGACATTGCAACCGGTGCTTTTCCGGCAGGAGCAGAGATTTGGGCAAAATCCGGTGCGAAAGCGCAGGCTTATGCACAGGCAAACGGCCTTACATTTCACCCGCTTGACAGTACGGCAAGCCTGACCGGTAAGAAAGATGCTTCATTTACAAAAGGCACATTGACATGGACTGCCGTAAATGGTGCAGTTTCGTACAATGTTTACCGCAAAAAAGCAAAAGGAAAATATTCTCTGTATAAAAATGTAAATGCTTTGACATATACCAATGAGAAATTGGAGGCAGGGGCTACCTATACCTACAAGATCCGCCCGGTATTTACGGCCGCAGACGGCGAAAGCATCGAAGGTGTGGATTCGAAAGAAGCCGCTATCGCATTGAAACCGGCAAAAGTGAAAAAATTGAAAGCAAAAGGCATCCGCGGAGGCATTCAGGTCCGCTGGGCGCGCAATAAAAATGTGACAGGCTATCAGGTATTTATGAAGGTTCACGTCAAAGGATTCAAGACTTCGTTTAACCGCGTGAAAACGATTAAGAAAAATAAAGTGACAGGCTATCGCTGTAAAATGCTGGTTCGCGGCATGAAATACAGTTACCGCGTGCGTGCGTTTAAGACGATTAAGGGCAAAAAGATCTTTGGACCATTTGTGACAGTCACAGCAAAAGCAAAATAAGGAAAGAGAGCAAAATATGTATTATTTGAACGATTATCGAGAAGGACAAAAATTAGTTGGAACGTATCTTTGTAAGTCCAAACAAATTTTAAAGACGAAGGCAGGAAAGACGTATTATTCGTTGATCCTGCAGGACAAGACCGGCACGGCAGATGCCAAGATCTGGGAACTTGGACGTGGCATCGAAGATTTTGAGGCAATGGATTATATTTACTGCGAAGGTCTCGTGACGAGTTTTCAGGGAAATATTCAGATGAATATTTCACGTGTGCGCCGCAGTGAAGAAGGTGAATATGACCCGGCGGATTACATTCCGACGACGGACAAAGACATCAAAGAAATGTACGCCAAAGTGGTGGCATATGTGAATAGCGTGAAAAATCCATATCTTTCCAAACTGCTGAAAATGTTTTTTGTCGAAGATAGGGAATTTGTCAAAGAATTTTGCAGACATTCTGCGGCAAAAAGTGTACATCACGGCTTTATGGGAGGACTTCTCGAACATACTTTGAGTGTGACAAATATGTGCGAATATTTTGCGGGCGCCTACCCACTCATTCACCGTGACCTTTTGATCACGGCGGCGTTGTTCCACGATATGGGGAAAATCGACGAAATTGCGCCATTTCCACGCAATGATTATACCGATGACGGACAGCTTCTCGGCCATATTTTTATCGGCGCGCAGAAGATTTCTGCGGCAGCAGCCGGCATCCCGGGATTTCCGAAAAAACTGGAAAATGAGCTGGTTCACTGCATTTTAGCACATCATGGAAAATTGGAATTTGGTTCCCCGAAAGTGCCGGCATTGATGGAGGCAATGGCGCTTCATCTTGCGGACAATGCAGATGCGAAACTGCAGACATTGACGGAAGTATTCCATCAGGCAGGCGACAATATGGAGTGGCTTGGATTCAACCGCATGTTTGAGAGCAACCTGCGCCAGACATCACCGGAGGAATAATCGATGGATTTTAAGAAAAATCAGGAAGTAATCTTAAAAATAGACGATCTTGGAAATAACGGAGAGGGCATAGGCCATGTAGATGGCTATGCTCTTTTTGTCAAGGAAGCATTGCCGGGTGAGACCATCCGCGCGGGGATTATGAAATGCAAGAAAAATTACGGATTTGCGAGACTTTTAGAGGTGCTGGAACCTTCTCCGGACCGCGTCGAACCGCAGTGTCCGTCGGCACGCCCGTGCGGCGGCTGTACTTTGCAGCATTTATCGTACAATGCACAGCTTAGGTACAAAGAGAACAAAGTGAAAAATTGTCTTACGCGAATCGGCGGCGTGGATCTTACCACCGTGGAATGGCTCCCAATCCTCGGAATGCAGGAGGAAACACCATGGCATTACCGCAACAAAGCCCAATTCCCGGTACGCGAACAATTGGATGAAAATGGAAAACCACACGCGGTGACAGGATTTTATGCCGGTCATTCGCACCGCGTCATCCCAATGACAGACTGCGCGATTCAGGCTCCGATCATGCGTGAGATCCTGGAAATCGTGCTTGCGTGGATGGACAAGAATAACATTCCCGCGTATAATGAAGAACACCAGACGGGACTTGTGCGCCATATTTATATCCGCACCGGCTATCACACCGGTCAGATCATGGTCTGCCTCGTCCTCAATGCACCAAACAAAAAGAACATGGGGATAAATGAGGGGAAATTCACCGCACTTGTGGATAACCTTACAAAAATCGATGGCATGACAAGCATCTGCCTGAATTTCAACCCAGAGAACACCAATGTAATTCTCGGCAAAAAAACGACCACGCTTTGGGGACAAGACGCCATCGAGGATACGATCGGAGATATCCGCTACCGCATTTCCCCGCAGTCTTTTTATCAGGTGAATCCGGTTCAGACCGAAAAATTGTACCGTACCGCCCTTGAATTCGCGGATATCAAACCCGGCGAGACAGTGTGGGATCTGTATTGCGGCATCGGAACCATTTCCCTTTTCATCGCCAAAGAACTTGGCAGCGATGGCGAAGTGATCGGCGTTGAAATTGTACCGGAAGCCATCGAAAATGCCAAAGAAAATGCCCGCCGGAACGGCATCACAAATGCCCGTTTCTACGCCGGTGCAGCAGAAGAAGTTGTTCCAAAACTCATTTCTGCGGACGGCAGCGAATCTGCCAAAGCAGATGTCGTCGTCGTTGATCCGCCGCGCAAAGGCTGCGACCAGACACTCCTCGACACAATCGTCCGCATGTCGCCAAAACGAATCGTTTATGTAAGTTGCGACCCGGCAACTCTCGCCCGCGACGTGAAGATGCTGGCAGCGAAAGGGTACGAAGTGAAGAAGGCCCGGACGTGCGATATGTTCCCGATGGGCGGGCATGTGGAAAGTATCTTGCTTTTGACGAGAAAACATATCAAGTAGATTGCTACAATCTCGATGTAATAATATCTGTGGGTATAAAGAAAAATGAAGTTTAGCGAGATTAATGATCCTAATGGTATTTGCAAGGATATTACTGCCTTAGGCCGTTGGGGTAATGGAGATGTTGAACTGTTTATGGAACATCAAGATGAATTGGATCAGATCATGGAAATTGTGAAACAGTCTTTAAATGCACAGGCAGAATAGCCGGGGCGAAATTGCAAAGGCCTGCATCCGTGTTTCATAAAGGATTTTATGACAGAGAAAAAAGGAGGCACTTTATTTGGCGAAGAAAAAAGAAGAAGTAACCATCCGTTCCAGCGCAGCAGAATATCTGACCTATGTTGCCTCTGTCGGCGACCAGCAGGACAGTTTTGAAATGCGCTACGCGGATGAGAATATATGGCTCACACAGAAGATGATGGCCACGTTGTACGATGTGGGAACAAATACAATCAATTATCATATTAAAAAGATATTCGAGGATAGTGAGCTACAGGAGGATTCAGTTATTCGAAAATTTCGAATAACTGCTCCTGACGGAAAAAGCTATAATACAAATCATTATTCTCTGGAGATGATCATTGCCGTAGGTTTTAAGGTCAATTCCGAGCGTGCGGTGCAGTTCCGCAAATGGGTGAATCAGATTGCAAAGGACTACACCATCAAAGGCTGGGTCATGGATGATGAACGGCTGAAACGAGGCACGTATCTGACTGAAAAGTATTTCGATGAACAGTTAGAGCGCATTCGTGAGATCCGTGCGAGCGAAAGAAAGTTCTATCAGAAGATAACCGATCTGTATGCTACAGCCATTGATTATGATAAAAATTCTGCGACGACGAGAAGGTTTTATGCGACAGTCCAGAATAAAATGCATTACGCAGTTCATGGACATACGGCGTCTGAGTTGATTGTGGAAAGAGCTGATCACACAAAGGAACATATGGGATTAACCACCTGGGCAGACGCACCGGAAGGAAAGATTAAGAAAAGTGATGTTACGGTTGCTAAGAATTATTTGAGTCAGGATGAAATGAAGCAGCTGAACCGTATGGTTACGGCATACCTGGATTTTGCTGAAAGCATGACATTACGGCATATCCCTCTTACGATGCAGGACTGGGAAAAAAGGCTCAATAGTTTCATTGAAATGTTTGATTACGGCATTTTACAGGATGCAGGCAAGGTGACAGCTGAAATTGCAAAGCTTCATGCTGAGACAGAATTTGAAAAATACCGTGTGATTCAGGACAGACTGTTTATGTCCGACTTTGATAAATACATGCTGGAATTAGAGGAAAATGCAAAGAAATGATAACTGGTTTCAGGTCGAGACGGTGGTTGGACTACAACGGAAAGATATGTAGAAATTATTGAAATTACGCACTTTACAGAGTTTTGGACTTTTCATGAAGTTGGTGTAAATCATAAAGAAAAAGTGTCACCACTGGTGACACAATTGAGCTGGACGAACCATCTTAAAATTATGTCTGCGTGTAAGAGTATGGAGGAACGTATTTTTTACATGAATATGTGTATTAAAGAGCATCTTTCAAAACGAGAATTGGAGCGTCAGATTGACAGCGGATATTATGAAAGATATATGTTGTTGCAGAAGAAATTGAAAGAATATATTGAATTGGCGGGAACGGTGTCAGAAGAGGAATAAAAGTCAATTTTGCGTTTAAAGAAGGTGATGTTGTAGTGCAAATGATGGATTTGTATATTCAAAATGAATATTAGCAGAAAGTCCGGCTTGTAGGGTATCGTGTTAAGAATTTGTAAAACAATAAATTGAAACTACACTATTCAAGGAAGGTTGAAATACACCTTCCTTTTTGATGGATAAAAAAACGGAGAAAACGAAAACTTAAAAACATCTTGACAATTCACGCAATGCGTGATAAAGTGAATTTAACGCAAAGCGTGAAAAGGAGAAGTTGTAATGGAAGATTTTATCAGTGATGAAAATAGAGAGGCAAAAGATATTTTAGTGGAATTAAGGGAAAGCATTGGTATGAACAGAAATCAGTTTTGTGAGTATTTTGAAATCCCTTATATGACAGTAAGCGACTGGGAGCATGGAAAGAAACGGGTACCCAAATATCTTCTGCGCTTATTGGAGTACTACGTGAAAACAGAAAAAATGAATAAGAAAGGGGTACAGAAAGAAGATGGCGAAAAATAGAATTATTACAGTTCAGAACATTCCAATTACCGTATCTGAGGCAGATTTGGATGATTACATTTGTATTACAGATATGGCATCGGCTAAAGCAGAAAATTCCAGGGCTGCGGATGTAGTACGGAATTGGCTTAGAAACAGAAGTACTTTGGAGTTTTTGGCGACATGGGAAGAAATTTATAATCCTGATTTTAAAGTGTTCGAATCTGAACACTTTAAAAAACAAGCTGGATTGTTGACGTTTACGCCTAGTGTATCTGAATGGGTAGAACAGACGGATGCAATTGGGTTGTTTGTAAAAAAGGGACGTTATGGTGGAACTTTTGCACACAAGGATATTGCATTTGAATTTGCGTCTGCCATTAGCCCGGTATTTAAGTTGTATCTTATTAAAGAATTTCAACGATTGAAAGAAAAAGAAAATGATTTGCAGAAATTGGAATGGAATGCGAAGAGGTTTCTTTCCAAGAATAATTACTTGATTCAGACGGATGCAGTGAAAAATTATTTGATTCCAGCATGTAATTATCGAGAGGAGTTACAGTGGCTTCCTTATGCAGAAGAGGCAGATTTGTTAAATGTTGCATTGTTTGGGTTTACTGCGAAAGCGTGGAGAGAAGCAAACCCGGAACTTGCTAAAAAGAGTAATGTTAGAGATTACGCAACTATAAATGAACTTGCGGTATTATCAAACCTTGAATCGCATAATGCACAAATGATTCGTGAAGGAAAAGATAAGACAGATAGATTTACAGTTTTGAAGGAAATAGCAGACTATCAACTAAATATTCTGAATGAAGCCGAAAAAATCAATAATAGGATAGGCGTAAAAAAATCCGTGTGATATAAGTTCGAATATATACTGGAATTGAAGCAATGGATTAAAAGAGTGGACTGCCGATAAAGAAATTTTTTAACACAAGCGGACGGCTTTATAAAGAAATGCATCTTAAAGACAAGTTAAAGGACATGAGTGAAGAGGAACAGATAAAATTGCAAAACATTCGCAAAAGTATTAAAAATGCGGATTGTTTTCTAAATAAGTAATTTGATAAATAATTCACATCCCACTTGCAATTTACAGAGATTCGTGCTATCATATGGCTAACGAACGATAGCCAACAGGCTACGAAACGTTTCTGAAAGAAGAGACAAAAGTATGAAAGCAAAAGCGGCGGACTGGTACAAGAAAAATTGGAGCCTGGATATTAAAAATATGTCATGGGTGGAAAATACGCCAAACGAGGCTTTGAGGTGGTTGGTGTTGATATCACTCCATGCTATATCGAAGATGCCAGAAAAAGTTCAAGGGATATGAGTAATGTTTCTTTTATTTGCAGTGATATAAGAGATATTACATTTGAAAATGAATTTGATGTCGTACTGAATCTGGCAGATGGAGCAATTGGATATCTGGAAACAGATGAGGAAAATCTTAAGATATAATAATGCGAGGAGGACAGGATGAGTAGTAACCGAAAAGAAGAAATTGTTCTTACAACACTTGAACTTGCGGCGCAGAAAGGGCTTGCGAGTGTTTCCATGAGTATGATTGCTGACAAAATAGGGATAAAAAAGCCTTCGCTTTATAAACATTTTCAATCCAAGGACGAGATTGTGGAGGCGATGTATCAATTTCTCAGGCAGCAGGCAAAAGAAAAAGCGAATATAAAACCGATGGATTACAATACATTTTTTGAGGGGAAAACAGCGCTTGAAATATTGCAGTCGGTAGTTCACGGTTATATTCAAATGAATCAGCAGGAACAAATGATGAATTTCTATAAGGTGATTTATTCGGAAAGACCGATTAATCCTATGGCGGCAAAAATTGTTGCTGAGGAAACGGAAACGATGATCTTGGCGACGAAGCAGCTATTTTATGCGATGGAAGTGCATAATGTGCTTCATTTTAAGAATGCGGATATGAGTGCCGTCAGTTTTGCCATGACGATCCACGGACTTATGGATTATAAGTTGGATCAAAGGTATGGTGAGTGCGAAGATGAGAAGATCAATCTTTTAGAAAATTATCTAAAATGGTTTTGTGAGGAGAATGCGGTATGAGGGAGAAAAAGAATTTGTTGAATTATTGCGGGTTGCTCGGGATTGCAGCGTTTTTGTCGTATACCGCCGCCGTTGTTTTTGCGCCTCTTGCGTACCCGGGATATAACTGGATGGCGCAGGCGGTAAGTGATCTGAGTGCATCAAATGCACCGTCACTTCGGCTGTGGAACCAGCTTAGTTGCGTGTATAACGTATGCACTTTGGTGTGCGCAATGATGGTCTGTGTTGGCATTCAAGGAAGAAAAACCCGGCTTTTGCGAGTGGGGATTTATCTGTTTACCATTATGGAATGGGTCTCAGCAGTTGGTTATGGGTGTTTCCCGTTAAGTGACAGCGGATATGCCGGCACATTTCAGGATCAGATGCATATTTTTTCGACAGTGCTCGTTGTTTTACTGTCTATCGTATCTCTTATTTTGATAATTATTGCAGGGGCGAAGGATAGAAACTGCCGTTCTTACGGTATATTTGCAGCAGTTGCTCTTGCAATGATGATGGTTGGTGCGATGGGCATGAATATAGTGCCAAAAGAATATTTTGGTGTTGTCGAACGGTTCAGCGTATTTGCAGCGACGGGATTTAATGCCGTGCTGGGAGTGCAGTTGTTTCGGATGAAATTGGCAGAGCAGGATTGTATCGTATTTAGCTAAATAAAACTCCCCGCCAAGCACAAAATTCTTAGCGGGGAAATACCTTACTTTTTATTTACAAATTTAACTTTCTCATCTCCAAAAAGATCACCCAATGCAAAGTCTAATTCCAATTTTTTATAATTCTTTTTGACTTCAAACGCAAGAGCGCCCTTCATTTTTTTGCCGGGAGCGATCGTGCCGCTCATTGAGCCGAAATCGTCTTCGGAATAATATGTTTCAGAAAGGGAATAACCATCTGCGTAAGCATTGTAATCCAGCATACTCATGGTAAAATCATCGTCGGATTTATTTTCGACAAGGAAATTACAAATGACAAAAATTTTGCCTTTTGCGGGTTTGTTATAGCCTTTGCCTTTGGATTCTGTTACTTTTGTCATAGTGATTTCAATGCCATTTTTCGAAGCAGTTTCCCCTTCTTTAAATACCAAAGGGGCGTCGCTCTCGGATTCGGTTGAATCTTCACTTGAAGTGTCCGGGGAATCGGTGGCCGGGGGAGCGGTATTCTCTACCTTTGTTACCGAGTTATCTGTTTGTTGACTGTCTTTTTCGTCGTTGTTTCCACTGGCACCAATAATGGCAAATACGATGATAACAGCGACTACAATAAGGATCCATTTTTTCTTTTTCATGGTTCTATTTCTCTCCTCTCATGAGTTATTGATGAGAAGAGTATATATGAAAAAATAGACTGCGTGGTCTGCTGTCAGCATACATTTTTAAACGATTCTGTTTATGGAAATAGAATGTCGAAAAGGCCGCTTATGAGGGCGGCAGATAACAAAAATAGGAAACAATAAACCGTTATTATACAATATCTTATGAGGCGGTTTTGGTGTTTTGTTCCCGGAAAATATTTTCGCATGTGGCAATAATCTGTGCATAAAAAATACATACAAAATAGACTGATGCCGGCGAAAAATTTAGAAATCTGGTTACTAATGGGGTGCAGAGGAGACAGCGTTGATGTAGCACTGACCCATATAATGACAATGCAGCCCAACAAAAATCCCCAGGTTTTTACAAGTGACCGGCTTCGGATGCCGGGAAGTGCAAGAAGATAATGTTTCACTATCTTTGGGTAATCTTTGGAAGAAGGAGATAGGATTCGGTGAACGGCATTGCTAAATTCCTCAATACTGCGAAAACGTTCTTCGGGGGAAAGGCTGAGCGCTTTTTTTAATACGGTATTTATTTCATTTTGGCAGGAAAGGCCGTCTTTTGGATATTTTCCGGTCAGCATTACATGAAGAAGGACGGCCAAAGAGTAGAGGTCGCTTCGGCAGTCTGTCTGTGCAAAACCATACTGTTCCGGAGGTGCATAGCCTTGTGTTCCAAGAATTACCGTGTCGTTCGTTTTATTTGCGTCATAATTTCTGGCAGCATTGAAGTCAATCAAATAACATTTTTTGTCCTCTGTGATCAGGATATTTCCCGCCTTAATATCGCGGTGGATGATAGGTGGATTCAAGGAATGAAGGATAGTTAAGGTATGGGAAATGGTATCAAATATTGTGAAAGCATCGGATTCAGACAGCGGTCCATTCTGTAAAACAGATTGAAGCGTCTGCCCGTTAATGAATTCTTCAATTAAAATCAAGCAAGAATCGGACGTTAATATATGGTAAATTTTGGGAATGCCGGGAAGGGATAATTCCTTTAAATTTTCATAAACGGCTTTTTCAAAATGTGTTAAAATTTTCTTTACAAATAGAAGCCCGGTTGCTTTTTCCCGTACTAAAATAATATGTTCACAGTCATTTAATGTAGTGAGTTCTTCGTACATATTTAAGATGTATTCCGTTCGTAATTCTTCCGTCATCGTGTTCTCCAATCCGCTTTTCCGCTTGAAAAAAAGTAGTGTGTTAACTATAATTATACATAAAACGACAAAAAAGCGAAAGGAAATTTTGAAAATGGATGAAAAAACAACCAATGAATTAAATCATATTTTAAAGTCCTGTACTACGTTGTCGCATCTTGAAGCTGCCTTGACAGAATTGCCGGAAAAGGAACGGCTGACATTAAAATGTTATTTAGAAGAATTATTGGAAACAAAAGGGTTAAATAAGGCAGATGTGATTCGCGAGGCAAATATTGCCCGCACATATGGATATCAGATTTTTCAGGGAGAGCGCCTTGCCAGCCGCGATAAATTGATCGAACTTTCTGCGGCGATGCGTTTGACACTACAGGAGTGTAACCGGCTTCTTACAATAGCGAAAGCCGGCGTTTTATACAGCAAAAACCGCCGCGATGCGATACTGATTTTTGGCATCGAACGTGGACTGTCACTTATTGACATCAATGAATTGCTTTATGAGATGGGAGAAGATGTGCTGGAATGATATTCTTTTCTTAGTTTTTCAAGAACTGTGAGGTGAAAGAGTTCCGTGACAAATGGTGTCATTCTCGTTTGGTAAAATTTATATAATAATTTTGTCAGTATAGAAAGGGGCATTTGTTATGGATGTTTATTCTTTGATCAATTCAAAAGACATTGCGGAATATTTGCGGGAAATTCACTATGAATTCAATTCGCTGGAGACAGCGTGGCTTATTTGGAAAAATGATTATCTTACCTTTGACGAAAAAAAGGAGAAGTGGAACGAAGTGATTGAGACGATGCCGGACTGCGAGGTGTCGGAGCGTGAAGGCTGGCATGCGGGATGGGAAAGTCTTCATCAGATGCTGCAAGAGTATATGGATCTGGTGGATGAGATTCGGGAAGATTTTGAGAAAGACCCGGAACCTGGGAAATATGTTTATCAGAATTCGTATTATGATGAATTAGAGCAGTATGACAGAGCGCATGAAGTTTTTCCGGATTTTAGAAGCTGTGCAGAGGATGCGAAAGAGGGCGTTTCTTATGTTGAGCTGCCAGTCGTTACGTATTGGCTGGAGAGGCAGGCAGTGCAGGATGTAGAGGACAGAGTTATCTTGACATACCGGAAAGATGGGGCATTTATGAATGTGCTTGAAAAGAAAACGTGTACAGCGAAGGAGAATGATTTGCTTTGCAATAGCTTTGAAGGTATTTGGCTGGATATCCCGACGCCGTTTAAAAAAGGGGATATCGTGTGGAATCCACGTAATCCGGATCCCGAGGAAAGAATTGTCGTCGTAGACGGAGTATCCAATTGGGGCGATACGGAATTGCTGCAGAAAAGCGGGGATTCTTCGGACATGTATGTCTATGGTTATCTTCCTATGACGGATGGGTCCGTCTTTTATCATCCGCTAATGCGGAATAATTATATGGATATGGAATATTATCACGGAACATTTCAGGAGCATGAGAGGATTCTGAAGGGGGTGAGTGCTTATTTGAAAGGAAAAATTTCCCTGTATCAATTTTTAATCTTATATCGTAAGTCGTTATTGGATATGGTGCCACGGGGGATTTCGTTAAGTGAAATTATTGGGGGAGAGGTTGATGTGTGAAAAATTCAATACTACTCAAAAGGCTTGACAAGCGAAGAACGACTTAGTATCATGGAAGAAGAATATCATATTCCAAGCCAGATTGCAGATGAGTGCGAAGAGACAGAAGAACGAATTCGGGAATTGATGAAAAAACTGTAAGGATACAACTGAGAGGAGAACAAACATGCCTGTTTTTGATTTTACCCACACTCCGGATGCCGGAAAAGCGCCGGAATGTACCTATACAATATTTCAGTCCAATGAGAAAAATCCGACGGTGGATAACCCGCTCATGGTCTTAGAAACATTGGAGGAAGCAAGCTGCCACCATCCGATCGGATTGATCACGAATCCGGTGAAAAAGACAGCATTTGAATATCAGGGAGAAAATGGTACGGTGAGTGCCAATATACTTCGCATGGACGCACGTTTTACCGGGCTTTTTAAGTGGCTTGGGGAAAACCATATTAAAGTGCGCCTTTCCGGAGAAAATACAGCCGAAGGGTATGCGGTTTATAAAGTACGCGAGGTCAGTTTTGGCGGCGGTACAAAACTTTCTGCAGAAGACGGATTTTTGCAGTTTATGATCGGACGGCTTCTTGCCAGCGATGCGCCGGAGATCGATGAACTTGAGGAAGAAGACGAAGATGGCGACAATATGAAACTTACGAGCCTTCAGAGTATTGTCGATTTTATGAATTGTGCAGGAAGAACACTGCCAGACAATGTGCGGCTTTGGGCGAGACGAAATCTTGCCGTGGCAAGATCAAGCGAAGTGACAGCGGAAGAAAAGAGGCATGCCCAGAGAGCGCTTTCCATGATGATGAACATTCAGTGGAAGAGCAATTATTTTGAATCCATTGATCCGGATGAGGCGAGACGGATCCTCGATGAAGAATTGTATGGGATGGAATCCGTGAAACAACGTATTATCGAGACGATCATTCAGATCAATCGTACGCATACACTGCCGGCCTATGGTATTTTGCTTTGTGGCCCGGCGGGTACCGGAAAATCGCAGATTGCGTATGCTGTGGCACGTATTCTGCGGCTGCCATGGACGACATTGGATATGAGTTCGATCAACGATCCGGAGCAGCTTACCGGAAGTTCACGTATTTATGCGAATGCAAAAGCGGGTATTATTATGGAAGCCTTTGCAATGGCAGAATCTTCCAATCTTGTATTTATCATCAACGAGCTGGATAAGGCAAATTCCGGAAAAGGAAATGGAAATCCGGCGGACGTGCTTTTGACCTTGCTGGACAATCTTGGATTTACGGATAACTACATTGAATGCCGTATTCCGACCGTAGGAGTGTATCCGATCGCGACGGCAAATGACAAGGAAAATATCAGCGCGCCATTGATGTCACGTTTTGCAGTTATTGATATACCGGACTATACAATCGAAGAAAAGAAAACCATCTTTTCCCAGTTTGCGCTTCCGAAAGTGCTGAAACATATGAGCATGCGCAAAGAAGAATGTATCATCGGCGAAGAAGCCTTGGATGCCATTATGGAAAAATACAAAGGAACGACGGGAATCCGTCCATTGGAGCAGGCAGCAGAACATCTTGCGGCACATGCTTTGTATCAGATTGAAGCAAATCATGTGGAAAAAGTAGAATACACAGCGGCGATGGTAAAAGAACTGTTGGACATTGAATAACAAGGGAGGGAGCCGATGCGGTTACTGCATTTGTCGGATCTTCATCTTGGAAAACGAGTGAATGAATTTTCGATGGTGGAAGATCAGCGTTACATATTACGGAAAGTGCTGGAGATCATTGACGAGGAGAAGCCGGATGGTGTAATGATCGCGGGAGATATTTACGATAAATCTGTGCCAAACGAAGAGGCAGTAAAACTTCTTGGCGGATTTTTATCGAACCTTGCGAAACGGGAACTGCAGGTGTATATCATCAGTGGAAATCATGACTCCGCGGTTAAACTTGCCTTTGCGTCAGATCTGATCGACCGCAGCGGGATTCATTTTTCTCCTGTGTACGAGGGGAAAGTGGAATCATTTTGCTTGGAAGAAAATGGAAATAAAATCAATATTTATATGCTTCCGTTTGTTCGGCCAATTACTGTCAAAACGATATTTCCGGAGGAAGCTGACAATATCAAAAATTATTCCGATGCGTGTCGTGTGGCAATTGACCATATGGACATTGACGAAACAAAATGCAATATTCTGATCGCGCACCAGTTTGTGACCGGGGCATCCCGCTCGGATTCGGAGGAAATGATCGGAGGACTGGATAACGTCGATGTTTCGGTGTTTGATGCCTTTGATTATGTCGCACTTGGGCACATTCATGGTCCGCAGCGGGTAGTGAGAGATACGGTCCGCTATAGCGGAACTCCGCTTAAATACTCCTTTTCTGAGGCCGATCACCATAAATCCGTGACGATATTAGACATCGAAGGGAAAAATATTACGATACGTACGGCTCCGTTGATTCCCAAACATGATATGCGGGAAATCAGTGGAACATTTGAAGAATTAACCAAAGAATCTTTTTATCAAGACCAGAAAACCGACGATTATCTTCACATCACGTTGACGGATGAAGAAGATATTCCGGACGCGATGGGAAAACTTCGAAAAATTTACCCAAATCTTATGAAATTGAATTATGATAATACGCGGACCAGGCAGAATCAACTGGTGGAAAAGGGCGCAGATGTGGAGCATAAGCAGCCGATCGAATTATTTGAGGAATTGTATGAGATGCAGAATAATCAGCCGATGAATGAAGAACAGCGTGCGTTTGTGCAGGATATGATGAAAACCGTGTGGAAGGAGTGAGGATATGAGACCGTTACATTTGACAATGACAGCATTTGGACCGTATGCGGACACAAAAAAACTGGATATGGGAAAATTAGGAAATGACGGATTGTATCTGATCACGGGAGATACGGGAGCCGGCAAGACGACGATATTTGATGCTATCTGCTATGCTTTGTACGGAAGACCGAGTGGAGAAAACCGCGAGGAATGGATGCTTCGGTCCACGTACGCTGACGGTGACACGAAAACGGAAGTGCGCCTTGTCTTTTCCCATCGGGGACAGACCTACGAGGTGGCAAGAAATCCGGAATACGCGAGAAAAAAACAGCGTGGAGAGGGCATGACGACCGAAAAAGCCAATGCGGAACTGATTCTGCCGGATGGCGTCGTAGTATCGGGGAAAAAGGAAGTAACTGCCGTGATAGAAGAGCTGCTGGGCGTGGACAGGGAACAGTTTACTCAGATCGCGATGCTCGCACAGGGAGATTTTCTGAAACTTTTGATCGCACCGACATCGGAACGCCAGGAAATCTTTCGCCGGTTATTTCAGACGGAGCGTTATCTGAATCTGCAAAAGAAACTTTCGGGCGAAGCAAAGCAGTTGTATGGAAACTGCCAGGATCTTAGAAAGAGCATGGAGCAGTACATTCAGGGGATTTTGTGTGAGGAAGAAAATGTATTATTTTTGGAAGTAGAAAAAGCAAAAAAGAAGGAACTTCCAATCGAAAAAGTATTGGAAATACTGGATGAGTTAGAACAGGAAGATGTCGAAAAAACTCGAAAAATCAAGGAAAAAGAGACACAAATAGACGAAGAATTAGAAAAAGTAAATGCCAAGATCGGGCAGGCAGAACAGATAGAAAAAATGCAAAAAGAATTGCAGGAAGCCGGCCGGCAGATTCAGATTTTGAAGGAAGAAAGAGAACTTGCAAAACAGCAGCGGGAGCAGGCGCAAAAAGAGCAGGAGGGAACAGAAGAACTTCTGCGCCAGGCGACAGAGATTCATCTCGAGCTTCCAAAGTACGAAAAAGTGGACGAACTGGAGAAAATAATTCAGAAGGCAGAGCATTCTGCCAAACAGAACGAAACCCAATTATTGGAAAAAGACAAGAAGATTCAAGACCTTGAAATAGAACTGGAAAAATACAGACAAGAGTTGCAGACATTCTCAGATATCGGGGAATTGCGGGAAAAATTACGGCATGAAATAGAACGTTTAAGTGAAAAAATACAAAAGATCAAACAGGTCAAAGCAAAGAAAAAAGACCTGACAGAACGGGAAAGCGAAGCAAGGGAAGCGCAGAAACAATACCTTGTGGCAGACGAAGCCTATAAGAAGGAAAAACAGGTATATGAACGGATGGATCAGGCCTATCGTGACGGACAGGCGGGATTATTGGCAAGCCGGCTTGTGGAAGATATGCCGTGTCCGGTCTGCGGTTCATTGAGCCATCCGAAACTGGCAGAACTTTCCAGCAAGGTACCGCATGAGGAGGAACTGAAAAAGGCCAAAATGTCGTGCGAGCGAGCTTACGAAAATGTAAATGAGAAGGCGAAACAGGCAAACATTTATCACACCAAAGCAGCAGAGGCGGCGAGCCATCTGACAGAGGAACTTTCGCAGCTGCTTGGGGAAGTGGTGGATGCGGACGGGCAGATCGCGGAATTGGAAAAAGAGACAAAAGCGAATCTTCTAAAAAGGCAGAACGAATTGGCAGAAGAAGAGAAGAGAATACAAAGAAAAGTTTGGTTAGAGAAAAAAATTCCGGAAAGCGAAACTGCCTATGAGAAAGAAAAACAAAGCAGGGAAGAAATTGTGACATCTCAGATCAAGGCGGCGGAAACCCTTGAAAATGCAAAGAAACAAAAGGAGGAAATAGTGGCAAATCTGCGCTTTTCCGGGTATCAGGAGGCGGCGCAGAAAGAGCAGGAAATCCGAACGGCTGTGAAGAAAAAACAGGAAAAATTTGACAGCGCCGACAAGGCATATCAGCAAAAAAGTCAGGCGGTTTCTGCGATGCAGGGAACGATCGAAGGACTTCAAAAAGCAATTGAAACGGCAGAAACCATTGATCTGCCGGAACTTTTGGAACGCCAGAAGGCTTTGATGAGGGAGCGGACGGAGCTGGATGAAAAAATGAAAGAAATCCATACGCGTCGGAAAACAAATGCAGGCATTCAGGAAAATATAGGAAAAAATGCAGGTGAACTTTTGAAGCAGGAGAAAAAATATGCGTGGGTCAATGCACTTTCTGCGACGGCAAACGGAACATTGACGGCGAAAGACAAAATCAGTCTCGAAACGTATGTGCAGATGACGTATTTTGACCGTATTATTTACCGCGCGAATCTACGGTTTATGAAAATGTCCGACGGCCAGTATGAGTTAGAGCGTGTGCGGGAAGCAGAGAATAAGCGGAGCCAGAGCGGATTGGAATTATGCGTTATCGATCATTATAATGGCACGCGACGAAGTGTCAAGTCGCTTTCCGGCGGCGAGTCCTTTATGGCATCGTTGTCATTGGCGCTGGGGCTCTCCGATGAGGTGCAGGAGTCGGCAGGCGGAATCCAGATCGACACGATGTTTGTCGATGAAGGATTCGGCTCTTTGGATACGGAAAAAACACTTCCTCTGGCATATAAGGCGCTGGTCGGAATTACCGAAGGCCATAAGCTGGTCGGTATCATATCGCATGTGTCAGAATTGAAGGAAAAAATTGACAAACAAATCGTCGTAACGAAAGATGCGACGGGACGCAGCGACGTGTGTATCCGGGTATGACAAAATAGTTATATCACATTTAATAGATATGAAAGACTCATCAAAAGTATCAGAAATACGAGGTTGCTTATCGTGAAATACAAAAGATAAGCACCTTTTTTTTCAGGCATTTCTTTGGCTAAAAATTTGAATGAGATCAGGCTTGCCATGGAGGCAATCAGCGTGCCCAGTCCACCAAGATTTACTCCGATGATCAAGTCAGCATATTGACGGGTAAATCCTGACAAAAGAATTGCAGCGGGAACATTACTCATAAACTGGCTGGCAAGGATAGCAGTAAGCGTTTCATGTCCATTGATAATATTAGCAAGGGCATCATGAAAATACGGAATGCGCCCAATATTTCCGATAAAGATAAAAAGGGCGGCAAATGTGAAAAGAAGAGAATAATCAATTTTCTTAAAAGTCTTCCGACTGTAGCCAATCATGCTGACAAGGACAAGATTTAAAGTGATCTTCCATGGTACCACATGAAGAACGGTAAGCAGGCAGATCAGAAAAAGGAGAGAAAAGCCGAGAACGGAAAGCGGGCTTTGAATGGATGCCTTTTTTTCAAAATTTACCTGAATAGCACTTGATTCCCGGCGGCATATAATAAGAATCCATGCACAGAGAAGGAGAAGCGAAACGAACGTAAAAGGCAGCATAAGCAGAAGAAAAGAGCCGATGTTGCTGCCGGATTTTTCATAAAGATATAAATTTTGTGGATTGCCAAGTGGGGTAAGCATACTTCCCAGATTGGCTGCAATCGTCTGAAGCGAGATAATGGGAATCAACCATTTTTTCAATTTTGTATCAAGCATGTGGAATACAATAATTGTCAACGGCACAAATGTGATCAGTGCGACGTCGTTGGTAATGAACATACTGCAAAAAAAGCACAAGAGAACGAAGACAAATAAAATCTGTCGTACATTTTTCACGTGGCAGAGGATAGACTGTGCGATCACAGCAAACAGACCATTTTCCTGAAAACCTGCCATAACGGCCATGAGGCAGAATAAAATTGCCAATGTTCGAAAATCAATATAATCCAAATAAGCGGCATCCGGCGGCACCAGAAAGAGCGAAATGAGCGCAAGGAGAGAAGAAATACAAAGAACGGTTTCTGTTTTTACAAAATTTTTTATCTGATGCATCGGATGAGGTTCCTTTCTTAAATCATAATGTATCATTATTATAAACGAAGAATTCGTGGAAATCAAATAAATTTACCCCATCCAGAAATAAGGCTGCGTTGACAGTCACCCTCTTTTTTGATAAAATAAGAACGGATAATATATTATCCGTTCTTTTACTATGTCAAGGAAAAATTTCGTCAAAAAGAGAAAAATTGTGTAAAATGATAAGGGGGTTATCCGATGGAACCGATGATATGGGAAACGGCAGAGGAGATGGACCAAAAATTGGCGAAGAGAATGAAAGTGATCCGAAAGAGACGTTCAATCTCACAGAGAAATCTTGCGGCTGAAAGCGGCGTGAGTTATGGCTCGATTAAGCGCTTTGAGTCTACAGGCAAAATTTCATTGCTGTCATTGACAAAAATTGCGATGGCATTAGGGGTAGCAAATGAAATACAATCCTTGTTTACGGAGGTTCCGTATCGTAGTATAGAGGAGGTTATCCATGAAGCCGAATAAAATGATGCAGGTGTATTATCATGACCAGCTGGTAGGGACACTTGCAAAAACCCAAAATTGGAAAATAGCTTTTGCGTACGATGAGGAGTGGCTGGAAAACGGATTCGCTGTCAGTCCATTTTCACTGCCATTGAAAAAACAAGTTTTTGTACCGGAGAAAGATTATTTTGGAGGCTTGTTTGGTGCCTTTGCTGACAGTCTTCCAGATGCGTGGGGACGGTTTTTGCTGGAACGCGTGTTAAAAAAATCAGGAAAAAATCCGGAAGAATATGGGATGCTGGATCGGTTGGCAATAATTGGAGATTCCGGAATGGGGGCATTGACGTACAGACCGGCAAAAGAAGCAGAAAAGGCTGTTTGGGAAGAAGATTTCGATGTACTGGCGGAACAGTGTAAAAAAATATTATTGACGCAGTATTCCGAAAAATTGGATGACATCTACCGGCTGGGAGGCAGCAGCGGAGGAGCACGGCCGAAGATTATGACGAAAGTGGACGGAGAGGATTGGATTATTAAGTTTCCGGCGCATGTGGATAGCGAAAATGTTGGAAAAATGGAGTATGACTATTATCTTTGTGCATTAAAGTGCGGAATTGAAATGAGTGAATCCAGACTATTTGCTTCGGAAAAGTGTGAAGGTTATTTTGGCACGAAACGGTTTGACCGCAAAGCGGATGGAAGTAAAATTCATATGCTTACGGCTTCTGCGATTCTTGAGATGGATTTTGAGCAGCCGGTGTTAGATTATGCGGATTTGATGAAATTAACGAGGATTCTTACAGAAAATAATAGGACGGATATGGAAAATATGTACCGGCGTATGTGTTTTAATGTGTATGCCCACAATCGTGACGATCATGCCAAGAATTTTTCTTTTTTATATGAAGAAGAAAAAAAGGGCTGGCGGCTCAGTCCCGCATACGATCTGACTTACAGCACGACATATTATGGTGAGCATACAACGACGGTAGCCGGAAATGGCAGGAATCCGTCAGAAAAAGAATTGATCGAAGTGGGCGCCGGCGCAGGATTAGAGGCCGATTTTTGCCGAGAAACCGCTAGAAATATGTATGAAGTAATACACGAAACATTAAATGGTTATTTAGAAAAGAGTTGAGTAAACGAATGAAGCCGAAAACTACTAATTTCATGACAAAAACCTGGGTGATCGTCATCGGAGCAATGATCTGCTGTACGTTATGGGGAAGTGCATTCCCATGCATCAAGATCGGTTACCGCATGATGGAAATTGCGGCGGCAGATACGGCATCCCAGATATTATACGCAGGATACCGTTTTACATTGGCAGGTGTACTGACGATTGTTTTGGGAAGCATCCTACAGCGGAAAATATTGCTTCCAAAGCGGAGTGCTATCGGAAAAATCGGGCTTTTGAGCCTTCTACAGACGGTGCTTCAATATTTATTTTTCTATATCGGACTGGCGCACACGACCGGTGTAAAAGCATCCATTATCGAAGCGATCAGTACATTTGTGGCAATCCTTGTCGCAGGCTATCTTTTTCATCAGGAAACCGTGACTTCGCGCAAAATGATCGGCTGTCTGGTCGGATTTGCGGGTGTGGTGCTTGTCAATGTTGCAGGCAGCGGAATGGACTTTCATTTTTCACCGGCAGGAGATGGGTGCATTCTATTGTCGACCGTTTCCTATGCGTTTTCGTCTGTCTGCATGAAACGTTTTTCACAAAAAGAAGACCCGGTCATGCTGAGCGGGTACCAGTTTATATTGGGTGGTATTGTTATGATTGCCTGCGGAGCCGCAATGGGCGGTCATTTGAAAGCCTTTACCGTGAGTGCGTTAGCACTGCTCATTTATATGGCAATGATCTCCGCGGTGGCTTATTCTCTCTGGGGCATGCTTCTCAAATACAATCCGGTGTCAAAAGTAACAGTATTTGGGTTTATGAATCCGGTGATCGGTGTGATTTTGTCCGCACTTTTGCTGAATGAAACCGAGGCGCTTGGCGTGAGCAGCGTGCTGGCACTTGGACTGGTGTGCGTGGGAATTTATATTGTAAATGCTAAGGCAAAGGAATGATTTTTGAAAAACGGGGCAAAAATTAGGGAATAAAAGTTAAAAAACGGGGCAAAATAACAAAAATTAGATTGAAAAAACGGGGCAAATAGTGTACTGTATAATTGGAGGTGCAGGAACATGTATAGAAAAGACTCTGTTGCGGTTGGCGAATGGATTAAAAATTCGAATAAGGCATTATTAATCACGGGAGCACGGCAGATAGGAAAAACCTGGCTTATACGGGATGAGATTAGCAAGAGCGGTTATACGAAGTTTGAAGTGAATTTTATTGATCAACCAGGCATGGTAGAATATTTGAATGCAGAAATGAGTGCAGAAGAGTTTTTGGTTAAATTAAAAATGATTATGCCGGAAGATTGTAAAGCGCATGAAACCATTGTGTTTTTTGATGAAATTCAGAAATGTCCGGAAATAGTGACAAAAATCAAATTTCTTGTAGAAGAAGGAAGTTTTAAATATGTAATGAGTGGTTCTTTGCTGGGAGTTGAGCTCAAAGGGATTGCATCCGCTCCTGTAGGTTACTTAACTGTTCTAAAGATGTACCCTATGGATTTTGAAGAATTTATGGTAGCGAATAGTGTTTCCAATACTACATTGGAGATGTTGAAAGAAAAGTTTGAAACGTGCAGTCAGGTGGACGAATTTATACATCAGAAATTGTTATCTCTGTTTTTTGTATATCTTATTGTCGGTGGGATGCCGGATGCAGTAAAAACGTATGTTAAAACAAAAGATATTAGAGAAGTTGATATGGTTCAGCGAGATATCATAGCACTTTATAAAGAAGATTTTACGCAGTATGAAATTGAGAATAAAAAACTTAAATTGAAGTCAATATATGATATTATTCCTGCGGAACTAAATAAGCAGAATAAGAAGTTCGTTTTTACTATGTTAAATAAAGAACTTAAATTTGATCGATATGAAAATAGCTTTTTATGGTTAAAAGATGCGGGTGTGGCTTTACCGGTTTATAATGTTGATGCGCCGGTGATTCCACTTATGGCAAGCAAGAGCAGTAATGTATTTCGCCTATTCTCAAGTGATATCGGACTGCTTACAAGTGCTTATCCGGCGGAAACAAAGGTAGAATTAATAAATAAAAACGGAGAAGTAAACAATGGGGCGCATTTTGAAAATGCTGTCGCACAGCAATTAACAGCCAATGGATTCGAGCCATATTTCTGTAAAAAGAGTAAAATAGGCGAGATGGATTTTGTGATAGAAATGAGCGGAAAAGTTGTTCCGATTGAAGTCAAATCCGGAAAATCCTACAAATCACATAAAGCTTTGGATAATTTTATGAATGTGCCGCAGTACCATATCGAGAAAGCCTATGTTTTTTCAGTTGGGAACGTGGAAACAGAGGGGAATGTGATATATCTCCCAATTTATATGTGCTATCTTTTGAAAGAAACCAAGATTGGACAGATGATCATTAATCTTGATATGACGGGGTTATAAAAGGAGGAAAATCGTATGTTTAACCGCCAGTCACTTCACATCGCCATGCTGGTATGGGGGCTGATCTTTTGCTTGATCGCTGTCATTTGTATGGTGATGAGTGCAAATTTTGACCGGAAGAAACGCCGCGGAATGATTGCGATGCAGTTATGCACGGCAGTTCTCCTTGGAAGCGATGCACTCGCCTGGGGATTTCGCGGATATCCCGGAGAAATCGGATATTATATGGTGCGTATCAGTAATTTTTGCGTATTTTTATTGAGTGATCTGATCCTTGCACTGTTTCATGGATATTTGTGCTGTCATTTAACAGAGGAAGATAAGAAAAAAAGTGGGGCAGCAGTAAGATCGGTATATGTAATCGTGGGAATTGCGATGGCTTTCGTGGTGCTGTCACAATTTACCAATTGGTATTACTATTTTGATTCTTCGAATTTTTATCATAGAAGTCAGTGGCATTTCCTCTCCTTGCTGCTACCGCTTACTGGAATCGTTGTGGATCTGTTTTTGTTGATTCGATATCGGACAAAACTCAGCCGGGAGATGTTTGTATCGCTGTTTTCTTACATAATTCTGCCGGTTTTAATGATGGTGATCCAGATTTTTTATTATGGAATATCACTTACAAATATTGGAATATGTATTTCCATGATCTTATTGTTTGTGACGACGATGGTAGATCAGAACCGGGAGTTGGCAAAAGCAGAGAAGACAGCGGTAGATCTGCGGATTTCTCTACTGCTTTCGCAGATTGCTCCACATTTTGTGTACAATGCGCTGACGACGATTCAAAGGCTGTGTGTGAAAGATCCGGAGATGGCGCAGCAGACAATTGCCGATTTTTCTGCTTATCTGCGGGGAAATCTCGATGCACTGGAACGAAAGGAGCCGATTCCGTTTACGCAGGAACTGGAGCATATTAAGCGCTATCTGAATATTGAGAAAAAACGGTTTGGAGATCGTGTCAATGTGTGTTATGATATTCATGACACAAATTTTGTCATTCCGGCATTGACCCTTCAGGTGCTTGTAGAAAATGCGGTCAAACACGGCATCTGCCGCAAACCAGACGGGGGTACGGTTACAATATCAGCAGAGAGAAAGCAGAAAACAATTTATGTCAGCGTAACGGATGACGGCGTGGGATTTAAAAAAGAAAACCTGGAAAAAGATGGAAAAAACCATGTGGGATTGAAAAATGCGAAAGCACGACTGACAGATTTGTGTGATGGCAGACTTGACATAAGCAGCGAAATGGGAAAAGGAACACGGGCAGTCATTACGCTGCCGCAGAAAGGATAAAGGTATGAAGATTATTACAGCAGATGATGAGATGCTGGCATTGGAGATGCTGACAGAAGCAGTCAAAGAGGCAGTTCCGGGAGAACAAATTTATGAATTTTCGAATCCGAAAAAGTTGTTGAAGTTTGCAAGTGAGACGCCTTGTGATGTGGCGTTTTTGGATATTGATATGGGTTGCATGAGCGGGATTGAAGTGGCAAAACAATTGAAAATCTGGCATCCGGGCATCAACATTATTTTTGTTACAGCGTATAGTGAATATATGTACACTGCTATTAAAATGCGTGTGAGCGGATATCTGACGAAACCGGTGACCAAAGAAGAGGTAAAAGAGGAAATGGAAAATCTCAGAAATCCGGTTCGAATGCCCGCAGAACATCGCTTGCAGGCGAAATGTTTTGGTACCTTTGATGTGTTTGTAGAGGGGAAGAGCCTTTCGTTTGAACGAAGCAAGACGAAAGAACTGCTTGCGTATCTGATTGACCGGCGCGGAAATGCGGTAACTTCCGGCGAACTTCGTGCCGTTTTATGGGAAAATGCGCCAAATGATAAGACGACAGGGACATATCTTCAGATTTTGAAAAAAGATCTTATTTCTACCTTGAAGAGGGAGGGTGTCGAAGATATTTTAAAATTGTCATGGAATAAATATGCAGTCGATCCTGAAAAGATATCGTGTGATTATTATGATTATCTGGATGACAAACCAGAGGGAGTCCATGCTTACAACGGCGAATATATGTCACAATACAGTTGGGGCGAACTCGGAAATGCCATTTTCCGAAAAGAAAACAAATAAAGGATAACGAGGTTTTTACAGAAACATTAAATTTCTGTAAAGGCCTTTTTTGTTATATTTTTGTTATATTTGAGAAAGTATAATTTAAGTATGCGAAGATATTACCCAAAGTCCAGCTAATAAATGTCA
>DJEU01000056.1 GCA_002431395.1 Lachnoclostridium sp. UBA5890
TTCTGAATTTTTAATTGTCTCATTCCTGATATTCCTTTTTACCTTATAAATTGCTGATTATTAGTAATTTATGTGATTTTCTTTCAAAAAACCTTGCAAAGGTACACTTTTTTTCTTTATGTGTCAATACTTTTAACATATTTTTTACTGTTTTTCTTTTCATTCTGACGTATTGTCGTTCTTTTCTTTTCATGCGTATCAGAGGTTGGTGTTGTGTTGTTGTTTGTCGTTGAAGAAAAATATGGTTCTTCCGGAATATGGAGTGATAGTAGTGGGTGCGGTGTCTTTTACATCATATGTTGATGGTCATACTTTTCTAGTTTCGGATTTAGTCATACTTTCATTTTCAATCGTATAGGGGGATTTATTTGAAATGGAAAAGGAGGTTAGAGTAATGTTTTTTTTTTGAACGATAACCATGCATTTGTCTTTGATGGAATAGCTATTTGAAATAGTCTATCTTATTCATGTGGAAAAAAACATTAATCTTAATATTTCCGTTTTAATTTAATTGAAATGTCATGATTTTTTTGTAACTTTGAATGCTTTTGTGAAAGTCACAGAAGAATTAAATTAAAAAAAATAAATGCAAGATTTTAATATTCTTTTTGAGGATAATGAACACTATAACGAGGTGTTTGAGGATTTTGTAGATTCATTTGCTACAATGATTAGCGAAGTAATATTTTCGTTTCGTGAGGACAGTGACGAAAGATACGATTTGACAGGATATGTATCTCTCTCGGATGTCTTGAACGTAGTGGCCGATTTTTCGAAGACAATAGAAAAAGGATTCGGGAAATACGAATTACAGCAGAAATGCTTAAAAATGAGAGGAGAAAATGATCTTAATTATTGCTATAATGAATGGGATTATGATACGATAAAAAGACATGGAAGGGGTGATGATAAGTACCTGGTTATTAATTATGTTCCCGATCCATTTATTGAAGTTTGTTTATGGGCTACATACGTCTATTATTGCATACTTATTAATCTGCACCCGAAGAATAAGGATTACGTCAGACATGCCGAAGATATATATAAGGTGTTTGACTGGTTTATAAGATACGGTGCTGAAAATAATTATCTGATGGAACTTACATCTGAAATAGTAGATAATGTTATTTTTGATTATAAGACTGTAGCGCCTAAGGAGGATGAAATAGTAGTGAACATTTCTGAATTTGAATCTCTGAAAGAACAAGTTGAAAACTTGAAGGCGGAAAATGAAAGGTTGAATTTATTAGTTGATGCTACTGAAATTACGGCAAGTTCACATGACAGACTCAGAATGGAAACTTTGCTTCTGCTTTTGGAGAAAATTGGTGCTGATGATACTATAAGTGGCAACAAAAGAAAAATTGCAGAACTGATGAGCTATATTATCGGAAATAATTACCAGTCGTGTGCGAATCATTTCTCAAACCGAAAATTTAGCAAGACAGAACATGCTGAGGAAATAGAAAAGGTTAACCGGAAAATGTCTGAAATTGGTTTGGATGTCAAACTGTCGGTTTGATATTTTTGAATTCATAACCGTGGTCAACCTATTATTTTAAAGTGTAAAAGAGCCTTTATCTTAGTACAATCCTTAGTACAACAAAATACTAACCTTATCCTGGGTTAGTATTTTTTTTAGTCGTTAGGTATATTATTCGCCTTTATCTACCTTTGTCCCGGCGCAAAAGAGGTTGCCGGTGCATCGTTCCGTCGTGTCCCCAAGCAACCGGTGCTGGCAGGGAATCCCGACAAATGAGCTTGGGGACTTGACTTGCTAAGGCACGAAGCTCAGCAGACGGGAAGAATTATAAAATTAGTTATTATGACAAAAGGAAATAATAAAGATTTTTCTTTCAGTTTCTTCCGGGCACCAGTGACAAACAAAAAGCCAAACGGGGTGATGACGGTGAGCGAAGCATACCAATATATTACCAGTATGGCAGCATTGGAACATACACACGCTCTAAGGACGATATCAAACCATGATGAAGCACGTGCCTACAAGGGTAAGCATTTCGACTATGCAACTTTTTCCGGCACATTCAGCTACGGATCTGACAACGGACTGTTGAAACACTCTTCTTTGCTTTGCCTTGATTTCGACCATGTTGGCAGTCCTGCCGATATAGCGGAATTGAAGCAGCACATAGTAAAGGACAGTAACCTTACCACCTGGCTTGCTTTCACGTCTCCGTCTGGAGACGGACTGAAGGTAGTCGTAGAGATAGATTTGTCGAAGTGTGACCACCGTACGTGGTTTAATGCTTTCAGAAACTATTTCCATAAGATGTACCAGCGTGAGGTTGACTCACAGTGTGCCAACGTTTCGAGAGCCTGTTATCTGCCGCATGATGCATTGTGTTATGCTCATCCGGTGATATTAAAGGAAAAGAATGTATGTAAATTTTAATAAACAGATTAAAAGTAAAAAATATGCAAAATAATTTTGACCCAATATTTTGGGCAAACAATACAGAAGAGAGTAAAAGTATCAGTAATACGGATACAGGAAAGTGTTCATTATCGGAAAAACAACAGTTGTCTACAGCCACAGATGTTGACACTGCTGAACAAGTGCAAGCCGTGGCAGATATTATAATCAATCGTGGTATTGACATCACTGCCGGCTATAAGAACTGGATAAACGTTGGCTTTGCCTTGAAGGATGCTTTAGGGGAGCAGGGCAGACAGTTGTTTCATGAATTGAGCAGACAGAATCCTGACTATAAAGCATCAGAATGCGACAAGCAATACACCAGTCTTATGAGACATAACGGAACGGGTATAACCGTAGCTTCGTTCTTCCAAATGGCAAAAAATGCCGGGGTAGACATTTCTGATGTAATGAAGCAGTTGTCAAGAAAAGTAAATCCATCCGCCACTTCCGTCATTCCGCCAAGTGGCGCAAATATAGAAGAAATATGTAAAACCCCTATTTTAGGTACTTTTGATGAAATATTGGCGGTTGGCGGAATGGCGGAAGTGGCGGAAACTTCCGAAACGTTTACTGATGGTTACACATTTTCAGATAAGCTGGAAGTGGATTTCCTTGATGATATCCTCAGCGAAGTATTCCGTCTGCACAGCAGCGAACCGGCAAAATGCGATGCCATGATACTTTGTGTGTTGAATGTTGTCAGCGGACTTCTTGGCTCCACAAATGGCACACCGCTGAAACGCGGAGGTATATACGGCTATTATGACGGAAGGTTAGTCTATGCCCCGCTATATAATATTGTGTACAGCTGTGCCGGCAATGACAAGGGAAATTTGATATTTGCGAAACAGCTTGCCGCTCCTGTCAAAGCGGAGATGCTCCAACAATACAACGACGAGAGAGCGGAATATGAAACGAAAATGGCTGAATGGGAACAGCATAAGAAGAAAGACCGCGGTCTGGCTCCGAAGGAACCGGTTTACCGCTCGCCGTTCGTACCTGGAAACAGCAGTTCATCAGCTGTTTACCGCGCTATAGCTGACAATGGCGGATGGGGGATGATGTTTGAAACCGAGGCTGATACGGTGTCGGGCATGATTGCCTCCGACTACGGCAATTATTCAGACCTGATGCGCAAGGCACACCATCACGAATCCCTCTCTATGAACCGCGTGACCGACAAGATACATATCGACATAGACGAGCCGCGGCTTTCTATCTTCCTTACATGCACTCCCGGACAGCTTCCGTCGTTGTTTCCTTCGTTTGAAAACGAACTCGGTTCGCGTTTCCTTTTCTACAACATTCCAGATGCTGGAATCATGTTCCACGATGTCTTTGCCAAATATGACACACCGCTTGAAGATGTTTACAAGAAGTTTGGCGAAGACCTGTTGCCTCTCATACATGCTCTTCACCTAAGGGCTGGCAGACCTGTACAGTTTTTGCTGAGCAAAAGGCAGCAGAATGAGTTCATTGAAACCTTTCAAGAGACGCTTGTCGAACAGTTCCGGATGCTCGGCAGGGGCATAAGTGCTTTCATATTCCGTTTGGCTCTTGAAAATTTCCGTTTCTGTATGATTCTTACTGTCTTGCGACGTCTTTCAGAATGGAAAAAATCTAATTCGTCTGCAATCGAAGACATGTTTCCTGAGGAGGAGAACGGCATTGTCTGTGATGACCGCGATTTTCAAACGGCAATGACTATTATAGGCTGCCTTATTAACCATACGGCACGCGTATATGCTGTAATGAATAAAGAAGACAACAATCCTTTTTCTCTGAAAGGTTTAAAGCCGAAGGCTAATGAGAAAAAACTGTATGATGCTTTGCCTGAAGGTTCATTACATACGGCAGAAGTCATAAATATTGCGAAGGGATTGAATATCCCTGAGCGTACAGCAGAAAGGATTCTCTGTAAACTGTGTAATGTCTATGGAGTAGTCAGGCCTATTGCGCGTGGTTTATATAAAAAGATGATGAAAAATGAATGATGGTTGTTGCAATGGCAAAACACGTTATTTACTTTGTCAAAGTATAGTAATTATGGCAATGAAACATAGTATTGAAAATAATAAATGGATTAAAATTTTATAGCTTTATGAATACATTTAAAATTAGGGCATACGGCAAGTCGGAACTCGCCCTGCTGTATTTTCCTGCGGCATCGTCTGCCCACACCGCCGTAAATCATCTCATGGCATGGATTAAGCGCTGTACGGAGCTTTGGAAGAAGCTCCACGATATGGGATACGCAAAGTCGGGAAAGTTTTTCACGCCCAGAGAAGTGGCGCTCATCACGGAGTATCTGGGCACTCCATAAGTTGCATAGCAGTAGGGTAAACGGCTTTATCGTATGAAAAGACAAGGCATCTCACGCAACGTATGGCATCGTACAGACGGGGGCGTGGGATTGCCTATCTTTGCATCAGAGAAATTAAGAAACAATGTTTAACCCTTAAAAAAGAAAGGAAAAAAAGTTATGATTAAGTATGTATTGAAAAAGAACATGA
>DJEU01000055.1:0-7542 GCA_002431395.1 Lachnoclostridium sp. UBA5890
GAAAAATAAGACCAATAATTGCAAAGTAAGTTTTGATGAAGAAATCAGGCGTCTGTATATTGAAATTGCAGAAAAATATGGTGTGATAATTGAGAAAGATCCATTGACAGGGAAAAAACACTTGGAGAAAAACGATTTCATTATAGCCAGACAAGAAAAGGAAATCGAGAACCAAAAGAATAAATTAGAGGAACTTACATTAAAACTGAATGATATTGATATTCTGGCACAGGAAGTGGCTGAGAAGGCATATGAACGAGCCTGTGAGGTGGTTACAGATACTGTGAGGACAGAAACAACACTTGAAGATATTTCGACCATAGAAAATATGAGGGACAGACTGACCGGCAAAAACTCATCTTTATCATCAGGTCAGAAGAATTTCTCGAAAAATATATTGAATCGTCTGGTTGATCTGATTTCCAAAAAATCAAAGGAAATCACGGTTGCCCTTTCACAGAAGCTGTTATCTCCTGCAATTAAGCAGAAAAATGAAAAAGAAATTGCTTCTGTGGCACGCTCCTCTATAAAAATGAGGTTGGCTGAGATGAAAGAAAAGGCTGATCAGAAAAATGACAATCACAATCAGAAAAAACAATCAGAAAGAGAGGTGCGTTGATGGATGTATTCTGTGTTGTTAAAGATAATGTTACCGCCAGACAGGTGGCAGAACACTATGGTATGAAAATCGGTCGAAATGGAATGGCTTGTTGTCCGTTCCATGATGACAAGCACCCCAGTATGAAACTTGATAAAAGATATTATTGCTTTGGATGTGGGGAAAAAGGAGATGTAATTGATTTTGTTGGTAAGTACTTTGGTATGACATCCAAAGACGCTGCCATGAAAATAGCAGATGATTTTGGCTTGGAATATAAATCTGAAAAGTACAAGCCTCCGCAAAAGCCGATAAAACCAAAGAAAACTTTGGAACAGGAATTTCGTGAGGCGCAGGATTATTGTTTTAAAGGTCTGTCGGATTATCTGCATCTATTAAAAGAATGGAAAATTAAATATGCACCTAAGAGTATGGATGAGGAATGGCATCCACTCTTCTGCGAAGCTCTGGACAACATTGACCAGACGGAGTATCTGCTGGATACCCTGTTAAATGGTGATGTTCGTGACAGAGCTTTTTTAGTGCAAAATCAGAGAAGAAAGGTAAAAAGTATTCATGAACGAATTAGAGAATTTAACAACCGCAGAGAGAAATGCATTACAGGAGGCTCTGAAAGAAAACAGAGAGCCCATGAGCGTGAACGAGGTTAAGGAAATGCTGCTTCGGACGGAAAAGGGAGCTGCGAAAAGCACAATTGGAAATTGTCTGATCGTACTCCAGAATGATCCATATCTGGCAGGAGCACTTGCTTATAATCTTCTGGCGGTAAAAACATATATTGTGAAGCCGTTATGGTATCAGCGACCGGAAGGAAGTGCGTTGAATGACACGGATCTGGCATATATCCGTTTATATATGGAAAGTAACTATGGACTTACCTGTGAGAAGAAAATCGAAGATGCCGTTACATTGGCGGCGCATGAAAATTCATTTCATCCGGTCAGGGAATATCTCAAGGAACTTGTGTGGGATGGAAAGGAACGTATCCGATATTGTCTGCATCATTTTCTGGGAGCCGATGTTGATGAGTTCAATTATGAAATATTCAAATTATTTTTGCTGGGTTCTATTCACCGGGCATTTCATCCGGGATGCAAATTTGATGTTATGCTTTGCCTGGTAGGTGGACAAGGTGCTGGGAAAAGTACCTTTTTCCGTTTTCTGGCGATTAAGGATGATTGGTTTTCAGATGATCTCCGCAAGCTGGATGATGACAGTGTCTTTGAAAAATTACAGGGATATTGGATTATTGAGATGTCAGAAATGATTGCAACTGCAAATGCAAAAAGCATTGAAGAAATAAAGTCATTCCTAAGCAGGCAAAAGGAAAATTATCGTATCAGGTATGATAAGTTTGCGTCAGACAGGTTACGGCAATGTGTGTTTGGTGGTACTTCCAATACAATGGATTTTCTGCCTTTGGACAGATCAGGAAACAGACGATTTTTACCGGTTCTTGTCAAGACGGAAGAAGCTGAGGTACATATTCTGGCTGATGAGGCTGAATCAAGAGCCTATATCAAACAGGTATGGGCAGAGGCAATGGAAATCTATCGTAGCGGACAATGGGAATTGAAACTGCCATCGGATATTCAGAAAATGCTCAAGGACAGACAGCAAAATTTCATGCCGGAAGATACCAAAGCCGGAATGATTCAGGCATTTTTGGATGCATATAAGGGAAATACGGTTTGCTCCAAGTTATTGTATAAAGAGGCTTTAGATCATCCATATAACGATCCACAGCATTGGGAACTTCGTGAAATATGCGATATCATGAATCAGAGCATTGTCGGGTGGAAATATTTTTCCAATCCAAGGACATTTGCCGGGTATGGTCGTCAGCGTGGATGGGAACGGGATATTTCTGCAACAAAGCCGGACAACGGCGGGGATATTACACAGAAAAATTTATTTGATGGATTTATCAGGGTGGAAAATCAAGAGGAACTGCCCTTCAGGTAGACTTTTGTTGTAGGTCTTGTGCATAGTGTGTTGCAGGAATGTTGCCCGGTAAAAGTCTTGATTTATCTGGCTTTTCTGTACTTTAACAACAGAAACAACAATAAACATCTAAAAAATATTAGTAGGAAAATAACATATAATTTTGATAAGGAAAGTTTGATGAGCCTTGTTGCAGTATTTTGTTGCAGGGCATTCTCAAAAAGACAGTGGAGGAAGAATTGAAGAACAGAGTAAAAGAAAAGGAAATTATACCAGCATTACTGAATATAAAGGAATTTTGTGATTATCTGGGCATTGGAGAGACAAAAGCCCGGGAATTGCTTCATGATCCCAGAAATGGTTTTACTGTGAGGATAGGAAATCGGCTGTACGCTCACAGGGGGAAAGTGGATCAGTGGCTGTTAAAGCAGCTTGTCGCCTGAAAATATTATCTGAAAAGGCATGGAAAAAGAATAGTAAATGCGTTAAACTTATGGAGATAGAACATACACGTTTTTCCCATGAGTTTTTTTATTGGAGGAAAACAAGTGGGAAAGACAAATAAAGGAAAAGAACTGGGAACTGCCATCTATCAGAGAGCAAATGGCACTTACGAAGCGAGATATATTGATCGCTTTGGAAAACAGAGAAGTGTGTATGGCAAAACAATCACAGAGGTGGGAAGAAAACAGAGAGAGAAAATCTTTGAGAATGAGAAGCAGATCAATGTCATAGATACAAAAATGACGTTGGATGAATGGTATGATAAGTGGATCACTGTATGTAAGAAACATTGTCGTACCACTACCAAAAGGACTTATGAGATACAATATAATCGGTTAAGAGAAAGTTTTGGATGGAGAAAACTGACAAGCCTTAATCTGATCGTGTTACAGGATGCTTTCAATGAATTAGGTTCGGATAAATCAAGAAGTGACTGTAAGGCTTTGCTTGTGGATATTCTGAATCGTGCCGTAGAAGCTGATCTTCTGCTTAAAAATCCGGCAATAGGTATCAATCCTATCATTGATGGAAAAGTGAAATCAGAAAAGCGTATCTTATCAAGAGAAGAGATGGAGATTCTTCTGGAGAACTCCCAAGGTGGGATGATGTATCCGATTTTTGTAGTGGCACTCGGTACAGGGATGCGTATTGGTGAAATCCTTGGATTAACATGGGATTGCATTGATTTTGATAATCGTGTTATTACAGTCAAACAAACCCTTGCCTATCTGCCGGGGGATGGACACAATGCACAGTATGAGTTTCATCAGCCGAAGACACAGGCAGGATTTCGCAAGATTCCAATGATTAAGAAAGTATATGATGTACTTGTGTATCAACAGACCTACAGGAAAGATATTGCTACTCGTTTTTCGCCCAGGGAAGGATTTGAAAATCTGGTATTTACGTCTAAGACAAATAATCCTATCAATGCGGCGAATGTCAAAGATTCAATCAATTATATTGTTGCCCGGATTAACAGAGAGAATCCAAATCAGTTTTTTGAGCATCTGACACCTCATGGATTGCGTCATACCTTTGCAACGAACTGTATCGAAAACGGAATGGAGCCTAAGACATTGCAGAAAATATTAGGTCATAATTCTTTGCAGATGACGATGGATCTGTATTGCCATGTACGAGAAAGTACGCTGACGGATGAGATGGAACGAATAGCGAATTTTATGTAGCGAAAAAATGAGTGGTAAGCGAGTGGTAAGTTAAGAATTCGAGTGCCAGAAAAAACAGTAAAATCAAGCATTCGTTCAAATAACACTTGAAGTTTTATATCTTCCAGGTCGTTGAAGAAAAATAAAATATAGTGTCTATAGAAGTAATAAAGAAGAGTGATCGATAACTTTCAGCTTATAGGGAGATAGAATAATGAAGATTACAAAGAGAACCGGTGGCATTTGTCAAAGACCAACAGAAAGAGGAAATTTACCATGTACTTATGGATCATTGCAGCCGCAGTCTCTTATTTCATCAAGGGGCTGTGCGGCTTTGCCAATACACTAATTTTTACATCAATTTTGAGTTTTGGGGCAGCGAACGCGAATATTTCGCCGATTGATCTGTTGTTGGGATGCCCTGCAAACCTGATTCTTACGTGGAAAAATCGAAAGAGCCTTGACCCCAAGGTGTATCTCCCGCTGTCGACGTTGGTGCTGGCAGGCAGCCTTCCCGGTGCGCTGTTACTGAAAAATGTGGATGTCAGAGCTATCAAACTGGTATTCGGTGTTGTGGTGATCCTGCTGGGTGCGGAGATGCTTTCCAGAGAATACAGCGGGAAGAAGGCTCGCGCGACCAAACCGGCACTGGTGATCATCGGACTGGCAGCAGGCGTTCTGTGCGGTTTGTTTGGCGTGGGAGCATTGCTGGCAGCTTATATCAGCCGCGTCACGGAGGATGGCAGCTCATTCAAAGCGAACATCAGTGCCGTGTTCATTGTAGATAATACCTTCCGCATCATCCTATACAGTGCCCTTGGATTGCTTACAGTGAATACGTTGAAATTCGCCTTGCTACTCCTGCCGTTTGTATTATTAGGCCTGTTCGCCGGTATAAAATGCAGTAATTACATGAATGAAAAGCTTGTCAGAAAGATTACATCTGTGCTGCTGATACTGTCCGGAATCTCTCTCATTTTGAAGAATCTGTAGAGAATAATCGGGAAAGAATACTAATGGAGAATTATTTGTTTGCCAAAACGTAATCTTATTTAGTTGTAAGTGAGACGCGGAAATGTTCTGCGCGATACTGCTTTGGTGTTTTCCCGGTCTTTTCCCGGAAAACAGTTGTGAAATAACTTTGACTGGGAAACGCCAGGGTAGTAGAAATTACAGAGATCGCATAATCGGAATAGCAAAGCATATTCTGAGCGGTCTCTATTTTTTTGCTCTGTATATAGGAACTGACAGAAAGTCCCATTTCTTTTGCAAACAGGTGACTCAAATAACCGGGAGATATGCCGACATAAGCGGCGAGTACCGGGACAGTAATACGCGTATGCAAATGGTCGTAAATATACTCCAGACACAGGGCAACCGGACGGGAGCAGGCATGACATCTATGTAACCTTTGCATATGCAGGGTATAATCCAGACACATCTGCGGATGCAGGGCGGAAATTTCTTTTTTTGATTTCATCAGATCAGCTTTGCGAATGTAATAGTCGCTGAGATCGTAAGCTTCCGCAACTTCCATACCTCCTTCGATGCAGTATCTTGCCAACATGGCAGCAGTAATGGCAAAGTGGTATTTCAGATTCTGCAGAGCAGAGTCCGAGAGGACACCCAAGCCTTTCTTTTCCTGAAAAGATTCCCGGCATAATTCTTTTACTTTTTCGGTATTTCCCTGTTTGACATAGCTGTAGAATTCCGGTTCCGGATCATAAGGAGCGCGATAAGTCTCTAATTCTCTGCGGACATATTGTTGATAGAGAAGTTCCTGTGGAATGTTCATAGGGACGCCTTTCTGAAAGCATTAAAATAAATTTCAAATCCGCTATGCGGTGCTCTCCTTTTTTGGATTGTAGATAGCAGCATACGGATAACTATGAATAATATAGCATAAAATCGGCAGAAATAGCATAAAAACGATATAAATATTTTACTTGAAATTTTATGATAGAAAAATAAAAGCTGTAGGGTTATAAATTTTTCGTTCGAAGAATTAGGAGGGCAAGAGTATGAAATTAGAGAGAGGTATCAACTTAGGAGGCTATTTATCTCAGTGTGTGCATAGCACAGAACATTACGATGCATTTATTCAGGAGCAGGATATTTGTAAGATTGCATCTATGGGATTTGACCATGTACGCCTGGCAATTGATTATGAAGTACTGGAAGATGAGTTTGGTAGAACCAGAGAAGAAGGATTTAATTATGTGACTAGAACAGTGGAATGGTGTAAGCGCTATGGTTTGAACATTGTTTTGGATCTGCACAAAGCCTATGGGTATGATTTTAATAATGCCGGAGATAAGCAAAAAAATATTTTATTTACGAATAAAATGGTACAAAAGCGTTTTGTGGATCTGTGGATCAAGATTGCAGAGCACTATGCAAATGAGACACATGTTGCATTTGAACTGTTGAATGAAGTGGTAGAACGGGAAAATGCAGATGCATGGAATATCCTCATTTCGGAAACGGTGGATGCTATTCGCCGAATTACCAGAGACACCATTATTATTTACGGCGGAATTCAGTGGAACAGTGTGAAGACATTGAAACTGTTAGAGAAACCCAAGGACGAAAATATATTGTTTACTTTCCATTTCTATGAGCCGCTGCTGTTTACCCATCAGAAAGCACACTGGGTACCGACCATCAGCCAGACCGAAGATATCTATTATCCGGAAGCAATGGACTATTATCGTACAAAATCACTGCCCATCGGGTACCAGGGAGAAGTGGTCTGCAAGGCACAGTCACAGACTATGGGAACAGAATTTATCACGGAAATGATAATGGAAGCGGTTACTGCTGCGAAAAATGCCGGAGTGACTTTGTACTGTGGAGAATTTGGTGTTATTGATCAGGCTCCTATAGAAGATACCCTGCGCTGGTTTCAGGATGTGGATGCCGTATTCCGACAGTTCGGCATTGGTTGTGCTGTCTGGACTTATAAGGAAATGGATTTCGGACTTACTGGCGAACACTATGCACCGATTCGCGAACAATTGTTGAAGCTTTGGAAGCGTCTTTTGCTGACAATCTTATGAATAGCGAGGCTCATTGCGCAGGGCAGCCATAACCCCACGCCCACCCACAGCGAACGGAACATCCTTCCTTGATGTAAGGTCTCCCGGTGGGAATTTTCTGACGAAAAGTGATATAGCAATTCTCATCCGTACGGGCACGGCTCCAGGCGTCATCCTTGTCGCCGTCCGCCTGCCGCGAACGTCCTGTTCGCTCCACCCTGATTTTCAGCACTTTTCGAGAAAATGTCACCACCTCCCGACAAACATC
>DJEU01000055.1:7598-7757 GCA_002431395.1 Lachnoclostridium sp. UBA5890
AAGGACATTCCATCCGCCGTGGGTGTTCTGCGTTTTGGCAAGCCTGCGAAAAACCAGTAGCCCCGGCTGGGTATAAGAATAAGCAGACCGTAAGCAGACGTCGGTACCATAGCGTCCCAAGGGACGCATTGCGGTCGTACTTTGACCGCTTATGTACCG
>DJEU01000003.1 GCA_002431395.1 Lachnoclostridium sp. UBA5890
TGTGTAGTTTTGAAGGTATAATAATCCTCGATAGCTCAATGGTAGAGCACACGGCTGTTAACCGTGGGGTTGTAGGTTCGAGCCCTACTCGGGGAGTTCCTATAAAAAGTCTGTTAATTAGTTTTGTGCTTTTTGAATATGAGGTTCACTCTTGTGGCCTTTTTTTTTTCGAAAAGTAGGGTTGCAAAGTAATATTAAATATGATACAATATTTGATGTTAGAATTTTTATTATAATAGTATATGGCTCCTTGGTCAAGCGGTTAAGACATCGCCCTTTCACGGCGGTAACACGGGTTCGATTCCCGTAGGAGTCACTTTTTAATTTTAGTTGGTAAGATAATACCAAACCTTATGAGTTTGGACCTTTAGCTCAGTTGGTTAGAGCATCCGGCTCATAACCGGACGGTCCGGGGTTCGAGTCCCCGAGGGTCCACTGTATGTCATGAGGGGGGCCCCATTGTAAATGGGGAGAGTCCTGATGACTATTGTGGTAAGGGGGACCCGCTTGCGGGGGGATTCCTTATCGCTGGTTGTCATGAGGGGGCCTATTGTAAATGAAGGATTCCTTATCATGCATAAAATTTTGGCCCAGTAGCTCAGTTGGTTAGAGCGCTGCCCTGTCACGGCAGAGGTCAAGGGTTCGAGTCCCTCCTGGGTCGTTTACAGACAGTTATTGTTTGTAATCTTTCTTTATTTGAGATATGCTGGTGTGGCGGAACTGGCAGACGCCCAGGACTTAAAATCCTGTGGGTGGTGACACCCGTACCGGTTCGATTCCGGTTACCAGCATAAAAAAATGTGTTTCATAGTTTACTATGAAGCACATTTTTTATTTCTCAAATTCACAATCATTTGTCTCGTCACCATTTCCTGTGATGGAGATGGAATCACCTTGATAAGCCGGCGGTGTTTCTGTTGCTGTCGTGATAAAATCTTTACATCTTGCCAGAAATTCACGGAAAAGACGTTTGGGCTTGCCGCCATATTGATAGCCGTCAGAGGCAATTCCGGCACAGGATAGTCCGCTTTGCTGTGCAATGTAAACAGCTCGGTACAAATGATACCGTTGTGTTACAATGATGGGATTCTGAACCGAAAATACGTGTTTGGCACGCCATATACTATCGTAGGTTGAAAATCCGGCATGATCCATAAAAATATCACTTGAGGGAACACCGGCATCGATGGCATATTGTTTCATTACTTTTACTTCATTATAGTATTCGGTACCGTGATCGCCGCTCATTAAAAGTTTAGGAGCTTTTCCCTGCTTGTATAGTTCGATACCCTTTTCAAGGCGGTCGGTAAGCATAGGGCTTGCTTGTCCATTTTTCAGACCTGCTCCTAAGATAAGGATACAATCATAATTCTGGGTAAGCTCCTGCGAAGAAGAAACAATATTCTTTTTGGCGTGGAGCGTTACCCAGAGATTAAGACCAAGTATACTTAAGGCAATGAGAACAAGAAGAATGATCAGAATAAGAACAATTCGCTTGATCCATTTTTTCATCGTTGTTCTGCCTGTCTGCTTTCTAAATTAGTCTACTTTAGGAAGAGAAGCCAGACTCTTAGCGATTTCTTCGTCACTAGGAATATAATCTGACATCTCGCCATCGTTGTATTTTTCGTATGCAACCATATCAAAATAACCGGTTCCGGTAAGACCAAATACGATGTTTTTGGCTTCGCCGGTCTCTTTGCATTTTAATGCTTCGTCAATGGCAACTTTGATCGCGTGGCTGCTTTCCGGTGCAGGAAGGATACCTTCTACGCGGGCAAACTGTTCTGCTGCTTTGAAGACAGAAGTCTGCTCGACACTGCGTGCTTCCAGATAACCATCAGCGTAAAGCTGGGATACAACGGAACTCATACCATGGTAACGGAGACCACCGGCATGATTTGCGGAAGGGATAAAGCCACTGCCTAAGGTGTACATTTTAGCCAATGGACAAACTTTTCCGGTATCACAGAAGTCATATGCATATTTACCACGTGTCATACTTGGGCAGGAAGCAGGTTCTACAGCGATGATCTTGTAATCTGCTTCTCCGCGGAGCATTTCGCCGGCAAATGGAGAAATAAGACCTCCAAGGTTTGAACCGCCGCCGGCACAGCCGATGATCATATCTGCTTTGATGCCATATTTGTCAAGCGCTGCTTTGGTTTCCAGTCCAATGATAGACTGATGAAGAAGTACCTGAGATAATACGGAACCCAGTACATAGCGGTAGCCTTCCTGAGAAGTAGCAGCTTCTACTGCCTCTGAGATGGCGCAGCCAAGACTTCCGGTCGTTCCAGGAAACTCTTCATTGATCTTGCGTCCCACATTGGTATTCATAGAAGGGGATGGGGTTACATTAGCACCGTAAGTACGCATGACTTCGCGGCGGAAAGGTTTCTGCTCATAGGAAACTTTTACCATATATACCTGGCAGTCCAGATCAAAATAGGAACAAGCCATGGAAAGAGCAGTTCCCCACTGACCGGCGCCGGTTTCTGTTGTAACACCTTTCAAGCCTTCTTTCTTTGCATAGTAAGCCTGTGCGATTGCAGAGTTCAATTTGTGGCTTCCGGATGTGTTATTTCCTTCAAATTTGTAATAAATATGAGCGGGTGTGTCCAGAGCTTTTTCCAGACAGTAAGCACGTGTAAGCGGAGATGGACGGTACATACGGTAGAAATTACGGATTTCTTCCGGAATGTCTATGTATGCGGTAGTGTCATCTAACTCCTGTTTTGCAAGCTCGGTACAAAAGATTGGTTCCAGTTCTTCTACCGTGATCGGTTTTAACGTAGCTGGATTCAGGATCGGAGCTGGTTTGTTTTTCATATCCGCACGTACATTGTACCATTGTTTTGGCATTTCATTTTCGCTTAAGTAAATTTTGTAAGGGATTTCCTTTGACATGGTTTTAGCCTCCAATATTAATATTTTATACATTCTTTTGGGATTATGGGGAACGCCTATATTCCCGAAGCGTGCCCTATATAATAAAATTATACTCTACCTTATATAAGAAAGTCAATAAATCAATTGCAATCTTTTGAAAACAATGTATACTTATAGATAGAGCAAAAGAAAAGAGGGACACAGATGACGAAAAAACAAAGAGCAAATTTAATCATAGAAGAATTGGAAAAAGAATATCCGCTGGCAGACTGCACATTGGACTACGATGAAGCTTGGAAATTATTAGTCAGTGTAAGACTGGCGGCACAATGTACCGACGCCCGTGTCAATGTAGTAGTAAAAGATTTATTTGGCAAATATCCAAGCCCGCAGGCTCTGGCGCAGGCTTCGGTGGAAGAGATTGAGGAGATTGTACGGCCGTGTGGTCTGGGAGCCAGTAAGGCAAGAGACATTCATAAATGTATGAATATGCTGGTGGACCAATATAATGGGCAGGTACCGGATGATTTTGAAGCCCTTCTGAGTCTGCCGGGCGTGGGAAGAAAAAGTGCCAATCTGATCATGGGAGATGTGTTTGGCAAGCCGGCGATCGTGACCGATACGCATTGTATCCGTTTGGTTAACCGGATGGGCTTGGTTGATGGCATAAAAGATCCGAAGAAAGTGGAAATGGAACTGTGGAAGATCATTCCGGGAGAAAAAGGAAGTGATTTCTGCCACCGTCTTGTCCATCATGGAAGAGAAGTGTGTACAGCGAGAAAGGCATATTGTGAAAAATGCTGTCTGCAGAAAATTTGCAAGCAGATTCTTTGATTGAGTCCGTTAAATGGGACAGTATTTCTGATAATATAAAGTCTGTAATAAGGAAATGATCCTTTTTACAGACTTTATTTTTTGTTTGAATGGAGGTTTTTATTATGTCAGAAGCAACAAAAGAAACCATATATTATTCGATTTTATTTTTAGTGATTGGACTGATCTTTGTCCTTACTCCGTGGGGAATATCCTAACGTGTCGCCTAGGTGAAGCTGTGTTTCATACCCTTGCCCGGTATTTTTCATAAGATCCGGACGGAGTGTGACCGCATCCTTTTCAAGAAAGAGAACGATCGTCGAACCGCCGTATTGAAAATATCCTTTTTCCTCGCCACGGAAAACACGGCAGGACTGATGGTGGTTGCATATTTTTCCAACCAGCATGGCGCCGACTTCCATCTGCGTGACATCACCAAACTCAGGAGAGCGGATGACGGTATATTCGCGCGAGTTTTCTTTGTAGATCGGAATATAGTCATTGGCGATCGGATTTACCGTGTGAAGGATTCCCGGAATAAAGTGATTTTTCGACTGGATTCCGGAAACCGGATAATGATACCGGTGATAATCTCCGACTGTAAGCCGCAGGACGAGAAGGGTACCGCCGGCATAACGGGCGGCCAGTTTTTTGCTGCGCAGGAGTGAGGCGGCCGAATAAGTCGTATCTTTGATATTTACAAGAAGAGTGGGATCGATGCGGTAAGCAGACGCATAACAGTCGCAGGGACTGATCAAATCTGTCTCTTCCGGTGAAAAAATACGAGCTCCGGGTTTAATCTTTCTTGAAAAAAAGTCATTGAAAGAGCGGTATTTTGTCTCCTGATAGCATGACATATCGATGTGATTGTTTTTGATAAAACCAGGAACAAGTCTGGTGGAAAAACGAGTATCTAAAAGCCGGCCTGCAAATCCGGAAAAACCGGGTGCGACAAGAGGCTTTAAGAGGGCGCGCCCCCACACATGCGTATAGAGCAGATGCAGGAGTTTATCCTGACGGGAATCGTCAGTTATTTTATTGCCGTTTCGATCAACATATTTCATGAGAGGCCTCCCTTAAAATACATGAAGAATCTTCAATACGACGATTGCCATAAAGATCAGGATAAAAGCAACCATTGCATTGGAAGGCTTCCGGATTTTGAAATCACATATGTATAAAAAAGCGATTGCCAGCATGATAAACGGAAGTGCAGTCAAAAAGAGCTGCGGGGATACCAGCGGACGAAACATGTAAATAATTGGGAAAATAATCGCGATCGATGTAATCGGAAGTCCGTGGTAACATCTGGATTCTGATTTTTCCGGATGTAAATGTTTCAACTCTTCCAGCACATTAAAGTATGCCAGGCGGATGACTCCGCAGAGAACAAATACGATTTCTACAATAATTCCAAAAATACTGTTTAAACCAAGTGAGTAGGCGATGATCGCTGGAGTTACGCCAAAACAGATGGCATCACAGAGGGAATCGATCTGAATCCCGAAAATGATCTGTTCTTCCGTACGGTTTTTCATACTTCGTGCAACTTTTCCGTCAAAGGTATCGCAGGCGCCGGCCAGCGCAAGACACAGGATTGCAATGTCAAAATTTCCCGACAAAGCCTGTGTAATACCAAAGAGGGAAAGACCTACCCCCAGATATGTCAAAATAACTGAATAATTGTAAACTCCTATCATAAGAAACCTCTTTTCTGTAATTGTTTAAGATTCGTTTTCTTTTAGTGCCGGTTTTACGGTGAGATGGGTAATGATCGTAATGATACCACTCAGGATAACCAGCATATAGTAACTGATTCCTCGGCTTAAAAGCATTCCGGACAACGTAAGCGCCGTGCTGCCAAAAAGCGGAGCAAATATTTGCAGGAAAAGCCGCTCGCTGATTCCCATTCCTCCGGGAAGCGGAAGCATATCTACCGATACGGAGATCGCTGCCTGCAGTAAAACCATGGTAAGAAGGGATTGTTCATTCAGACCGAAACTTCTATATACAACATATGTGACGGCAAAAAGAAGTATTCTCTGAACAAACGTAATTACGGTGGTATTAAAGATCACAAGTTTATTTGCTTTCAAAAATACACTGGCTTTTCTGTATGTTTCCATGGAATTTTGTAAACGCTGCATGCGGTTGTTTTTGTCTTTCATAATATGAAGACGCTGCAGCAGTAAAAATCCCTTTGTGATGAGATAACTTGCCGTATTTGGTAAAAAGACAAGAAAACTCATAAATACAACGCAAAAAACATTTAATCCGAGGCCAAGATAAAGATAAAATTGTGCCTCCGAAGTCAATGTCTGTACAAGTGGTTGGCCAAATAAAGCAAGAGCCACACCGATGAATACGAGAACAAATTTGTATTCGATCGTGACAAGCATCAAAATGATCGATGCGGTTGGAATATCAATTTTCTGGCGCTGCATGTAAAAAATCTGAGCGGGCTGTCCACCGGTAGCGGACGGGGTAATACAGCTGAAAAAGAATCCGACAAAGGAATAGCGGATGCAGTTGATCAGCGGTGCTTTGATCTTTACAGCATGCAGCAGATATTTTATAATCACCGATTCGCCGCACACATAGCATACAACGAGCACGAGACCGATGAAAATAAAGTGAATCGGCACCTTGCAAAGGATCTCAACGATCGGCCCCAGATCCTGGTCGCGGAAAACGAGCCAGAACGTAAGGACGAGCAGAAGAACAAGGAAACCAATATTTAAAATGTTTTTCTTTTTTGAGCTCATGCATAACCTCCATTTTTCTTTCTTGAAAGTGACCGCAGCGAGGCATTTACTTTTTCAAAGAATCCTTTTACATAGAGGTAGGCATTGCTGCGTTTGTTCCATGCATAGAGGACTTCGGCAAGTAAAATACCGCCGATCGCATCAATCAGATAATGCTGCTTTGTTACCTGGGTCGAAACCACAACAAGCAAAGCAAAAATACAGGAGAAAATGCGGTACCAGCGGGGAACACGTTTGTTTCCGCGAATGCCGATAAAGCACATCCAGCTTACCAGGCAGTGGATGGAGGGAAACAGATTGGCTGGCTGGTCAATTGAATAAACCCAGCGCAGCAGGTGTTCGGCAAAACCGGAACCTACAATCTCAGGCCGCACATTGGTAGTAGGCAGTCCGAAGAAAAACAGGCCGCAGACGATGCGGGACATCATGTCCGTCGTGATATAGCGGTAAAATCCGTCCGGATCATCTTTATGAATGCGCGCAACCAAAATATAATTTATAACCCAAAAAAGGTAGCATCCTAAGTAAATGTATACCCACTCCGGGACCACAGGAACCATACGGTCAAGAGCTGACGTAAAGTCATAGTGATGCCAGTTTTTGCATATACTCATCGAACCGCTGTAGATCAACGTATTTAGTGTAAATGCGCTGATAAGAGGTACGATCGTATAAAGTGGGAGAATTTTTGCAATTTGTTTTTTCATGGGAATCTCCAATCCATTTTTAGTTGCATAAATTGCATATGTTTCTATTTTACTATAAAGCGGATAAATTTGCAATGAAATATTGCGAGAAGTCTTGTGTTGCGTTGTAATTTGTGATACAATAACGATGGTTTTGAACGAAAAATGAAAGGAGAACAGAAAATGGGAATATTTGATGTGCTTGTTGCAATAATACTGGGAATCGTGGAGGGAATTACCGAGTGGCTCCCTATCAGCAGCACAGGACATATGATTTTGGTCAATCAGTTTTTGACATTCAGTAATGAGGATTTTACCCAGATGTTTTTGGTCGTTGTCCAGCTTGGCGCAATCATGGCGGTCGTTCTGTTATTCTGGAAAAAGATTTTTCCCTTTAATTTCCAGTATAAGCAAAACAATAAACCATTTGTAAAGATGGACATCATGACATTGTGGTTTAAGATACTGGTGGCTACAATTCCGGCAGCCATTGTGGGCGTGTTGTTTGATGATGTGATCGATGAGATGTTTTACAATCAGATCGTCGTAGCGGGAGCTTTGATCATTTACGGTATTTTGTTTATCGTTGTAGAGCGTTGGAACAAAGGCAGACGGCCGATTATCACGAAAGTACACGATATTACATACCAGACCGCGATTATTATCGGAATCTTTCAGCTTTTGGCAGCGATTATTCCGGGAACATCCCGTTCCGGAGCAACGATTGTCGGAGCATTGATCATCGGCGTTTCCCGTGGTGCGGCAGCAGAGTTTACATTTTATCTTGCGATCCCGGTTATGTTTGGAGCAAGTTTGTTAAAAATTATAAAAAGCGTGATGCATGGACTTCAGTATGGTCCAATGGAAATTATTACACTGCTCGTTGGTATGATTGTTGCATTTATCGTATCCTTGTTTGTTATTCGTTTCTTGATGGATTACATCCGTAAGCACGACTTTACTGGTTTTGGCTGGTATCGTATCATATTGGGAATCGTGGTTATCGCTTATTTTGCAATCAGCGGTGCCGCAGTGCTGTGAGATTTCGGATTTATTACAAAAAATAAAAGGTCATGAAGTGATTGAACGCTCTTTCATGACCTTTTTTGCTGCCCGGATTTACGGCCGGTTTTGAAACATCACAGAAACGGAAGTCCCAGAAAATTCAGGATACCATTGTAAATGCCATAAGCAAACTGGTACTGCATCGTCGTAAGCAGGACAAAATCTTCATAATTTGTCAGATAGGCAAGCTCGACGAGGACGGAAGGCATCTGTGTCCGGCGCAGCACGTAGAGAGAGGGGCGGACATAGACCCCGTTGTCTTTTGTGCCGACCCGCCGTACAATCTGGCTTACGATATCTTCGGCAAGATAAAATGCCGGATTGTTTTGCGAATAGACATAGCATTCGGTGCCGTTGATCGCCGGATTTGTATTGGCATTTGTGTGAATGCTGATAAAATAATCCGCGCCCCACGTATTTGCCATATCCACACGCTCGCGCAGGCTGGAATTATTGTCATAGCCCAAAATCTCATCGGGGGTCTGCCGTGACGCAATTGCATCAAATCTTGGATCCGCATTCAATATATCTACCAGATAGGCTCCTACCAGATACGTGATATCCTGTTCTCTTACGCCAAAGGCTTCAGCACCCGCGTTGACTCCATAGGGATTGTGCCCCTGATCGACAAATATTTTAACTGCCATAAAATTTCTCCGTTTTTGATTATTTTATTCGGGGAAATGCGGGATTGTGAAGAATAAATAGCGAATAGATGGGAAATAGTATAAGAAAGACAGGAGGACGACATGGAAGATATTTTATATGTAAAAGCAGAGCAGAATGTGGCAGTCAAAAAGAAGGATCTGCAGATCAAAGATGTGGCGACATTGTACAGCAGCAATACCGCTATGGTGCAGAAACTGGAAAAGGAGCCGTTTTATACGCTTCCTGGAGACAGTAAAATTTTGACAATGTTTACGGTGACGAAAATATATGAGGCGGTTCATAAAGTGTATCCGAAAATTCAGATTGAAAATCTCGGCGAGACGGATTTTATCGTGGAATACGAGCCGCAAAAGAAAGAGAAAAAATGGCTGGAATGTCTGAAAACAATCGTGGTGGCGGCGATTGTGCTGATCGGTTCGGCATTTACGATTATGACATTTAATGAAGATGTCAATGTCGCCGGTGTATTTGACCGTATTTATCATATGATGACAGGGGAAGTCAAAGCCGGCGGAACCATTCTTGAAATTTCTTATGCGGTCGGGCTGCCGATCGGTATCCTCGTATTTTACAACCATTTTAAAAAGCGGGATATTAAAAATGATCCGACGCCGATCCAGGTGGAAATGCGGACGTATGAGGAGCAGATGAATAAGGCAATGATCAAGACGGCGGCAAGGGAGGGAAAAACCATTGACGTTAATTAATGCGATTTTTCTGTCCTTCATCGGTCTTGCCAGCGGATTTGTCGTGGCAGCCGGAATCTTTGCCTTTATCACGATGCTTGGCATCATTCCGCGACTTGCGCAGAGAACGGGAACGGCAGATCATATTTATGGTTATGAATGGATGATCATCCTGGGAGGAACGGCCGGAAATATTTTGAATTTATTTGTGACCCATTTACCGGTAGGAATGATAGGACTTCCGATATATGGATTGTTTTCCGGCATATTTGTGGGATGTCTTGCGATGGCGCTGGCGGAAAATCTCCGGGTTATCCCGGTTTTTGTGAGACGGATGCGGCTGAAGCAGGGACTTCCGGTTATCTTACTGGCGATGGCACTGGGAAAATGCATTGGAAGTATTTTACAATTCTTCTTTGAAGGAACATGACTTATTTTAGAAAGTGAGGAATCGAATCATGACGAAACAAAAAACAGACATCCGCGAGGTGCTGAATGAACAGGTGCCCGAAGAGCGGGACGAACTTTATAATGACTATGTGGATGAAAATACGCCGAAACTCAGCTGGTTTGCCAATCTGTGTAAGGCATTTTTGGTGGGCGGTCTGATCTGTACTTTGGGGCAGGTGCTCATCAACTGGTATGGCTCCATGGGGATGGACAAGGAGACAGCGGCATTGTACAATACGCTGACACTTATTTTATTGAGTGTTTTGCTTACCGGCTGGAACATTTATCCGAAAATTGCCAATTTTGCAGGAGCAGGAACACTGGTGCCCATTACCGGTTTTGCTAACAGCGTGGCAGCACCGGCGATTGAGTTTAAAAAAGAAGGAATGGTATTTGGACTCGGCTGCAAGATATTTACAATTGCGGGTCCCGTGATCTTGTACGGAGTTGTTACGAGCTGGCTTCTTGGGTTGATCTACTGGGGCGGCGGCTGGCTTGGCTGGTGGTAGAAGCCTTGCAATCTGCCGGGTACTATGATATACTGACAGATAGTGGAAGTGACGAATTTTTTGCTATAATAGGCGAAGAGATAAGGAGGCGGGAAATTTGGAACTTGCGACAAGAAAATTTGTAAGACCGGAACATTTGAACCATCATCAGACACTGTATGCCGGATATATTTCCGAGTGTATGACAGAGGCGGCTTTTATTGCGCTGGCGCGTACATTGGGGCATACCGATCATGTCGTGCTGGCGGCAATGAACGAGATCCGGATCACAAAGCCGACAAAAGCGGGAGAGATCATCGAGCTTTTCTGGGAAGTTTCCCATGTTGGTACGACAAGTGTAGAATTCACGATTGTCGGGAAAAGTATGCTGAATCAGGAAAACCGGTTTTCGGGAAAAATTGTTTTTGTGACAGTAGATGATGAGGGGAAAAAGACACCACATCATTTAAAATCATAGTCAGGGAGGAAAATTATGCAGATAGCAGAAGTAAAAGAAAGAGCAGAGAAGATCTGCGACAATATGGAGCAGGTGATCGTAGGAAAGAGGACGCAGATAAAATATGTTCTTGCTGCCTTTTTGGCAGGTGGCAATGTTTTATTGGAAGATGTGCCGGGAACCGGAAAAACGATGCTGTCAAAAAGTCTGGCAGCTTCTTTTGATATGGATTTTGGACGAATCCAGTTTACCCCGGATTTATTGCCATCGGATGTGACCGGGGTCAATTTTTTTGATCCGCAGAAAAATGCGTTTGAATTTCGAAAAGGCCCGGTATTTACCAATATTTTACTGGGAGACGAAATTAACCGTGCGACACCCCGTACGCAGTCGAGTCTGCTGGAATGTATGGAGGAGCACCAGGTAACGGTGGATGGCGAGACGATGCCGCTCAATGAGCCGTTTTTTGTCATTGCGACGCAAAACCCGGTGGAGATGGCAGGAACCTTTCCATTGCCGCAGGCGCAGCTGGACCGTTTTATGATTCAGTTATCACTTGGGTATCCGGAAGAGGAAGCAGAATTAGATTTATTGGAACGTTATGTGAAAAAAGGAAATACGCTGTCGAGTCTGCAGGCGGTATGTGATACGCAGACGCTGTTGGAGATGCGGCAGGCGTGTGAGCAGGTGACTGTACATAAAAGTATTTTGGAATATGCGAGAAATATCGCCAAACGAACCCGAGAGGAAAAGAAACTGGCATTGGGAGTCAGCACTCGTGGAGTGATCGCGTTAATCTCTATGGCACGTGCGTATGCGGCAGTGTGCGGAGAAGAATTTGTGACGCCGGACCGGATCAAAGAACTGGCACCGCTTGTTTATGCGCATCGTATTATCAGTGAAGATCCGTTTTTAACACAGCGTACGACAAAAGATGTGATGAGAGATTTGATCAAGGCAGTGGAAGTGCCGACGGAGGATGTTTTATAGGAATGGGCTCAGTAATTTTTGTAGCCGGCGTGACAATGGCGGTTCTGGTGCTCTGGGTCAATATCATTTCTCTAAGATTTGGAAAAACCTGGAAAGAAGGATTTGGGGTAGAACTTTCCTTTTCGCAGGAACAGGCAGCAGAGGGCGAGCCGATGTATCTGTTTGAGACGATCATTAATGATAAAAAACAGGCATTGCCGGCAGTCAGTGTAAAATTTAAGACTTCGCGTTATCTGAAATTTGCAGATGAGGCAGGGGGAATGGTTTCCGACTACTATTACCGCAATGACGTACTTAGTGTTCAAGGGTATGAAAAAGTGCGGCGCAGCTGTCGGTTTGTTTGCATGCGCCGAGGAGAATATGAGGTCAATGAGGCAGAACTGGTCGTGCAGGATCCGTTTTTGCTGCGCCAATACGTCGAAAAATCCGAGGTGTCGGCTAAATTGATCGTGTATCCGTCGTTTGTGTCAGCGCAGCGGCTGCTTCCGGTGTTTAACCGGAGCATCGGCGAGATGATGACAAAGCGGCCGGTATTTGAAGATCCTTTTGAATATGTAGGAGTCCGTGAGTATATGCCGGGAGATTCGATGAACCGGATTCATTGGAAAGTGTCTGCCAAACAGGGAAAATGGCAGGTAAAGACGAGTGCATACAAGGCAGGGAGCCCGGTTACGATTTTGGTAAATCTGGAATCGCCCGGCGTATTTGTCAATGAAACGGCGATGGAAGAGAGCATCCGTCTGGCATATTCGCTTGTCTGGCTGTTTGAGGAACGAGGCATCGCCACGACGCTGATCGCCAATGGGGAAACCGGATGCCACGTGGAAGGCTTGGGAAGAGCGCACCTTGGCAATGTGCGGAAAACACTTGCCTGCATTTCTTATAAAACCAATTGTAAGGAGGGGGCTGCGATGCTGAAAAAAGAGTGGGAAACCGGCGATGATGCGTCGTATCTTTTTGTTATCTCGGCAGCAGCGAAAGAAGAAATTCAGGAAGAAATCGAAAAAATTCGTGGACGCGGACGTGAAATGACATGGATTCTGCCGATTGCAGGCGGAGAAGATGAGAGCAGCAAAATTCATCCCGCTGTCCGAAAAGATTGTGTTTTATGGAAATGCTGACAGAGATTGGAAGGGGAGAAACATGGATAAAAAACATTTATATAATGTGCTTGTATTTTTGTACTATTATCTGATTGCTGCCTATGTAGCGGTGTACTACAGCTGTGCTTCCGGCGGGACGAAGAAAGGTCTTGTAATGTTTGGAATCTGCGCGCTGCTCGGCATTATCTGGATTGCCTATAAATGGAAACATAAGAGTGCCAAAGAAGAAGCGCAGAAAAATGAAAAAACTTGTCACAGTATCGTCCTTGTGGCGGCAATGGCATTTACCATCGCAATGGAAGTCATAATGCCGGAAAATGATTGGTATATCGAGCGCAATACGATGGTTTCCTGGATCTTGTGGTTTGGCCTGCTTTTGCTGGCATTTATTGTAAAAATGTATGCGGATTATTTTAATCAGAAATATCTGCTTTTGTACGCCAATCAGGCGGCTTCCCAGCAAATGATCGGCCGGTTTGAGAAAAATGTGAAACAAGCATTGCGTAAGAAACTGCTTGCATTTGGAATCTTTTTGATTGTTATGTTTACCATCGGTGTATCCATACAACAAGTTCCGTCAGAGGAAACGAAAGTGGAGCAGAAGGAGCAAAAAACACAGGGAAAAACGAAGAAAATCAAGGTAAAAGCAAATAGGACAGAGCCACCACAGCCATCTAAAAAGAAGGAAGAGAATAAATTAAAACTCCTTCTTTTGCAATTTTTACTGCGCGTAGTAACGGTACTTTTGCTGGTAATATTTGTCATAGCGGTTTTGCTTGTCCTTTACCTCGTGATACGAAAACTGCTTGGGACACGTCTGCCGAGATTTGAAAAGGTGGAGAACCAGACGTTACCCGAAGAAGTCGACGTGGATGTCTTTGAGCGTCTCGTGCCGAAGAAGAGAGAACAGACTGCGTGGGGCAAAGACAATAACAGCCGGATCCGCCGTGTGTTTGTAAAAACGGTAAGAAAGAAAGCCAAAGGAAACGTTTCCAAAACGTTGTCGGCGCGGGAGATGGCAGAAGAATATGAGATTGAAAATCCGTTGTTGGTTTCGCTGTACGAAAAGGCAAGATACAGCGGAAAACAGTGCAGTGACGAGGAGACTACGAGTGTAGAATAAGAGCGTGCTGATGCATGCTTTGTCATCAAACTGCGTTTGGTGACAAGATAACAAGGAAGCATGCTGATGCATGCGTAGGTCATCAAACTGCGTTTGGTGACAAAGTATAACATAAAAGTTATAAATGAATTTTGAAAAAGGGGTTGTCAAATTTGGAAGAATGTGTTATGGTAAAAAATGTAAGTATAATATGGCTGGGATAGATATGAATTAATTTCTTAACGATTACAATAGATGGAATCATTCGATTAAATATCCCCCAGATGTATTTGCAAAAATAGAAAAAACGAATGGAGGATATGTGATGAATCACAAAACAAGCAAACCAAAGAGGATGCGTTTATTGGCATTATTACTTGTGGCAAGTCTGATCATAAATTTGGCTTGTATCACAGATTATGCCAAAGCGAGTGGAAGGAAGAAAGCATATTCGGGAGATGACTACCGGATTGAACTGACAGAAAATTCTGTTTGGAATGAGGGGTGCACAGTCACTGCAGCTATTGAGAATGTTTCACAAAAACAAATTCGGAACTGGTCAGTAATTTTGACTTTAAAAAAGGGAAAGATTTCCAATGCATGGAATGTTGACGGTAAAGTAAATGGAAATAATGTCATATTGTCATCGAAAGAGTACAATATGGTTTTGGCTGAAAACGGAGGGACATCTTTTGGTTTTCAGATGCAGGGAGCCAATCTTTCAGATATAGAGAGTGCATACCTTGTTACGGAAACCGCTTCGATAACAAAAAATCTGTCATTTGACTATAGAGAAACGAGTAGCTGGCAAGGACATAAAATTGTTGAAGTAACTTTGACGAATACAGGAACTAAAACTATTAAAGACTGGTCTGTTGCTTTCCAGATGAATGGGAAAATTGACAATATATGGAATGCAAGAGTATTGTCCGGCGACGAGGGAATGTTTCAGATTAAAAACGCAGATTACAATGCAGTTATCGCGGCCGGAGCAAGTGTGACATTTGGTTTTCAGGTGTCTTATTCGTCGACAGCATTTTCTGGAATTAAAGATATCGTGCTTTTTGGCTCAGAGGAAAAAGAAACTTTGGAAACGGAGAAACCGACATCTGTTCCGACGGCAACTGCAATTTCAACTCCGACAAAAACACCGGAATCATTGCCGACAAAAACACCGGAACTTGTTCCTACCAGCACACCGAAGGAAAGTGATGCGCCGGCTGTTACATCCGTGCCAACTGTTACACCGAAAGTAGAGACGGAGGAAATGGAAGAAGGTGATGCCTGGTTTGTATCAGTAGAAAACAGAGACTGGAACATGGACATGATACATGCCAATGATCCGAAAGTAGAACAGGCGAAAAAAACACAACAACGCAAGATAAAAGTGACGATGCTGGATTCCGGAATTAATTATAGTTCTGAGGTGAACGTGGTAGAAAGGAAGAACTTTTTTGATAAAGAGACAAGCTGTCTGTATGAAGATGAGAGCGGGCATGGAACAGCAATTGCAGAAATTCTTGCATCTGATCCGAAAAGAGCAGCTCAAAAGTTTACAAATGATATTACAATAGATGGAGCTTCGTATACATATTATGACAATACAGATACCGAAGAACCGGAAGAAGAGCAGGAAGAGACTTTGGAAGAAGGAGAAACCACACTTTTTGACCTTCTTGACAGTGGTTATGAGTGGACAGAAGGTGTGAATCCGAATATTGAACTTTATTCCGGAAAAATTTTGGATGAAAACAATGAAACGACAGTTGATTTGCTTGTTGAAGGGATTAATTGGGCAATTCAAAATCAATCTGATATTTTATGTCTCAGTCTAGGAATGCAAAAAGGCTCTGATAAACTTCATGGAGCGATAAAGAGGGCAAAAAGAGCCGGAATGCTGATTATTTCTGCTGTTGGGGAAGATAAGCAGGCAGATTATCCGGCAGCGTATCCGGAAGTATTGTCGGTCGGTATGACGGACAGTATGGGAAAATATGTAAGTGCACCGGCGGAAGTTGCGGCACCCGGACAAGATGTAATCTCCCGTGGAGTATTTGACAGTATGCAGATTTTTAGTGGAAGCAGTTTTGCAGTACCACATGTAGCTGGGCTGGCAAGTATTCTCTGGCAGAATCATCCGGATAAGAGTGCAGATTTTATTCGTGGATGGATTGATGTAACGTGCAACAAAACTTCTGACATGGAAAATTGTGAATATGGGTTAGCGGATTGTCTGTATGCTCTCGAATCTTATGAGACATATAACAATGAAGTGAAAGCAAATCCACAGATTCTTAAGAAAATAGAGAAAAATATTGCAGCCGAGAAAGTTATGGCGGCAGTAGATGAAATCGACAATGAAGCTGAGGTTCCGGTAGAGGAAGAAATGCAGAAATTGCATGGAAACTGGGATAAAGAGGAACATAAGAAGTTTGTAAGTGGGAAATTTGCAAAGAAAATTGTAAAAATTCAAAAGTATATAGATATTATAAAACAGGGTATCTATTTTGTCGACGATGAAAAAAAGAATCCAGACTGTTATGGCATGCACAAGCATCCGTGGTTTCATGGATACATAGAAGGTGATGTCACAATAAATGGGAAAGACGCAAAAAAGGCATCTAACTATATGGCAAGTGTTCGAGGGCTTGTTGAGATGGCAGATTATATGCGTAAATATGGAGAGGTTAAAAAATTAGAAGCACCTGTAAGTACCACATCGGTTGTTTTTGCCCTAACCGGAATTAATGCTGCCTTTGAAAAAGCTGGAAAAATCGGCAGTCAGACATGGAAAGAAATTAATGCAAACTGTGCCAAAGTAAACGGGAAAGTTCCAAAAGATTGCCGAAGTCTCTTGATCTATGGTATGGCGATGCATACTTTGACAGATACTTTTTCGCACAGTAGTTATGTTGTAAAGAAAACAAAAGATAAAAAAACAAAGAAAAAAAGATATGAGTGGGTAAGGTTAACACATGCAAATAGTGCTTCAAAAGATTATGCAGATAAAACAGATAATCATCCGCTTCGTTTTGATGCAGCAAAAGCCGCTGCTCATAAGGCGTTAAAACGTATTCTTGTGGATCCCAAGGAGGGATTAACAGGTTATACAGATATTAATAAAACGGCAGATTTATATGCTTCTACAAAAGAGTTTAGTAAATTAAAAAAGATGATAAAGATATATAATGGTGAAAAGCAGTCAACGGATTCATTCAAACTACGGTATACAAAAGATGCTTTTTCTTTGGGCAGATTTTCCCAGTATTATCAGGCAGATAAAGAGATTACACATCACAGTTCTACAGACCTTGAAAAGTACATCGATATTGTGGATATGCAGCACTTGAAAAAAACGAAAGATGGTGTAAAAGTACTTCAATTGAAAACAGATAAGTCACAAAAACTTAAAGTATATTGTGGGGCTACTTTGGAATATACAACTCAGAATGAATCACAAAATCCTATTATGTTGTTTATTAACAAAGAACAAAATTATACGGTAAAGGATGAACAGGATCGTGTGCTTTATACTATTAAAAATGGTGAAATATACGATACCTTATCTCGAAAATTAGATATATATCAGGATACAACAGAGGATGTGCCGGATTCGGAAGAAGAGGACGAGATAAATATCCTGTGTGAAATCGATGATGTATGTCCTTCCAAAGAATGTGTTTTAGAGGGGAAAATCGTTGAGTTTTCAGAACGTTCTTATAGTATCGGTTCTTTCGATGATATGCCAGGACTTTCAGATGTAACGGTAAGTCTGACCTCACGAAAAAATGGAAAAACGTTTACTGTAATAACGGATGAAAATGGAAAGTATAAAATCCAGCTTCCAAAAGGCATGTACGATGTTTTTGTCCAAAAAGATGCTACTTATACTGTAGAAAAACAATATCTCAAATTAATGCAAGATAAAGTGATTAATAAAACCCTCATGTTGATGAGTGAGGATTGGATGGATGAAGGTATTGTTGACGGATATGTTTATACTACAGCAGGAAAAGCGTTGGTTAATGCGAAAGTGGAAGTATATAGTGGAGTCGATTACACGGAAGCAGATGAGCCGGAAATGATTTTGTATACTGACTCAAAAGGTTATTTCAATACGGATTTCATGTTTTCAGGAGGATATACTTTTGTAATCAGTAAAGAAGGTTACAAAAAGCAAAGTGTATATCAACCAGTGATTGGTTATGTGCAGAGTACAATCAAACGAATAAAAATGCGGAGGGAAAATAATGGCTAAGCAAGGAAGGATCTTTGCGGTAATTGTTCTTGCCTTGTTAATTCCGGTGCTTTTAAAAGCACCGGAAAGCGAGGCGAAAGTATACCGGGGAAAATATGCAAATAATACACAATGGAGTTATAATACAAAAACAAAAACAGTTACCATTGAATGTCGAGGAGAATTACCGGATGATTACAATGGCAGTGCGGGATGGGGGGACTATTACCTAAAAGCAAAAAAAATCATATTCAAAAAGGGAATCACGTCCTTAGGGGCGGGTGCTTTTTATAACTTTCAAAAGTTGGAAGAGGTAGTTCTGCCGGAAGGATTAAAAACGATAAAGGATTCTGCTTTTTTTACATGTATTAGATTAAAAAAAATAAATGTCCCCACATCGCTAAGAACGATTGGAGCAAGTGCTTTTTCAGAAACAGAGTTTAATGTTTTTTCACTAGAGCGAGTAAAAAAAATAGGAAATATGTGTTTTTCGGGTTCAAAGATAAAAGAGGTATATCTTTCAAAAGATTGCAGGACCAGCTCTCTTGTTTTTTGGGGAAGTGACAATCTAAAAAAAGTAACTATCGAAAAAGGTGTGAAAAAAATAAGTTATGGGATGTTTTGTGATACAGCATTAAAAACAATTGATATTCCGGGAAGCGTTTCTCAAATAGGAGAGGATGCATTTTCTGATTGTAAAAAACTACAAAAAGCGACCCTTCATGAAGGAGTAAAAAAGATCAGTAAAGATGCATTTAGCAACACAGCACTGGAAGAAATCACCATCCCAAGTACAGTGACAGAATTAGGCAAAAATGCTTTCCGCTGGGAATCTACAGAAAAGTCATCCTTGAAAAAAGTAGTGATCCGCTCCAAGAATATCAAAAAATGGGGGACGATGGTATTTGGAGCGACGAGAGATGACCTTGTGATTTATGTTCCGCAAAGCAAAAAAGCAGAATACGAAAAAATACTGCGGAGTACAAATGGATTGGATTTTCATGCGAAAATTGTGGGCAAGAACTGGTAAGGTCAGGAGGGAAAACAATGGCTAAGCGAGGAAGAATTTTTGCGGTAATCTTTCTTGCCTTACTGATTCCGATGCTTTTAAAAGCACCGGAAAGTGAGGCGAAAGTATACCGTGGAAAATGTAAGAGTAATTTAACGTGGAGTTACGATAGTAAAACGAAAACTATGGTTATTGATTGTAAAGGGGACATGCCTGATGACGAGCAGTTTTATGGTTTAGATATGGGATGGAAGGAATATTATTTGAAGACTAAAAAAGTGATATTCAAAAAAGGAATTAGTTCTATTGGAGTAGGTACTTTTAATAATTTCCAGAACTTAGAAGAAATAGTATTGCCAGAAGGGGTAAGAACTATAAAATATGCTGCTTTTTGGGATTGTAATTCTTTAAATAAAATTAATATCCCATTGTCTTTAAGGGAAATAGAAAAAATTGCTTTTGATAGTAGTGGTTTAACTAAGTTTTCATTAAAGAATATAAAAAAAGTCGGAAGCTACAGTTTTATGCGTTCTGATTTAGTGAAAATTTCAATTCCTGCGAATTGCAAAATAGGATCTTTTGCGTTTTGGGATTGCAAAAATCTCAAAAAAGCAACTATCGAAAAAGGTGTAAAAAAAATAAGTGATGGTATGTTTTGTGCAACTGTTTTAAAGAATATCACCATTCCTGGAAGTGTAACGAAGATTGGAGAAGATGCCTTTTCCTACTGCCAGAATCTCAAAAAAGCGACCCTTCATGAAGGAGTAAAAAAGATCAGTAAAGATGCATTTAGCAACACAGCACTGGAAGAAATTACCATCCCAAGTACGGTGACAGAATTAGGCAAAAATGCTTTCCGCTGGGAATCTACGGAAAAGTCATCGTTGAAAAAAGTAGTTATCCGTTCCAAGAATATCAAAAAATGGGGAACGATGGTATTTGGAGCGACTAGAGATGACCTTGTGATTTACGTTCCGCAAAGTAAAAAGGCAGAATACGAAAAAATACTGCGGAGTTCAAATGGATTGGATTTTCATGCGAAAATCGTGGGAAAGAAATGGTAAAAAATGGTTGTTTCAAAGAGGCTTTATGGATAGAAAAAGGACTGCTTACTTGACATAAGCAGTCCTAAAATTTCTTAGTATTTCATATTTTTCAAAATATCACAGAAATCAAAAGTAGCAAAATAATCTTTTGGAGTTTCTGCGCGACGGATCATCTGGACACTTCCGTCTTCTTTTAATAACAATTCCGCAGATTTGAGTTTACCGTTGTAGTTATAACCCATTGCGTAGCCGTGAGCACCCGTATCATGGATGACAAGGTAATCGCCGATGTCAACTTTTGGAAGCATACGGTCTACGGCAAATTTGTCATTATTTTCACAAAGCGAACCGGTTACATCGTATTTGTGGTCGCATGGCTCATTTTCTTTGCCAAGTACCGTGATATGATGATAAGCACCGTAAATAGCTGGACGCATCAGATCGCAGGCACAGGTGTTAAGTCCTACATATTCTTTGTAGATATGTTTCTGGTGGATGCACTTGGTTACGAGATTTCCGTAAGGTCCAAGCATGAAACGTCCGAGTTCCGTGAAAATTTTCACATCGCCAAGTCCGGCAGGAACTAAGATCTTTTCAAACTGTTTGCGGACACCTTCGCCGATCACTTTGATATCGTTTGGTGCTTTGTCAGGAGTGTAAGGGATTCCTACACCGCCGGAAAGATTGATAAACTGGATATCTGCTCCGGTCTTTTCCTTCAATTCGACAGCGAGTTCGAAAAGAATGCCGGCAAGTGTCGGATAATAGTCATTGGATACGGTGTTGCTTGCGATAAAAGCATGGATTCCAAAATGCTTTGCTCCAAGCTTCATCAGTTTTTTGTATCCCTCGATAAGCTGTTCTTTGGTAAATCCGTATTTGGCATCGCCGGGGTTGTCCATGATATCGGTACCAAGTTCAAATACACCGCCCGGATTGTAGCGGCAGCAGATGGTTTCCGGAATGCCTACACCCTCTGCAAGATAGTCAATATGTGTAAAATCATCAAGGTTGATATAAGCACCAAGCTCGCTTGCTTTTTTGTATTCTTCCATCGGTGTTACATTCGATGAAAACATAATATCATCTTTTTTGAAGTCCAATGCTTCGGAAAGCATAAGTTCTGTCAAAGAAGAGCAGTCCACGCCGCAGCCTTCTTCCTGCAAGATTTTCAAAATAAATGGGTTTGGGGTAGCTTTTACAGCAAAATATTCACGATAGCCTTTGTTCCAGGAAAATGCTTCCTTCAATGCTCTGGCATTTTCGCGGATGGCTTTTTCATCATAGATATGGAATGGAGTAGGATAGGTTTTTTCGATTTCCTTTACTTGTTCCAATGTTACGATCGGTTTCTTCATTTTTACAAATCCTCCTTATAATGTATGACACTAAAAATAAGTATAATAATTTTTTGCGTTTCTGTCAATGTAGGAATCGGAAATCGGTCTTATTGAAATGTTTTATCACCTATAGGCGCGTAAAAAATTATAAGCCAACGGTTGAAAAAAACGGTTGAAAAAAAACGGTTGTTCGATTATAATGTAATTTTGAAATAGTATAACTATTGAGGATCAAAGCAAGAAAGGATGTAGCAGATGGATAAGTACGATGGAAGCCAGATTGTCATATTGGAGGGATTGGAAGCGGTCAGAAAGCGGCCGGGTATGTATATTGGAAGTACCGGAACGCGGGGACTGCATCATTTGATATGGGAAATATTGGATAATGGAATTGATGAGCATCTGGCAGGGTACTGTACGCAGCTGGGGATTACCTTGACGCGAGATGGCGGTGTCGTGATCGAAGACAATGGACGAGGAGTTCCGGTGGATATCCATCCGACAAAGAAAATTCCGACCGTGCGCGTGGTTTACACCATTTTGCATGCCGGAGGAAAATTTAACAACAGTGTCTATAAAGTGTCCGGAGGACTGCATGGTGTCGGAGCTTCGGTTGTCAATGCCCTTTCAAAGAGCATGATCGTGGAAGTGAAAAAAGACGGAAAAATTTACCGCGATGAATATAAAGATGGCGGGAAACCGGTTGTGAAACTGGAAAATGGTCTGCTTCCGGTTGTAGGAAAATGTGCCAAAAGCGATACCGGAACCAAAGTGACCTTTTATCCGGATGATACCATTTTTGAGACGGTTGAGTTTAAGCCGGAGACAATTAAGAAGAAATTAAAAGAAATTGCTTATTTGAATAAAAATCTCAAAATCGTATTTAAGGACGAGCATACCGGAGAGACAATGACGTTTTTGGAAGAATATGGAATCCAAAGTTATGTCGCGTATATTAACCGCGACGCGACGCTTTTGCACAAGGATGTTATTTATGTCGAAGGAACCAGCGGAGATATTGAAGTGGAAGTGGCGTTCCAATACACCGATTCGTTCAGCGAACAGATCAATTCGTATTGTAACCGAATCAACGTGACAGATGGCGGTACTCTTGTGACGGGATTTAAAATGGCACTTACCCGCGTTATGAATCAGTACGCGAGAGAACTTGGTTATCTGAAAAATAATGAAGAGAATTACGATGGAAAAGACATCCGAAATGGTTTGGTGGCGATCGTATCCATCAAGCACCCGGATCCGCAGTTTGAGAGCCAGACAAAAAATAAATTGGGAAATACTGATGCGAAGACGGCAGTGGACGAAGTGTTCAGCCAGGAAGTGCAGCGTTATTTTGATAAAAATGTAGAAGTGTTAAAGAGTATATTGGATAATGTAAGAAAATCTTACAAGGCGCGTACGGCAAGTGATAAAGCGCGACGCTCTGTATTGAAAGAATTGATGAACGTAGATACGAAGAGCAAACTTGCCGCCTGCACGTCTAAGAAAGCAGAAGAATGTGAGATTTACATTGTCGAGGGAGATTCTGCCGGCGGTACGGTAAAGACGGCGAGAAACCGAAGAACACAGGCTGTGCTTCCATTGCGAGGAAAAATTCTGAATGTGGAAAAAGCACCTCTTGAAAAAATCTTGTTGAATAATGAGATCAAATCAATGATCGCATCCTTTGGCTGCGGGATCGGAGACGATTTTGACATCAAAAAACTGCGCTACGATAAGATTATCATTTTGACAGATGCCGATGTCGATGGCGCGCATATCAGTACGCTGCTTCTGACATTTTTCTATCGTTTTATGCCGGAACTGATCTATCAGGGAAAGGTGTACCGCGGACTTCCGCCATTGTATAAGGTGGATTACGAAGATACCGAAAAGCGCAAAAAAGTGAAAAAGAGCGAATATTTATTCAATGACTTTGAGCTGGAAAAATTTAGAAAAACCGGTAAAAAGATCAATGCTCTCCAGCGTTACAAAGGTCTGGGGGAGATGGACGACAAGCAGTTGTGGGAGACGACATTGGATCCTGACAGCCGTATATTGGCGCAGATTTCCATCAGTGATACGGTGGAAGCCGACGAAGTGACGGACATTCTCATGGGAAGCAATGTTCCGCCGAGACGACAGTTTATTATGGAAGAAGCAAAAAGTGCCAATGTGGACATTTAAGGACTTGGAGGAAAGAGCATGAGCCAGGATAATATTATACAATTGGATTTTTCGGAAGAAATGAAGACTTCTTACCGTGATTATGCGGTGAGTGTTATACGTGCGCGTGCCCTGCCGGATGTGCGGGATGGTTTGAAACCGGTACAGCGCAGAATTTTATATGCGATGAAAGAACTGGGATTGTCGCCGGACAAGCCACATCGAAAAAGTGCCCGTATCGTCGGTGATACGATGGGTAAATATCATCCACATGGAGATAGTTCGATCTATGATGCCCTTGTGCATATGACTGAAGAGTATTCCTTAAATCTTCCGCTGGTTGACGGACATGGAAACTTCGGCTCCATCGATGGAGATGGGGCAGCAGCCATGCGATATACAGAAGCGCGTTTGTCACCGGCAGCGATGACGATGCTTGATAATCTCGAAAAAGGACTGGTTGAGTTTGACCCGAACTTTGATGAAAGTGAAAAAGAGCCGCAGGTTCTTCCGGCCATGGTACCAAACCTTTTGATCAATGGAACGACCGGAATTGCCGTCGGTATGGCAACCAATATTCCGACACACAATCCGGGAGAAGTGATTGATGCCGTAATTGCGTGTATGGACCGCCCGGGAATTTCCACGCAGAAATTGATGGATTATATTCCGGGACCGGATTTCCCGACAGGAGGAATCATTACCAATGCCAGCGAACTGGCAAACATATACGAAACCGGAGAAGGAAAGATCAAAGTGCGTGCCAAGACTGTCATAGAAAAAGGAGACAATGGCCGTACAAACATCGTGATCACCGAGATTCCGTATACTGTTTCCGGCAATAAGACGAAACTTGTGGAGAGTATCTCCGGTCTGATGAAAGACAAAGTGTTTGATGAAATTTATGATGTGCAGGATGTCTCGTCTAAAGAGGGAATCCGCATCGTCATTGAGGTGAAAAAAGACCGCGATGTGCAGAATCTGTTAAATGGTTTGTACAAGAAAACGCAGATGGAAGACACGTATGGAGTAAATCTGCTGGCGATCCGCGATGGGGAGCCACATACGTTTAACCTGAAAAGTATGATTGAAGAGTTTATACTGTTTCAGGAAGACTTGTACACTAAAGAATATAAGTTTTTGTGCGCAAAGGCAAAAAAACGTCTGGAAGTCGTAGCCGGACTGATGAAAGCGACCGATGTCATTGATCTTATCATTGAGATCCTTCGTGGAAGTTCTTCGGTGAAACAGGCAAAAAGCTGTTTGATCGAGGGAAAGACCGAAGGAATCCGTTTCAAGACAGAAGGGGCCGAAGAACAGGCAAAGACGCTTTTGTTTACGGAAATTCAGGCGGACGCGATTCTTTCCATGCAGTTGAGCAAGTTGATCGGACTTGAGATTTTGAAGCTGCACGAGGAAAATGAAACGCTTCTTAAAAATATTGAAGAATATGAAAAAATCCTTTCCGATACGAAAGAATTGTACAAAGTAATAAAGACAAGACTTCGCAGCTACAAAAAAATGTTTGCGAGAGAGCGACGCACGGAACTTACCGATGATGTGGCAAAGGCTTATGTCGAAGAAGTGAAAGTAGAAGATGTGTGCATCTGTCTCGATCGTTTTGGGTATGCAAAATGTCTGGATGCGGCCGCATTTGGGCGTGCCAGCGAGGATGCCAAGAAAGAATTTGCACAAGTCGTTATGATGAAAAGTACCGACAAATTGTGCTTGTTTACCAATAAAGGAAATATGCATCAGATCAAATGCGACAAGATCCCGCGCTGCAAGATGCGTGATAAGGGAACATTGGTTCACAATCTGTGCAAAATGACAAACGACGAAGATGCTCTTTTGTATATCAGTTTTGAGCAGTTATTTGAATCCATGCTTTTCTTCTCGACGAAGAGTGGTTTTGTGAAACTGGTTTCCGGGGCGGAATTCGAGACCAATCGTCTGCAGGTGGCGGCGACAAAGCTGGATGAAGACGATGAAGTCAGCGGTGTGACGGCATTATCGGCAGCAGATATCCTGGCTGGCGGAAAGAAAGTAATTCTTTTGACGAAAAAAGGACTGTCGCTGGGATTCCCATTGGAAGAAGTGAGCGAATTTAAGAAGACAAGCCGTGGAGTCAAAGGAATTGCGCTGGAAAAAGAGGATACGGTAGTGCATTCTACGATTGTAGACCTTGCGCAGGAAACGTTTGAATACGACGGAAAAACGTTGGATGCCAAGCATGTAAGAAACCGCAAACGTGCGGCAAAAGGACAGAAAGCAAATTTGGAATGGAAAGGATGATCATCAGATGTTAAATCAGTTCTCTAGAACGCAGCTGCTTCTCGGGGAAGAAGCAATGGAAAAACTGAAAAACAGCCGGGTTGCCGTATTTGGTATCGGAGGTGTCGGAGGCTATGTCTGTGAGGCACTGGTGCGGAGCGGTGTCGGCGCTTTTGACTTGATTGACGATGATAAGGTGTGTCTCACCAATCTGAACCGCCAGATTATCGCGACGAGAAAAACGGTAGGAAAATATAAAACCGAAGTGATGAAAGAGCGTATGCTTGATATCAATCCGGATGTCGATGTGCGGATTCATAACTGTTTCTTTCTGCCGGAAAATTCCGATGATTTTCCATTTGAAGAATACGATTACATCGTGGATGCAGTGGACACTGTGACGGCAAAGATTGAATTGATCATGAAAGCAAAAGAAAAGAATGTACCGATCATGAGCAGCATGGGAGCCGGAAATAAATTGGATGCCAGCCGTTTTCAGGTGGCAGATATTTACAAGACAAAAGTTTGTCCGCTGGCGAAGGTGATGCGCCGTGAATTGAAAAAACGCCGGGTGAAAAAATTGAAAGTGGTTTATTCGGACGAACTTCCAACGAGACCGATTGAAGATATGAGCATCAGCTGCCGGACGCACTGCATTTGTCCGCCGGGGGCCAAACATAAATGCACCGAGCGGCGTGACATCCCGGGAAGTGTTGCCTTTGTGCCATCGGTAGCAGGACTTATCATCGCCGGAGAAGTCGTGAAAGACTTATGTACAATTTAGCATTGTGAAATCGAAGAAAATTGTGTATAATAGGAAACAGATAGAACGTTTTCGTGGTACCAGCAGGAGAATGTGAGGAACGGAGGAAGGATATGATCGACAATAAAAAGGTTCTTGCGATTATCCCTGCCCGCGGGGGAAGCAAGGGGATTCCGAGAAAAAATGTAAAAGCGATATCAGGAAAGCCGATGATCCAATATACGATTGAAGCGGCGAAAGACTGCGAATATATTGATAAAGTGATTGTTTCTACCGAAGACGAGGAAATCGCGGATATTTCCATGCGTGCAGGAGCGATCGTTCCTTTTTCGCGCCCGGAAGAATTAGCTACAGATGAGGCCAAGATAATCGATGTCGTTATGCATGCAGTCGAATTTTATGAGCGCAAAGCGGAACATTTTGACATTATTGTCCTTCTTCAACCGACAAGTCCTCTGCGAAATGCGGAAGACGTGACAAAGGCTTTGGAATACTTTATCCGAAAAGAGCAGAAATCGCTGGTAAGTGTCTCGGAAGCATCGGAGTCACCGATTCTTATGCGTTCCTTTAACAAAGAAAATGAATTGGAAAAAATTGTATCTGAAGACAGCGATGTGCGCCGTCAGGACATGAAGAAATATTACCGTGTCAATGGGGCGATTTACATAAACAAAGCATCGGAATTAAATCCACAGACCAGCTTCAATGACAATCAGATGGGGTATGTGCTTACGAAAGAGCATGGGATTGATGTCGATGAGCCACAGGATCTGGTCGTGGCGGAATACTATCTGTCACAGGCATGCGACGGAGAATTTTTGTCTTTTATTGTTTACTAATTCGCGGGGAGTGCCGATATATAATGTAAGAATTATCGCAGTGAAAGGGGAGAAAAAGGATGCAGAACGGAAAATCAAAAAAGAAATATTATGGGATCGTGGGGGCAGTGACGTTCGCTGCTCTTTTTTCCATTTTTATAAAGGAAGCACCAAGCGAAGCCAAAAAGAAAATTCAGCCGAAAAAGATCACGGCAGAGGCTTCGGTTCAAATGACAAAAGGGGAGAAAGAAACACTTTCTTATCAGGTAAAACCGAAGAAAACGACAAATAAGAAAGTGACATTTTCGTCTTCCAATAAGAAAATCGTTACCGTCAGTAAAACGGGTGCTCTTCAGGCAAAAAGTGAAGGAACCGCGACGATTACGATTCGTTCGAAGGCAAAAAAACAGATTAAAAAGAAAGTAAAAATAAGTGTGGCGGCACCAAAGAAGATTCAAAGGACACTTCCGGTTGCAGTACCGAAAACAACGCAGCCGCAAACAGCGGTGCAGACGGCATTGGACGAATTGGAAATGAGTGCCTTGTCTGCCAACACTTCAATCACAAAGATTACATTGGACCGCACGTATATTGAGCTGGCAGCTGGCGAGAGTGACCAGCTGGTAGCGACAGTATTTCCGGTAACTTCCACAGAAAAATTGACATGGAACTGTGATTTCTTTGGCGGTATCAATGTCTATCAGGATGGACGTATATTTATCACCGAAGATACGCCGGTTGGTACGACCGCGACGATTACGGTTTTTTCCGGAAAAGTATCCGCAACCTGTCAGATTGTTGTAGTTCAGGGACCATGTGAGCATGTCTGGGGAAACTGGGCGATTGTAGAAAATCCGGAATGTACGAAAGAGGGACTACGCCGTTCAATCTGTACAAAATGTTCGAAAGTGCGGGAAGAGCCTGTGGCAGCGACCGGACACAGCTGGCTTAGCAGAACGGTAACCGATGCGACCTGCGATGCCGTGGGTGAGCGTGAAGATACCTGTCAGAACTGTGGCGAGAAAAAGAGAGAAGTGATTCCGGCAAAAGGACATGACTGGGCTCCCAATGGTACGATCAAGACTGAGCCGACTTGTACAAAAGCCGGTGAAATGGAATATGTTTGTAACGTCTGCAAAAAGACAAAGACAGAGCCAATCCCGGCAAATGGCCATTCATGGGATCTCGGCGAGATTACAAAAAGTCCGACTTGTACGGCAGCGGGCGTGAGAACTTATCATTGTACGGTAGATGGATGTGCCGGTACGAAGAAGGAAACCATCGAGGCAACCGGTCATACATGGACATACGGTGAAATTACCGAAGAACCGGGATGTACGACGAGAGGAAAACGACTTTCTACCTGCCTTACCTGCGGTGCAAACAGCACGGTAACACTGGATGCGCTCGGACACACTTGGGATGCGGGCGTGGTGTCAAAAGAACCGACTTGTACGATCAGTGGTGTACGTGTTTATACTTGTCAGGTCTGCGGAGGTACGAAAAAAGAAAATATCGCACCGCTTGGACATGATCTGGGCGACTACGTGACAGATAAAGAAGCAACTTGTGAAGAATCCGGAAAACAGTCAAAACATTGTAAACGAACGGGGTGTACGTATCAGACAGACATTCGCACGATCAAAGCATTGGGCCATGACTGGGATGCCGGTGTGGTGACAAAGAATCCGGATTGTTACAATAATGGAACTTTAACACAAACATGTAAACGGAAGGGCTGCACAATGCACAATCATAGAACAGTTCCCATTCCGAAGTTAGAACATCAGTTTGAAAACGTGGTTCTTCGTGAGCCGACATGTACGACAAATGGAAAACGATGTGATAAGTGTAAACTTTGTGATACAACAAAAAATGAAGTGATGATTCCGGCAACCGGCCACAATTGGAAAAAAGTGGATGCGGATACGGTGGAACCGACGTGTACCAAGGACGGTTCGGCACATTATCAATGTATCAATACGTATACGAAAGATGGAAAGACATTGACATGTGGTGTCGACAAGATTGAAATCCTGGATGCGACCGGCCACAATTACAGCAGCACGTATACTATTGACAAAAAGCCGGGCTGTGTGACAAAAGGAGTACAGACAAAGCATTGTACAAATACTTATAAAAATGCCGCAGGAACTGTGGTGACATGTACAAGTACAACCGATGCCCAGAGCATTGCACCGACAGGCCATACCTTTGGCGGCTGGAAGCAGACTCTTGCACCAAGCCACGGAATTTCCGGACTGGAGCAGAGAACGTGTTCAGTTTGCAAGGAGGTGCAGGAAAGAACCGTCAATAGCGGACACAGTTATACGGCAGACGGAAAATGTAATTCTTGTAGCAAGAGTTTCACATTTGTGAAGACGACAGCAAAAGATTGGGATTACGTGACAGACGATACGGCGAAAACCATTCTTTTGAAAAAATACACCGGTACCAATACGGCGATAAAAATTCCGGCGAAAATGGATGCTACGGTCAGCGGAGTTACTTCTTCTTATCAGGTAGTATTTGCCGGCCATTATGAGGACCGCGCCAAAGCCGGAGTATTTGCTTCCAATAAAAAAGTGCAGATTCAGGCGGTTACTTTCGAAAACGGAGTGCAGATCGACAACATGGATTATATGTTCTCGGGTTGTGAAGCCTTGGAATTGGCAGCCAATATTCCTTCGACGGTAACGAGCATGCTTGGAACGTTTAAGAATTGCACCAGTCTTTGCACCGTTTCCACACTCCCGGCAAATGTGAAAAATCTTTCCAATACCTTTGAAGGGTGTGAAAGCATGGAGACAGCTCCAGTGATTCCGGATGATGTAACAAGTTTGTATGCGACCTTTAAGAAATGCAGCAGCCTTTCAGCAGCACCGACACTTCCGTCCAAACTTACCAATATGGACTGGACATTCAGTGGCTGTGCGAGCATTACGGCGGCACCGGCACTTCCGGATACGGTCACATCAATGACCAATACGTTTGAGGGATGTAAAAATCTCCTTGAGATTCCGGCAAACATTCCGGAGGGGGTGAAGAAACTCACAATGACATTTTATGACTGTGATGCGTTGGAAATGATCCCGGCTCTCCCGGATACGATCGAAGAGATGGAATATACATTTAAAAACTGCGATAATCTGAGCTATGCAGCTAAACTTCCGAAGAGTCTCATACGAAGTGTGGGAGTGTTCGACGGCTGCGACAAATATGAAGCATAAAACCAGCGAAAAAAACGGATTATCGGAACGGTAGAAAAAAGGGAAGCGGCACCGGCGAGAATTATTCTCAGGTGCTGCTTCCCTTTTTCTGGTTACAACCACATTGTAATTCTAAACTTTTACACACAAGAGTGGGTTTTGCAATCCAAGATCACAAGAAACTCTTTCATCTATAAAAATTAGTCATTAAATTCGATTATAACTTTGTTACGTTTGCTGCCTGTGGACCTTTTTCTCCGTTGACAACTTCAAATTCGACTTCGTCGCCTTCGTCTAATACTTTGAAACCGTCCATCTGTAAAGCAGAAAAGTGAACAAATACGTCGTTTCCTTCCTCATCAGAGATGAAACCAAATCCTTTTTTAGCATTAAACCATTTAACTGTACCTTTCATGTTTTTTGCCTCCTAAAACTATAAATAATTGATACTCCCTTACAATAACACATCTAGGTATAAAAGTCAAAGAAAAGTTGTAGCAATTTTGCTGCGTTTTATTATCATAAATATGCCCCTTATTTTCCTGCTTCGGGACCGCTTGCGCTTAGAGAACGCTCGCAGCGGTGCATGAGGACAAAAAACGTTCTCTAAGCACCGGCGGCGTCCTAAATCCCTCGTTGGGAAAACAAGGGGCACATTATAGCATTAAGACCATAGCAAAAAATAAGGGGGAGGGGAAAGGCTGATCACACGGGGTGTATGGTTCCAAAGAGGAAACCACCGTTTAAGGTCAAAAGAATTGTTATGGTCGTATGGTCTCAAAGAGGAAACCGCTGTTTAAGGTCAAAAGAATTGTTATGGTCGTATGGTCCCAAAGAGGAAACCACTGTTTAAGGTCAAAAGAATTGACAGATGCGTGTGGTCACGAAGCGAAAGCGGTCTCGCAGGGAGATTTTTTGATTTTTCTATTAAATTACGGAACGAAAAAAACATCTACCAACATGGTTCATTTTCTATTTGAAATCTCGCCCAAAATGTAGTACAATATAAACAACTATGTATTTGCCCTTTGTCAGGCAGGCATAAGAGGAACAAGAAAAGAAGATATGTCACATCCGGTGACAGGAAATGAGGTTAAAAATGAGCGACAAGTTACGTGTAGGTATCCTTGGTGGTACAGGAATGGTAGGACAGAGATTTATCTCCCTTTTGGAAAATCATCCATGGTTTGAGGTTGTTGTAATTGCAGCAAGCCCACGAAGTGCAGGGAAGACATACGAAGAAGCTGTTGGTGGACGTTGGAAAATGCAGACTCCGATGCCGGAAGCAGTGAAAAAAATTGTCGTTAAAAATGTAAATGAAGTAGAAAATGTCAGCAAAGATGTTGACTTTGTATTTAGTGCTGTAGATATGACAAAAGAAGAGATCAAAAAGATCGAGGAAGAGTATGCAAAGACAGAAACTCCGGTTGTATCCAATAACAGCGCACACCGCTGGACACCAGATGTACCAATGATCGTACCGGAAATCAATCCGGAACATCTTGAAGTGATCGAAAGCCAGAAGAAACGTCTTGGTACAAAAAGAGGTTTTGTATGTGTAAAACCAAACTGCTCGATTCAGAGTTATGCACCGGCACTTACTGCCTGGAGAAAATTTGAGCCTACAGTTGTAGTGGCAACAACATATCAGGCGATTTCCGGAGCCGGAAAGACATTTAAAGACTGGCCGGAGATGGAACACAATATCATCCCTTACATCGGCGGAGAAGAAGAAAAGAGTGAGCAGGAGCCACTTCGTCTCTGGGGTAAAGTAGTAGATGGAAAGATCGAAAAAGCACAGACACCATTGATCACAAGTCAGTGTATCCGTGTACCTGTATTGGACGGACATACCGCAGCCGCTTTCGTTAATTTCAAACAGAAACCGACGAAAGAAGAATTGATTCAGGCATTGGTAGAGTTCAAAGGGGCACCTCAGGAATTGAATCTTCCAAGTGCACCAAAACAGTTTATCCAGTATTTGGAAGAGGATGACCGCCCACAGGTTGCTTTGGATGTAAATTATGAAAATGGATTTGGAGTAAGCATCGGACGTCTTAGAGAAGATTCTTACTTTGATTGGAAATTTGTAGGATTGTCCCACAATACAGTACGTGGTGCTGCAGGTGGAGCCGTTCTGATGGCAGAACTTTTGAAAGCAAAAGGTTATATTACTGCTAAATAATCAGATACCCATACGAAAAGGAGGTTTATCATGGATAAGTATCGTATTCTTGTAAAAGGGATCGTTCAGTGCCAGGATCATTACCTTGTAGTAGAAAAATGGTACGACGATCGTATATTTGATCCCTATCAGTGGGAATTTATCGATGGAACCATTGAATTTTCAGAGACACCGGAAAAGGCCGTACAGCGCGTGGTGGAAGAAAAGACAGGATTGTCGGTTCTGGTAGATAAACCTCTTTATACATGGGGATTTACCGTTGGAGAAGTCTGCAGTGTCGGAATTGCCTTTGAATGTACTTCCCAGTCAGAGGAAGTGATTCTGGCAGAAGACCTGAATGATTTTAAGTGGGTGACAAAAGAAGAACTTTCGGAAGTCATCACCAATCAGGCAGTGTTAAAAGACATTGAAAAGGCGGGACTGACGAATCAGTTTACGCTTGATGATTTTGGAAAGGTGGATTTATTTATTGAACCTATGGATTAAAAATGGACATATTGTGGATCCGGCGACCGGAAGAGATGAAGTCGGAGACGTGTATGTCGTAGATGGAAAAATAGCAGATACAATGACCGGCGAGTATGAGACAATAGATGCTTCCGGAAAATATGTGATGCCGGGATTTGTGGATCTTCACGTGCATTTGCGTGAACCCGGATTTGAGTACAAAGAGACGATCAAAACGGGAACAATGGCAGCGGCAAAAGGCGGATTTACCGGAGTATGCCCGATGCCAAATACGAAGCCGGCGACGGATTCTCCGGAGCGGATCCGGAAAGTTTTGGAAATCGCTGAGAAAGACAGTCCCATTCATGTATATCCGGTAGGAGCTGTGACGGTCGGACAAGCCGGAGAAACGGTGACCGATATCGAAGGCATGGTAAAAGCCGGAGCAAAAGCAATCAGTGAAGACGGTAAAAGTGTGATGAATGCAGCCGTTTATGAAAAAGCGATGAGAGAGGCAGCACGCCTTGGCATCCCTGTGATGGCACATTGTGAAGATAAAAACCTGGTAGGAAAAGGGGCAATGAACGCCGGAAAAGCAGCGGAACGCCTCGGAATTCCGGGAATCACCAATGCAGTGGAAGATGTTATTGTAGCAAGAGATATTCTGCTTGCGAAGGAGACAGGAGCAAAATTGCATTTGTGCCATTGCTCGACGGCAGACAGTGTCAGCATGATTCAGAAAGCGAAGGAAGACGGTGTCTGCGTCAGTGGAGAAGTGTGCCCGCATCATTTTTCCATGACAGAGGATGATATTCTCGAAGATGATGCAAACTATAAGATGAATCCGCCACTTCGTACGGCGGCAGATGTGGAGCGCTTGAAAGAGGGATTGAAAGAAGGCATTTTGGAGGCCATTTCGACAGATCACGCGCCACATGGAGAAGAAGAGAAAAAGAAATCAATCGCTGAGGCACCATTTGGTATCGTAGGTTCTGAGACGGCATTTGCACTTGCAGTCACAGAATTGGTAAAAAAAGGATATCTTACGATGTCAGGACTGGTGGAGCGCATGAGTGTGAACCCATGCCGTATCCTTGGCGTGGAGGGCGGTTCTTTGGCTGTCGGAAAACCTGCGGACATTACGATCGCGGAGATTGACAAGGAATATGCCATTGATAAAAATACATTTGTTTCCAAAGGAAAAAATACGCCGTTTGATGGAAAAAAAGTGTATGGAAAGATTGAATATACCATCGTAGATGGGGCAGTTGCCTATCCGTTTGCGTAGAACGAAGGAGGAGAATAACACATGATTAACCAGCTGGTTAAGAAAATCAAAGAAATGGAAGCTCCGATCGTAGTTGGACTGGATCCAATGTGGAATTATATTCCGCAGCACATTCAGAAAAAAGCGGTCGATGAAATGGGCGAGACATTGGAAGCGGCAGCAGAAGCAGTTTGGCAGTACAATAAAGGAATTGTCGATGCCATCTGCGATATCGTTCCGGCAGTAAAACCTCAGATTGCCATGTATGAGCAGTTTGGAATCCCGGGACTTGCGGCATTTAAGAAAACAGTAGATTATTGTAAACAAAAAGGATTGATCGTGATCGGAGATGTAAAGCGCGGTGATATCGGCTCTACTTCAGCCGCTTATGCGACCGGTCATATCGGAAAAGTGCAGATCGGAAATACCAAGATCGCACCATTTGATGAGGATTTTATTACTGTAAATCCATATCTTGGAACCGATGGAATCAAACCATTTGTGGATGTTTGTAAAGAAGAGAAAAAAGGATTGTTCATACTGGTAAAAACTTCCAATCCTTCGAGCGGAGAGTTTCAGGATCAGAAAATTGATGGCAAGCCATTGTATGAAATGGTCGGCGAACATGTAGCAAAATGGGGCGCTGACTGCATGGGTGACAGTTACAGTTATATCGGTGCTGTCGTAGGAGCAACGTATCCGGAGATGGGAAAGGTGCTTCGTAAAGTAATGCCAAAATCCTTTATTCTTGTACCTGGTTACGGGGCGCAGGGCGGAACCGCCAAAGACCTGGCACCATATTTTAACGAAGATGGACTTGGTGCGATCGTCAATTCCTCTCGTGGAATCATTGCGGCTTATAAACAGCCGGCGTATGCATCTTTCGGGGAAGAAGGGTATGCAGACGCATCGAGAGCAGCAGCCATTGCGATGAAAGAGGACTTAGCAACGATTTTTTAACAAGAAGGAGAACGATTATGAAAAAAATGAGTAAACTTTTGGCACTGGTTATGTGCCTGACATTGGCAGTCTGCAGTCTTGCAGGATGTGCAAAGAGCGAAAAAGAAGTAATCAAAAATTCTGTTTCGAAGATCAACAATGCAAAGAACTTTGAGATGGAATCTACGATGGGTGGAAAAATGACAATTTCTGTGGCAGGTACGACACAGGATGTTGACATGGATATGAAAATGAATGCCACCTACTTTTTGGATCCAATGAAAGTAAAGACATCCGCTACCGTTACTTCTGCCGGAGTGTCCACTACGACAGATTCTTACATGCAGAAAGACGGCGATGATCTTGTAATGTATACGAAAACTGCAGATGGTGACTGGAGTAAGGTAAAAATGGAAAATGCGGCAAGTATCATGCAGTCATCCGGTGATATGTCCAAGCAATTGTCCGAGGACAATACAAAATATACGAAAAAAGACGATCAGACAGAAAATGATAAGACCTATAATGTATATGAGTATACGGTAAGTGCCAAAGATAATCAGGATATGATGGAAGAGCTGATGTCCTCATTGACGGGAAGCATCAGTTCTGTAATGGACGAAAAAGAAATTAAAGAATTGCTTGATACGATCATTTCCAACATGGGCGATATCAAGATGACAATTTGGTTTGACAGTGAAGAAGAAAACATTTACAAAATCACCTATTCAATCACAGACATGATGAACAAGGTTTTGGAGGGGCTTATGTCCAAGATTAAAGAGTCGGCGGCTTCTTCTGACAGTGATGATTCCGTAGATCTTTCCAGCGCATTGGCAGATGCAAAGATTACAGTAAAAGATATGAACATGACATGTGTTTATAAAAATGTAGATTCTGCAGCTGATTTTGAAATTCCGAAAGAGGCTTTGAAAGCACAGGAATTGACTTCAGATTTGCTGGATGACGAAGAATAAGAAAAATATAAGAAGAGAGGTTTGACTTATGAGTAAAGTGAAATGTCTCTGCAATGTCCGGGAGTCAGTTATGCTGGCTCCCGGGGTGTTTAGTCTGTGGATAGATGCCCCTGAGATTGCAGAATCTGCTGTGCCGGGACAATTTGTATCAATCTATACAAAGAGTGAAACGCGACTGCTTCCACGTCCCATCAGTATATGTGAAATCAACCGCGAGGAAAAGACGATGCGTTTTGTATACCGCGTAGTCGGCGAGGGAACAGAAGAATTTTCAAAACTTTCATCCGGGGATAAGATTGAGGTGCTTGGTCCTTTGGGAAATGGGTTCCCGATTCCGGAAAAGAAAGCAATCCTGATCGGTGGAGGAATCGGAATTCCGCCAATGCTTGCCCTTGCCAAAGGATGCAAAGAACGTCCGACGGTCGTGCTTGGATACCGCGATGCCACGTTGTTTTTGAAAGAAGAGTTTGATAAAGTGGCCGATGTTGTTATCGCGACAGACGACGGAAGTGTGGGAACTCACGGAACGGTTATCGATGCCATGAAGGAAAAGAATCTTACGGCAGATGTTATTTGTGCCTGTGGTCCGATGCCGATGCTTCGCGGGGTAAAGGCATATGGTCTGGAAAACAAAATTGAAACTTACGTATCCATGGAAGAGCGAATGGCTTGTGGAATCGGTGCCTGCCTTGGCTGCGTATGTCAGTCAACAGAGGTAGATTCCCATTCTAACGTGCATAATAAGCGTGTATGCAAGGATGGACCGGTTTTCCTTTCTACGGAAGTAGAACTATAGAATTACGCGCATAGCAGAAATGGAGGACGAAAAATGAGTCTGGAAGTAAATTTTGCCGGAATCACATTCAAAAATCCTGTGACGACAGCTTCAGGGACGTTTGGCTCCGGTATGGAATATAGCGAATTTGTGGATCTCGAAAAACTGGGTGCGGTGACGACAAAAGGGGTTGCCAATGTACCATGGGCAGGAAATCCGACACCTCGTATCGCTGAGACAAAAAGCGGAATGCTCAATGCGATTGGATTGCAAAATCCGGGAATTGAAACATTTATCCAACGAGATCTCACTTTTCTACACGAGAAGAATGCAAGGATTATTGTGAATGTGTGCGGGCATTCGGAAGAAGAATATCTGGCGGTTGTGGAACGGCTTGCCTCAGAGGATGTCGACATGCTGGAGATCAATATTTCCTGTCCGAATGTAAAGGCAGGCGGTATTACCTTTGGCCAGGATCCGAAATGTGCTGAGGATATCACGAAAAAGGTAAAAGCAATTGCAAAACAGCCGGTTATCATGAAACTCAGCCCGAATGTAACAAGTATCGCAGAGATGGCGAAAGCAGTGGAAGCCGGCGGAGCCGATGGCGTTTCCTTGATCAATACGCTCACCGGCATGAAGATCGATGTCGCAAGAAAGACATTTGCCCTTGCCAACAAAACGGGAGGGATGTCCGGTCCATGTGTGAAACCGGTTGCGGTGCGTATGGTATATGAAGTGGCAAATGCGGTCAATATCCCGATCCTCGGAATGGGCGGAATCCAGAATACGGAAGATGCTCTCGAATTTTTGATGGCAGGTGCTACGATGGTAGCGGTCGGAACCGCGAATTTCTTCAATCCGTATGCAACGTCAGAGATCATTGACGGACTGGAAGATTATGTAAAGAAAGAAAAACTTTCCGGAATACAGGATATTATCGGAATTGTGAATCAGTGATTTATTCATTGGAGAAAAGAGGAGAAGGCTATGATAAAAGTTTTTTTAGTGGAAGACGAAGTTATCATACGAGAAAGTGTCAAAAACAGTATTGATTGGGAAAAAGAAGGTTATGAATTTGTAGGAGAGGCAAGTGATGGGGAACTTGCCCTTCCTCTGATTCTTGAAGAAAAGCCGGACATAGTGATTACGGATATTCGTATGCCATTTATGGATGGATTGGAATTAAGCCGTATTGTAAAAGAAAAGTTACCGGATACGAAAATCATCATACTCAGTGGGTATGATGATTTTGGTTATGCTAAAGAAGCTATCAAAATTGGAGTGACAGAATATCTGTTGAAGCCGGTTTCTGCTGCTGTGCTATTAGAACATTTGCAAGAGGTGGCAGATAAAATTCAAAAACAACAAGATGAAAAAGATATGCTCTTGGTTTATCAACAGGAAATGCAGGAAAATGAGAAACTGATTAAGACTAAATTTCTACGGGAATTGTTTTCAGAGGAAATATCATTAGCGGATGCGTTGGAAAAGGGAAAACGTTTTGATATTGATTTGAGTGCAAGATTTTTTCAAATTTTATTATTTAAATATTTGCAAGATAATGTTTCCTTGCAGTTATTTGAAGAAGTAGAAGAATGTGAAGATAAAAAAGACGGAATTTATGTTTTTGAGCGCGGAATTGATGGTTGGGCATTTTTGATCACGTCGTCGAACGATTTTATCGAAGAAAAAACAGCAAAATTAAAAAATAAATTAGAAAATATTTCCCAAAAGTATGGTGAACTAGATTTTTTTGGTGGAATTGGTGGAGTGGTGTCGCGGATTCGAGAATTGAAAAAATCGTTTCAAGATGCAGACCGTGCTTTTGCAGCAAGATTTGTGAAAAATCCGAATCAAATTGTTTGCGATAAGGACTTGCATCCGGTGAATCAGGATGATGAATTTGATGTTAGTAGTTTTGATGCTGTCAATGAAATGCAGAAGATAATTGAAAAATTTTTAGAAAATGGGGCAAGAGAAGAGATTGTCAGTTTTGTGCAAGCACTTTTTGCAGAAGTATCCGAAGAGCATTTTCGCTCTTTAATGTTCCGGCAATATGTTATTATGAATTTGTATGCAACCGTTATGGAATTCTGTAAGCGCTTTAAAAAAGAAGGAACGGAAAAACAGCTGGAAGATATATTACAAAATGAAGATTTGTTGAAAAATGCGGTGATGACAGTGGAGACAATTCCTGACATTGAAGATTATGTGGTTACGCTTCTTCAAAAAGCGATTGATTTACGAAATACAATTAGCGGAAGAAGGTATTCGGACATTATTCTTACTGCGCAAAAAATGATTCGTGAAGAATATATGTCAGAGGAAATTTCCCTTAATGTTGTGGCTGCCAGGGTATGTATGAGCCCAAGTTATTTTAGTACAATATTTAGCAAAGAAACAGGTAAGACATTTATTGAATATCTGACAGAGGTACGTATGGAAAAGGCAAAGGAGTATCTGGTATGTACAAATAGGAAAACGTCGGATATTGCATTTGAAATTGGTTATAAGGATCCACACTATTTTAGCTTTTTGTTTAAAAAAACACAGGGATGTACTCCTAAAGAATACCGAACAAGCCGGAAGGAATGGTGATAGATATGTTTTCCTATAAAAGGTTTACATTAAACAAAAAATTAGCCATAATACCAGTTGTCGCAATTGTGCCGATGATTGTGCTGGCAGTATATTTGCTGCTTACGGCTTCTTATACAACAGATGCTTATGCAGATATTACGAATAATGTGGTACAAGCAAATAAATATGTGCAGGATTTTAAGGAACGCGTTGATTATACCATGTATCTTTCTGTAATAAAGAATAAAACCATTGACGAAATGCAGGTAGGAAAAGTGACGGTCAATGGAATTTTAACGGTGAATCCATATCGATACATTTCGGAATTGGAGAACGTATGTGATGAACTAGGAGAAAGTGCGACGGTAGAATCCAATCGAGAACAGATTCGGCGTCTTAAGAATACATTAGGTTCCCTGCAAAATTGTGTTGACGAACTGGAAAAAAATGTAAACACAAAAAACTCTTATGATGAAAATATGCAATATCTGAATAACAATATTTATGTTTTGACATCTCTTGTACAGTCTGGCATAGAAAATTATATCTATGTGGAAACAACGAATTTTGAAAATGTAAAGGCGCAATTAAATCAAAATAATAATAAAAATATATGGATCGCTGTTATTACAGCAATTATAGCGGTAGCAGTTTCCGCAGTTTTGTCTGTTCGTGCGGCGCATAGCGTGACCGGACCGATAAAAAATCTTTGCGCCATGACGAGCAAAGTGGCAGAAGGCGATTTTACGGCGAAATCGAAAAAGGTAGAATCGCAGGACGAGATTGCCGTATTGGTTCGGAATTTTAATGATATGACGAAGGAAATTGGAAGTCTTGTTGATGATATGAAAAGGAATCATGAAATGCTCCGGATGATTGAGATGAAACTTTTGCAGGCACAGATTAATCCGCATTTTCTCTATAATACACTGGATACAGCTGTTTGGCTTGCTGAATCAAATCAAAATGATCAGGTAGTCACCATTCTTACCTATTTGTCAGATTTTTTTCGGACAACACTTAGCAATGGACAAAGTTTTATTCGGATTGCAGAAGAACAAAAGCATGTAGAAAGTTACCTAAAAATTCAAAAGCTGCGTTTTCGAGATATTTTGGATTATACAATTGATATTGAAGAAAATATTGAAGAGTATATTATTCCCAAACTTTTATTGCAGCCACTTGTTGAAAATGCCATTGTGCACGGAATACGTAATAAGCGCGGAAATGGACACGTTAGTATAGAAGGCAGACAAAAAGAGGATGAAATTATTTTTTATGTGTCAGACGATGGCAGAGGAATGACTACAGAAGAACTGGTGAAATTGCAGAAACGCCTGAAAGAGGATGAAGAAGTGACACAAGAAAGTGGATTTGGGGTGGTTAATGTAAATCAGCGCATTCATAGTTATTATGGTGAAGAGTATGGAATTTTTTATGAAAGCCGGGAAGGAAAAGGGACAAAGGTTACGGTAGTAATTCCTGCAAAAAATGTAAGTGATGTTGCTTTGTAAAAAAATATACCTTTTTCAAAAAATAATCTACTTTGGTTTGACTTTTCAAAAAAAATACAACCAAAAACAAACAATACTCTGTTTCAAATAAAGAAAAAATATAGTATTCTATCATCAAGATAAAGCATTGAAATAAATTTAAGGAGGTAATGCTTATGAAAAAGAGAAAATTATTGGGGCTGATTTTATCTGTAGTGATGGTAGTGACCATGCTTGGAGGATGTGGTGCCTCAAATAACAAAACAAGCAGTGGAGATGGAGGCTCAGGAGACGGAAAAGATTTGATTACAATCGGCTTTTCCCAGGTAGGAGCAGAATCTGATTGGCGTACAGCCAATACAGAATCTATGAAATCCACATTTACAGAAGCAAATGGATATCGATTGATTTTTGATGATGCTCAGCAAAAGCAAGAAAATCAGTTGAAAGCAATTCGTAACTTTATTCAGCAGGAAGTAGATTACATCGTACTTGCTCCGGTAACGGAATCCGGTTGGGATGCGGTATTGAAAGAAGCAAAAGATGCAGACATCCCGGTAATTATCGTTGACCGTATGGTTGATGTATCGGATGATAGTTTGTATACTGCGTGGGTTGGTTCTAACTTCAAGCTGGAAGGTCAAAAAGCATGTGCCTGGTTGAAAGCCTATCAGGAAGCGAAGAAAATTGATAAGATCAACATTGTTGACATTCAGGGTACCATTGGTGCATCCGCACAGATCGGACGTACAGAAGCTTTGAATGAAGCAGTGAAAGCAAATGGCTGGAATCTTCTTGCACAGCAGACCGGTGAATTTACACAGGCAAAAGGACAGGAAGTCATGGAGTCTATGTTGAAGCAGTACAAAGATATCAACGTAGTATATTGTGAAAATGATAATGAGGCATTTGGTGCTATTGATGCTATCGAAGCAGCTGGAAAAACCGTCGGACCAGATGGTGACATCCTTGTAATGTCCTTTGATACAACAAAAGCCGGTATTACAGATACACAGTCTGGAAAGATTATCCTTAACACAGAGTGCAATCCGCTTCATGGACCACGTGTGGAAGAGATTATTAAAACTCTTGAGAGTGGCGGAACTCCAGAGAAAAAAGCCTATGTGGAAGAAGGTGTGTTCGCACATGGCGATGAAGTACCTAGTGTGACAGTTGACGACCAGAAATACGATGTAACCAAAGTTACAAAAGAAGTTGTTGATGGACGTGCATACTAATTTTCAATCCTAATCTTTACAAAAATTGAATATGCGGCGTGGTAGAAAGGCAGAAGCCTAATCAACTGCCACGCCATTTTTATACTCAAAAATAGCGGAAAGGCAGAAGAAAGCAGGTGAGTGTATGGAAAAAGAAATTGTGTTACGTATGACAAATATATCCAAGTCATTTCCTGGGGTAAAGGCACTGCAAAATGTGGACTTTGCACTTCGAAAAGGCGAAATTCATGCTCTTATGGGAGAAAATGGTGCGGGAAAATCTACACTGATCAAGGTGCTTACTGGCGTATATTCCATGGATGAGGGCGGGATACAGATGGGAGAAAGTGGAGAAAACATTGTAAACCGCTCTCCTCAGGAAGCACAGGAACATGGAATCAGTACAGTATACCAGGAAGTGAACTTGTGTCCAAACCTGTCAGTGGCAGAAAATCTCTTTATCGGAAGAGAACCAAGAAAACTTGGATTTATTGACTGGCGTTCCATGAATAAGCAGGCAGAAGAATTGTTGAAAAGTCTGGACATCACGGCGGGGGCGACGGATAAATTGGAAGAATGTTCTATCGCCAAGCAGCAAATGATTGCGATTGCCAGGGCAGTAGCGATGAAATGTCAGGTGTTGATCCTGGACGAACCTACTTCTTCGCTGGATGATGAAGAAGTAGAAAAACTTTTTGTTCTGATGCGGCGTCTTCGTGAACAGGGAGTTGGCATTATCTTTGTTACTCATTTTTTGGAGCAGGTATATGAGGTCTGCGACCGTATTACGGTACTTCGAAATGGAAAGCTGGTGGGAGAATATCCGGTGCAGGATCTTCCGCGAGTGGAATTGGTTGCAAAGATGATGGGGAAAAAGTTTGATGACCTTGCGGATATTAAAGGTTCGCATAAACAACTGGAAAAATTTGAACCGGTTATTGAGGCAGAACAGGTTGGAAGGCGTGGCAGCATCAAGCCGTTTGATTTTACTGTAAATAAAGGAGAAGTAGTGGGACTTACCGGACTTCTCGGATCGGGGCGCTCCGAATTAGTAAGAGCAATCTATGGGGCAGATAAACCGGATTGTGGTACAATCAAAGTAAAAGGAAAAGAAGTGAAAATCAATTCGCCCCTTGATGCAATGAAACAGGGAATGGCATATCTTCCGGAAGACCGAAAAAAGGATGGCATTTTGGCAGATTTGTCCGTTCGTGAAAATATTATCATTGCATTGCAGGCAAAAAAAGGTATGTTTCATCCGATGAGCCGCAAAGAGATGGAAGAAGCAGCAGATAAATACATTGAATTACTGCAGATAAAAACGGCAAGCAGAGAAACTCCGATCAAGAGTTTGTCTGGTGGTAACCAGCAAAAGGTGATTATTGGAAGATGGCTTTTGACCAATCCGGATTATCTGATTTTAGATGAGCCGACACGAGGTATCGACATTGGTACAAAGACAGAAATCCAGAAACTTGTGCTTGATCTGGCAGATCAGGGGATGGCTGTAACTTTCATTTCTTCGGAAATTGAGGAAATGCTTCGAACTTGTTCCCGCATGGGAGTTCTTCGTGACGGAAAGAAAGTTGGCGAGATTAGTGGAGAACAATTGACACAGGAAGGCATTATGAAAGCCATAGCAGGAGGTGGAGACAATGAGTAAATTGAAAAAAATAACGTCAGCACGATTGTTTTTGCCGATAGTTTGTCTGATCGCTGTATTGATGGCGAACTTAATCACGACACCTGGTTTTTTTAAAGTATCAATCAACAACGGTGTGCTGTATGGTTATATTGTAGATGTAATTAACCGTGCCTCTGAGCTGGTTATTCTTGCCATTGGTATGACCCTTGTAACAGCAGCATCGGGCGGGCAGGATATTAGTGTAGGAGCAGTGATGGCAGTTTCCGCAGCGGTCTGCTGCCGGATTTTGGCAGGCGGAGAAGTTTCTGTAAATGAACTGGCTGCACCGATGGGACTGGCAATACTGGCAGCCCTTGGAGCTTCCGCATTGTGTGGAGCATTTAATGGTTTTTTGGTATCAAAATTGAACATTCAACCGATGGTCGCCACGCTGATCTTATTTACAGCAGGTCGAGGAATTGCACAGCTTTTCACAGACGGACAAATTACTTATATTCGCGTGGATTCCTACAAAGTACTCGGAGGGTATATCGGCAATATTCCGGTGCCTGTACCGATCTTTTTGGCAATCATTATGATCATTATTGTGAATCTTGTGTTGAAAAAAACGGCACTTGGTTTATACATTGAAAGTGTAGGCGTTAATGGTACAGCCTCCAGACTTGTAGGATTAAATTCAACGATGATTAAATTTATCACTTATGTAATCTGTGGTGTTCTTGCAGGCTTTGCAGGAATTATTGCATCCAGCCGTATCTATTCAGCAGATGCGAATAACATCGGTTTAAACTTAGAAATGGACGCCATCTTAGCGGTAGCACTTGGTGGAAATGTTTTAGGTGGTGGTAAATTTAGTTTGATGGGATCGGTAATTGGAGCATATACGATTCAGGCTTTGACAACAACGTTGTATGCGATGAACGTTGCAGCAGACCAGCTGCCGGTTTATAAGGCTATTGTCGTTGTTATTATTGTGACATTGCAAAGTCCGGTATTCCGAACGTTTATTGAAAAGCAACGTGCGAAAAAGCAAAAAAACGCTGTCGTGGAAGGAGGTAAATAGATATGGGTATTTTTCAATCAAAAACAAGTACGAAGAAACGAATTAATGGAAACACCTTCCTTCTTATCATTACGGTTGTTCTTTTTGTGGTAATGTATGGTGCAGGAATGATTATGTTTGAAGATAAAGGATTTGCAAAACCACAGATGTTTCTCAATCTTTTTATCGACAATGCAGGACTTTTAGTTATTGCAGTAGGTCAGACGATAGTTATGATCACAGGTGGCATTGATATCTCTGTCGGATCGGTAACGGCATTGGTATGTATGGCAGCAGCCAATCAGATGGAAAATCATGGGATGAATGCATATACAGCGATTGCCCTGGCACTTGTTATCGGGCTTTTGTATGGTATTGTTCAAGGATATTTGATTTCCTATCTTGAGATCCAGCCGTTTATAGTTAGTCTGGCAGGTCTGTTTTTTGGACGTGGACTTACTTCGATGATCAGTACAGAAATGATTTCGATTAAAAATGAGACATTTCTTGCTTGGGCAAATTATAAAATTTATCTGCCAATTGGATCATACAGCCGAAGAGGAGTGTTTCATCCGGCGTACATTTATCCGACAGTAGTCGCGGCGCTCATCATTGTTGTAATTATCGCAATCGTTATGAAGTTTACAAAATTTGGTAGAGATGTATACGCCGTCGGTGGAAATGCACAAAGCGCAATGATGATGGGACTGAATGTTAGAAAGACCAAATTTAAGGCCTACATCTTAAATGGTGTGCTTGCCGGATGTGGTGGATTTCTTTTCTGCTTGAACAGCTGTTCCGGATTTGTAGAGCAGGCGAAAGGTCTTGAAATGGATGCTATTTCTGCTTCTGTTATTGGAGGAACTCTTTTAAGTGGTGGCGTTGGAACGCCATTCGGAACCATCTTTGGTGTATTGATCAAAGGAACTATTTCCAGTTTGATCACAACCCAGGGTACATTATCCAGCTGGTGGGTACGAATCGTTCTTTCCGCATTGCTATGCTTCTTCATTGTATTGCAGGCTGTGTTTGCACATTTTAAAAAGAAATAATTTCTAGAAAGAAATTGTTTTTTACCGCATTGTGTGATAGTATTAGGGTATAATAAAAGGCAAAAAGCCTTGCAAGCAGGAGGTTCAAAAGAAGATGGAACAGTATAAACAGGAATTTATCGAATTTATGGTGGAAAGCGATGTATTGAAATTTGGCGATTTCACATTGAAAAGCGGAAGAAAATCCCCATTCTTTATGAATGCCGGAGCATATGTCACGGGATCCCAGTTAAAGCGTCTCGGTGAATATTATGCCAAAGCAATCCATGACAATTACGGAGATGACTTCGACGTATTGTTTGGACCGGCATACAAGGGAATTCCACTCAGCGTAGCAACGACAATCGCATTTTCAGAATTGTACGGAAAAGAGATCCGCTACTGCTCCAACCGTAAAGAGGTAAAAGACCATGGCGACACCGGAATCTTACTTGGCAGCAAGATCAAAGATGGCGACAAAGTAGTCATTATTGAAGATGTTACCACATCCGGAAAATCCATCGAAGAGACATTCCCTATCGTGAAAGCGCAGGGGGATGTCGAAATCATCGGACTTATGGTTTCCTTGAACCGAATGGAAAAAGGCAAGGGCGACAAATGTGCATTGGATGAGATCAAAGAACTTTACGGAATGCAGGCAAATGCCATTGTAACCATGGACGAAGTCATTGAACATCTGTACAATAAGCCATGCCAGGGTAAAGTTGTGATCGACGATGCCATGAAGGAAAAAATTGATTCGTATTATGCTCAGTACGGAGCCGTGAAATAAGAGGTATAAGGCAAATAGATGCGAAAAATGGGACTATTGGGAGAAAAAACTTAAGAAAGCAAAAAATCACTTGCATTTGATAGTGTATCGTGTTATACTGTCAAAAAGCAAGTGATTTTTAGTCTAGTATAAAATAAGTGAAGAGTCGAATAAGTTGGTATATCATTCTTGCTTTAAATTCCAGAAAACAATTACAAAGCAGGAGTGAACCGGATTAGGGAAAGTGAAATTTTTTTCATTACAAAACTCCTGCCAAACACAGAAGGGAGAGTTTGAATGAAGAAGAAAAACAGAACCAAAGCGAAAACGCAGCCAGTGGTGATACGAAATTACAGGGACACTTTATTCCGTATGCTGTACCGGAACAAAAAGAGACTGCTTTCTCTATTCAACGCGGTCAATGGGACGCAGTATGACAATCCGGATGATCTGACTATCACTACGCTGGATGGTGTATTATATCTGGGGATGAAGAATGACGTGTCCTGTATCATCGATATGATGATGCAATTGTATGAACATCAGTCGACGGTTAATCCAAACATGCCATTGCGCAACTTATTTTATGTGTCGGATCTGCTGCAGAAATATATTTATGAAGAAGGTCTCGACATTTATTCCCATAAGCAGATCAAAATTCCGACGCCGAAGTTTGTGGTATTTTACAATGGAGATGAGGAACAGCCGGAGAGGAAAGAAATTCGCTTGTCGAAAGCTTTTTCTGCCAATACCGGCGAAACTAACATGGAATTGGTTGTGCTTCAGATCAATATCAACAAAGGACAGAACGAAGAATTGAAAGCAGCCTGCAAAACCCTGCAGGAATACGCGGAGTTTACGGAAAGAGCGCGTGAACATAGAAAAGAAATGGAAATTGAGGATGCGATACGGACAACGATAGACGAATGCATCCGGGATGGAATCTTAAAAGATTTTTTGCTAAAGAATAAGGCGGAGGTGTATCACATGTGCTTGTATGAATTTGATGTGGAATTACATGAAAGAGTTCTTCGGGAAGAAGAAAGAGAGGAAGG
>DJEU01000017.1 GCA_002431395.1 Lachnoclostridium sp. UBA5890
GTGTTTTGGCAGAGCTGGAAGATGTCTTCATACATTTCCTTAAACATTGGAAATTTCTGGATAAAATTATAAATCTGCTCCGGATCGTCTGTGCTTAAAAAAGTAAGCCAGGCTTCCAACTCTGTCTGGATAGTTTTATTTTCCATGGTTTTATGGAAAATGTCAAGGGGTATGAATAAAAAATTCTGCAAAAGATTCAGTTCCAGTTTGGTGTCGGAGACAGCATGGAAAGAATGCAGGCAGGCATCCGGAAATGCATGAAATTCTTTGGAACGTAAAGAAAAAAGATTTTCTTTGTGCTGACTATGATATAATATCGAAAAAGAAAAGTCAAGGTAAACTTATAAATTCTTCTTTTTCCCATTGCAAAACCCCCCATTTTCCTGTATGATAGAAGATAGATTAACAGTTAAGGAGGCACACATTTATGTTGCAGATTAAGAATCCGGTTTTGCCGGGATTTAATGCAGATCCATCCATCATTCGCGTGGATGATACATATTACATTGCGAACTCTACGTTTGAGTGGTTTCCGGGAGTTCGTCTGCACGAGTCAAAAGATTTAGTACATTGGAATCTTCTTCCATCCGCATTGTCCACGACGACATTGCTTGATATGAAAGGAAATCCGTCATCGGGCGGTATCTGGGCACCGGATCTTTCGTATGCAGATGGAAAATTCTGGCTTATTTATACGGATGTAAAAGTAACCGAGGGACCATTCAAAGACATGATCAATTACCTGACGACAGCGGAAGATATCCGTGGACCTTGGTCCGATCCGATCCGTGTCAATGGTGTGGGATTTGATGCGTCCTTGTTCCATGATGATGACGGACGCAAATACCTCGTTCAGCAGACATGGGATCACCGTGAATACCACCATGCATTTGATGGTATTACATTGACAGAATTTGATACAGAGACGATGAAATTAAAACCGGAGACAGCACGTACGATTTACGCCGGAACGGATGTTAAATTGGTCGAGGGACCACATTTGTATAAGATCAACGGATATTATTATCTGTTTGCTGCACAGGGTGGAACCGTTTGGACACATCAGGAAGTAGTAGCTCGTTCGAAGACGTTGGATGCGTTGAGCTTTGAGACAGAGCCTGGCGATCCATTTATCACGAACTTTGATACACCGGAACTTGAGATTCAGAAACAGGGTCATGGTGCTCTTGTAGAGACTCCTGGCGGCGAATGGTATTACGCAAGTTTGTGTGGAAGACCATGGAACCATGAAAATGAAAGCTCGATCGATCCACGTGGCTGGTGTCCTCTTGGTCGTGAGACAGCGATCCAGAAAGTATACTGGGATGAAGAAGGCTGGCCTCGTATCGAAGGCGGACATGGCGGAAAAGTGCTTGTAGATGCGCCAAAAGATGCGATTTTGACAGAAGCACCGGCAGATCATTCGATGCATGATGAATTTGATACACCAAAACTTCATGACGAGTGGAATACCCTTCGTGTACCATTTACAGAGGAAATGGGTACGACAGGAGATGGCAAACTGACATTGATCGGAAGAGGATCTCTCAGCAATAAACATGAGCTTTCCCTCGTGGCAAAACGCTGGCAGGCATTTAATTTTGATGCTGAGGTGAAAGTAAAATTTGATCCGTTCAACTATCAGCAGATGGCTGGATTGACAAACTTTTACAATGACAAGCACTGGTCCTTTGCATTTGTTACATGGAATGAGAAAAATGGCCGTGTGATCGAAGTAGCAGAGTGCAACCGTGGCGGATATCGTTCTTTCCTTCGCGACGATGCGATTCCGGTACCGGATGATGTAGAATTTGTATGGCTTCGCACAAAAGTAAGAAAACAGTCTTACAGTTACGAATATTCTTTTGATGGAAAGAACTATACCGAGATTCCGGGTACATTGGATGCTGCTGTATTGTCTGACGATTATGTACTTCAGTCTTACGGTGGATTCTTCACCGGAGCATTTGTCGGCATGGCATGCGTGGACTATTCCGGATACGATCAGACCGCAGAATTCCGCAGTTTTGATTACAAAGAATTGGATTAATGGATAGAAAGAGCCTTTTTTAAACCTGGCTCAATCAGATGGCTGGCGATGCAGCAAAGGATTCCGGGAAGAAGGACGAAAAGTCCGGGAACCAGGAAAACGATGACGCAGGCGCCGGCCATTGTAAATAATAGGATGAAAGTTTCTTTGATGTGGCCTGCCATCAGGCGTACGGAGAGCAGAAGGACGGCCGGAAACGACGCCCGCAGATGTGAGATGACCGCAAAGATATAGTTTGCGAGAACCCAGAGAACGAGGCAGATTACCATCCATAAAAAGGGTGGCAGGAGATTGGTGGCTTTGCCGGTAAAGACCTGGGAAAGATCTACGGCCATCGCAGCACCGTAAAAAAGAAATAGGATTGTCGGTACAAGGCATTGTAAAAAATTGGATTTGAATGCGGAAAAATATTCCCGGCAGATATGAGCGGAAGTTTTTGCGTGTTCCCGTGAGATACAGTGATACAGTGCGGTGAGGGAAGCACCAAAAGTTACAAGCGGAATGCTTGTAAATAAAAATAAAAAACCAAGGACAATAAGCTGGCATGCGGTCGTAAGCCAGTCATATAATCTGTTTTGAAAGATAGAGTTCATATTGAAAAACCTCCTGTAATGTAAACGAATATACTAAACTTATGCCTGCAGTTTCAGAAGTTCAGAGTAAGAACTTCCCGTATATTTTTTGAAACATTTTCCGAAATAATTGGGATCCGGGATACCGACTTCTTTTGCTGTCATGTACATAAGCATCCGGGATGCCAGACATTTTTTTGCCTTTTCCATGCGGCAGGTGGTGATATAGTCGGAAATGTTTTGTCCGCAGTCAGCTTTAAAACGCCGGCTGAGATAGCTTGGATTATAGCCAAATTCCTGCGCAATGGCGGTAAGATTTAATGACGAATCGTGGTAATTTTCGACAATATATTGTTTGATGCGGTCCATATCGGACGGCATGTCTTTGGGAGAAGAGTGTTCTGCACGAAGCGGCTGTGAATCCAGTTCGTGGATTGCTTTTTTGCAAGCCGCCTGAATATCGGTGCGTACAATTGGTTTTAGCAAATAGTCGGTGATGCCAAGACCGATGCACTGCTTTGCATATTCAAATTCATCAAAAGCGGTTAGTATAATAATCTTCACTCCGGGGTAACGCTTTAATGCAATCTTGGAAAATTCGATGCCGTCCATAAAGGGCATTCGGATATCTACAAAAATAATGTCCGGGTGGAACTTATCAATTGTATTGATGGCTTCGATTCCGCTGGCAGCTTCGCCGGCGATTTCTAATCCCATTTCTTTCCAATTGACAGACGCTTTTAGAAGGCTGCGAAGAGCCTTTTCATCATCAATGATCATGACACGATACATAAAACTACACGCTCCTTTACATTATAGTAACTATTCAGGACACCCCGCCCCCCATACATTCGCATTTCGAACACTTCGTGTTCTTTCTCGCCTTTGACAAGGCTAAAAATGCTCATAATGGGGAGGGGAGCCCTATTAGGATCTAAATGTATGGAAATCAAAGTCTCTTACGTGCAAGCACGACGATTCATTGATTTTCATACATTGATCCTGAATAGTTACACATTATAACAAAAATACCTAACAGCCATTTGAAAGTGGCAGTTTCAAAATAATCTCACAATATTCACCCTCGACGCTGTGTATTTCAAAGACATCTTCCGTTTTATAATAATAGCGGATTCTTTCAATGGTTCCCTGAAATCCAAAACTTCGACTGTCTTTGCCGGAAAATAAAAGTTCCCGCTGGTGTGCGGACATACCGATTCCATTGTCGTAAACGCTAAGAAACAGAAAATTTTCCTGACGTTTTACTGTGACACGGATAACCCCATGCTCGCCCTTTGGACGAATCCCGTGATAAATGGAATTTTCTACAAGCGGCTGCAGAATCAGGCGAGGAACACGGATGGAAGACAGGCCTTCTTCGACTTCATACTCATCCGTAAAAATATCCTCGAAACGCGTTTTCTGCAGAGTAAGATAGCTTTTTACAATTTCTATTTCTTCTCCCAGAGACAAGTCCGTGCTTCCTTTACTTAAAAAGCGCCGGTAAAAATTTCCAAGAGTTTCCAACATATTATATACTTCATCGGTTCGGTTTTCCAAAGCCATATAACGGATCATATCCAGAGTGTTATACAAAAAGTGAGGCTTCATCTGTTCCTGCAGAGCATCTAATTCGGCCATCCGCAGTGTTTTCTCTTTTTGAAGAAGCTCTTCGATCAATTGGTTGATCTCGATCAGCATAGCATTGTAGCTGTTCTTTAAAAGACCGATCTCATCATTGCTTACATTCATACTAACGCGGTGCAGCCAGCCATTTTGTACTTCCGCCATGCTGTCGACAAGCCGCTGGATCGGGTAGGTGACATTTTTGGCAATATAAGTATTGATCAGCCACATAAAGGCAAGAAGTATGAAAGCACCGATAATCAAAGCCGCCAGCAATTTGGCAGGGAGGCCGTCTAAAATCCGTACTTCCAGACGGGAAGCAAGGATGAAATGGGAGTCTCCCAATGTGTCGCAGGTAAATATACTTTTGTAAAATATTTTGTCCGTTTCTTCGCGCGTGTTTTGAAGTAGATTTTCCGGCTTTAAGGAGGAAAATGTGCTTTCATTATCCTTGCAGATTAATCTGCCGGATGTGTCATAAAGAGCAAAATGGCTGGTTTCGCCGGAAAGCCCTTCATATGCCTGTTCAAAGAAGCGGCTTGGGAGATTGATTGCCAGGATACCGATCGGTTTTTTGGTGTTTATGTCATTGATGACACGGACAAAAGACACCATTTCGCCAATATTTGAGCGAAAGGCATCGCGAGTGCCTGCTTTAATAACGTAATTTCCCTTTTGAGCCATGACTTCGTCCAGCCATTCTGTTTCAAAAATCTTGCCGGTATTGACATAGGTGATTCCCGGACCGGTGTTAAGGTATTGGCCGTCCATGCGGAGAACCACGACATTACAGGAAAGATTAAAAGTATTTAGAATATCGTGGATCTCCTGGATAGCATTTCGCATGCGGGGAGTGGAATTACTCTCTGCAAGTAAAAAAGTGCGTACACTGCTTCGAATCATGGTAAGGCGGCTGATGCTGTTAATGGACTTCATGGTGCTGTCTAAGTTGTTGGAAATGGCGGTTCGATTGCTGCTTTCTTTGTCGGAGATCGATTGCTGCATTTGATTTTCCAAAATCAGATAGAAGATACCTGAGCAGAACAAAATGCATACAGCCATTGTACAAAGAAACAAAAGCTGAATCTTTTTCCGAAGCCCCAATGACAAAAAACGTTTCTTCATAACGAGTTATATCCCCCAAAATAACTATAATAAATTTATTATAGCACATTTATCCTTTAATTGCACCTGCCATTAAACTTTCTTGAATTTTTTTACTCATAAAACAATAAATGATGAGGGTCGGGAACGTAGCAATGACAAGAGCGGCGCCGATCGGTCCCCATTTGGTCGTGTAGGCCCCGGAAAGTGCCTGGATACCTACCGACAATGTACGATATTTACTGTCACTGATGAAGATGACGGCAAACATAAGCTCATTCCATGCCTGAAGGAACGTGAAAATTCCGATCGTGGAAAGTGCCGGTTTCATCAGCGGAAGTACAATGCGGAAGAAAATACCGTAGACACCGCAGCCATCGATGCAGGCAGCTTCTTCAAGTTCACGTGGAATATTTTCAATGAAACTCTGACAGATCATAATCGCCATCGCCAGTGCAAATGCGGTGTAAGGAATTATGAGTGCCTGATAGGAGTTTGTCATCTTTAATTCGCGTAAAATGATAAAAATTGGAAGGATTGCTGCGTGAATCGGCACCGTTAAGCCAAGCATAAAAATGCTGTTGACAAGTTTGCGGCCGCGCCATTCCATGCGGGAGAGTGCATAGGTCGCCATCAGGGAAAAGATGACAGTCAATGCAATGGTAGCAAAAGTGACAATGGCACTATTGGCAAAGTAAAGTGCCATGTTTCCGGTATCGAGAGCCTCCGAATAGTTACTCCACAGCCATTCTTTTGGCAGGCCGATGATATTGTCGCCAAAGATTTCTTTATTTGTCTTTAGGGAGAAGGTAAACATCCAATACAGCGGAAATAGGTTTACCAATGCCCAAAGAGACAGTAAAATGTACATTACACTGGTTTTTGCTTTTTTCATTTAGTCCACCTCCGTTCGGAAACAACGTTTGATCAGTATTGCGAAGAAGAAGCACAGGAAAATGATAAACATGGCAATCGAGCTTCCAAGTCCGTAGCGGCTTCGGTCGAAGATCATGTTAATCATCAAGGTGCTTGGTACTTCACTGGCGTGAGACGGACCGCCGCCGGTCAATACATAGATCAGGTCAAAGGCTTTCAAAGAACCGGTTACCGCAAAGATCACACACATACGCAAAACCGGCTTGATCATAGGAATTGTGATATAACGTGATAACTGGTGGTCGTTGGCACCGTCAATCTTAGCTGCTTCACGGATATCCGGTGACAGACTTTTAATACCTGCGTACATGAGGAGCATGTGGTAGCCGACGTATTGCCAAAGCATCGGGATAAAGCAGGCAGCAAGCGCATATTTCTGGTCGCCGAGCCAGGTCTTGCACCATGTGTCAAGACCGACGGCACGCAAAAAGGAATTGACAATACCGTATTGTGGATTGTATATTTTCATCCACAATTGTCCGATGACGGTTGTGGATAACAATACCGGAATGAAGAATACCGCCACAAAAAATCGTTCGCCCTTGATGCCTTTTGCCAGAGTTAAAGCAAGAAGCAGAGCGAGAGGAAGTTGTATAAAAACGGAAAGTCCGGCGAAAATAAATGCATTTCGCACCGTAGGGCCGAAGCCAAGACTTTTTTCTGTAAATAATTCAATGTAATTTTGTATACCAACAAATGTGCCGGAAGTGATGCCGTCCCAGTCTAAAAGACTATAATATCCGGACATAAAGATTGGCAAGATAATAATGGCTAAAAACAACAATGCAGCAGGAAAGAGAAAAACGAAGATTGCTGTTTTATTTTTTCTTACTTTGTCCATGAAATCCTCCTTTAAAAGAATCGTTATAATGACGGGCGGCTCCCGGACTGCAGCAATGCTGCTGTCTGGGAGCCGCCCGGATCAAACCCCATTCACAAAATTAACGTGTGATTATTTTTTGCTTAACTGCTTATCCATGCCGGCAGCAAATTCTTCCGGTTTCAGATCGCCTGCGAAGAGGGACTGAAGGAGTGTCAGATATTCTCCAGCATCATCGGAAGACATCAACGTATCAAACCACAACGTATAGGAAGTTGCTTTTCCGGCAATATCTGCTACCTGCTGTGTTAAGGCAGGGACGGAAGAAGCATCATAATCTACGGTCCAAGCCGGAATTCCGGCACCGCTTAAGTAAGCATATTTGGAAACGCCTCTTGTGATCTCAAAAGCAGCGGCAGCGGCAAGGTCTTTGTTCTTCGTGCCGGCGGATACCATCAAAGTATCGGAACCTCCGCCCATGAAGTCGGTTACACTTGCATTTTCGCTGTTGACAACAGGAATTGGTGCAACAGCGAAGTTATCCGGTTTCTCGGCATCGGTAACGATGGAACCACCCATCCAGCTTCCCGTGAAGTACATTGGAACCTGTTCTGCATAGAAAGAAGCACTTGCTTCATCATTGGAAAGACCGGTTGCACCGTCGATGAAAGCGCCCATATCAACCAATTCTTTGATGCAGTTAGCAGCTTTTGCAAAGTCCGGATCGTTGTAGGACTGACCCTGTTTTGTCAAAGCCTTGGTGACTTTGTCTGCTCCGGCAGATTTAAGTGCTAATCCGTCATGAAGCATAGCAAGTACCCAAGTGTCTTTTACACTGGTTCCGATCGGTTTAATGCCTGCATCAATGAATTTCTTGCAGACAGCTTTGAAATCATCCCATGTGGCTGGTACTTCGACACCTTGTTTTTTGAACATTTCTTTGTTGTACCACATTACGGATACCGGTGTACAAGTTACGGAACCATACAATTTGCCATCGTAGATATCGTTGGCAAGAGCGGTTTTACTGATTTCCTTTTCGTAATTTTTGTAATAATCATCCAGGCACATTACTTTTCCGGAAGATACGAAAGATTCGGAAAATCCACCCGCCCAGGTAAAGAAAATGTCAGGAAGTTCATTGGCAGCGACAGCCGCTTTGATCTTCGTTTTATAGGATTCATTTTCAAATGTTTCCATATTAATCTTTACACCGGGATGATTTTTCTCAAACTCCTCGATTGCCTGAAGATACGGTTTGTGGAAAGAGTCGCTTTCTGTGGCGATCGTCCACATCGTCAGGGTTGTCTCAGCCCCTGATGAGCTGTCTTTCTCTGAACTGCTTCCGCAGCCGGTCAACGCGGACACGGCCATAACGACAGACAAAGCCAGAGGAAGAATTCGTTTTTTAAGTAACATAAAAAACCCTCCTAGTATAATAAT
>DJEU01000048.1:0-59341 GCA_002431395.1 Lachnoclostridium sp. UBA5890
ATAATATTTAATTATCAGTACCACATTCCCAAGTATCTTTCTCGTGCTTTTTTTCCTGTAAACATATCTGTAATTTACCAATGATTTTTCGACAATATTTGGTAGAATGTACGGAAAGGAGGAAGATAGCATGAGAAAAAAATTATGTTTGCTTGTTATGTGTATGGCTGTTTCTTTTGCGATTGCTGGGTGTGGAAATTCTTCATCAGATAAATCCGATACGAAAACATCAGAAGAAGGAAAAAACGAAAAAACTTCCAATAAATCTCAGGAAGAGGATATCCATGTAAAAGCAGTAAAACAGGGAAGCCCGAATGCATATCCCAATATTAAATATGGAGATGCCTTTGGAGAATTCTTTGATGAGGCAAGCTGGCGGTATTTCAAAGCCAAAAAGGGACAGGATATCGTGGAGTTTACAGGATATTGTACGTACAAAGAATCCCGGGTAAAGGCGCGCCTTCAGTTTGTTGTGGATATGGACAATGGTTCTTTTACACAGGGAGCATTGAGTTTTAATGATGTACCACAGGAGGATACCATCACAAGTGTTATGATTCTAAAAGCATTTGAAGAGTATGCGGAGAACCATAATGTCGATGAAGAGGATGTGGATAAAAATTCATTTGAATCGGGAACGGTGACGCAGTTTGATAATTCAGAGGCAACTTCGACACCAGAGCCGGAAGTGACGCCGGAACCGGAGCCTACCCCGGAGGAAGAAGCGGAAGGTTCTTATGATTATTCAGAGGACGAAGAGGATTCTGAAGATGATACGGATTATTACATTTTGCCAAATTCGGATACGAAAAAAGTGACAAAGGCAGATCTGAAATCATTGACAAAAGAACAGTGCCGTATTGCCCGAAATGAAATTTATGCACGACACGGTAGACGCTTTAATGATAAGGAACTGCAGGATTATTTTGATAAACAATCCTGGTATTTTGGTTCTGTAGAGGCGGATGAATTTAGTGAAAGTGTATTGAATCCGATCGAAAAGGCAAATGCAAAGTTCATTCTTAAATATGAGAATAAATTAAAATAAGCTGGAGGAAGTTTTTATGCAGACAAATGAACAAAATAAACGTTATGTGGCGGATGAGTATCTTGGAGAGGCTACATTGTTCCGGTCCTTTCTTGGCCAGCGATTAGGCTTAATGAATACCAAGGTGGCATCCTGGATCGTATTTGGAGAAGATCGATTAAAGATTGGAACAATGCCAAATACATATCAAAAGAAAAGGGAAATCTGTTATCGGGACATTGCTTCGGTTAGTATAAAACGGTATATTAATTTATACGGAATTATAATTGTTGCGCTGTGTGCGATAGCGGCATTTGTTACAGCAGGAGTAGGGCTGATCTGTGCAGCGGTTGTTTTATGGTCAGCACTTGGCTGCAAATTGGAGATAAAAACAAGAGATGGAAATACCTACAATTACTGGAGCGTAAGTTCTCCTTCCCATTATTCGGATTTTATGAATAAACTTCAGACAATAATCTCTTGCGCACAGCAGGATCAAGAATGCTTGTCGATGGAATCAGAGACAGCGGATGTTGCTTCCCGGCTTTTTATTCAAAGAGATATGAATATGGGAAGAGGCATAAAAGAAAGCTGGGATATTATGCTTGGCTTACTGCGTTCGGGAAAAGGCATTGATGAGATGTTTCTCCAGCTGGAGGAGAAAATTCAAGGCAAAAAAGGACTGGCTACCATGCGTTCCAATGAAAAAGTATATCAGGAAATTCAGGGCAAGGCAGCACCATATCTGCAGCAGGACGAAGTGATTCTGTTCTGTGCAAAAACAGGACTGACATCTGCTTCGAAAAACTATATGTTATTGACCAATCGAAGAATTGCATTTTTCTATGGTAAGAATTTTTATGGTGAATATTATGAAAATATTTACCGTTTGATGCATCTTTCACAAGGCGCATATTGGTTTATTAATGGACCTTTGGATCAAACGGAAGAATCATTGAATGGTGTATATTTGGATACAGAACAAACAGGAATTATTCTTGCAATCATCTGTAAATATTATGAGGAGAGAAGAGCACCGGGACATAAGATTGCTATTTGCGGTCAGTAAAGAGGAGGTATTTTGTGAAAAAAATAATTGCTTTAATGTTGGTAACCGTGTTATGCAGTGTCAACTTGACAGCATGTGGTTCATCTGAGGAATCAAAGCCGTCTGTTTATTCTGTAGGAGATGTAATTAGCTTTTCTAACAGTAATGGAGAAGAGTATAGTGTCTGCATTACAGATTGGGGAACGAGTGTGGATGGAAGTATATTGAATATTTTTTCAATAAAAACAGTCACCTGGTTTCAATATGTGATCATGAATACCGGAGATGAAGAAGTTACGGTGTCGGATAATATTTTCAATATTTATGCGGATGATTACAGTGTAGATACGGAATGGTCGGAAGAAGGTACTTTTTTAGAGACATTGGCTCCGGGTAAAAAAACATCCGGTAAAGTATATGCGGAAATGGATGCGGATGAAGTCAATAAAATAGAAGTGCAGATTCATGACAGTACGGTGTTGATTAAAGATGGACAATCTGGAAATTCGGGAGATGATGACCAATCGGATACATCCGACGACAATGAGTACGAAGATGAGGATGAAGGCATCAGCCCGGTTTCTTAAGAAATTTATACGTAAAATAAGTGATTGAAAAGAGAGGAGAATCGCTATGAGTAAAATATGTCCGAAATGTGGACGAGAATTACAAGATGAATCATTATTTTGTGTGAATTGTGGACAGAGAATGGACGCAATAGAACCACTTACATTTGAACCGGCATCCAATGTGCCAACAGAACCGGTAATGCCACAGGCAGCACAGCCGGTGCAGCCACAAACCCCACCGCCGGTACAGCCACAGACGCCGCCACCGGTACAGCTACAAACGCCACCGCCGGTGCAACCACAGACGCCGCCACCGGTGCAGCCACAGACGCCGCCACCGGTACAGCCACAGACGCCATCGCCGGTGCAGATGCAGACGCCACCACCGGTACAGCAGGCTGAGGAACCGAAGAAACATTCCGGACTTTCGATTGCTTCCCTGGTTCTTGGAATCGTGGGACTGGTATCTTGCGGTGCTCTTATGGTTCCGGAAGTTTTGGCAATTGTATTTGGACTTGTGGGGATTAAGGACAAGAAACATAAAAGAGGCATGGCAATAGCAGGTACAATTTTAGGAGTAGTATCTATCGTTGCATTTATTGCGCTCATCATGTATTCAATTTTTGAAGATCCGGGATTTACTCCATTTGGCGCAGATACAATAGGCTGGCTGTACATTTTCCCGGTAGCAATTGCAATTGGAGGAATTGCCTCTCTTATCATTAGTATAATGAATAAGAAAGGTACAGCAGTAACTATTATCAGTAAAATTGCGGGAACAGTAGTTAGTGTAGCTATTGCAGCATTTATTGTATCTATTGTAAGTAACAATCTTGTCGGTGCGACAAGTGCAATTCGTGATGCGTACCCGTCAAGTATACCGAATATTACGTATGGAGAGGCAATTGACAATTTTTGTGGAAATGTAAGATGGACAACGTTGAAAAGTGAGCAGGAAACAATATATGTTCAGGCAACAGGATCTTGTTTTTATAATGGTGTAGAGCAGGATATTACGATTCAGTTTGAGACAACTGGAATAGCTTCAAATGATTCGGTAAAAAAAGGAGATCCTTTCCGTGTCAGTTGGATCGGATTTGGAGAGGAAAAACGAACATATGATGAAATGACAGAATTTTTGTATACTATGTTTGAGTCGTATGCAAATAAAAATGGACTGGACTTAGAGGAATATCAAAAGGATGGTATTTTAATGAGTCAGGAATATCTTGATTCACAGGATCAAAGCGATTCGAATACAGATAGTTCCGATGATTATGATGATGGCATTGACAGCAATGGATTTTATGAGGAATAAGAGAAACATTAACTATTCCTAAACCAAAAAGGCATAAGCACTGAATTGGGGTGCTTATGCCTTTGTATTATTTCTGTTTTTCTTGTTTTTCTATTTCACTTAGCCGTTTTTGGATAATCATCCGGATTGGCAGATGATCGTCAGAATTATATAATTTCTTATTTTTCATATAATCAAGCATTAATTGTTTTTCTTTTTTTGTGTCGCCGGTTTTTTCATAATACAAACGCAAAAGGATAAAGCGGTTTGTAAGTTTGGTATGGCTGGTAGTAAAATCCGGGTAAAGATCGTGGATATCTTCCAGAACATGGTCATATTTGCCGGCACGGATGTTTGCTGAAATGCGGAAATATTCCTGCTGCTCTTTTGTCAGAGTAGGAGCAGGGGCGTCATGGGTGGTCTGTGTCGTCGAGGGAGAAAAAAGACCTCCGATGAACAGAACAATAGAACCCAAGAAGAGGATCAAAACGGGGATTCGGAAAAAAAGCAAGCCTTTGAAGTCCGGCTTTTTTTTCTGAACAAAAAGATATATGGTTAAAATTGTAAAAAAGAGTACAAATCCCAGCAGGGAAAAAGCCAATAAATTCATAACAGCTCCTTAGGTATATTCTTTTATGAGTTGGCGAAGGCGCCGCTCGGTATAACCATATTTTACCGCAAGCTGTGAAAGAGTGCAATTCCCTTTTTTTAATTCCTGTGTTGCCTGAAGGGCAACATATTTTTTTGAGTAAAAGCGCTGTGGAAAAGTAATCTGCTGTCCACGATAATGCTCAAATAATAGTTTGGCATTTTCTACACCAATGATTTCGGCTATGCTGGCATAATCGCCGGCAAGATCCTGGGGGGTTATAGTAATAAGTGTATCCTCAGTATTAGTCATATGAGTGCCTCCTTTTGTGCAAAATTATCCTAACAAAAAACAGGAGACTTTGCATTGGAAAATTTCCTTGAAAAAAATAAGAATAATTTCACGGAAATCAGTTTGTTTTCTATGCCATCATATCGTAAATAAGGAGGCTTGTGGTGTCCTGTCAGTCGACAAGATTCAGAATAAAACCGAGAAACGTTAAGATTGCCCACAAATAAAAAAAGGAAGCCGGGATCATATGAGACAGGCGAGCGGAGCGAAAACCAGGAATGCAGCGAAAAAAACGTATATCACGAGTACTGCGGTCACTGATGATTCGTTCCAATTCTCTTTGTACAATGATGCAGGACTGATAGCGGTTCTTGGCAGCGATAGATAAACAGCGACGGATGATTTTTTGGAATTTCTTATGCGTAGTCAATTGTTCATTTGGCATGGCACAGGTAAGCATATTGTTTAGCAGAACGCCTAATGCATAAATGTCAGCACGCTGGTCAGTTTGTTGAAACCCAAACTGTTCCGGGGCAGCATAGCCGGGAGTTCCTATTATAACGGTATCTTTGCTTTGAAGTGCTTTATACATTCGGATTGTGCCGGGATCGATCAATACCGCATGTCCTGAATTTGTAATAATAACATTGGAAGGTTTGAGGTCGCGGTAGACCATGCGGTTTTTGTGAATCCAGCGGAGGGCTTGGCAGATTTCAATGCCATATTGTCGTGTCTCATCGGAAGAAAATGGAAGATTTTTGTCCAGATATTCTGCAATGGTCGTTCCGGAAAGCCATTCTTCTTCAATGATACAAAGAGTTTCTGTAGTAAAAACATTGTAAATTTTGACAATAAAAGGAGAAGGTGTTTTTTCCTGCAGAGAGTAAAATGTTTTCATCGTATCGTATTGAGAAAGAGGGAGTTCTTTTTTTACAAAAATAAGGCTGTCGCGTTTGACAAGCCAGGTATTGTATTCGGTGGAAGTGTTTAATTTAGCGAGTTTTTCCTCTGTATTTCCCATTGTATTTCTCCTTTTTCCTCCATTGCGTATTTTAATTAATTATATTATAATGATTAATAAAAAAAGTGTCAATTACTAACAGGATGTGATTTTGTGGGAAAATTAAAATTTCAGAAACAGACAGAGGAACTGTTGGAAGGATTGAAAAAGGCAAATAATTTGGAAAATTATGTGCTTGAAAATCAGGACGAATTTATGCAGGTTGATATCGCGGAATATTTGGAAAATATTATACAGGAAAAACAACTCAAACGGTCGCAGATTGTGAAAGACAGCGGATTGGACCGCTCTTATGTGTATCACATTTTAAATGGAGACCGCAAAAATCCGTCGCGCAGTAAATTGCTGGCTATTTGTGTGGCGATGAAGATGGATATCAAGGAAACGCAGTATTTTCTCCGGGCAGCGCAGGTGCCGGTTTTGTATCCGAGAAACCAGCGCGACTGCATTATTTTGTATGGACTGGAGCAGGGGGCGAGCGTTATGGAACTCAATGAAACGTTATATACGATGCAGTTTGAATTGCTGGAATAGAATTTACGAAAAATGACAATACTTCCATTAAAAGAAAAATTGGAGGTAAATTATGTCAAATATGTTTTGCTTTCAATGCCAGCAGACCGCCGGAAATAAATGTTGTGTCAATACCGGAGTCTGCGGCAAACAGCCGGAGACGGCAAAACTGCAGGATGAGCTGGTGTATGAACTTATTCAGCTGGCGGAAACGGCCGAAAAAAACGGACAGCATACGAAAGAAGCAGAGCGCCTTTTGATGGACGGATTGTTTACGACATTGACAAATGTAAATTTTGATAATGAGGCGATTAAAGAATTTATTGGCCGCGTTCAAAAAGAGAAGGAAAAAATTGGAAACGACGAGATTGCCGTTGTATCTTTGTGGGAGGGAGCAAATGATATTGTGTCGCTCCGCTCGACACTTTTGTTTGGCCTCAAAGGGATGGCGGCGTATGCACATCATGCCATGAATCTTGGATTTGAAAATAATGCAGTGACGAATTGGTTTTACAAAGGGTTGTGCGAGATTAACAGGGAACATTCGGTGGAAGAGTGGATTGAACTTATCATGGAATTTGGCCGGATCAATTTCCAATGCATGGAGCTGCTTGACCATGCCAATACGTCATCGTTTGGAACTCCGACACCGGTGAAAGTGCAGACCGATATTAAAAAAGGACCATTTATCGTAGTTTCCGGTCATGATCTGAAAGACCTTTCCCAATTATTGGAACAGACAAAAGACAAAGGAATCAATATTTATACACACAGTGAAATGCTTCCGGCACATGGGTATCCGGAACTTCACAAATATGAACATTTGGCAGGAAATTTTGGAACAGCATGGCAGAGCCAGCAGAAGGAATTTGAGGACATTCCGGCGCCGATTTTATTTACGACCAACTGCCTGATGCCGCAGCGCCCAAGTTACCGTGACCGTGTTTATACGACATCGGTTGTGGGATATGAGGGATTGATGCACATTACAGGAGACAAGGATGGAAGGAAAGATTTTTCGCCATTGATTCAGAAATCATTGGAATTGGGCGGCTATGAGCATGACCGTAGCATGAGTGGGATCAATGGCGGTCATATTTTGACGACCGGATTTGCACATGGCGCCGTGCTGTCGCATGCGGAGAAGATCATTGAATCCATCAAAAAGGGAGACATTAAGCATATTTTTCTGGTGGGTGGCTGCGATGGAGCGCATCCGGGAAGAAATTATTATACCGATTTTGTCAAACAAACGCCGATGGATTCGCTTGTTTTGACACTTGCTTGTGGAAAATACCGCTTTAATGATCTTGATCTTGGTGAGATCAACGGAATCCCGCGAATTCTGGATATGGGGCAGTGTAACGATGCGTACAGTGCGATCAAGGTTGCTCTTGCACTGGCAGATGCATTTGGCTGTGCGGTCAATGAATTGCCGCTTACCCTCGTGCTTTCGTGGTATGAGCAGAAGGCGGTGTGCATCCTTCTCACGCTTTTGTCATTGGGCCTGAAAAATATGTATCTTGGTCCGACCCTGCCGGCATTTATGTCCGAAAATGTGGTGAAATATCTGGTGGACGCCTACAATCTTCAGCCGATTACGGCGCCGGAGCAGGATATGGATGCAATTCTGGGACGCGGGTAAACCGGCGGCACCCTGGAAATGGAGAAAGCAGGTGGCGGCAGAGGTGAGTAGCTCTGCGGAAGGGGAGTCCTGCACCCCGGAAGTCGGGAAAGCAGGTTATCTCAGAGGTGAGCTCCCTTGTGGAAGGGGAGCCATGCACCCCGGAAATGTGGAAAAGCAGGTTATCTCAGAGGTGAGCTCCCCTGTGGAAGGGAAGCCATGCACCCCGGAAATGGAGAAAACAGGTTATTTCAGAGGTGAGTAGCTCTGCGAAAGAGGAGTCCTGCACCCCGGAAATGGAGAAAGCAGGTTATCTCAGAGGTGAGTAGCACTGTGGAAGAGGAGCCATGCACCCCGGAAGTCGGAAAAGCAGGTTATTTCAGAGGTGAACTCCCCTGCGGAAGAGGAGTTCTGCACCCCGGAATATAACAATCTCGCTGATATCTCTACAATTGTGGCGAAATGCTTGCGGTTTGCAGGCGATTTCGCTACAATTTTTAGTTAGGAAACAATGATTTAAGACTTTCCCACTGACATATTTGCATTTCTAACACTTTGTGTTTGATAAGGTTAAAATGCTCGTATGAGGAGAGAGCCTTATTAGGACCAATTCAATGCCTTTTGTGTGTAAGAATGAGGATTTATATTCTTTCTCATATTGGTCCTATACAGTCATTTTAGTAAACAAAACGGAGGTATCAAGAATGAAAAAAATATGGATCGGACTAGCTATCTTTTTTGTTGTGGCAGGAGTAGCTGGCATGATAGTAGATAGTGGATCGACAAAAAAGAAAGCGGAAGAGATGCGAAATTATCCCGTGATTTCCAGGCAGGATCTGGATTCTTATATGAGCCAGAGCCCGGCGCAGGAAATGATCGTGACGGGCATTTCGCCGGTGGGAACGCTGGTGCAGGATACGCAGGGAGGCATCGAAGGTTCTTTCTATTATCTTTATGCAAAGGGAGAACGCTATCCGGAAGAAGATGGAGTCGGGGATAAAATTGACCGGGACTCTAACTGGATGGGAAATGAGGACCTTACTTATCAGGTAAAAGCAGATGACCTGACGACGGATCTTGGAAATGGCGTTGAAGTAAGCAATGACAGTGTTTATGGATTGCCGGAATTGACAACATATTATCCAAATGGAGAAGGCAATTATGAGGGAAATACCCGCTATGTCTATTATGGACTGCAGGAAGGCGATACATTAAGTGCCATCATGACAGTAGGGGATGGCAAGGCAGATATCCATCCGATGCTTTCTTATATGGAAGATCGGTATTATGTCTATGGCGGAGCCGATGCGATGATTCAGTTTGTCGATAATTATGTGGAAGCAGACAGTGCGGCATTTGTCGTAGTCGGAGTAGTGCTGGCTTTGATCTGTCTGGCAATTGGCTACTTTATTCCATCGGGAAGAAGCATTCGCACCAATGCCAAAAACGCGGGGGAGAATGCCAAGAGTGGTTGGCAGGAGTACCGCGAGATGGATGCAGGTCTAAAAGTAAGATTTTGGCTTTTCAAATTGATCGGAGTTTGTGGAATTGTTGGCGGTTTGGCAATTATTGTAAAAGGAAATGAGAGTCTTGGATTGATTACGCTCGGAACGATCGTATTGATCGTGGGTGGTGCCGTCTGGTATATGTCCTCACCACATTCGTATGAAAAATCAAATGATATGATTAAGATGATCGCTTTTAATCAGCCGACGACAATTGAGAAAATTTATGACGCATACAAGGAATTGGATACGCCACTCGGAAGTCCGTATCTGGCTAAGATGAAGACGATGCGCCAGAAGGCGTTGATCTTTGGACCGGATGATTCCGGGCAGTACCTGTATTTCTGGCTGAATGACAAAGGAAATCTTGGTTACCTTGGTTATACCTTTTTAGAGTGGGCGATCAAGCAGCCATTGACGCAGCCGATCAAACCATATAATCCATATCGTGGAAGTGATATTGCAGAAAAATTGTGTATCAGTTCAGACATTATGCTGCTGCAGAAACAGTTGTTTGAAAATATCAAGAATTACCGAAAAACCGGCGAAGTACTTCCGGTACAGGAATCCAATCCTTCCGAAGTATATACCTTTACGGAAGATTTCAAATTGGCCGGTCAGCAGTTTGATCTGCAAGACAGCAAGGGAAATGTGATCTATCACGTCGAAGGAACGATGCCGCTCCGTACTTTCCGCATTTTTGACCAGGTGGGAAATGAAGTATTTAAAGTCACAAAAGAGGTATTGAATGCATTACCGACCTATCGTTTTTATCAAAATGGGGAAATGATCGGAATATTGGAAAAGCAGTTTACACTGGCAAAAGATCGTTTTCAGATGGACATTGCAGAAGGAACATTGAAATTAGAGGAGTATGCGGGAAGCATCGGATATAATTATCTCGTTTCCTTAAATGACAAACCAATTGGCGCTGTGATGGATGATCTGGAGCTTCGCTTAGACAATTTGATCTTTGATAATTCGGTAGTTATCGTATATGAGAAAAAATATCTGGCAATGATTACCGCCCTGGCGATCATGGTTGCCCGTGAGATCGCCAGAGACGAAGAGTAATACTTGTAATAAATACCTTACCAGGAACCGCCGCCACCGCCGCCAGAGCCGCCGCCGGAAAATCCGCCGCCGCTCGAACTTGCACTTTCCGGAGAGGAAGTCATGGAATTCGAAGCAGAAGCAATTGTTGAATTCATAATATGTTGGAAAGCAATGATATCAAAGTAAGAATCATTCTCGTTTGTGTACCATGAAGGTGGTTCACAAGCGATGGATTTGAAATTCTTAACCCATTTGTCCGAAACGTGTAACACGTATGTGTAAGGAAGAATTTCGTAAAAATAATCCGGATTTTCTTCGACTAACATTTCCAAACGTTCCTTTTCCGCAGTTTCCAAAAATCTCTTAAATCCTCGGATCCGTCCGAGGATTTTTGTGCCATATGGGGTTCGTTTCGTGAGAAACGCACTGAAAAATACAAGGATGGCACAAGTGATATACGAAACAAGGCAGGCAAGCTGATAGAAACGGTCAGCATAGGTGACCGGAATCCATACAAACAGATAGGATAAACCGATCGATAGCAGCAGGAGAAAGGTGCCTATTAAAAGGCCGAGCTTTTGCCTTGTGCCGGTACACAGCATATAAATGCTGACACCGAAGACACCGATGCTCATCAGACCGAATCCCACTTCCAGCCAGTCGTAAGAATATTGGTATCCCGGCAGAAAATAAGCAAAGGCAAATACGACAACGGACAAAACCCAGAGAATCCATCCTTTATTTATGGAGTTTGGATAGAAAAGTTTTGTCTTATTTTCACGCGTATTGGCTGCTTTTACAAGAGCCTCCGGGGTTTTGTAAAAGCGGTCTTTCAAGTCCGATTTGCGGATGACCGGACCGGTCGCTACTTTCTTTAACCCATTGAAAAAAAGGCGTTCATTTTCTTTGGTTCCATCATAGTAAGACCGTATCAGGGTGATCGAAAAATCCGTTCCTTTCTTGTTCTCGCAGGTGATGGAAAGATATCCTTGTCTTGCTAATTCGATAAGAAGTGGGATGACATCTTCTTTCGTGGCATATCCTTTGTAAGCAAATGCCAGTTCCAGACAATCCATGCCCTCCGGCGCATGATATTCAATCGTTTCCACAACCGGATCATCTCGTCCGATAAACCACCACATAAAGAAGGCAATGAGGACAGAAACAATACCGAGGACAATCGCGATATACGCAAACCATGGAGTCGTGTCTGTTTTTAAAAAATAGCCTTCCGGAAGCTCCAGGCGTACGGTGACGCATTCCCTAGGGCCTAATGTGACAGAAGGATCCAGTTCGCCGTAGATCGTATTGTTTTCTATATAGTAATACAGATCTTCGTAATTTTCGGATCCGTAAGCGCCGTAACTCATTCCCAAATTTTCTTCGTCAAAGGAGTCCGGCATCTGGATCGTAAATGTGACATTGCTGATCGTAGTATCCGTCCAGTCGGAACCGATGATATTAAAATAAAATTCATCTATGTCCGGCAACACATCGTTTCCCATATGATACTGATAGGAAACAGTATAATCATATACACCAGTCAGTTTGACATCTTCGTCGCCAATCTGGATGACGAGATAATCGCCTTCCCGGCTTGTAGAATAGTCATCTTCTCCACAGTCAATGTCAGAGATCCGGGCATGAGTGATGGAAGTACTGCCATTGGCACGCTCCACTTCATTTTCAAGGGGTATTTTACGGTAAATGCCATGGCGTGCCTCTTTGAAATTTACTCTGAGTTTTTCTGTAATCTCATATGTATTTTGCGGTGTAACCAGGATCGAAACGTCGTAATTTTCTATGTCATACGCAAAGGAAGAAGCCTGTGCCTGTGCCGGAGTGAGGCACAGGAATAAAAGAAAGAGCGCACAACACAGAAAGAGTTGCTTTATCGTTTTCATTCAAAATTCACCTTTACATTTTCTCGTTGTTCCATGCTGTCAATTTCATACATTGGCTTTGGCTCAAAGTGGAAAATTCCAGCAACAATATTGCATGGAATCGTCTGCACGGAAGTATTGTAACGTTTTACGGCACCATTGTAATATTTGCGTGAGTTTGCGATATCCTCCTCCATGCGCTCAAGCTGCATGCTAAGATTCTGAAAATTCGCATTGGCTTTCAGATCCGGATAAGCTTCGGCAAGAGCCATGATCTTTGGCATCATCTGTGAAATGGAAGCACTGGTGCTGATTTTTTCTTCCTGTGTCATTCCTGCATAATCATGGCTTCGTTTGCCAATGATCGAGGACAATGTTTCAGCCTCGTGTTTGGCATACCCCTTTACCGTTTCCACAAGATTAGGAATCAGGTCAAAACGTTTTTTCAGGTAAACATCCATGGTCGAAAATGCCTCATCTACAGTAATTCTTTCCTTTGTAAGTTTGTTGTAACAAAGGATAAACATTACGATAAGAAAGATGAGAATCGCGGCAATAATAATCCCTGTCATAAAAAAACTCCTTTCTAGTTTAAAATGTTTTACTTATTTTAACATAGAAAGAGAAACACGACAAGAATAATGTAAAAAAAATATAAAATTATTAGGAAAAATAAGAAAACTGTGAACCAGACGTTGACATTGGAAGAATCAAAGGATATTATATAAATAAGAAGTAATGCTGCGGTGTAGGAAAAGTATGAGAATGAGGGATGCTAATGAGAATGGATGAATATACAAAGGATCAAGTAAAAGAAATTGAAAAGGGAAAAGAAGCAGGGGTGGACGTATCTATTTATGAAAATCCAGAGTTTCTGGCAATCCAAATGCGTCAAATTCGAATTGGTCTGGAAAAACATCTCGAAGTACAATGGTATGCAAAAAAAGAATATGACTGGTTTCAGATGGAAGAAATCCGAAAAGGACTGCAAAAAGGGGTAGATGTAGCGAAGTATGCGGATCCAAACATTCCTTTTGAAGTGATGCGTCAGATTCGCAAAGGGCTGAAAAAGGGGGTTGATCTGTCGAGTGGAAAAGTTTTATCTGCGGGAATTTTGCGCCAGTTTCGAAAGGCAGCAGAAGATCATGTAGATATTTGGAAATACATAAAAGAGGGATATGAAGAAGAGCAGCTTCGACAGATTCGTATTGCCTTAAAAAGGGGCCTTGATATGGAGCCTTATATATCAAAGACATTTCGCGGAGTGTCGATGAAAGAGATTCGTTTGGGACTGGAAAGCGGTGTGGATGTTTCGATTTATGCCAAGGAAGATTTGAATTGGCAGCAGATGCGAGAGATTCGGATCGGTTTGGAAGAACGTCTGGATGTGACTCCATATGTTAATGAATTTTACTCCTGGCAGCAGATGCGAGAGATTCGTTTGGGACTGGAAGAACGTCTGCCGGTTACAAAATACAGTAGTTTGATGTATACAGCTCGTACGATGAATCAGAAGAGGCAGGAGTTGTTGTCACAACGGGTAAGTCAGCTTGAGACTGGACGAAGCCGTATGGATGAAGTGGCTTGTGACGGATTTACACTCCTGATCAGCAGAGATCAGATGGAAGTGGCAGTCGCGACGGATGGAAAAGAGAAACAGATCACATACGAGGAAATTCACAAAGAACTGGAAGAATATGGAATTCGCTACGGGCTGGATGAGAAGGCTCAAGAAAAATTTCCTCTGCTGAATACAAAACCGGAAAATCTCGTGGTGGCACGAGGAAGACGGCCGGTAAATGGCGAAGATGGCTGGTATGAATATTTCATCGATAGAGATGTGAAGAAGACACCGATTGTTTTGGAAGATGGCTCGGTTGATTATCAGAATGCCAAATGGTTTGAGATTGTGAAAAAGGGGCAGAAACTTGCCTGCTATCATTTTGCAAAAGAAGGAAGCCCCGGTTATACCGTTTTTGGGGAAGAACTTCCCGGACAGCGTGGCAAGGAAAAACGTATTCTGAGCGGTACCGGTTTTTCCCTTTTGGATGATGGAAAAACATATGTGGCAGACTGCGATGGAAAGATTGAGTTTGTCGGGGATCAGATGCAGATTACCAGTATGTTGGTTTTGGATGATGTCATTCAGTCCAAAGGAAATGTTGACTTCAACGGTTCAGTTTACATCCGGGGCATGGTTGGAGCAGGCATGACCGTGCGGGCGACGGAGGATATCATCGTAGATGGATTTACCGAGGCAGCGGTGCTGGAAGCAGGGGGAGATATTCTTCTGCGAAAAGGAAATAATGCTGGTGGAAAAGGTCATATTCAAGCGCAGGGTGATGTGTGCGGAACCTTCTTTGAGTCGTCGAAGATCACCGCAGGCAGAGAGATACGAGCCAATTATTGTTTGAATAGTGATCTGAAGGCAGAAGATTCGATTACGATCTCCGGCAAAAATGGAGTTCTTATGGGCGGAATGGCGAAGGCAGAAAATGCCATTCAAGCTTATTATATTGGAAATGATAAAGGACTTATCACGCAGTTGAAACTGGGAAGCAGTCCAAAGTATTCGAAAGAAGAAGCGGCACTTGCAAACCATGAGAAAAAAGTTCAACATGAATTGCTTCTGTTGAAAAATGCGTATAAAGAGATCCGGCGCAAGTATCCGCCGGAAGTCCGAAATCAGAATCCGATCTATTTGAAATTGGAAGATGCTATTTATACCAAGGACAAAGAACTGGAAAAGATTGTAAATGAACGCGAAGCGTTTAAGAAACAGCGAAACCGTCAGAGGGCAGCGAAAGTTGTTGTCCAGGGACGATTGTTTACAGGCGTATGTGTGGAAATTAACGGAGTGATATGGCATTCAGAGCAGCTGGATAACATTACATTAAAAAATGATGCTAATACAAATACCATTCGCATATACCGAAACGGAAAATGACAGAAAAAGAAAGGAAGACGCAGATGAAGAATACGATATTAGTAGTTGACGACATCGAGATGAATCGCGATATGCTGCGAATGATTTTGGAATCCGATTATAGTGTAATGGAAGCAGAAAATGGAAAACAGGCACTGGATATTATTATGAGAGAGCAGGATCATTTATCGGCGATCCTCTTGGATCTTATCATGCCGGAAGTGGATGGCTTTGAAGTGATGCAGCGGTTGAAGGACCGGGGTATCATGGGAAAGATTCCTGTGCTTGTCATTAGTGGAGATACTTCGAGCGAGGTAGAAAACCGGTGCTTTGATTTTGGAGTGTCGGATTTTATTGCAAAGCCGTTTAACAATTATATTATTAAACAGCGAGTGAAAAACGTAGTTGGATTTTTTGAATACAAAAATGAACTGGAAGCCAAAGTAGAAGAGCAGACGGGAGTTCTTCGCAAAGCATATCGTACCCTGCGGATGCAGACAGACCAGTTAAAACGACGCAACGAAGAGATTATCGACATGCTTGGTACTGTCGTCGAATATCGTAATCTGGAGAGCGGTGAGCATATCCAGCGTGTAAAAGGTTACACTAGGATTTTGGCAGAACGCGCGATGCAGGAATATCCGGAGTATGGTCTGACACAGGAGGTCATTGATACGATCGTGTCGGCAAGTGCGCTTCATGATGTCGGAAAGATTACGATTCCGGATAAAATTCTTCTGAAACCGGGACGTCTGACGAAAGATGAATTTGAATATATGAAATCACATACCATCCGTGGCTGCGAGCTTTTGGATGCGATTAAAAATAACTGGAGCGGAAAATCCATGGAGGCAAGTTATGAGATCTGCCGCCATCATCATGAACGATATGATGGAAAAGGATATCCGGATGGACTTGCCGGAGAAGATATTCCGTTATCGGCGCAGCTTGTTTCCATCGCCGATGTATATGATGCACTGGTAAATGAGAGATGTTATAAAGATGCGTATTCCACACAGGAGGCATTCCGAATGATCGTAAATGGTGAATGTGGAGTATTTTCACCTCGATTGATGGAAGTTTTCCGTATGGCGAGAGCGGATTTTGAGAAACTGGCTACTCAACAATAAGAAGGGACAAAGAGTATGTTAGTCGCGGGAAAAGAACGCTGCATACGGTGTATGCATTTATTGGATGGAAAGGGGCACTGTGCGAAATGCGAGTTTGATGCCTCTTCTTATAAACAACCGAATATGGCGCTTCCTCTTGGCACCTGTCTGAATGAACGTTATTTTCTGGGAAAAGTGCTGGGAGAAGGGGGATTTGGGATTACCTATGTGGCGTGGGATATCGTGCTGATGGTTCCTGTCGCAGTAAAAGAATATTTTCCGAGCGGCATTGTCACAAGAGAAAAAGAGGGGCCGCAGACAGGGACGCTTCAGATTTACGAAGGAAAAAGTGAATTGGAGTTTGAAAAGGGAAAAGAAGATTTTTTGAAAGAGGCGAGAAGTCTGTCTCGTTTTATGAAACTGCCGAGTATCGTCTCGGTGCGCGATTTCTTTCAGGAAAACCGTACGGCGTACATTGTGATGGAATATGTCGAGGGCACAAGAGTGCGTAATTATATCCGGAAAAATGGAAAAATGTCAGGCGAGCAGGTGCTTGCGTTGATGGAACCGGTGATTCATTCATTGTGTGATATTCACAAAACGGGATTGATCCACCGCGATATCAGCATTGATAATTTGATGTTTGATGAAAATGGACAGCTGAAACTGATTGATTTTGGGGCGGCGCGAAATGTGGAACTGCCGGAAAATACGATAACGGTCTCTATCAAGCGAGGTTTTTCGCCCGAAGAACAGTACCGCGCAAAAGGAGAGCAGGGACCGTGGACCGATCTGTACAGTCTTTGCGGAACGATGTTTTTTATGCTTACGGGGAAAATCCCCGATGAGTCTGTAGAGCGTGTCTATGCGGACCATTTGGTTCCTTTGCAGCAGCGGGAGGATGTTGTTCTTCCGATGCAGGCGAAGTGTGCGATTGATAAGGGAATGGCGGTGCTGGCGAAAGACCGTTATCAGGACATGGAAGAATTTTACAATGAGCTGTATCCGGATAACAAACGAATTTCTTCTTATAACGAGGTGCAGCTGCCGAAATCATTTCGTGATACATTGACGCAGTCAGGCGTTTCCAGACTTTTTTCGAAAACGGCGATTCAGCGGGAATTTGGCGAAAATATGGGACAAACCGGGGTAAAGCGCAAAAAGAGAAAATGGATGATCGTGGCAGTGATTCTTGTCGCAGTGGCAGTCAGCGGAATCTTTCTCTATGAAAACCACAATTCATCTGCCGATAAGGAAAAGACAATTCCGGTGAATGTGGCAGAGAAGACAGTGGCAACGGCGGTACCGACGGCAGATGTTACTTCGATACCTGCGGCGACTCCTGTGGAGGCGGCGTTTGTGGAAATTCCCAAAGTAATAGGAAAGACCTCTGTAAAGGCAAAAGAAAAATTGCAAAAAATGGGAATCCGGGTAAAAATAGAAAAGGTATATAACAAGAAAAAGAAGGGGACAGTTGTACAGCAGAGCATTGCGGCGGGAACGCAGGTAAAAAAAGAGAGTGTGCTCATTCTGACTGTCAGCCGTGGAGAGAAAAAGGTGGTTCAGACGGTGGCACCGACGAAAGCACCGGTAGTGACTGCACGGCCAAAGACGACGAAGCGGCCACAAAAATACGATGCTTCGTTGGACGGTTATTTGCAATAAAGGAAAGAAATGAGGAGACAGCGTGAAATATCAGCGAAAAAGCAACCAGGGTTTTGACCGGTTCTTAATTCACGAATGGCTGGGAGCCGGTGGAGAAATGTCAGCCGCAGAAGAATGCGGGAAAGAAATCAGAAAGCAGGCGTATCAGGCGTTTCGCAAGGCAGTAAAGGGAGAGAAACCGGCAGATTTACATACGATGCGGCGATGGTTTGGACTGGAAGGAATTTCCAAACCGAATCGTGAGATGGTTTTTCATATCGCACTTTCTTTAAAACTTAGTGTAGAAAAAACCCAGGACTATCTTCGGAAGGGGCTGCTTCTCCCGGGAGTTCAGGTAAATGATTACCGTGAATTTATTTATCTTTATGGAATTGAACACCAGCTTGACTGGCAGATATGTCAGGATATGATTGTATTTTATGAGAAGCATCTTCCGGAAGCTATCAGTCTTTTAGATGAAAAATGCACGCAAAAATTGTGGGGGTTCTACGATGCAATTCATCATCTGGAACCAAAGGAATTTTTGTACGAGATGGGAAAAAGAGCGGCTTATTTTAAGGGATACAGTAAAAATGTTCTTGAGCATTATCTGCGTATTCAGGCGGAGCTAAAAGCATTAATGAGAGAAGAGGCCTCTGAAGATTTGGAATTTTTACTGCAGTCGTCGTCATTTACACTATGGTGTGAAGACAATCATATAGCAACGGAACAGCGCAGAGAGGAAGAGGTGCTTTTACATTACCTTCATAATGAAAGCCGACATGCCAAGTCTTTTATTTCCCGGGAAGAAATTGGAAATTTCCGGAAGTTAGTAAGAAAGGCATATGGAAAAGGAGTATACCAATCCGACATTCTGACAGAAATTTTTGCGGCGGCGATGCCAAGTGAAGCGGAGAGAAAGGGAAGGTACCAGAATGATCGTGTGGAGCATATGGGAATCCACTTGATCTCGGATAAATATCTTTCAGATCTTCTTCATATCGCCCAGCAGAAGGAACGGGAAATTAATCTTATTCAGCAGTTTTACCAGAGCCCACAGGAAGAACAAACGAAACTGAAGGTGAAATTGCGCCATCAAAGGCAGCGTTGTCATATTATTGAGCGGGAAGATCTGCTTCCCCTGCTTCACTATCTGGCACAGAAAAAATATACTATGAAAATAGACGAAGAAGAGGCAGGGTATCAGAAAGAGGAAGCTTTAACGTATTTTGTAAATATGACCAATACGGTACTGGAAGCCTGCCAGATGGAGCCGCTTGATCGGAACTACCAGCTGGATGCCATTTTATTGTCTAGTTTTGAGGAAGAGGAAATGCTTTCTATATCGGATATGATTGAGGGAAAACCACAAAGTTTTAGTTGAAATTATTCCCAAACAATAGTAAAATGGTGTAAGAATAATTTATAAAAGGTGCATCCGGCACCTGATTGGAGGATAATAATGGAAAAGACAATGGAAAAAATCGTAGCTTTGGCAAAAGGACGCGGCTTTATTTATCCGGGTTCGGAGATTTATGGTGGACTGGCAAATACATGGGACTATGGAAATCTTGGTGTCGAGCTGAAAAACAATGTTAAGAAAGCCTGGTGGCAGAAATTTATTCAAGAGAATAAATTTAATGTTGGTGTGGACTGTGCGATTTTGATGAACCCACAGACATGGGTAGCATCCGGACACTTGGGCGGCTTTTCCGATCCTCTGATGGATTGTAAAGAATGTCATGAGAGATTTCGTGCCGATCAGCTGATCGAAGCATTTGCAGAAGAAAACAATGTGGAATTGGACGGTTCCGTGGACGGATGGGACAAAGATAAGATGGAAGGTTTTATCAAAGAGCATTCCGTACCATGTCCGACTTGTGGAAAACACAATTTTACCGAGATCCGTCAGTTCAATCTGATGTTTAAGACATTCCAGGGTGTTACCGAAGATGCAAAAAATACCGTATATCTTCGTCCGGAGACGGCACAGGGAATATTTGTAAACTTTAAAAATGTACAGAGAACATCCCGTAAAAAAGTACCATTTGGTATTGGTCAGATTGGTAAATCTTTCCGAAATGAGATCACACCGGGTAACTTTACGTTCCGTACCCGTGAATTTGAGCAGATGGAGCTGGAGTTCTTCTGTGTACCGGATACCGACCTTGAATGGTTCTCTTACTGGAAAGAATTTTGTATTAAATGGCTGCAGGATCTGGGAATCAAAGAAGACGAGATGCGTGTGCGCGACCATGACAAAGAAGAACTTTCTTTCTACAGTAAGGCGACAAGTGATATCGAGTTCCTGTTCCCATTTGGCTGGGGCGAACTTTGGGGTATCGCAGACCGTACAAATTACGATCTGACACAGCACCAGAATGTATCCGGTGAGGATATGAGTTATTTTGATGATGAGAAAAAAGAAAAATACATTCCATACGTTATTGAGCCATCTCTGGGTGCTGACCGTGTGACACTGGCATTCCTTTGCAGCGCTTATGACGAAGAAGAGTTAGAAGGTGGAGATACACGTACCGTAATGCACTTCCATCCGGCTTTGGCACCGGTTAAGATTGGTGTGTTGCCACTTTCCAAGAAACTCAACGAAGGGGCAGAAAAAGTATTTGAAGAATTGAGCAAATATTATAATTGTGAATACGATGACCGTGGAAACATCGGTAAGAGATACCGCCGTCAGGATGAGATCGGTACCCCATTCTGCATTACCTATGACTTTGATTCCGAGGAAGACGGTATGGTTACGGTTCGTGATCGTGATACGATGGAGCAGGAGCGTATTAAGATCACAGATCTGAAAGCTTATTTTGAAGAGAAATTCACATTTTAAAGGAGTGTAAAAGCGTGAAGACTTATTTGTACAATACCCTTTCTAAGAAAGTGGAAGAGTTTGTTCCCAATGAGCCGGGAAAAGTGGCTATGTATACCTGTGGACCGACGGTGTATCATTTTGCCCATATCGGAAATCTCCGCAGTTATATCATGGAAGATGTGCTTGAAAAATATCTGCGTTTTGCCGGATATGATGTAAAGCGTGTCATGAATATTACCGATGTCGGACATCTGTCAAGTGACGGAGATACCGGAGAAGACAAGATGCTTGCCGGCGCCAAGCGAGAGCACAAATCGGTAATGGATATCGCAAAATTCTATACGGATGCGTTTTTTGATGATTGCAAAAAATTGGAAATCAAACGTCCGGATGTTGTAGAACCGGCTACCAATTGTATCAATGAATTTATCCACATGATCGAGGTGCTTTTGGAAAAAGGGTACGCCTATGTTGCGGGTGAAAATGTATATTTTGATACTTCAAAGTTAGAAAATTATTATGTATTGTCTTCCCAGAACGAAGAAGACCTTCAGGTCGGAGTTCGTGATGATGTAGAAGAAGATGCAAATAAACGCAATAAAACAGATTTTGTACTCTGGTTTACAAAGTCAAAATTTGACAATCAGGAATTGAAATGGGAAAGCCCATGGGGTGTTGGATATCCCGGCTGGCATATTGAGTGTTCCAGTATCAGTATCAAACATCTGGGAGAATACATGGACATTCACTGTGGCGGTGTGGACAACATTTTCCCACATCACACCAATGAGATCGCACAGAGCGAATCGTATCTGGGACATAAATGGTGTAATTACTGGTTCCATGTCAACCATTTAAAGACGAATGGTGGAAAGATGAGTAAATCCAAAGGAGAGTTCCTGACGGTCTCCCTTTTGGAGGAAAAAGGGTATCATCCGATGGTATACCGTATGTTCTGCTTACAGTCGCATTACCGGAAACCGCTTGAATTTTCGTATGAGGCATTGGACAATGTGGCGACCGCTTATGAAAAACTGTTAAAACGGATCAAAGCGATTCCGGAAGAAGGAGAAGTAAATGCGGATCAGGTAGCTGCTTACCATGAAAAATTTGGCGAGGCAGTCGGAAACGATATGAATACGTCGATGGGACTTACGATTGTGTACGATCTGCTGAAAGAAGATTTTTCCGGTGCGACCAAGAGAGCGATCCTTGCGGATCTGGATACGGTATTGTCTCTGGAACTTACCAAACCGTGGGAGGATGCCGGAGAAGAAGTCGATGAAGAATTGAGTGCTTTTGTGGAAGGAAAGATCGCAGAGCGTGCGGCAGCGAAAAAGGCAAAAGATTTTGCCAAAGCCGATGCCATCCGCGACGAACTGAAAGCAAAAGGAATCTTAATAAAAGATACAAGAGAAGGCGTTGTCTGGGAGAAAATCGGAGAATAAACGAAGAAAGCGAGGAGACGTTGAATGTTTCCCCGCTTTCCTTATATATAAGGAGCTAAAAGATGTTTCATATTGCCATATGTGATGACGAAAAAAAGTATTGTGAAGAAATGCAGCAAAAAATAAACCAATACGCTGAAAAAAATGACTGCGAGATCTGTGTGGATTGTTATTATAGCGGTGAAGCATTGTGGCTGGCTTATGAGAAACAGTACGACATATTGATCTTAGATGTTGAGATGACGGGGATTGACGGAGTGCATCTGGCAGAAAATATTCGAAAGACCGACGAGGAAGTTGTGATTATTTTTTCTACGTCACACCGGCAGTATGCCCTGGATGGCTATCGTGTCGAGGCATCCGGCTATATTGTAAAGCCGTTTTCCGAAGAAACGGTAGGCCGGGAATTGGAAAAGGCATTTCGCAGAATCCGGGAGAGCAGTTATGATTTAACGGTTTCTTTTAATGGAGAAGTTAGGATGATCGCAATGAGCCAGTTACTATACGTAGAAGTGTACCGCCATAAACTGATCTATCATCTGTCAGATGGAAGGAAACTCCGGGGAACCGGATCGCTGAAAGAAGTGAAAAAACAAGATACGAAAGATCTTTTGGTACAGACACATAAGAGTTTTTTGGTAAATCTTATGTGGATCACGTCGTATCAAAGCAGTCCGCATCTTGTCTTTGTCAAGGGAAGAGAAGAGGGCGTTCCCATCAGCAAATACCGGTATGATGAATTTGTAGAAATGTATATGGAGTATTACCGGAGAAAATTAACCAGACTTTCAGGAAAAATTGCCAGATAGGCAGAAGGGATAAAATACCTATGTTTTTCTTTTTAACAATGATCATTGCGGGGGTAAGTACCGCACTTCCGCTGCGGAAAAAGCGAGATGTTTTCCTTGGTGTGGCAGCGATGGGAATCTGTGCTTTTATTGAATTTCTATGGTATTACATTTTTCGGGAAGCCTTTTTGGCAGAACCGTATACGGTGATCTGGGAGAATATCCACGAAAATAGTATACTTGGGATTCATTTTGAATTATTATATACGACGACGGCTCTCTATACATTCTTGCTGGGGATCCTGCCGCATATGCGTCCGGAGCGCAAAGGACAGTCTGCGAGGGCGTTTTTCGAAAAAATGAATATAGCGGTGTTTTCCCTCGTTGTACTGGCGGCGGGGCTGTATTTCCAGTATACGTTTATATACATGGATGTATATAAGGTGGGATGCTGCTTTTTTCTGTGCCTGCTTTTATATGCGGTGATCCTCGTAATCTTTTTCAAAATTGAGAAGTATTATGAGATGGAAAAACAGCAGAAAGAATACGAAGATATGGAAAAGATACGGATGCGCCAGCTGGAATTTTATCAATCGAAAATGCTTGCCGAAGATAAGCTTCGTAAACTTACCCATGACATGAGTAAATATATGGAAGCATTCGAAAATTTAAAGAAAGAGCAGCCGGGAGAAATACAAGGTTATATCGAACAATTAGCGGATTCCATGCAGTCAGTGGAACGCACGGTAGTTACCGGAAATGCGCTGGTAGACACCATTTTGATGGAGAAGGAAAAAGAGGCGCACAGCAAAGAAATAGACTTTCAGATCATGGCGCAGACGACACGTTTATCGGAGTTTAAAAGTGTCTATTTATGTTCTATTTTTGCCAATGCGTTAGACAATGCCATTGAGGCATGCGACGGGGTGCCAAAGGAAAAAGCATTCATAAAAGTAGATATCACTTCGGCAGGAGATGGGGTGTATATTCTTTTTGAAAATTCTTATCCGGAAAACAAAAAACGTAAATATTTTGAAACGTCGAAAGAAGATAAATTTCTACATGGATTTGGTTTGAAAAACATACAAAACGGGGTCGAAAAATGCGGTGGAAATGTATCCATTCATATGGGAGCCGGGGTATTTTCTCTGTCCATCCTGCTAAATGGGATGTCAAAATGACCATACAGGCAGACCCCCTTGCGAAGGAGAGGAAACATTTCTATAATGTAGAAAAAAGGGAAAAGTTCCCGGAATGGAGTATACTATGAAATGTGATTATTGTAAGATTCATTATGAAGAGAGTGAGGGTGTCTGTCCGAATTGTGGTATGACACCGAGAAAGCGCTGGGCTAAGATATTGTGCGCAGTTGCAGAAGTGGTTTTTTGGATGTACTGGATCATGATGATTCCTGTAGCTTGGGGAGAAGCAAGAATTGGGCATCCGGTGATTGCTGTGGTGGCAGATCTCCTGGCACTACCGTCGAGTTATTATCTGCTTCGTCGCTTTCTTGGCAGAAAGCATCGCAATATGCTGGCAGGAATCCGTGCAGTTATGATTATCTTGAGTGCCTTGTTTTTTATCATTGGTTCAACCGGAAAATATCAAATGTCAGAATTTCATGTAAAACAGATGGCAGAGAGCCATTTGAAAGGTTCTTTTGCACATGATAAAACGTTTGAATACGGAACATGTGAAAATATCAAATACTTTAAGGATGAAAATGAAAGTTATGTCTATTGGGCAGAAGTAACGATGTCCTACCAGGTGAAAGATGGAGAGGGAAATCCGGTTTCGAAAAAACAGACGGATATTATAAAATGGAATGCCACGAACGATGATTATGAATGGCATGGTATAAAGAAAGAGTAACACAAGTATATAACAAGACAATGTCCTAATAAGAATGGCAAAAATAATAACTGCTTATTTAAGGGGGTCAAGTAATGAACGGAATGAAAATGAAAGAATTGTATGAACTAATCTCTCATTGTCACGAAGCAGAATTTGAGTATGATGGAATAACATATGTATTACAGCCGGAAGTCAATAAGGAAAAAGCTTATCTCGTGATTTGGGATTGCACGCCTGATTCAGAAAAATGCATTGCTAAACACGAAATTAGTGCTGAAGGTGATATTCCCCTTGGAGTGATTGACGCTATTCTTTCAGATCGATGCTTTGACGGAAAAACATTTTTGGAAATCGAACAAGATGTTACCATAACGGTTATTTATTAACAACACAAGCTATAGAAATGAAATAGTGCTATTGCTTGTAAAAATAAAAGCATTTCATAAGTTGCTGGAACAACCATGAAATGCTTTTATTTTGTCAGATATACTAAGATATTATCTATTACTCAAACTGCAGCCATTCCAGATCGAATTTACATCCCGGAAGGAAGATCAGGTTCAGGTTATAATCTCCGGATACCGGTTCTAACTCGAAGGTCTGTATCTGCGATTCGTCGCTGTAAGGGAAATCGACGATCTGGTTGATGACGTTATCGCTGCCGTCTGCCGGTGCAAATCTTACATGAATCGTATTCATCTCGATATGCGAACGTCCACAGATGGTAATCCGGTGGAAACCATTTTTTGTAAAATGCATATTGGTATATTCTACCGTTACATTATTTCCAATCTCGCGGATGGCATCACCATCAATCGTAAACATATCTCCCGTAACATTGGAGCAGTCGGAGGCAAGAAGTTTTGCGTAGGCTTTTTCTACCTTTGTGAAATAGAAACCTTGCAGAGACATCTTGATTTCCGGATAAACGACGATGGAGATCGTCTGAACGCCTTTAAGTCGTTTGCTTAATGTAAATACATTTTCCTGATAGTGATTGTACCAGCTCTTGGCTTCGTATGTTGCCTGAAGCAGGCATTCGCCGGTGGCACAAGTGGTTCCCGGAGCGGCAGGTTCAGTGATGCTTCCTTTTTCGGAAGGAAGTCCCGGAGTACCAAGCCATACTTCGACAGGAAGCACATCGCTAAAAGAAAAAATTGGAAGATGGATCTCATCGGAACCATAATCGCCAAAATCAATATTTTCAAACGTTACCACAGTGCGGTCATTTCCGGTGATATAGACGCCACCCTGGAAACTCAGGATCAAGCCGTCATCGGAACTTTCGGAGTAGTCAATGGCGGATACGATTTTATAAGGATCGTGTGTGGCATCGCCGAGACCGGTTACTTCAAATTCCAGTTCGGAGATCACTTCGACGTGGTCTAAGCCGTTGCAGCAAGTACAGCACAGACGAAATTCGCCGTCGCCGACTGCCTGGATCGAAGCCGTATTGGTCTCTTTGTCCACGGTGATCTTTACTGCGTTACTCTGCACACCGTTCAGTGTGACTGCCTTAAATTCAATGTCCTGGTAGGTCGCATTTTCCGGATAAATTTTAGCTGTTACAATGGTTTCTTTATGTTCGGCATCCAAAATCGAGGTGCCCTGATTTGTCAGTTCAATCTTTCGAACCGGAATCTCATTCGTGCGGTCCGGAATGACAGTACCATCTTCCAAAGTTTTTTCTGCAAGAGAAAATGTCGTATTTTCCATTTGACAGGAGATGCCGTCCGGAATCGTATCGGCAGGTACGGCCTGCAGTGTCAGATGGGCATCCGGCAGAGATGGTGAACTAACGGTTACCTGAATGTCACCGGATTCTGTCTTTGCGGCGATGATCGCCAGTAATTTTCCACTGAATAATTTGCGGCTGGTTCCTTTGTATTGGTCAAAATCAGAACTGTCGCCGTTGTCAAGACCGATCAGACGACCGGCACCGGTTACGGATACATTCATACGGCTTCGTCCATTGGCGACGAGGATACCGTCCGCATCCAGGGTATCAATGGTGACAAAGATCAGATCTTCGCCATCTGCCGTAAGCGTCTCTTTGTCCGGAGTAAGACGGATGCTTGCCGGATCGCCGAAGGACTGCTGTTTGTCTCTTGCGATCACATTGCCTTCTTCGTCATAGGCAACGGCTTCAATCACGCCTTTGCTGTATGGGATCTGCCAGTCGCCGGAAAGCGTCGTGCCGTGAGCATGGTCAATCTCGACGATGCCCTGACTCTGTCCCTGATAGAAGAGTTCCACTTTTGGGGCATTGGAGAAGATACGTACATCAATCAGCTGGCCTTCATTGAAATCCCAGTAAGGCAGGAGATGTACCATCGGTTTTTTCTTATAATCGGTCCATTCTGCCTGATACAGGTAGAATGTGTCTTTTGGAAAGCCGGCAGTATCGACCTGTCCAAAATACGAATTTTTGGTAAAATATGGGGTTGGCTCGCCCAGGTAATCAAAGCCGGACCAAAGGTACTGCCCAAAGCAGAACTCGCGGTCGCGGTGTGCGATGATCGTGTGCTCGGAATTTTTCGCTCCCCAGTTTGTCGTACAGTTTCCGAGAGTCGAACACTGCAGGTCATCAAATGTCAAAAGACGGTTGGAAAGAGGAAAATGATAGATGCCGCGGCTTTGTACGGTGGCACTTGTCTCACTTCCGAATATTTTCCAGTCCGGATATTTTTCATGGTGTTCATCATAACATTTATCGAGGTAATTGTAGCCGACGAGATCGATCACTTCGCCGGTGCGCTGGGCCGCTTCCCATTCGATATAATTCGATGCCAGTGTGGTGTAGGCATTTTTGCGGTAATCGAGCTCACGAACAGCGTTATGAAGTTCTTTCGTCAGTTCCAGTCCGCGGTCAAAATGCGTATCATAAATCTCATTTCCGATTCCCCAGATGAAGACACAAGGGTGGTTGCGGTCCTGGCGAACCCAGCTTGTCAGATCCTTTTTCCACCAGTCTTTAAAGTCATTGCCGTAGTCATAATCGGTCTTTGTGCGCTCCCACATATCAAAACTCTCGGTGTAGAGCAGAAGTCCCAGCTCATCGCAGAGATTCAGCATATGTTCCGGAGGCATGTTATGTGCGTTTCGGATCGAATTCACGCCCATTTCCTTTAATGTGAGGAGTTGGCGGCGGAGTGCTGCTTTGTTCATGGCGGCACCCAGGGAACCAAGGACGTGGTGTTCACACGTACCATTGATCTTTACGTGGCGGCCATTTAAGAAAAATCCCTTATCTGCATCAAATGCAATATCGCGGAATCCAAGGTTCTGGGTAATAGAATCCGTAAGAGTATCGTCCACATACAAAGAAGTGTGGATCTGATACAAATTTGGCTCTTCAATATCCCATAATTTTGGTTCAATGACGGTCAGTACCTGTTTGTCAACCTGAACGGAATCCGAAAAGTGTATGCTGCTTTCGTGGGTCGTCACAAGAGTGCCGTCGGCATCAAAAATCTCGTGGCAGATCCGTCCGTCGGAAGCCGTTCCCTTCTCATCAATAAATTCAGTATCCATAAATACTTCCCACGTTTTGCCAAGCTGCTTGGTGGAAAGATATGTTCCGTTATGTACGAGATGCGCCGCAGGAGAAGTCAAAAGCCACACATCGCGGTAGATGCCCGAACCTGGATACCAGCGGCTGTTTGGCAGATGGTATTCGTTGCGGACAAGGAGTTCGTTGTCGCCGTCCTGTAATTCGTCCGTCAGATCAACGACAAATTCGGAATAGCCATGTTTCCATGTAAATATTTTCTTTTGATTGAGATAAATGGTTGTATCCATATAGACACCTTCAAAGATCAGTTCAATCTTCTGTGTGTCCGGACCAGCTTCGTCAAGTAGCTGTTTTTTGTTGATAATCCTTCGATAACAACTTACGGCCTGTTCATACAGATTTTCTGTATCATAGATCATCCAGTCATGGGGAAGATCGACCGGCATCCAGGACGTGTTTTGAAACAACATTTCGACTGGAGTGTCCAGAGGAAACTTGCAAAACGTCCAGTTGTCATTCAGTCGTTTTTTCATTTGATAAATCCTGCCTTTCATTTTTGAAAATGTTTTGCACTTTGATACTAATTATATTATACTAGTAGTATGGTTTCAAGAAAAAAATAGGAATTTGGAGCGAAAAATGCAAATTTGTAAAATGAGCGGCAGACAGATAAATCAAGCATTGGAACTGATACGGAAAGTGTTTGATGAATGTGATAAAGAAGACTATGAAGACGTGGGAATCCTGTCCTTTTATCATTTTATCCGCAGAGAGCAGATCGAAGAACGTGTGCAGAGCGGGGAGATGGTATTCTTTGGCGCGTATGAAGGATCCAAACCGGTCGGTGTGATCGCGATGCGGGATGGTTTTCATGTGAGTCTGCTATTTGTAGAAAAAAAACGGCAGAGGCAGGGGATAGGAAAAAAACTGGTTCGACGCGGAGTGGCATATTGTCTGGAGAAAAATCCGCAGTTGAAAGCAGTGACTGTCAGTGCATCACCGAAGGGAAAAAAAGCGTATGAGGCGATGGGGTTTCAAGCACTGATGCCGGAACAGAAAAAACAGGGGATGCGTTTTACGCCGATGCGGCTTGATTTATAGAGAAAATGAACAGGAGGCAGCGATGAGACAGAGTATAGAGGACCGAATGCGGAAAGAAAATAAAGATGTGTTCAATATACAGTCTTTGAAAAAAGGTTTGTTATTTGGTACCAAAATATGTAAAAAAACATGGACGTATGAAATTGTTGCGGTAGACGAGACCTATGCAGCAATGCTCGGAATACCAGCTTCTCGGAAGGAAGAAGCAGTGGGGATGGAGATGACAGACATCATTCATCCGAATGATTTAGACAGAGTGATAAAAGAGACAGTTTTTGGATTACAGGGAAATCAAAAATACGACGTTAAATATCGGATGAAGAACGCAGACGATGAATATCATTGGGTAAGGGATATCGGAGAACGTTTTTGGATTGACGGACAGGAATATATTCAATGTACGGTAATGGATATTGATGAAAAGGAGACCCTCATCCGGCAGCGTGATGTTACATATGAAAGTATGCCCGGCGGTGTTATTTTTGTCGTTATTGGAAAGGATAATTTTTACATTCGTGAGGCAAATCAGCATTATTTTGATATGTTTGGCGTGGCGCGTGAGGAATATCTTGGCTCTTCCGGAAAATACACGTTTCCGGAAGATTTGCCGAAACTGCGCGAACATTTTATCCAGCAGGCGAAAAACAGGGAACCGCTGGATTATGAATTTCGTACGCGGTTAGAAGAAGATGGAGAAATTGTATGGTATCGTATTATCGGAAATTATATTGATTCGCGAGAACAGGGCGAAGAGTATCTTTGCGTTATGATGGATATTACCGCGAGAAAGACATTTCAATATGAATTAATTAAGGAAAAAGAAAAATACGAAAGAACGCTAAACAGTTCGGCAGATCTGTTGTTTGAGTATAATGTGCGGCACAAGAAATTCCGGATTCTCGGACAAAATTATATTTCCGATGATACCAAGCTGGCGTTAGAAGACAGTATCGATGAAGATTACCGGGATATTTTATTTAAAAATGATATCGTATTCCGAGGGGACCGCAGTAAGATCAAACAGTTTATAAGAGGGCAGATCTCTTGTAATGATACCATCCGTTTGCTTACGAAAAATACAGAGACGGGCAAAGTGTACTATGATAATTACGAGTTGTTTTTAAATAAGATTATGGTGAAAGAAAAGCCGATCCGTGTAATCGGGTATGCGAAAAAGGTCAGTTATAATGCCGTGCCTTTGACGGAGAGACAGCAGTTGCATGAAATCTTTGATGAACAGATTGTGAAGGATTATAGTTTTGTTTTAAAAATTGATGTGCCGACGGGGGCATTTGAACCGTATTTTATCGAAAAATCAGATTATGAATCCTATACGGGAAACCTGTTTTATTCTTCTTTCCTGAAATGGTGGTGTAATACATATGTGTGTGAAAAGGACCGTAAGGAGATCGGCTTCTTTTTGCAGCTGGATGAGATGCTTCGCATCCTGCATTCGGGAGAGCCAAAGGGTTACCGTTTTTGTCAGGTAGAAACAAAGGATTCTCAAAGAAAATACAAGTTATGTGGTTTTTCCTTTTATGGATCGGACATCAATACCGTGCTTCTTGTCGTCCGAGATGTAAGCCAGGTCCGGGAAGAGGAAGTGTACCAGAAGGAAGCAAGCCAGAAACTGCTTACGGATGCACTGACAGAGGCGAGAGCAGCGGTAAAAGGTCGTCAGGTGCTGATGAAATATCTGGCAGAGGAACTGGAAAGTCCGGTCGGAAAGATGAAAGATCTTTTGCTGGAGCCGGAAAATCCGGAACTTCTTACACAGCTGGAACGTTGTGTGGAATATATGAGTGAGATGATCGGCGGCATGAAAGAGTACCAGTTGCTGCAGACTCCGTTTGGAAAGAGCAACGATGCCTTTAATCTGTATGCTCTCTGCATGGAAGTGTGCGAGGAAGAACGAAAGATTTCACTGGGACTCGATATTTCGATTCAGGAAGTCATTGACCTGCCGATCCATCAGGAATATTATATGTATGGAGAACGATTTAAGGAAATTCTTGTCAACCTTTTGGGGAATGCTGTAAAATATGCGCCAAAGGGAAGTACAGTAAAGATTTACATTCAGGAAACAAATATCGAAACAGACCGATGTGTGATTCGGATCCGAATGGAAGATGAGGGGCCGGTGATCAATGAAAAATATTTTGAAAGAATGCTGGATGGCCAGTATGATTACAATATAAATGACAAAATGATTGCTCTGGGTGGCAGTGGTTTTTCGGCTTCGCTGGTTGCTAAAATAACAGAACTTCTCGGTGGTACGATTGAATTTCGAAAAGGTGCAATGGAAAGTAATGTAGTAGAAATTTCCATTCCGGTATTGTATTATAATAAGAATCAATTGTTCCATGGCGAGGAGCATAAAGAAGAGGTCATCGAAGAAGTAAATATGCATGGGCAGGGATTCCTTCTTGTGGAAAATGAAGAACAGAGAGAGTCGCTGACTGCTTCCCTGCTTCAGGTAAATGGTGCTGTCGTTTATGAGGCATCTTCCGGAAAAATGGCGATGGAGTTGCTGGAAAAATTCAACTCCGGTCAGATCACGGCGGTTCTTATGGACAAGGATCTCGAAGATATGAAATGCTATGAACTTGCCAGACAGATTCGGTTCCACAAAGATAAATTATATGGAAAACTGCCGATTTTACTTATGTTAGATGGAATCGAGCAGGAAGATAACCGGTTGAATATGCTTAGTGGAATCAATGCGACGATCCATAAGCCGATGAATCTTTCGAAATTATTGTGGATGATAGAAAATCTGCAAGGGAAAGGAGTTTGATTACGATGAAAAAGGTACTCACGATAGCCGGTTCGGACTGCAGCGGCGGTGCCGGGGTTCAGGCGGATCTAAAAACAATCGGTGCTTTGGGCTGTTATGGTATGAGCGTCATTACAGCGGTCACCGTGCAGAATACATGCGGTGTACGGGCGGTTTATCCGGTAGAGGCAGAGGTGGTACGACAGCAGTTTACCGCTGTGTATGAAGATATTTTTCCCGATGCGGTAAAAATCGGGATGCTCTGCAACGAAGAAATTATCGAAGCGGTGGCAGAAACGATTCAAACAATCCGTAAAATGTCGGTAGTTCAGCCGAAAATAGTGCTGGATCCGGTTCTTATATCGACAAGTGGAAGGGCGCTGCTGGAGCCGCAGGCAAAAGAGGCATTGCAGACAAAACTCCTCCCGTTAGTGGATCTGGTTACACCAAATCTCAGCGAGACAAAAGTTTTATGTGATACGGAAAATATGGGGGCGTCAGAGAGGGAGGCAGCAGGAAGAAAGCTGGCGAAAGAAAATGCTTGCGCGGTACTGATCAAAGGCGGACACGGCAGAGAATACGGGGATTCCGATGCCAGAGATCTGCTGATCCCGGGAGCGGACAAGCCGGCAGTATGGTTTCGTGCTCCATTTATAGAGAATCCGAATACCCACGGAACCGGCTGCACGTTGTCTTCTGCAATCGCCTGTGGGCTGGCAGAAGGAAATACGATGGAACAGAGTGTACAAAAGGCAAAAGATTATCTGACCGGCGCCATTGCGGCCGGACTTGATCTGGGAGCCGGCAACGGTCCCCTGAATCATTTTTACAAGAACGAAAGGAAGGAAAAAAATGGCAATTGATGTAAAGAATAAAAAAACGTCTCTTGACGAAGAAGCCGCAATCTATGAAAAACGTGACGAGACAGAAAGTGGAAAAAGCAGATGGAAAAAGATGAACCGCAGCCAGAAGATCACGCAGTTTAAAACGTATTATCTGCGTCCGGTTATCGTTGTGGTTTTGATCTTATGTGTGGTTGGATTCTTTATTTATAAAGATGTTATCACGAAAAAAGACATTGCGTTCCGCTGTGCGATCGTGAACGAAGTGGCGACAGAAATTCCGGTCAATGCGTTTGCGGATGAGTTTACGAAGTATATGAAATTGGATCCGGATAAGAATTTATCGTCGTTCCATTTGTATTATACGGATACGCAGCTGGCACAAAAAGTCGGCGCGTCGACGGCAAGTGATCTGTCGCAGATTTCTTCGTTGATCTATGCTTCCTTATTGGATGGCATGATTGCAGATGAAAAAGATTTTACGACGTATCATGACAACGGCTTTTTTGTCGATCTCAATGAATTTTTGTCGGAAGAAGAGTTAATGGCGATTGAGGCATACTTGTATATTCCGGATGATGAAAAGAATACGCAAAAACATGCCTATGGTGTCTATCTGGAAAAGAGCGAGCGGTATAATAGCATTTTCCAGGGTGGTGGAGGAGTGGTTCAGAAGCCGATTTATGGGATTATTACAAACTCTGAGAACACGGACCGCGGCAGATATTTTCTGTATTATCTCTTCCCGGAATTACAGAAATTAGGAGATCCGGTAACCCAAAAGGAGTAAAAAACTACTCCTTTTGGGTAATCTTTACAAATTAGGGTTGACATTTGAAAATAATTGTCCTATAATGGCAATCGTAAACGACAAAGACGTCAAGCGAATGAAATTCATTTGCCTTGGCGTTTTTTTGTTTTCATCCTATTTTTTGCTGGCAGATAGGCGCGGCTGGGTGAATAGAGAAATACCGATCTAAGTCGCAGGAAACCAATTGAACAAGGAGGAATCTTTATGACAGATGAAATTTTAAGTGCAATAAGTGACCAGGTATTTGGTGTCTGGTTTTTGATCGGAGCCGCCCTTGTATTCTGGATGCAGGCCGGATTTGCAATGGTTGAGGCAGGTTTTACCAGAGCAAAAAATACAGGTAACATTATTATGAAAAACCTGATGGATTTTTGTATTGGAACAGTAGTATTTATTTTACTCGGATTTGGATTGTTTCTCGGTGATGACATCGGTGGAATCATCGGAAAACCAAATTTTGCAATCTTTACGGATTATGCAAACTTTGACTGGTCCGGATTCGTATTTAACTTAGTGTTTTGTGCAACGACAGCGACCATCGTTTCCGGAGCAATGGCAGAGAGAACGAAGTTCCTTTCTTACTGTATCTACTCTGCAGTAATCTCCGCAGTGATCTATCCAATCGAAGCTCACTGGACATGGGGCGGCGGTTGGTTAGCACAGATGGGATTCCATGATTTTGCCGGTTCTAACTGTATTCATATGGTTGGTGGTATTTCGGCGTTGATTGGAGCTTATCTCCTTGGACCTCGTATTGGTAAGTTTAAGAAGAAAAAAGACGGAAGCATCAAAGTTGGTGCATTTCCGGGACATAATATCGCACTTGGTGCTCTCGGTGTATTTATCTTGTGGCTTGGATGGTACGGATTCAACGGTGCGGCAGCAACGTCTGTATCACAGTTGGGAGCCATCTTTGTAACCACAACGATTGCACCGGCAGTAGCCACTGTAGTATGTATGATCTTTACTTGGGTAAAATATGGCAAACCGGATGTTTCCATGTGCTTGAATGCATCTCTTGCCGGCCTGGTAGCAATCACAGCACCTTGTGATGTAACCGATGCTTTTGGAGCAACCATCGTCGGAGCTGTTTCCGGTGTGCTTGTAGTATTCGGTGTATGGCTTCTTGATTACAAATTACGTATTGATGACCCGGTTGGGGCCGTGGCAGTACATATGATGAATGGTATCTGGGGTACCTTGGCAGTTGGTTTGGTAGCTACAGATAGCGCACCAACCTATTCTCTGGCAGGTGCCAATGGAGAGAAACTTCTTGGATTGTTCTATGGCGGTGGATTTAAACTTCTCGGTATTCAGTTTACCGGTATGCTTTGTACCGCATTATGGACAGCCATTACCATTACAATCACATTCCTTGTGATTAAGAAAACGATTGGACTTCGTGTTAGTGCAGAAGAGGAAATTGCAGGACTTGATGCAACAGAACACGGTTTGGAATCCGCTTATTCCGGATTTGTTATCTCAGATAGCGTAAATACAATTGGTGACAGCGCATTGGCAGCGATCGCAGCATCCGCTCCGGAAACGGAAGAAAAGAAAGTTCCGATGGACGATGCCGTACCAGTACAGGTTCGCGAGCCGAAAGAGACATTGGCATCCGATGTCAAATTGTCAAAAGTTACCATTATTTGTAAGCAGAATAAGTTTGAAGATCTGAATACTTCGCTCAATGAGATCGGAGTCAAAGGTCTGACGGTAACACAGGTACTTGGATGTGGTACTCAGAAAGGAAAAGCAGAGTACTATCGTGGTGTACCGGTTGAATTCTCGCTCCTTCCTAAGATTAAAGTGGAAGTTGTCGTAAGTGCCGTGCCGGTGAAAGCAGTAATTGATGCAGCAAAACAGGCATTGTATACCGGACATATCGGAGATGGTAAGATCTTTGTATACGATGTGGAGGATGTTGTTAAAGTCAGAACAGGTGAAAGCGGATTTGATGCTTTGCAGGATGACAAATAGATAACAAAACGTATTATCATAAGTAAATGAAAAGAATGGTTCCTTTATCAAGTGGATAACGGAACCATTCTTTTTTGCAGATTATTTATAGATTACTGTGCCTGTGCCGGCTCAACGTAATACTTGTTGTAATGTTTTTCGCTTTTTGCGATATAGAGTGTTCCTTTATGGTTAATTGCAAAATAGCGGAGGATGCAGTTGTCACCAAGTGTATTATTTTTCATACTTTCGATGCTTGTTGCGGAAATACTGTTGTAAGTAGCCGGATATTTGGCTGCAATATCGCCGGCAGCTTCTTTATGGCCTTTGGCATAAAAAGGCATATATACGCCATTAATCTGATTTTCGGAGATGATAGGATCAATGACACCGCCACGCATGAAGATGGCAAATTTTTCTTGTTGAATATTGTTTGTATTCCAGCCTTTTACGGTATCAATGGTATTTCCTTTAATAACTGCATTTTTCCAGTTTAACATCATGATTGGACTCTGGACGGAGTTTTTAAAGGTACAACCAAGGATCTGGACATTGGTATGGTATTTATTTGGCGAAAAACGATGGGTGTCAATGCCGCGGTGAAGGTTGTAGAAACCGCAGTTTTGAATCGTAACATTGAGAACCGGTGTTTTGTCAAATTTGGAATATTTTCCATTGAAACCATTGGTTACTTTATCCGGTGTATCAAGGTTGATCGCACAGCGCTCTCCGTTTTTATTATTTTTAAAGGTACAGTTTTGGATCGTAACGTCTTTTGAAGCGGTTACTTCGATAAAATGTCCGTCACGAAGATTGGTAAAGGTAATGTTATCAATCACTACGTTAGAACAATGCGGTACGCGGATTGCTTCGCTTTTGTTACAGCCGCCAAGGTTCATGATCACAGTACCTTCGCCGATAATTTGGATGTTTTTTTCACCATTGTATTTGCCTACAACCCTTTTTTTATTAATGCGGGAGTTTCGTACACATTCAAACATAACATGACCGGCTTTCAGTTTCTTTGTATGCGAATTGCTGATCTTATTCATGACAACACCATCCTGAAGCACGATCTTTACGTTAGAAGGCACTAACAGAGCATTGCTGATGTTATAGGTACCTTTTTGAATCGTCAGGGTTCCACCACCTTTTTTCGCCATCTGGTCAAGATAGGAGCGAATGGTAAGGTAATGTTTGGTATAATTATTGTATACAGGTGTTTTGACATACTTGTTTTTATAAGGTTTACTGGAAGTATTTACCGTAAAATCTTTTTTTGCCTGCGCCGGTGAAGAGACCGTCATGGCAAAAGCGGAAAATAAAAGCAGAAGGCCCAGCAGTTTTGTGACGTGTTTCATAAATGAATCCTCCTTTTATTGTTCGTTGTTCTGGCTTACTTCACTTAAAATCAATCCTTCGTTTCGATCTAACACGGTCTGAATGCTCCAAGGGTGTGTAAAGAGTAAAAGCGGACGATCTTTAAAGTCCTTGACACGTTTGGCATCCGAAGTAAGTGACAGACTATTTACATCGATGTCTTCATTTTCAATCCAGCGGACATGCTCATAAGGAAGCTGGTCCATGCGGATTTCTACGTTATATTCATTCTGCAGGCGGTATTGCAGTACCTCAAACTGGAGGGCACCGACAACACCGACGATGATCTCTTCCATACCGGTATTAAATTCCTGGAAAATCTGAATCGCACCTTCGAGTGCAATCTGCGTGATCCCTTTCATAAACTGTTTTCGCTTCATCGTATCGACCTGACGAACGCGGGCAAAATGTTCCGGTGCAAAGGTCGGAATACCGGCAAAACGGATCGGCTTTTTGGATTTACATAACGTATCTCCGATGGAAAAGATACCCGGGTCAAAAATACCGATAATATCACCGGCGTAAGCTTCTTCCACGTGCTTTCTTTCCTGCGCCATCATTTGCTGTGGCTGGGAAAGACGGATCTTTTTACCACCCTGCACATGAGTGACTTCCATGCCGGCTGTAAATTTACCGGAGCAGATACGCATAAATGCGATACGGTCGCGGTGTGCTTTATTCATATTTGCTTGAATCTTAAAGACAAAGGCAGAGAAATCTTCCGAAAATGGATCAATGACCTCGTCTCCGGACATACGAGGAAGAGGAGAAGTTGTCATTTCCAGAAAATGCTGCAAAAAGGTTTCTACACCAAAATTTGTCAGAGCAGAACCAAAGAAAACAGGAGAAAGTTTTCCGGCACGCACTTTTTCCAAGTCAAATTCGTCACTTGCGCCGTCCAGCAACTCAATTTCATCTACTAAAATATCATGATATTCTTTTGTGATCAGATCGTCCAGTCCGCTGTCACCCAATTTGGCTTCAATAGATTCAATCTTATGTCCGTTATCAGAAGGAAGAAAACGGGAGATGGTTTTCGTATTCCGGTCATAAACTCCCTTGAAATTCTTTCCGGAACCAATCGGCCAGTTAATCGGACAAGTGCGGATTCCAAGCACATTTTCAATCTCATCGATCAGTTCAAAAGGATCCTTTGCCTCGCGGTCCATTTTGTTGACAAAAGTAAAAATAGGAATGCCGCGCATGACACAGACTTTAAACAGTTTGATCGTCTGTGCCTCGACACCTTTGGAACCATCAATTACCATGACGGCAGAATCGGCAGCCATCAAAGTACGATAAGTATCTTCGGAGAAGTCCTGATGTCCCGGGGTATCCAGAATGTTGATGCAGAATCCATCATAATTAAACTGCAGTACAGAGGAAGTGACGGAGATTCCTCTTTCTTTTTCGATTTCCATCCAGTCAGAGACTGCGTGCTTAGCAGCTTTTCGACCTTTTACGGAGCCGGCAAGATTGATTGCTCCTCCATATAATAAGAACTTTTCGGTCAAAGTTGTTTTTCCGGCATCCGGGTGCGAGATGATAGCAAAGGTACGCCGTTTTTCGATTTCCTGTTTTAAATTGTTGCTCATAAGTCAAACTCCATTCTTCTTTATAAAAAGCAAGTTCTGAATCGTTACTAAAAGAAAAAGCTCTGAACAACTACTGCCATTCAAAGCTTTTCTCATAACTGGGCTACAAGGATTCGAACCTTGAAATGCTGGAGTCAGAGTCCAGTGCCTTACCGTTTGGCGATAGCCCAATGTCAACCGACAAATGATATTATACAACAAGAAAATTTAAAATGCAAGTGTTTTTTGAAAAAAAATGAAAAAAATTTTATTTCCTATTAAAGTGGGAAATTCTCTTGACAAGATTAGGGCCCAAATAGTAGAATAGATACAATATACAATAAAGATTAATAAGAAAAGGAGAGACGAAAAAAATGGGTAAGATTATTGGTGAAGGCATTACATTTGACGACGTTTTATTGGTTCCGGCTTATTCGGAAGTCATTCCTAACCAGGTAGAGTTGAAAACTCATTTAACAAAAAAGATTGAATTGAACATTCCTATGATGAGCGCAGGAATGGATACGGTTACGGAACACCGCATGGCGATCGCGATGGCACGTCAAGGTGGTATCGGTATCATCCACAAAAATATGACAATTGAGCAGCAGGCAGAAGAGGTTGATAAGGTAAAACGTTCTGAGAATGGAGTTATTACAGATCCATTTTATTTGTCTCCGGAGCATACATTGGAAGATGCCAATAATCTGATGGCAAAATTCCGTATTTCCGGTGTACCGATTACAGAAGGAAGAAAACTGGTTGGTATCATTACAAACCGTGATCTTAAATTTGAGACAGATTTTTCAAAAAAGATCAAAGAGAGCATGACATCCGAAGGTTTGGTTACAGCAAGAGAGGGAATTACCTTGGATGAAGCGAAACAAATTCTTGCAAAAGCCCGTAAAGAGAAACTTCCTATTATAGACAAAGAGGGAAATTTGTGTGGATTAATTACAATTAAGGATATTGAAAAACAGATTAAATACCCAAATTCCGCAAAAGATGCACAAGGTAGACTTCTCTGTGGTGCCGGTGTTGGTGTTACGGCGAATATTCTTGACCGTGTAGCTGCCTTGGTAAAAGCTAAAGTTGATGTTATCGTTATTGATACCGCACATGGTCATTCTGCAAACGTTCTTCGTGTTGTGAAGATGGTACGTGACGCCTATCCGGATCTCGGCATTATCGCAGGTAATGTGGCGACAGGGGAGGCGACCAAGGCATTGATTGAAGCTGGTGTAGATGCTGTTAAAGTAGGTATCGGACCGGGATCTATCTGTACGACCCGTGTTGTAGCAGGTATCGGTGTTCCACAGGTAACCGCGATCATGGATTGTTATGAAGCTGCTAAACCATATGGTATTCCGATTATCGCTGATGGTGGTATCAAGTACTCCGGTGATATGACAAAAGCCATTGCTGCAGGAGCAAATGTCTGCATGATGGGAAGTATCTTTGCCGGATGCGATGAGAGTCCGGGAACTTTCGAATTGTTCCAGGGAAGAAAATATAAAGTTTATCGTGGTATGGGATCTATCGCTGCGATGGAAAATGGAAGTAAAGACCGTTATTTCCAGCAGGATGCGAAGAAACTTGTTCCGGAAGGGGTAGAAGGACGAGTTGCATACAAAGGAAGTGTGGAGGATACGGTATTCCAGCTGATCGGCGGTATCCGTTCCGGTATGGGATATTGTGGAGCGAAGACGATTGAAGATCTGAAAGAAAACGGAAGATTTGTTAAGATTTCGGCAGCATCTTTGAAAGAAAGTCATCCACATGACATTCATATCACAAAAGAGGCACCAAACTATAGTGTCGAATAAAAGAATATACCGGCGCAGAAAACGGCGTCGATTGAGTAAAAGAGGGCGCTATGCTATGATATTTGGCATAGCAGCCCTTGTTCTTTTTATCACGTTGCTTGTCGTGTCTGAAACCCGCCGGAAAAAAGCGGAGCAGCAGACAGCGAGTGAGAAAACATACCCGGATATTACCTTTGATGTCCGCTTTTTAGACCCCAACCCTTATTCCAGACCCCAACTGGCATTGAAGAAGGTTCATGCTATCGTCGTACATTATACGGCAAATCCCGGAGTGGATGCGGTGGCTAACCGCAATTATTTTAACAACCTGCCAAAAGCCAATGAAAAGAAACAAAAAAAGACGTATGCCAGCAGTCATTTTGTGATCGGACTGGATGGCACGATTGTGCAATGCGTTCCCTTGGAAGAGATGGCGTATGCCTCAAACGATAGAAATTCCGATACAGTTTCGATCGAGTGCTGCCATCAAAAGGCGAATGGCAAGTTTACGGCGCAGACGCAGGCGTCGTTGATACAGTTGTGTACCTATCTGTGCATCAAATTTGATCTCACGGAAGATGATCTGATACGACATTATGATGTGACAGGAAAAATCTGTCCGAAATATTTTGTGGAGCATCCCGATGCATGGGAAACTTTCAAAAAAGATGTCGGCATGGAATTGAAAAAATACCGCAAATAAAAATGCACCTATGGTAAAAAGATTACCACAGATGCATTTTTTATCTATTGATTTCCATACATTAAATCCTGAATAGTTACTATTTGGTTTTAAATTTCGAGATGGCATCTCCCAAACGTTCTGCACGGATCATCAACTGGGAAGAGGCATCATCCAAAGAGGTAAGCGCTTCGGACTGTTTGTCGGTTACGTTAGCAACGGATGTAACAGATGCCAGTGTTTCTTCCAAAATCGCGGAAATGTTTTCCATCGAGTTCAAAGTAGAGGAACCGGAAGCTTCCATATCTTTGGAACTGCTCTGAATGCTTTCGAGGTATTCAGAAAGTTTTTCAATACGCTGTTTCAAAGTCTGGAAGGAATGGGCGGTAGCGGCTACAGCTTCCACCTGCTCATCTACAATTTCTTCTGCTGTCTGTGCAGTGTTTACTGCCTCTTTTGTAGCTTCCGTGATCTCGGTAACGATATTTGAAATCTTACCGGCAGAAGCAAGACACTGGTCAGCCAGTTTGCGGATCTGCGTCGCTACGACGGAGAATCCCTTGCCGGCAGAACCTGCGCGGGCTGCTTCAATCGAAGCATTCAGCGAAAGCAGGTTTGTTTCTTCAGCGATGTCATTGATACTGTTGACAATCTGACCGATGTTTTTCGAATGTACGGACAATTCTTTGATTGTCTGGATGACACTATCGGTAATGTCTGTCGTCGATTTTGTTTTCGCATTCAGGTTATCCATGCTGGTTAATCCTGAATTGATCGCAACCTGCGTAGAAGCGGCAATGCTTCCAATCTCATTGGTATTATCGTTTACGACATTAATCTTAGTGAACAGGCTATCCATCTCATTCAGACAGTCAGTAGCACTTTCGGTCTGCTCACCGACACCGGTTTCAATCTCATGTACCGAAGTCTGAATGTCTTTTGTTGTTTCCGAGAATGTGGTGGAAGATGTGTTTACTTTGTTCAGTGATACACTTAAGGCATCATAAACGGATTCCACTTCCATGATCAGACCGCGGATATTTGCAAGCATGTCATTACAGCTTCCGTATAGAAGAGCAAATTCATCACGACGGTTTGTACGGAATTCAACCGTAAGATCACCTTTGGAAACTTTTGCCAGTTCTTTAATAGAAAGGTTAATGGACTTACTGAATCCTTTGGAGATCAAAGTTCCTACGATCATAGCAATAATACAGGAAATGACTACCATAACGATTGTGAGGACACGGATGCTGTTTGCCTGTGCTACGATGACGGATTGCGGAACCATGCTGCAGAGCATGATGCCCGAGAGACCGATTTTTTCGTAAGTAAACAAGTAAGTTTTTCCGGCATAACGAACATAATCTTTTCCAGAATTTTTCTCGCTTTTTAAAGCGTCCTTATAAAAGTCCTGATCTTTGTAAATGGATTCTTTTACAACATTGTTCTGTGTTTTTGATTTTCCTTCTTCTTCTTTCGTGATATCTTTTCCTTCAACAACCATTTCTTGATTGTCTGGAGTGATGATGCCAACGTAACTTCCTTCGCCAAGGTTAAAGTTTGTTAAAATATCTAAGATGGCATCTTTTTTAATGTCTACAATCATAACAGCATCTGTCGTGGAAGATACATCATGCGCCACACGAAGAATATAGGAAGACGGCTCTACAAGAAGCAGTTTGTCAAGTTCCGGCATGGAACCGGCACCAACCCAGTAATAATTTGTAGCGTCCATCGAAATTTTCTTCCCAAGATCCGTGTCCAAAAAGGCGGAGTAGATTTCTTCACCTTTGGCGTGAATATCACGTTTGGCTTCAATATCTTCTTTTGATTTATCTTCCTGTCCACGAAGCTTCGTTTGAGAGGTAAATGTGTTATAACCTCCCTTTACAATATATATATTTCCGATAAACTGGTTTGCAGCTACTTTGTTGCTGATGGATTGGTTAAAGGAATTATATACATTAGTTTTTCCATCCTTTGCTTCTGTTAGTACCAGATCCGCTTCTTCAAAATCATCTTTTGTTGTCGCATAATCATAATACACTTTATAGTAAGCAGCTGTGCCGGGCGTGAGAGAACTAAGTTTTTCCTGAAGGGCATCATACTTTTTCTTTAAATCATCTCTGGTTTTCTGTTGAGCTTCATTGGTGCTGTATTCACCCGAATAATATGTACTGAGTTCGCTGTCAGACAATACGGTGTTCATATCTGACTCAATATTTGAAAAGGCAAAGGTAAAATATTCGTTTGCCATATTCATCGTCTGCGAAACTGCGGCTTCGTAGTTGCTGTTTAAGGCTCCCGATGAACGTGAATAGGAAACAATTCCTAATATTACGATCAACATAACCGGGATGAGATAACAGCCGATCAATTTTGTCTGAATACAAAACTGAGGAAGCACTTTGACATTTCCGTCCAGAAGAGGGGCATCCTTTTCGGATTTCTTTGGAAAGAGAGTCGGGATAATGCGGATCAGCTTCATGAACTTTCGACCAAACCATTTCAGCCACTCCCAAACGACACTTACCGGTTTCGGAAGTTTTTTGCCGGAAGGATTTTGATTTTTCGACTTCGGCTGCCGTTTCGTTTTTTCCCGTTTAATCTTCGGCATACGGGCTTCCTTTTTTGGCTTTTCTTTTTTTATTTTTATGCTCTTTTGTTTTTCTGTTTTTGGCTTTTCTTTAGGAGTGCGAATTGGTTTTTCCTTTTTTTTCATATTAAATAACTTTTTCATGTGAGTCCTCCGTTCTTGATGCTCAAGTTAAATGTATAAGGCCAGTTCTTTGCCCTGATTTTCATATTTGCGGTAAGATACACCGGCGGATTTCATCATTTTTTTAGCGGCGATGACGCTGGCAGTATCGGCATATTTATCTTCGGCATAAATGATTTCTTTAATCCCGGACTGAATCAATGCTTTTGTACATTCATTGCAGGGAAACAAGGTTGTGTAGATACGGGCACCCTGCAGACGGAAACCGGAATAGTTTAAAAGCGCATTTAATTCGGCGTGACAGACATAAAGGTATTTTGTGTCCAATTCATCACCGGAACGTTCCCAGGGATATTCATCGTCCGAACAGCCACGTGGCATGCCATTGTAACCAACGGACAGAATGCGGTTATCCGGGGCAACGATACAGGCGCCGACACGTGTGTGTGGATCCTTGCTGCGCTTTGCAGATAACGTCGCAATCCCCATAAAATACTGATCCCATGAGAGATAATCTGTATTTTTCATAGTTGTCTCCATTCTTATGTAACTACTTATCAATATTAATAAAACTATACCATTTTTTTGGTGTTTTGTAAACCTTTTTTACGTTCTCATGCATCAAAAAAGGAAATGTCCGAAAACATTTCCTCTTTTTTCTATGACGGGTAGAATTGTAGTAGCAGTACGACTGCCTTCTACATACTTAAGTCAAATTATGAAAGTTTATTTACAGCAAGTGTCAAGCGGGATACTTTTCTTGCTGCGTTGTTCTTATGATAAATACCTTTTTTGGTAGCTTTATCAATTTCAGAAACAGCTGCTCTCAATGCCTCTGTTGCTGCTGCCTTATCATTTGCCTCGATTGCAACCTCTACTTTTTTGATCGCAGTCTTAACTTTAGAACGGATAGACTTGTTTCTGTCAGCTCTTTTCTGGGAAACAAGGATTCTTTTCTTTGCAGACTTAATATTTGCCAATTCTAACACCTCCATTGTGTATTTTCATATATTTTTTATGATGTTTCGTTAAACGGACACGGACATTAACATAAACATACTCATTTATGATAGTACAAAAAACGGAAGATGTCAATACATAATTAAAAAAAAATGGGGAATAATGGGGAAAGAATGAATGATAGGAGTGACGGCAGGATGACAGAGCGAAAGACCGATCTGGCGATGGAAGTCAGAGAAAGTTTCCCGAGAGATAATGTAGAGATTAAAGGGGTAGTGCTGGAAAAAAAGAGGGATGAAAAAAGCGGGGCAAAGATCACGGTAGTCGAGATCAAAGATGAAAAAGGCAGCATAGCCATGAAAAAGCCGAAGGGTACGTATATTACGATAGAATCGGAAGAACTTCTGCATGATGACGAGAAAAATGAAAATCTGTTGCTGTGCATCTGCGAAGAACTTGAGCGGATGGTAAAAGGACTACGGGAAAAACGGGTCTTGATTGCTGGCCTGGGCAACCGTTATGTGACAAGCGATTCTCTTGGCCCACGCATGGTGGAGGAAATATTTGTCACCCGCCATTATGAAAATGAGTTTGGCAGGGATTTCATGAAAAAGCATCAGTATGGAAATGTCAGTGCCATTGCGCCCGGAGTTATGGGGCAGACTGGGATGGAAGCCGGAGAGGTGCTGAAAGGGGTTGTGGAAAAAACACATCCGGAACTGGTGATCGTGGTGGATGCGCTGGCAGCCAGAAGTCTGTCGCGCGTGTGTACGACGGTTCAGTTGACCGATACCGGAATCAGTCCGGGATCCGGCATTGGAAATGTCAGAAAAGCATTATCAAAGGAAACGCTTGGCGTACCGGTTATCGCGGTTGGGGTTCCGACGGTAGTGGATGCCCGCACGATCATCAGCGACCATTTGGAGCAAGTGCTTACCAAACAAGGCTACCGCGAATGGGAGCGGGAGCAGTTTATCCGGGAGGTCTTACAGGAAGAAACAAAAAATCTGTTTGTGACACCGAAAAATGTAGATGAGTCGGTCAGAATACTGGCAAAAGGGCTTGCCAAAGTAATGAATTATTGTCTTCAGAAAAAGAGTGAGGAATATTTCGAAGAAAATACGGATACATTGTAAAGAGTGCACAAAAGGGGGACAAAGATGGGAAAATGTGGAAAACAACGGCTTGGCGTGTGCGCGGCATTGGTGCTTTTGATCCTTGGTGGGTTTATGGATAATAATGTAAAAACTGAGTTAAAAAGAAGTGTGGGAGCGCAGTTCTGCTATCTTCTTGCTGCTGAAAAAGAGGCAGAATGGCCGATGGAGGTGCTGGCAGTGTACCCTGTCAAAAATAGGAATGTGACAGCGAAAATAGAATACGATCCGGAGCAGCTGCAAAAAGAAAACGAAGAGCTTCTACAGGAGGAAAATGATTCGCAGGAAACATTGGCTCTTCAGCAGGATACAGCGGTGCAGAGTGAAAATGTCACCGCTGTGCCAGCGTCCGGAGTGACAAGCAATACAGGGGGTGAGGCGTTTGTGAAAAAATTATGGGAGACGAAAGATGTCCATTATCTCTGGGATCATTTTTACATAGTAGATTCTACAACATCGGTAAAGCGAAAACTATTTCCGGTAGAACGTCTTCTGAAAAGAGATATGAAGCTTCCGGTTCAAAAAGGGAAAAAACAGATTTTGATCTATCATACCCATGGAGCGTCGGAAAGTTTTTCAGACAGTCGCTCCGGAAAAGTGGAGGATAGCGTGATCGGAGTAGGAGAAGAATTAAAGAAAGAACTGGAAAAAAATGGATACGAGACAATCCACGATACGACCAAATACGATTGGATGGACGGAAAAATTGACCGGAGCAAGGCATACAATGTGTCGTTAGAGGGCGTTCAGCGGCAGCTAGAGAGAAATCCGGACATTCAGGTTATTATCGATCTGCACCGCGATTCTGTCGGTAAAAATAAGCATACGTATACGACGATTGATGGAAAACGGACGGCGATTGCTATGTTTTTTAATGGAATGAGCCGCAACCAGACCGGAGAGATTGCTTATCTCACGAATCCGAACCGGGAGGCAAATCTGGCATTCAGCCTGCAGTTAAAATGCCATGCAATGGAACTTTACGAGGGTTTTACCAAACCAATCTATCTCAAAGGATACCGGTATAATCTACATCTGAAAGAACGGGCTCTTTTAATTGAATTGGGAAATGAGAATAATACGGTCGAGGAGGCGATGAATGCGGCGGCACCATTGGCAAAAATAATTGCAGATGTATTAAAGGGGGATGTAAAGCATAGTTTTCAGGGATAGATTCGAAAATCGGATAAAATATCCGTTTTCCGCACTTTATTTTTAAAAAGAAATACGTTAAAATGAGACCATACACAAATTGACTAAGCGAAATAAATGAGTGAGGAGAAAAAGTATGGATTTTTTTGACAATGAACAAGTAGGAAAAAGGCTGCGTCATCTTCGGTGTGTTATGGATATTTCCGTATCGGAAATGGCAGATTCCCTTGGAGTGACGACAGGACATTTTCGCAAATGGGAAAGAGGTGACCACGCAATTAGTCTGGTGGGGCTGGACATGCTTCATAGACTGTATGGAATGGATCTGAACTATCTGATAAGCGGCAAGGTGAGGGAACAGGATTTTGCCAATGCCTTATTTGAAATGACGCCCGAAGAAGTCTTTTTTATGATACGGCAGATTTTGGAAAACTGTGAAGAAATTTACAGGGGAAGAAAAGAACAGAAAATCGCGGAGAAAGAGGAGGGGACGATGTGACACAAACATGCATATCCCGCAGAAGCAATACGGTATTCTTTCGAAAAGACGGAAAGATTGTCTTATTGGATATTCATGATATTATTTATATCGAACATCACTGCCGTACTATTTTTTTACATACCGTAAAAGGGGTGTTCATAATCCCCTATTTGACGTTGTGTGCGATTCATAAGAGACTGGGAGATGATTTTTTATGTCAGTGCCATAAATCGTATCTTGTAAATCCCATTTATGTTGAGCAGTTTGTCAGCTCTCAAAATGTTATCATTTTGAAGAATTATTTTGGAAATGTGTCCGTGGGAAGGCATTACCGGAAGAACTTTTTGGAAAATATGCATTATAATTGAAAGAAAGTTTCTTTACAAAAATTTATATCCGTTATATAATAAGAGATTGCAGAGGTGATAACAGATGAAAGAGATCTATCTGATCCGTCATGGAAGGCAGTCATCGAAATTGTGTAATGTCGATGTAAGTCTGGATGACGCAGGAAGAAAACAGGCACACCTTGTGGCAGACAGGCTTACTTCGTATGGGCTGGAAGCCCTATATGCAAGTGGACTGAAGCGGGCACAGGAAACGGCTCAGGCAATTTCAGAGACGACAGGACTTCCGGTAAGAACAGTGGAAGCATTTCATGAGATTGAGTTTGGAGAACTGACGGGGTTATCCAACGAAGAGATTGAGTCCCGCTATGGAAAATTTGTCCGTCAGCGTGCCGCACAGGAAAGTGATCTGGCGTATCCCGGTGGAGAAAATGGACAAGATGTCATTGATCGGATCGGGAATGATTTTAAAAAGATATGTAAAGCCCCCGAAAAGAAGGTGGCAATTGTGACACATGGTGGTGTGATCCGTGCACTGTGTGCTTTTCTTTTACATATGCCGATGAAACATAAACTACAGTTTGCGGTGGATTTGGAAAATACGAGTATTACTGAAATTTTATACGATGAGAAGACCGGGCGTTTTTATCTGGAGCGATTGAATGATTACGAGCATTTGATGGCAGCACCGGAACTACTTCGGAAATATTGGAAGACATCTCTGATATCCGAAGAACCGGAGATGAGAAAGTGAGGAAAGAGAAGGTTTTATGGAACAGATGACAGAGAGAAAAGAAAACAAAATGGGAACGATGCCCGTAAAGAAATTATTGATTACGATGTCGCTGCCGATGATGGCATCGATGCTTGTGCAGGCATTGTATAATATTGTAGATAGCATTTTTGTGTCGCGTATCAGCGAAGATGCCTTGACGGCGGTATCACTTGCTTTTCCCATCCAGACGCTGATGATCGCCGTGGCGGGCGGTACCGGAGTCGGAGTAAACGCCTTGTTATCAAGGAGTCTTGGAGAAAAGAAGTTTGAAGAGGCAGACCGGGCAGCCAATATGGGATTTCTGCTTATGCTGATCAGTTACGTGGTATTTGCTATATTTGGAATCTTTGGTTCACGGATGTTTTTTGAATCCCAGGTAGATGCCTCCCTGCCAAATGCAAAGGAAATTGTAAGTTATGGTACTTCCTACCTTCAGATTTGTTTGATCTTTTCCTTTGGTATCATGTTGGAAATGATGTTAGAACGTATTTTGCAGGCGACAGGAAAGACGTTTTTTACCATGATCACGCAAGGTGTCGGTGCGGTGGTAAATATTATCCTGGATCCAATCTTGATTTTCGGATTGTGCGGTGCCCCGCGTTTGGGAATTGCCGGAGCAGCGGCAGCTACCGTGGCTGGACAGATCATTGCGATGAGTCTTGCTGTATTTTTTAACATCACAAAAAATACAGATGTATCGCTGAGCTTTCGGAAAATGAAGCCGCATGGCGCGACAATCGCTTCCATTTACCGCGTAGGAATCCCGTCCATTATCATGCAGGCGATCGGATCCGTTATGACATATGGCATGAACAAGATTTTGGCACCGTTTTCGACGACGGCGGTTGCGGTATTTGGTGTTTACTTTAAATTAAACAGCTTTATCTTTATGCCGGTGTTTGGATTAAACAATGGAATCATTCCGATCATTGCTTACAACTACGGGGCGAGAAAGAAGGAAAGAATCCTTCAGACAATTCGTTTTGGAATTTCAATATCGGTGTCGATCATGTTTATTGGAATGTGCATTTTCCTTGCGATACCGGACAAGTTGTTGCTTTTGTTTGATGCCTCGCCGGAGATGTTAAAAATTGGGAAAATGGCATTGCGCATTATTTGTACACATTTTATGCTTGCAGGATGCTCTATCATATTGATGTCGACATTCCAGGCGTTTGGAGAAGGAATTGCCAGTTTGATGGTATCTGCGCTTCGGCAGTTGATTGTTATTTTGCCGGCAGCCTTTATCTTGGCACATGCGTTTGGACTGAATGCTATATGGTGGGCTTTCCCGATTGCGGAGATATGTTCATTGACATTTAGTGCAATTTTATTTAAAAGATTGTATCATAAAAAAATTAAATTATTAAATTAGGAGGAACATTATGAAACTTGATAAAATGATTGGAGACCGTTTTAAAGAAAGACCATCGGATTGTGCGATTGAGAGCCATGCGCTGATGGTGCGCGGAGGATATATGAAGAGCGTGGCAAATGGTATTTATTCCCAGTTTCCACCATTGAAAAGAATTACGGCAAAGATTGAAAAGATCATTCGTGAAGAAATGGATGCTCTGGATGGACAGGAAGTATTGTTTCCGGTAGCACTTCCAGGAAGTTTGTGGGAAGAGTCCGGTCGTTTTGAAAGCGTGGGAAGTGAACTTCTTCGTTTTAAAGACCGTAACAATGCTCAGATGGTTTTGGGAATGACGCATGAAGAGGCGGCTGTACATCTGGTGCGCGAGTATGCAAACAGTTATACCAAATACCCATTTATGATCTATCAGGTGCAGACAAAATTTCGTGATGAGGCGCGTCCTCGTGCCGGAATGATCCGTGTTCGTGAATTTACGATGAAAGATGCGTATTCCTTCCATACTTCACAGGAAGATCTGGAAAAATATTATGATCGTATGTACAAAGCTTACCAGCGGATCTTTGCCCGTGCCGGCATTCCGGAGGTGGCTGTGGTGGCTTCCGACTCCGGCATGATGGGAGGAAGTTTGTCTCATGAATACATGCTTTTGACACCGGTTGGAGAAGATACCATTGTGCTTTGTGATGAATGTGATTACCGTGCCAATATGGAAGCGGCAGAGAGTATCATTGAGAACAAAGACCAGAAATTGGAAAAAGCAGAATTGAAATTAGTAGATACACCAAATCAGCATACGATTGAAGAGGTTTGTGACTATCTGCATCTTCCGGTAGAAAATTCGATGAAAGCAGTAGTTTATCAGAAAAATGAAGATGATTCCTATGTGGTATTGTTTATCCGTGGGGATCTGGAGGCAAATGAGACGAAGATTACGAATTATCTTGGTGCAGCCATCCATCCGGCTGTGATTACAGAAGACTGCGGACTTCATGCCGGATTTATTGGAGCATACCAACTTCCGGAAGGAATTACCGTCCTTTATGATAATTCGCTGAAGGGCATTGAAAATCTCTGTTGTGGCGGAAATGAAATAGATAAACATTATGTGGGATTAAATATGGAACGAGATGTGCCGGATGCCGTATATGGTGATTTCGCGAAAGCAATTGATGGTGGAATCTGTCCATGCTGTGGAAAACCAAAATTGAAAATTGCCCGTGGAATCGAAGTTGGAAATATCTTCCAACTCGGAACGAAATATACCAAAACGATGGGGATGGAATATCTGGATCAGGATGGCAAAAAACATAATCCGATCATGGGATGCTATGGTATCGGTGTAGGAAGACTGGCAGCTTCTGTCTGTGAAGTACGCCGCGATGATTACGGCCCAATCTGGCCAATTACGATCGCACCTTGGGAAGTACAGCTTTGCTGTATGCGTGCCGATGATGCAGAATGTAAAGAATTTGCGGACAAATTGTACGATAATCTGCAGAAAGACCGTTTGGAAGTGCTTTACGATGACCGTAATGTGCGTGCCGGTGCGATGTTCTCCGATGCCGATCTGCTCGGTGTGCCGGTTCGTGTAGTCGTAAGCCCAAGAAACATGAAAAACGGTGTTGTTGAGATTTCCACAAGAGACAAATCCGTACAGGTTCAGGTGCCTCTTGAGGAAGCAGTTACAAAAGTGAAAGAATTGGTTCAGAAACTGTATGACGAAATTGAAGAAGGAGTAAAACAGTTTCAAGAATAGTTATATAAGAATTAGCTATGGTGTAACCAGGAAAGGCAGAATCTATGAATTTTAGAGAATATATTCAACAAGGATTTGTATTTTTGGATGGAGCGACAGGCTCAAATCTGCAGGAACATGGAATGCAGGCAGGAGAATGTCCGGAACTTTGGATTTTGAACCACCCGGATGTATTTGTGGAATTGCAGAAACAGTATATTCTGGCAGGAAGTGATGTGCTTTATGCGCCGACATTTACCTGTAACCGGATTAAACTTGCCGAATATGGACTGGAAGACAAACTTCATGAGATGACGCAGCAGCTGGTTGCACTCAGCCGGCAGGCAGTGGAAGAAAGCGGTACGACGCGTAAAATTTACATCGCCGGTGATATGACGATGACCGGAGAACAGTTGTATCCGATGGGAACGCTTACGCTGGAAGAATTGATCGACGTATACAAAGAACAGGTAAATGCGTTGATCGATGCCGGCATAGATCTGTTTGCCGTAGAGACGATGATGAGCCTGCAGGAATGCCGTGGAGCAGTTCTCGCAATCAAAGAGACTTGTGGAGATACGATTCCAATCCTTGTAACATTGACGTTTCAGGATGATATGCGTACCCTGTTTGGCACAAATCCGGAGACAGCAGTTATTGTAATGGAGTCCATGGGGGTTGATGCTGTGGGATTGAACTGTTCGACCGGTCCGGATAAAATGCATGAGGTCGTGCAGCGGATGCTCCGTGTAAGCAGTATTCCGCTGGTTGTAAAGCCCAATGCCGGTCTTCCAAAGCTGGAAGACGGAAAGACAACATATGACATGGATGCGGAAGAATTTGCTAAAGAGATGCTGCCGTTGGCGCAGATGGGGGCTACGATCCTTGGCGGATGTTGTGGTACGACACCACTTCACATCCAGAAGATGATTCAAAATTTGGAAAAGGAAAAAGCAATAATTCCGGAGCAAAAGCAGATTCGGGCACTTACCAATGAAAGAAACTTTTTGGAGATTGATCTCGATGGAACGTTCTCTATCGTGGGAGAGCGTATCAATCCAACAGGAAAGAAAAATTTGCAGGAAGAACTGCGCCAGAAGAAAATGGATCTTGTTATTGATATGGCAGAAGAGCAAGTGGCAAAAGGAGCAAAAATTCTTGATGTCAATATGGGAACCAATGGAATTGATGAAAAAGAAATGATGCTGATGGCAGTCAATGAACTGACACTTGCTGTAGATGTGCCGCTTTGTATTGATTCCAGTTATGTGGACATCGTGGAAGAAGCACTGCGTATCTATCCGGGACGTGCCTTGATCAATTCCATTTCGCTTGAACCGGAAAAAATAAAACATTTGATTCCGGCGGCGAAAAAATATGGAGCTATGTTTATCCTGCTTCCGTTGTCGGATAAAGGACTTCCGGAAAATCTGGAAGAAAAGAAAGAAATTATCCATACGATATTGACAGAAGCAAAAAAATATGGTCTGTCTGAAAAGGATGTTGTCGTAGATGGACTTGTGGCGACGATCGGAGCCAATAAAAAAGCGGCGATCGAAGTGCTGGAAACCATTCGTTACTGTAAGGAAGAACTTGGTGTCGCTACGATATGTGGGCTGTCAAATATTTCCTTTGGCCTTCCGGAGCGCCAGTTTGTAAATACCGCTTTTTTAACGATGGCAATCGCACAGGGACTTACGATGGCTATTGCAAACCCAAGCCAGACGCTTCTTACGAATGCTGCGTTGGCGACGGATCTGCTCTTAAACAAAGCGAATGCGGATCTGAATTATATCAATGGTGTAAATAAGGCAGAGATTTCTACCGGAAATAATGCAAACCGCCAGAGCAGCGAAGAAGATGGACATCCATTGTATCTTGCTGTCGTAAAAGGAAAAGACGGACAGGCACTTGCCCTTGCCAAAGAAGAGATTGAAAAAGGGGAAAAACCGGGGCAGATCATTGACAGTTATCTGATTCCGGCGATCAATCATGTCGGAGAATTGTTTGAGAAGGGAACATATTTCCTTCCGCAGCTGATAGCCAGTGCCGAGGCGATGGAGAAGGCGATTGATTATCTGGAGCCATACCTTGCGAAAGAGCGTGGAGACCAGAAACTGGATACGATCGTGATGGCGACGGTAAAAGGCGATATCCATGATATCGGAAAAAATCTTGTGGTGCTGATGCTGAAAAACTATGGATACGATGTCATTGATCTGGGAAAAGATGTTGACAATCAGTTAGTCATTGACACAGCGATAAAGGAGAATGCGGCAATTATCGGATTGTCTGCCCTTATGACGACGACAATGACCGAGATGAAAGAAGTGGTTGATCTGGCAAAAGCCCAGGGCGTGAAAGCAAAGATCATCATCGGTGGTGCTGTCGTGACAGAAAGTTATGCCGAGGAGATTGGCGCAGATGGGTATTCGAAAGATGCCAGAGAGGCTGTAAAACTTGTAAATAAATTGCTTGGAAGATAGAAAAATGGAGAGAAAAAACGTGGTTGATGTTATCATTCCGGTGTACCGGCCAGATGAAAAACTGGAAAAATTGATTGAAAAACTGAATCAGCAGACAGTAGAGCCTGCCCACATCTTTTTTATGCAGACCATGACAGAGGACGAAGCAGAGGATAAAAGGGTCAGGAAAATTCTGGAAAAATCAGAAAAAGGGACGATTGTTCCGATCGATAAACTGGAATTTGATCATGGCGGCACGAGAAATAGAGGCGCACAGATGAGTGAAGCAGAGTTTATGCTATTTATGACACAGGATGCCGTGCCCGAAGATCATGTTTTGATCGAAAAACTTCTGCAGGCGGTACAACAAAAAGATACAATTGCTGCGGCATATGGAAGGCAGCTTCCGGATGATAAGGTTGGGGTTATAGAAACTTATACGAGACAGTTTAATTATCCGGAGAAATCCATTATAAAAGGAAAAGAGGATCTTCCGAGACTGGGGATCAAAACGTATTTCTGCTCCAATGTATGTGCAATGTACCGTCGTGATATTTACCGGAAAATGGGAGGCTTTGTCACAAAAACCATTTTCAATGAGGACATGATCATGGCAGCGCATATGGTACAGGCGGGATATCAGATCGCGTACGCGGCAGAAGCAAAGGTTGTACATGCTCATAAATATACGTACTGGCAGCAGTTGACAAGGAACTTTGACATGGCGGTTTCACAGAGACAGTATCGTGAAATTTTTGAAAGTGTCAAATCCGAATCCGAGGGAATCCGGCTTGTCAAGCAGACCGCATCGTATCTGCTGCACCATGGGAAATGGTATTTGGTTCCGGATCTCGTAATGCAGAGCGGATTTAAGTTTATTGGATATAAACTGGGGCTGCGTTATGAAAAACTTCCGATGTGGTTTATACGCAAAGTAACGATGAATCCTAGATTTTGGAAAGAACAGGAAAACAGATAGAGGAGAAGAAACATGGCAGAAATTGGAATTATTATGGCTACGTATAATGGCGAAAAATATTTGCGCGAGCAGCTGGATTCCATCCTTTCTAATACATTTAAAGATTATGAGATCCATATCTGTGATGATGGTTCCACAGATGGTACGATAGCGATCGCAAAAGAATATGCAGAGAGATATCCGCAGATTACGTTGTGGCAAAATGAACAAAATCAAGGGTATACCAGAAATTTCCTGACAGCAGTGCAGCGAGAGACATCCCCTTATTTTATGTTCTGTGATCAGGATGACATCTGGAAACCGGATAAGATCGAGGTGACATACCGTGCCATGAAAGCGGCGGAAGAGAAGGAAAAAGGGCCGGTTTTGGTGTTTACCGATGCAGAGAGTTATGACGATGCGTCCAAAACGGATATCGGTTCTTTTCATAAAATGAGTCATTTGGATACGAAAAAGGTTGACACGGCGCATCTTTTCATGGAAAATAAGTGTATCGGCTGTACGATAATGTGCAATGCAAAAGTACGCGACTACCTGACAGAACTGCCGGAAGAGATCCGCGTTCATGACTGGTGGCTCGCTTTGATCTGCAGTCATTTTGGAAAAGTTGTCTATGTTGATAAAATGACCTTGCATTATCGGCAGCATAGTGATAATATGATTGGAACAAGCAGTTTTTTTCAGTATGTGGCAAAGCGCATTCGTCACATAAAAGAACAGAAAGAGGCGCTCCGGGCTACGTTTGCTCAGGGGACGGCGTTTTACCGGATGTTTGGTGGACAGATTTCCGATCCGGAAAGAAAAAAATGTGCTTATGAATTTGCAAAAATGTCAGAAAGCAATGCAGGTAAAAGAAGATTTTTAGCACTGCGCTACGGTTTTTTGAAGAGTGGACTGGTGCGGAATCTTGCATTAATGTTTTTGATTTAAGAGAAATTCGGAGGAAACTATGGCAGAGAAAGTGAAAAATAAAAAGGGGAAAAAGAGAAAAGTCGGCAGAGTATTTCTGGTGATCGGAATTATTCTCAGTATGGCACTGGGGAGCATGGCAGCTGTGGCAAAATACAAAGCAGATGGTATTTTGTCGCTGGTAAATCAGGATAAAAATAATGCCTTAAACAGCGTTGATATATCGGAATACGATACGGTAAGTGACTCGGATGTGATCAATATTCTACTGGTTGGTGCAGATAAGAACCTGGATGAGCAGGATTCCGAAGGAGCGGCAAGACGTTCAGATTCGATGATGATCGCGACACTGGATATGAAGCATAAGAAGTTAAAAGTAACCTCTCTGATGCGTGACATGTATGTGGAAATTCCGGGATACGGGAAAAATAAATTTAATGCTGCGTATTCGTTTGGCGGCATCAAATTGTTGTATAAAACGATCGCATCTAACTTTGGTATTAAACTCGATGGATATGCCGAAGTGAACTTTGATGCATTTATTGATGTGATCAATGCGGTAGGCGGTGTCGAAGCGACATTGACAGAAAGTGAAGCGACGAACCTGAATGATACAAACTATATCCGCCGTAAAAAATATCGTAATGTAAAAGTAGGAACGCAGGTTTTAAATGGATATCAGGCACTCGGTTACTGCCGTATCCGTCATGGAAAATGGAAAAACGGACATTATCCGGCCGTTCTGACAGCATCCGGAAAAGGGGATGATTACGGACGAACCGAGAGACAGCGTCTGGTTGTACAGGCACTTTTAAAGAAGGTAAAATCTCTGTCAGTAGACAAATGGATGGAATTGATTGACGTTATCCTGCCAAATGTGACGACAGACTTGGATAAGGACAGCATTTATTCTTATGTTCTGGCGGTAGTTAAGATGGGAACGACAGATATCAAGCAGTACCGCTTGCCGGCAGATGGTGCTTACACCAGTGAAAAAATCAATGGTGCGGACTGTCTGGTCGTGGACGTAGAAAAGAATAAAAAAGCATTGTCAGATTTTATTTATGAGAAATAAATCTAATTGTAAGAGTTGACAAGAAACGATAGAGTTGGTAAAATAAATGTTTGATAAGTACGATGAGGAGGTTTCATTATGCAAAAGATGGTATTATCCATTTTGATCGATAATACACCGGGCGCATTGTCCCGTGTTGTAGGACTTTTCAGCCGGAGAGGTTATAATATTGACAGCCTTACGGTCGGAGAGACAGAAAATACAGAAGTGTCCCGTATGACAGTTGCTGTGACGGGAGATGGAATTGTATTGGAGCAGATCGAAAAACAGATACATAAATTGGAAAATGTAATTGATGTGGAAAAACTCACGAGTGAGGCTTCTGTCTGCAGAGAACTGATTTTGGTTAAGGTGGCAGCGGCAAGAGAAGAGAGACCTTCCATCAATGCGATCGTGGAGATCTTCCGTGCGAAGATCGTAGACGTTGCCGCAGATTCGATGATGATCGAGCTGACCGGAAATCAGGCAAAGTTAAATGCATTTACCAAACTGCTTGACGGTTATGAGATCAAAGAACTGGTTCGTACCGGAATTACTGGACTGACAAGAGGATGCCTGGCTGAAGAGTAAGGCAGAAACCACAGACGATGGTGTAAAACATCTGTTGGAAATATCTGACAGAGCTTTATATAATAATTTATTATTTTTAGGAGGATGAAAACAATGGCAGACGCAAAGATTTTCTATGAAAGTGACTGTAACCTTGGACTTTTGGATGGTAAGACAATTGCTATTATCGGATATGGCAGCCAGGGACATGCACATGCATTGAATGCAAAAGAAAGTGGATGTAACGTAATTATCGGTTTGTATGAGGGCTCTAAATCCTGGGCAAAAGCAGAAGCGCAGGGATTTAAAGTATATACAGCAGCTGAGGCTGCAAAACAGGCAGATATCATCATGATCCTGATCAACGATGAGCTGCAGGCTAAATTGTACAAAGAGTCTATCGAGCCAAACTTGGAAGCTGGAAACATGTTGATGTTCGCTCATGGTTTCAACATTCACTTTGGACAGATCGTACCACCAAAAGATGTAGACGTTACGATGGTAGCTCCTAAGGGACCAGGACATACTGTACGCAGCGAGTACCAGGCAGGAAAAGGTGTTCCTTGTCTTGTAGCTGTTGAGCAGGATGCTACAGGAAAAGCTCAGGATATCGCATTGGCATATTCTTTGGCAATCGGTGGAGCAAGAGCCGGTGTTCTTGAGACAACATTCCGTACAGAGACAGAGACAGACTTGTTCGGTGAGCAGGCAGTTCTTTGCGGCGGTGTTTGTGCATTGATGCAGGCTGGTTTCGAAACACTTTGCGAAGCTGGATATGATGAAAGAAATGCATACTTCGAGTGTATTCATGAGATGAAACTGATCGTAGACTTGATCTATCAGAGTGGATTTGCCGGAATGCGTTATTCTATCTCCAATACAGCAGAGTATGGTGATTATGTAACCGGACCAAAAATCATTACAGAAGATACAAAGAAAGCAATGAAGAAAGTATTGAAAGACATCCAGGATGGTTCTTTTGCAAAAGAGTTCCTGCTTGATATGTCAGAAGCTGGCGGACAGGCTCACTTCCGTGCAATGAGAAAACTTGCTGCAGAGCATCGTTCTGAAGTTGTCGGAGAAGAAATCCGTAAATTGTACAGCTGGAATGGCGAAGATAAGTTGATCAACAACTAATTTTTACGCAGATGTAACTATTCAGGATCTCTCTCCACATTCGCATTTCGAACA
>DJEU01000048.1:59412-67999 GCA_002431395.1 Lachnoclostridium sp. UBA5890
AAAAATGCTCATATGTGGAGAGGGAGCCCTATTAGGATTTAAATGTATGGAAATCAAAGTCTCTTACGTGCAAGCACGACGATTCATTGATTCCCATACATAAGATCCTGAATAGTTACGTGTAGACAATAAAGTGCAAGGCCCGGTTGGTGAATCATACATAAACCGGGCTTTTTTTAGACAGAAGGACAAGAGGAAAATGATACGATTGGTTGTATGTGATGTAGATGGAACATTGGTAAAAGATGGAGGGTCTGCTTCTGCGTTGAATCCGGAGTATTATGAAGTGGTAAGAAAACTGTCAGAAAAAGGGATTCAGGTTGTGATATGCAGCGGACGACAGAAAGCGAGTATTGAAAAATTATTTGAACCGGTAAAAGATCTTTTATACATAATTTCAGAAGGTGGAAGCCTTATATTTCAAAAAGAAGAGTGCATATATTCGCAGATTTTGGAAAAAGAAGTCTGCCGGCAGATCATAGATGATGCAAGAAAAATTGAGCCTTGCGATATTATGGTCTGTGGGAAAAAACATGCTTATGCGACAAGTGCAGATTCTGAGATGTATCGCTGGATATCCGATTCTTATGGGTTTGACATTCAGGCCGTGGGAGATCTGCAGAAAAATATATCGGATGATATCGTAAAAATCTCTCTGTATCATCACAATATGGTGGAACAATTGACAAAAGACTGGTTCCGTCCAAAATGGGAAAATAAAATAAGATTGAATCTTGCCGGGATCCAATGGCTGGATTGTGTGCCGAAAGAAGCGGGAAAAGGAACGGCAGTTGCCTTTTTACAGGAGCATCTGCAGATAACACCGGAAGAAACCTGTGTGTTTGGTGATAATGAAAATGATATTGTCATGATGCAGCAGGCAAAATATAGTTTTGCCGTGGCAAATGCGAGAGAAGAAGTGAAACAAGCCGCCGCGCGTGAATGTGGTCCTTATTGGGAAGACGGTGTGCTGGTGCAGTTAAAGAAAATAGTAAGTAAGCAGGAAAAGTAGGAAGGAAAAGGGAAAATGACAGGAATGTGGATATTGATAGGATGTTTGATCGTTATTGCAGCGGGGCTCGTTATCGTGCTCGCCGGTATGTGCCGGAAAGTGGATGTTTTGCGAAAAAAACAGAAACAGTATCACGATATTGTGAATCAATCATTGGAGACATTTGCCCACGCCATCGATGCAAAAGATCAAAATACCAATGGACATTCAGAACGAGTGGCGATTTATTCGGCTGAGATTGCCAAACGTATGGGAATGTCAGACGAGGAGCAGGAACAGATCTACTATATGGGAATGCTTCATGATATTGGAAAAATAGGAATTCCGGATGCCATTTTGAAAAAACCGGGAAAACTGACCGATGAGGAAATGCAGATCATACGCAACCATCCAACTATCGGAGGTGAGATCTTAAAAGATTTTACAGCGATTCAGGGAATCAGCGATGGCGCAAGGTATCATCATGAGAGATATGATGGGAACGGGTATAACGAAGGATTAAAAGGAGAAGAGATTCCATTGGCGGCACGTATTATCTGTGTGGCAGACAGTTATGATACGATGTCAAGCAAGCGCGTGTACAAGGAACTGCATGAAGAGGATTATATTTTGTCAGAACTTGATCAGTGTAGTGGAAAACAGTTTGATCCGGCAATTGTGCCATTTATGATAGAGATGATAAAAGACGGAACAGCACCGCTGCCCCGTCCGGATTACAAAAGCCGATAAATGATTGCGGCGATGATAATGCCGATGATGCTTGCAATCGTAAATTTGATGGTAAGTCCAAAAGTGAGGACTAAAACTCCCAGGTCAAGGACAATAGGAGAAGAAAGTCCGAATGTCTTTCCGTAAGATAACCAGGAAAGAGCGGAAACTCCGGCAGTCAGATGGGCGATAAAACTTCCCAGAACGATGCCAGCCAGTAACAGCAAAAAGAGTGACCATGTATTTTTTCCGGTACGAGCCATAGGTAATAGCCTCCAATCCAAATATATTTATTCTTCTCTATCTTACAATATTTTAAAAAAATAATCAATGAAAAAAAGGAAAATCCTTTTTGACGTTGAAATATGTAAATGTAGGCAGTTTTTGTTACCCGGAAGGGAGACATAGTATGACATTACGAGAACAATTTGAAAAAAGAGAGCATGATATTCTGAGTCCGTACGCGTCATTCAGCGACCAGTCACAGGGACGGGAACATTATGAGGAACCATGTGATCTGCGGCCGGTCTATCAGAGAGACCGCGACCGGATATTACATTGCAAGTCGTTCCGTCGTCTGAAAGGAAAGACGCAGGTGTTTTTATCCCCGGAGGGTGATCATTACCGAACCCGGCTGACACATACCTTAGAGGTGTCGCAGAATGCTCGGACCGTGGCAAAAGCACTTCGGTTGAATGAAGATCTGACCGAGGCGATCGCATTGGGACATGATCTTGGACATACGCCGTTTGGACATGCCGGAGAACGTGTGTTAAACCGCATCTGCCCGGATGGATTTATGCATCAGATCCAAAGCATCCGTGTCGTGGAGAAATTGGAAAAAAACGGAAAAGGATTGAACTTGACGAAAGAAGTCCGGGATGGAATCCTGAATCATTCGACGTCCGGTCATCCATCCACTCTTGAAGGAAAGATTGTACGGCTTTGTGATAAGATTGCTTATGTGAATTCGGACATTGATGATGCCATCCGAGGAAGGATCATCTGTGAAGAAGATCTTCCGGAAGCCTGTGTTCAGGTGCTCGGAAAAAATCTGCGGGAGCGGCTCAATACTTTGATCCATGACATCGTTATACATAGTATGGGAAAGAATGATATCATGATGTCGGATGAAACGTATGAGGCATTACAGGAATTGCGCAAGTTTATGTTTGCCAATGTCTATGTAAACTCTGATGCCAAACGGGAAGAGGGAAAGGCAGAACGTATGCTGAGCCAGTTATTTTCCTATTATTCCAATCATATCGAAGAAATGCCGGAAGAATATACCCGGATGATATGGGAAAAGGGCGAGAGCATATCGACGGTTGTCTGCGATTATATCGCCGGGATGACAGACCGGTTTGCCGTATCCACCTATCAGACATTGATGATTCCGAGTACATGGCAGATTTACTGATATGGGAAAAGAATAAAAAAAAGGGAAGATGGGAATGTATTACAGTGAAGACTTTGTTGAGGAAGTGAGGCAGCGCAATGATATTGTGGACATCATCTCCTCGTATGTAAATTTAAAACGTTCGGGAAGCAACTATGTTGGTCTTTGTCCATTTCACAACGAAAAGACAGCATCTTTCTCAGTAAGTGGAAACAAACAGATGTATTACTGCTTTGGATGTGGAGCCGGCGGCAACGTATTTACTTTTTTGATGGAATACGAAAATCTTACGTTTCCGGAGGCACTTGCCCAGCTGGCAGAGCGGGCCGGAATGGAACTGCCCGAACAGTCAGAGACAACCGAAGAAAAACGACGACGCAATGTCAGAGAACAGATTTTAGAGATATACAAGATCGCGGCAAATTATTATTATGCTAAACTAAACTCAGAGCGGGGCAGAGAGGCCAAACAATATCTGCTCGGACGAGAATTGTCGGAAGAGACGATCCGTCATTTTGGATTGGGATATTCTGACAAATACAGCAACGATCTGTATCAATATATGAAAGCAAAAGGATATGACGATTCGCTCCTGAATCAGACGGGATTGTTTCAATTCCAGGAGGCAAAAGGCGTGTATGACAAATTTTGGAACCGCGTCATGTTTCCGATCATGGACCGCCGCAATAAAGTAATTGCCTTTGGTGGACGTGTAATGGGAGACGGCAAGCCAAAGTATCTGAATTCGCCGGAGACGATGATATTTGATAAGAGCCGAAACCTGTTCGGACTCAATTTTGTTCATGGCAAGCAGGATCACGGAATGATCGTGTGCGAGGGTTATATGGATGTGATCGCCCTGCATCAGGCCGGATTTACTAATGCTGTAGCTTCGCTGGGAACGGCTTTTACGAGCCAGCAGAGCAGTCTGTTAAAACGGTATACCGATACGGTGTATCTCTGCTATGACAGCGATGGTGCCGGTGTAAAAGCGGCGCTGCGTGCAATCCCGATGCTGAAAGAAGCCGGAATTACGGTAAAAGTCATCAATATGCGGCCGTACAAAGATCCGGATGAGTTTATTAAGGCACTTTCGAAGGAAGAATTTCAAAAACGGATCGATCAGGCGCAGAACAGTTTCTTTTATGAGATTGATCGCCTCCAGACCGCATATAATATGGAGGATCCGGAGGAAAAGACACGTTTTATGAATGAAGCAGCAAAGAAATGTCTTACCTTCGATAACGAGATTGAGAGAAATAACTATATCGAAGCCTTTGCGAGACAATATGCGATACGCGCGGAGGATTTTCGCGGGCTTGTGAGCAGACAGGCAGCAGCGCGGGTTGGCATCGATTATGAAAAGATCCGTCAGGAACGCAGACAGAAGTCAAAGACGCAGAAAGAAGATGGTATTTTAAAGATACAGGGCGTACTTTTGACCTGGATTGCGGAAGATGTTGGATTGTTTCCAAAGATTTCCAGATGGCTGCAGCCGGATGATTTTTTTGAAGAACCGTATCATACAATCGCCGGCATGCTGTATGAGCAGGCAAGAACCGGTGAGATCTCGCCGGCGCAGATCATCAGTTATTTTGAAAGCAAGGAAGAGCAGTCATTGGCAGCGGGGATCTTTAATAAGCAGGTACAGCAGGTCAATGAGGATTCGGAGCGCGAAAAGGCACTGAATGAGATGGTAAAAACGCTCAAAAAGGCAAGCCTGGATAAGAAAAGCCGGGAAATCACCGATCTTTCGCAGCTGCAGAAGATCATTATGGAAAAAAAGCAGTTAGAGACATTACACATTACATTGACATAAATGGTAAGAAACTTGTAAATTTGCAAGAATGGAGGAAAATATGAAGGAAGAAAAGAATACAGTGGATGAACGAGCACAGTTTTTGGAGTCGTTGACGAAATTGGTGGAACTGGGAAAGAAAAAAGATGGAAAGATCGATTTCAGTGACATCAATGAGCAGTTCAAGGATATTGATCTCGATGGAGATAAGACGGAAAAAATTCTGGATTATCTGGAGCAGAATGGGATCATCGCGATTTTGCCGGATACCGACACGGACGACGATATTATCCTTGATGTCGATGACGAACCAACGGAAGAAGAACTCGAAAATATCGAATTTTCTGTGCCTGATGGTGTCAGCATTGAAGATCCGGTGCGTATGTATTTGAAAGAAATCGGTAAAGTTCCTCTGTTGTCTGCAGATGAAGAGGTTGAGCTGGCAAAGAAAATGGAAACCGGAGATCTGGATGCGAGAAAGCGTCTGGCAGAGGCGAACCTTCGACTGGTTGTCAGCATTGCCAAACGTTATGTCGGCCGCGGTATGCTTTTCCTTGATCTGATTCAGGAAGGAAATCTGGGATTGATCAAAGCGGTTGAGAAATTTGATTACCGCAAAGGGTATAAGTTCAGTACCTACGCAACATGGTGGATTCGTCAGGCGATTACGAGAGCGATTGCCGATCAGGCGAGGACCATCCGTATTCCGGTGCATATGGTGGAGACGATCAACAAATTGATCCGTGTACAGCGTCAGCTGCTTCAAGAACTCGGAAGAGAGCCATATCCGGAAGAAATTGCAAAGGAAATGAATCTTCCGGTAGACCGTGTACGAGAGATTCAGAAAATCTCACAGGAGCCGGTTTCTTTGGAAACTCCGATCGGAGAAGAGGAAGACAGCCATCTGGGTGACTTTATTCAGGACGACAACGTTCCGGTTCCGGCAGAGGCGGCAGCGTTTACACTTTTGAAGGAACAGTTGTCAGAGGTGCTTGGTACATTGACCGACAGAGAACGAAAAGTATTGGAACTTCGTTTTGGTCTGGATGATGGACGTGCCCGCACACTGGAAGAAGTTGGAAAAGAATTCAATGTTACCAGAGAGCGTATCCGTCAGATTGAGGCGAAGGCACTTCGTAAACTGCGTCATCCAAGCCGCAGCAGAAAATTGAAGGACTATTTGGATTAATGAAATTATCAAAGCGTTTACAGATGAATGTATCTTTGGTTCCGCAGGGAGCCAGAGTGGCAGATATCGGATGTGATCATGGCTATGCGGCGATCTGGCTTATTCAGAATCATGTGGCGGAAAAAATGATCGCGATGGATATCAATGAAGGACCGATCGCACGGGCGAAAGAGCATATCCGGCGGGAAGGGCTGGAAAACCGGATTGCGTGCCGCAGAAGCAATGGCATGGAAAAACTGGAGCCGGGAGAAGTCGATACACTGATGATCGCCGGCATGGGCGGTCCCTTGATGATTGACATATTGAATGCACGTCCGGATGTACTTGCTAAAGTACAGACCTTGGTATTGCAGCCACAGTCTGAAATCGGGTTTGTTCGAGAAAAATTGTCAGATTTTGGATTTGAAATCATGCAGGAAAAAGCCTGCCGCGACGAGGGAAAATTTTACTTTGCCATGCTTGCAAAACGGTCAGAAAAAGCGAAGAAAACACATGAGTACAATGTGCCGGGAACCGGTTACAGCACGTATCTGATCGAGAAACGGGATTCGGTGATGCTTGACTTCCTGTTACAGGAAAAGAACGTTTACGATTCGATTCTTGACCGGCTGGCGGAACAGGGAAATACCGGTGCGCGCCGTTTGGAAGTGGAGCATCTGTGTACACTTTTAGAAGAACTGACAGACAAAATGAAATGAGCGGAAAGGAGATGAGCACCATGGAGAATATTTCGGTAAAAATCGATGGAAAAAAAGTGGTTTGTGAAAAAGGAATTACATATTTTGAATTGGCAAAACAGACCGGACACTCAGATGCGCTTGCCGTAAAAGTAGATGGTGTGGTAAAAGAACTTGGAAAAAGTGTAGAAAGCGGAAGCCATATTACATTTTGTAATTTTCAGGATAAAGATGGCCGCCGTGTGTATGTCAGAGGACTTACGATGGTTATGCTGAAGGCCTTTTACAAAGAGACACCGAAAGATAAATTTGAAAAAATCACGGTGGAATATTCGATTGACACAGGGTATTACTGTACACTGCGCGGGGTAGAGGTGACCGACGAACTGCTCGCCCGCGTAAGCGACCGCATGAAACGCTATATAGACGAAGACGTTACGTTTGAGAAAAAGACAATGAGTGTTCACAAGGCCATTCGTCTGTTTGATGCGAAGAAAATGTTTGACAAGAGCCGTCTTCTGCGGTATCGTAGAAGTTCGAGAGTAACGATTCATAAACTGGGAAAAGTCATGGATTATTTTTATGGACCGATGCCTTACAGCACAGGCTGTTTAAGCAAGTTTAAACTTCAGGCATTTGAATCCGGGTTTGTGCTTATCGTGCCAAAAGAAGAGGATCCGAAGCATATTCCGGAATTTGTGCCAAGCTATAAATTGTTCCATACGCTGGAAAAGACGGCTAAGCGCGGAGTACAGCTGGAAGTGGAAAATGTCGGACAGTTAAATGATGTGATCGTAAATGGTGGAATGCGTGATCTGATGCTGGTGCAGGAGGCGCTGCATGAGAAAGAGATTGGAAATATCGCAGAACAGATTGCTTCCTCCAAAGAAGTGCGTGTCGTAACGATCGCCGGGCCGTCCTCTTCCGGAAAGACAACCTTTTCTTACCGCTTGTCGGCACAGTTAAAGACATTTGGTTTGAAACCGCATCCGATCGGACTCGATGATTATTTTGTCAATCGTGTTGATACGCCGAAAGATAAAGACGGAAAATATAACTACGAATGTATCGAAGCAATCGACACAAAGCAGTTTAACGAAGATCTGGAAAACCTGCTCGCAGGCAGAGAAGTACAGCTTCCGACGTACAATTTCATCACCGGAAAACGGGAATATAATAAACCGATGCTGAAACTTGGACCAGACGAGATTCTTGTTATCGAGGGAATCCATGGGTTAAATGATAAACTGACCGAGAAGATTCCGAAAGAAAATAAGTTTAAAATATATATCAGTGCATTGACGACATTGAATGTAGACGATCATAACCGGATCCCTACGACCGATGGAAGACTGATCCGAAGAATCGTGCGTGATGCACGGACCAGAGGACATAGTGCACAGAAGACGATTGCAATGTGGAAATCGGTAAGAGATGGTGAGAATGCCAATATTTTCCCATTTCAGGAAAAAGCGGATGCCATGTTTAATTCGTCGCTGCTTTATGAACTGGCAGCCTTGAAGACGTACGCGGAACCGGCATTGTTCCGTGTGCCGATGGATAGTGAGGAATATGCAGAAGCACAGCGTCTGCTCAAATTCCTGGATTATTTCCTCGCCATCAATCCGGAGGAAGTTCCATTAAATTCGATCGTACGAGAGTTTATCGGTGGTGGAATCCTATTAGATTAAGTTATTACCAACAATGAAATAGTATGAGTAGCACAGATGATCGCACCTGCTTATACCGAAAGGTCCCAGGTGAGGAAAGTCCGAGCTTCGCAGGGCAGGATGCCGGATAACGT
>DJEU01000026.1 GCA_002431395.1 Lachnoclostridium sp. UBA5890
TGACATTTATTAGCTGGACTTATTTTTCAAATTCATATATGTCATCCAAATAGATTTTCGTGCGGACTACCTGAATCCAGCGTTCTTCTAATTTGATTTTCGATAAAATGCCGGTGATACGGACGTAATTGTCTTCTGAAAAATAGACGACGGTTACCATATCGCCGCACTGCATCTGCGACAGCTGGAAATCTAACTGTTCCTTATAATCATCGCACAATTCGGCTTTCGGCACAACAATTTTTTCTTTTTTTTCCAAAGCTTCTTCTAATCCCCTTAAAGCGGCAAAAGGCATAAATTGTTTTGCCCGGTTTTCCCGGGACATTTTTTCCCTTGGTCTATTCACTTTTATGCCCTCCAATCTGTTCGTTCCGCAGCCTTGTCGTGCCGTGTTCTTCCAGGTCCATACCGCGCAGGATCGCATTTTTTCCATATTTCTTTCGGATCGCGAGGATGGCTTTCTGCATATTTTTCTCTTCCTCTAATTTGGAAGGATCTGTAAAAATATCAAGTTGGAGAAAAGAGGCTTCGCACACATTGTTATAGGTTAAAGTCAGCCGACGGATATCGAGCGAATAATTGACAATGCGCCGATACAACGACTCAGCCTCTTGAATCAGGCGGGCAGATGAACTGGAAAAAGTCCCCAGGTTTGTCGTGCCATGGGCGGGCGCAGGAATGCTGTGACCGCGTTTGGCGTAGCCCACATGAAGCGTCATAGAATCCGTGACAAGATTTTTGTCAACGAGATCCAGCGTCAAAAGGTCTGCCATTTCTTTGATGATCAAAATGCCGTCCTCAAACGAATAATCGCAGGGAAGAACCTGTCCGCTGGAGATCGAATTCTTTTGCGGCCGATAATTTTTGATGTCTTCTATCGTCGTCGGCTCCCGTCCCCACGCATGGTCGATGAGCAGCTCTGCATCCACGCCGAACATATGATAGAGCATATCTTCATCTGCTTCGGCGAGATCTTTCATTGTAAAAATGCCGACACGCTCCAGCTTTCTGGCGATACCGGGCCCAATCCGCCAAAAATCCTGCAGTGGACGGTGGTTCCAAAGGTTCTGCCGGTAAAGCTGTTCGTCGAGACACCCGATAAAATCACTTGCATGTTTGGCAGTAATATCGAGCGCAATCTTAGCCAGATACAGATTTGACCCGATGCCGCAGGTCGCAGTAATCCCGGTGGTGGAAAGGATGTCCTGCAAGATCCGCTGCGCCAGGGAACGCGCGTCGGTCTGATACATCGAGAGGTAATCGGTGACATCCAAAAACGCTTCATCGACAGAATAGACATGAATGTCTTCTTTTGCCACATATTTTAAATAAATGCCGTAAATCCGAGCAGAATATTCGATATACAATTTCATGCGCGGCGGTGCCATGATGTACGGAGTGCCGGCAGGAATCTCAAAAACACGGCAGCGGTTTTTAATCCCAAGGGCTTTCATGCTCGGCGAAATCGCGAGGCAGATCGTCTTATCCGTGCGCTCGGGGTCAGCGACGGCAAGGTTCGTCGTGAGCGGGTCAAGGTGCCGCTCGACACATTCTACAGAGGCATAAAAGGACTTGAGGTCAATGCACAAATAAATGTGTCCATTTTTTAATAATGAAATATCACATGCCATAGTATCCCTTCTTTCGGAGCAAACAAATGTTCGATAAACTTATTATAACATAGTATTTCCAAAATGCAAGAGAAAAATTTGAAAAAAAATACATAATTCTTTTTCATTTCCACATACTACCCATATAGCATAATTATGGAAATTATAGCAGTAATCAGGAGGTTTTTAATATGAAAGCAACAGGTATTGTGCGTAGAATTGATGAATTGGGAAGAATTGTGATTCCAAAGGAAATCCGGCGGACACTGCGGATCCGTGAGAGTGATCCGATGGAAATATTTACAAATCACGAAGGCGGCATTGTTTTAAAAAAATATTCTCCAATCGGGGAACTTGGTGATACAGCGCAGGAATATGTAGAATCTGTGGCGAATGTGGCAAAATGTACTGTGTGCGTTGCAGATCGTGACCGTATCGTGGCTGCAGCGGGCAGTCAGAGCCGGCAGTATACCGGAAAGGATCTCGACGAGTCAATCAAAGAGTGCATCCATAACCGAAGCAATGCCCTTTATGCTGATGGTAAGGGAAAAATGTGCCGCATCATCGAGGGAGAAGAGCCGGAACCAAATCAAGCAGTAGCGACAATTGTTTGCGAAGGAGATGCCATTGGGGCAGTCATTCTTTTGTCAAACGATAAAAAGCAGAAATTCGGAGAATTTGAAGAAAAAATGGCCCTTTGCGGTGCGGGCTTCCTTGGACGCCAGATGGAGCAGTAGCGGGAAAAACGGCTGCCATATTCTTTTAAAAAATGAACAATATGTAAAAATGTCGGTTTTTCATGGTAATTCCAGTAAAAATTCTTGACAAATGATGAAAAAAAGGGTATAAATAGTGTTAGTAGGTTTACAAAACATGAACGGATGTTGTAGGTTTACAAAAATAATTAAGAAATCACGAGGAGGATATAATCCATGAACAAGACAGAATTAGTTGCAGCTATGGCAGATCAGGCTGAATTGTCAAAAAAAGACGCAGAGAAAGCATTGAAAGCATTTGTTGATGTAATCACAGATGAATTGAAAGCTGGCGGAAAAGTACAGTTGGTAGGTTTCGGTTCTTTTGAAGTTGCAGATCGCGCAGCTAGAAATGGTGTGAACCCATTGACAGGAAAACCTATGAATGTTCCAGCTTGCAAAGCACCTAAGTTCAAAGCTGGTAAAGCTCTGAAAGAAGCTGTAAACAAATAATTCATAGCAAATGGATATTGATACAAGGTGTCTTGCGATAAGGATCGTAGGCACCTTGTTTTTACGTGCAAACAACGAGACACGCATTCGTGGGAAAATGTCCGTGACTGTGCTTGCACAGAGTTACGGGCATTTTTGCGCGAATATGTGACGACTGTCACGATGATGAGCTCCGTAGGAGCGAAGAATGCGTGTCTCGTTGTGAAGCACGGGCTGGCGCGGAGCCCCAAAGGCA
>DJEU01000043.1 GCA_002431395.1 Lachnoclostridium sp. UBA5890
CCGAAAAACAATTTACGCTATCTGCAGCCATTTTTTCTGTTGACAAGCAACTGAAAATGTAATATAATAAGCAAGTGTGACGTGAAAGCATCTGTTCCGGACATTTCAGATGGATTTCATGAGACACAAAAGTTATTTATGCATTATTGTATACAGGAAGCGCACGTTTTGTGCGAGAAGAAATTATATTAGGAGGTTTCCAGGATGAAAAGTTATATGGCAAGTCCATCCGATGTGGAAAGAAAATGGTATGTAGTAGATGCCGAAGGAAAAACCTTGGGACGTCTTGCATCTGAAATTGCAAATGTTTTGAGAGGTAAGAATAAACCAATCTACACCCCTCATATTGATACAGGTGATTATGTTATTGTTGTAAACGCTGATAAGATCGTTACAACAGGTAAGAAAGACCTTCAGAAGATTTATTATCATCACTCAGAGTATGTAGGCGGTATGAAAGAGACTACACTTAAAGAGATGAAAGAGAAGAAGCCAGAGTATGTTATCACTCATGCAGTAAAAGGTATGCTTCCAAAGGGACCTTTGGGAAGACAGATGCTTAAAAAATTGTTTGTATATGCTGGACCAGATCACAAACATGCTGCACAGAAGCCAGAAGTTCTGGACATTTAATTGGTTGAAAGGAGGAAATAACATTGGCTAGTGAAAAATATTACGGAACAGGTAGAAGAAAATCAAGCGTAGCACGCGTATATCTTGTACCAGGAACAGGAAAAGTTACAATTAATAAAAAAGACATGGACGAGTACTTCGGACTTGAAACATTGAAAATCATCGTACGTCAGCCTTTGGAAGCTACAAACATGGCAGACAAATTTGACGTAATCGTAAATGTAAAAGGTGGCGGATTTACAGGTCAGGCTGGTGCCATTCGTCATGGTATCGCAAGAGCATTGAACAAATATGACTTGGATCTCAGACCTACATTGAAGAAAGCTGGATACCTCACACGTGACCCACGTATGAAAGAGCGTAAGAAATACGGTCTCAAGAAAGCACGTAGAGCTCCTCAGTTTAGTAAACGATAAGCAGTTATCTGCAAAAATATGGATATCAAAGGCCCGGAACGCATGCGTTTCGGGTCTTTTTTGGAGTGCTTGTGGTGATTGGCGGAAGTTGCGGTACATGCGATGTGAGATGGTTTGCCACGGCGGCTTGTGATTGCTGGAGAGATATGGTGTAGGGCGGCTTGTGATTGTCTGGGAAAAGTGTTGTGAGGGTGCAGGGAGGAGTTGGAATTGTCTGGGAGATGTGCTGAATTTGATTCCATGGAAAATTTTTAGAAATAGACCAAAGGATTTTTAATTTTGTTTTGGTCTGTGTATAAAAATAAAAAATAAACCATAAAAGAAAGTGGATTTATATGGTTTGAGACACAAAACTATTGCTGGGGTCAAAACAGTTTATGCAAATTGTGGTATAAATTGATTAATTTTTGCTGGGATCAAAAATGATGATAAAAATATATGGTTTATTGCTAAAAATAAAAATGAGGGTCAAAAATTACGTGTAACCCCATGAAATATTGAAAAAACTTCGAGACGACAAAATTCTTTTGGGGATTGTTACAACAAAGTATCATTATAGGATTGAGCAGATATTGGAAAAAAACAATGCCAGGAATGTTATCGATGTGATAATAGGTGGCGATGATGTGAAAAACGAGAAACCGGATCCGGAAGGGCTGCTGACGGCAATTCAGAGATTGAATGTCAGCAAAAATCAGGTTATTTATGTGGGTGACAGTATTGTAGATGCAAAAACAGCCCAGAGCGCGGGCATGGATTTCATGGCGGTATTAACCGGAATGACGGAGAGGGAAGAGTTTATGAATTATGAGTATGTTTCTATTGAAGAAAGTGTAAGAGAGCTGACATCGTATTTGTATAAATATGATATTACAGCGCAAAAAATGTGAAAAAATCACAAAAGCATTGACATAATATATTAAAAATAGTATATTATATCTTATGAGGGAGGTGCTGTGATATGCTGGTACAATTTATGGTAAAAAATGTTTTGTCTTTTAAAGAAGAGACAGTTTTAGACATGACAGCGATTAAAGCTTATAAAGAACACGAGTGCAATTTAATTGATATTGGAATGAAAGAAAAATTTCTGAGAGTTGCAGCTATTTATGGAGCAAATGCAAGTGGAAAGTCAAATTTATATATGGCAATGTCTCTTTTTCAAAGAATTATTATGGAATCTCTTAATAATGTTGGAGAGGGTGAAAAAAACGCAATTGACAGATATTATGTGCCATTTTCTTTTGAAAAAACAGAAGAGAATTCCGAATTTCAAATTATCGAGATTTATGGAGGATACGAATACAAATATGGATTTGAATACAACGCAGAATGCATTGTGACGGAGTGGATGTATCGTAAAAACCTTGAGACTAACAGAACGGTAACGATTTTAGAGAGAACGACAAATAATGTCAAGTTTGGTGCTTCTGTGAAAAAGGAATGCGAATTATATAAGGAACAAATCCCAAGCGAAACACTGGCACTTTCTTTTTTTAATAAATTAAAATTAAAAACAGATGTATTTACCAGTGTTTATTCAGCAATTATGAGTACGCTGGTTGTTCCTACAAATTTTTGTGAAGATACCGATATATTGGAAGAACTTTTGCCCCAAGTGATTGATCGTGATAAAGAAAAATTGGTTGAATTTTTATCTGCAATTGATACAGGGATTCAGGATATTTTTTATGATGATAGCGAAAAGAATATGAAATTCTATACTTTTCACAAAGGAAAAGATGGGGAAGAATATCCGTTAAGTTTATATTTTGAGTCAGAAGGTACGATAAAAAGTATTATGCTGTTTATCTATGCAAGATTAGCTGTTTTAAATGGCGGTTCTATTTTTGTAGATGAATTGAATATAAAATTACATCCATTATTGCTTAAATTTATTATTGATCTATTTTATGACGAAAAATATTTGGCACAATTAATTTATACTACGCATGATACTACATTAATGGATAAAAAGTTTTTCAGACGGGATCAGATTTGGTTTGTTCAGAAAGATGAATTTGGATATTCCGAGTTGTCTGCATTATCCGATTTCAAAATTAGATCCGATGCTTCGTTTGAAAAAGATTACTTGGCAGGCGTATATGGAGGTATTCCTTATATCAAGGATTTTGATTTGAAAGAAGGCGAATAAATGGGAACAATGGTTTATAAGCTGGTACAACAATTGAAAAGATACTTAGAGGAAGAGTGAAAATCCTCCGTTTCCTCTATCTACCAGCCCCTTTCGCTTGCATCTCCGATCGTTTTCCTGTATACTTAAAAATGTAGTAATAAAAGACCAATAAGGAAAAGGAGGAAACACATATGGCAAATTACGGAGATTCATCTACGTATTCAACAGCATCCGGAAAGGACGGGCTGCAGTACGTAGTTTTACAGGTAACATTGAAAGAAAAATTTTTAGGAACCGGTTCCGGGAATCTGTCCGCACTGGAAGAAGTGTTAAATGAGCAGGCAGCAAAGGGCTACCGTCTGCATACCATTACGACGGCTTCGGCGCAGAGTGGTGGATTTTTAGGCGGAGACCGAATTCAAGCGACGATGGTATTTGAAAAAATCTGAGTTCGCGGAAAGGAAAAGATATGAAGAAAATAGCAGCACTCTTATTGACACTGTCCTTGGTATTGAGTCTTCTTGTGCCGGAAACCGCAGAGGCAAAAACGGTACAAAAGAAGTTTACGATGCGTGTCAGACAGCTTAAACGTTTAACCATTAAAAATGCAAAGAAGCGAGTGGTCTGGAAAACACTTTCCGGAAAGAATAAAATTCATGTTTACAAAGGCGAAAAAAAATCGGTTTTCATTTTGGCAAAAAAGAAGGGAACTGTTCGCTTACAGGCAAAAACAGGAAAGAAAAAAATCGTTTATAAGATTACGATAAAAGAAGCTTTAAAAGATACAGAGGCAACACCGACACCGACCGTAACACCGGCAGCGACACCGGAGCCAACCCTTGCTCCACAGGCAACGATCACAGAGCAAGCGGCAAATTACGAAAAAGAAGTATTGCGGCTTGTCAATATCGAGAGATCAAAGGAAAATTTGCAGGCATTGAATTTGCATAGCAAACTGAGTCAGGCTGCCGCAATTCGTGCGAATGAGCTTACGGAATCCTTCTCCCATACCCGGCCAAATGGCGAGAAATGTTATTCTGTGTTTAAAGAAGTAGGCATTGGTTCTTATTTTTCAGCCGGAGAAAATATCGCGGCGGGGCAGACATCACCGGAGCAAGTCGTAAGTAACTGGATGAGTTCCCCGGGACATCGTGCGAATATTTTGTCTGAGAAATATCGTTATATGGCAATAGGATATGTCGAGACGACAACAGGAATGAAGCGTTACTGGTCGCAAATGTTTATGAGTTAAAATGGTTTGAAAGAGTAAAGAGTTATCGGCTCTTTACTTTTTTTGCGTGAAATGGTATAGTATAAAAGCGCGATTGCGCTTAAAATCGATATAAGCTTCTCGGAATGTATGTGAAAGTCATCGCGGTTGCCCCCACTGTTAGAGTCAGACCTGAGTTGTTTATAAATACAATGCTACCCCGATTGGGACAAAATTAAGTCCAGCTAATAAATGTCAA
>DJEU01000002.1:0-23290 GCA_002431395.1 Lachnoclostridium sp. UBA5890
TTTCGAACACTTCGTGTTCTTTCCCGCCTTTGACAAGGCTAAAAATGCTCATATGTGGAAGGGGAGCCCTATTAGGATCTAAATGTATGGAAATCAAGGTCTCTTACGTGCAAGCACGACGATTCATTGATTTCCATACATTGGATCCTGAATAGTTACCTTTTGCAAAAAATCCATTATCTCTCTGTTAAAATAATTTTCTTTTCCGGCAAAATGATGATCCGCACCTTCACAAATAGCATAATGTAAAACATCCGAACGGATAAGATCCAACAATTCAATATAGCGGACAGACGGATCGCGTTCCCCATAAAGCATACGTACCCTTTTTCCACAAAATGCTTCTATTCCTTTGCGAGTTTTGTACCAGTTTATCATAAGAGGACCATTGATCAAAAGCATCCCCTTTATCCGGGATTCTCGATATCCTTGCTGTGCGCCCACAAGTGCTCCATTTGAAACACCTATAAAATATATATCGTCAATTTGCTGTTCTTGATTAACAAACGCTATCTCTTCCAACAGATCACTTTCTCTCTCAGGCGGATTTGCAGAAACACAGACGGAGTAACCAAATTGTTCTTTTATCGCCTTGGAAATCCGTACATATTTATCCTGATATCCATAAATACTCCCCCCTCGTCCTGCCTTTATAAATACAAGCGTTTTGCTGCCATGTATAAAACCATATTGAGTTTGTATTTCCTTATCGTATTTCATCGTATTCCTCCTAACTCAAATACTTACTGTGAATTTCCGAAATTTGTCTGAATTGTTTTTTGATGATCTCATAATACCAGAGGGTGATGTGCATTTTTTTGTACACTCTTTTATGTTTTTATCTCTTCCTCTACTATTACTGCTCTGGCATCTACACTATTCATTCGTTTGTTTTCGATTTCACGATACTGATCTGACATGAAACACCCCTCCAACGTCTTTCTGGAAGGAAATCGGATTACAATAACCCGCTGAGGTGTTCGTTCCGGATGAAGTGAAGTAACTTTTTCTGAACGAACAATGTATTCTCCACCAAATTTTTCACGATCGGTTTTACTTCCCGGATATATTCATCATACATCACCCGCCCCGTTTTTTCATCAATGTAAGTATCTATGATAAAATAACAAGTCATCTCTATTTCTCCTTTCGGCAGCAAGCAACCGCTGTTGCAAACAATGGATTCTTCGCCCACATTGGTGCATGCAAATATTCACACACCTTGCTTGTCAGTTCTGACAGTTTTCCACCGTTATCCATAGTATGTACTGTTTTTTCCAATTTCTTCAGCAAAGCCCCGGCATCCTTTATTTTTTGTCGCATTATTTCTGTGGAATAAGTCTGATCCCATGCAGGGTAAAATGTCTGAACATCTTTCAGATTTTCCAGTGTTTCCAGAGATTTTTTCGATTTTTTCAAATTCACCAGAATCGGAATATCTCCCCGAACCGGCACGGTATCTCCGATAAATACCGTCTCGCCAATGCGATAAGAAATTTCGTCTACCGAATGACCGGGAGTTCCTATTACTTGTACTAAAATATCCTCGCAAATAGAAATCTCATCTCCATCTTTTACCATGCAGTCTACAACAGTAGACTTCCTTGCTAGTTTATAAAAATTCGGGATAGGGCGTTCTCTGAATTGCCGGTCAATGTCCTCGATCCACGGACGTTCCGCTTCGCCAGCATATATTTTTGCACCGTATTTTTCACGAAAATAATGCGCCGTACCGATATGATCCGGATGAGCGTGTGTTAAAAATACTGCCTTTACTTCCTCCGGCTGATGTCCACTCTCTGTAATTGCTTTCTCGATTACCGCCTGACTTCCGTAAACTCCGGAATCCACCAAAATACAGCCGTTTTTTGTGGTAATCAGATATACATATACAAATCTTTTTATCTCGGGTGTAACATTAAAATCAATCTTTATTTGTTTTACTTTCATAAGCTGCTCCTTTCATGCAAGTGAATGCTTGCATTTAGATTATTTTTAAACGTGCCGATGTGGCACGTTTTTTACAAAAGTTATAACTCTATTCCTGACACAAATACTCTTATACTATCCTGAATATACTTCTTCTTCGAAACACGGATTAATTTGTTTCCAAAGGATGCGTCCAAAAATACAAAACCAAAATTCATGGATATAAACTGCATCGTCAGACTCTCCACATTGCACTCTCTCATCCTGCCCTGTGCAGTCATTTCCGTAAAATATTTTACCAAAACTCTTTTAAACACCAAGGGAACCTTCATAATTCCCGGCAATGCTGCTCCCTCCAGTTCTGCCGACCGCAATCCGACCGAAACTTTTACCATCTGTGGCGTTACCTTTTTCATGTAAATCGTTGAAAAAGCAAGCAGATCTTCTTCTAAATTTCCGTGATAAATAAAATCCTCTTCCGATAATCCCGGATTCCATTTTGGCAATTCCATCGCCGCCGTCACGATTTCTTTCTTTTCCCCAAACCTACGGAATATCGTGCTTTCATTCACTCCGGCTAATTTTGCGATTTCCTTTGTAGTCGCCCCCGAATACCCATTTTCAATAATTAATGTCATGGTGGCATCCATTATTTTTATCTGTGTTTCATCATACATACAGCAAGCCTCCGTTGCAAGTGATTACTTGCATCATAGCATGTTATTATCTAAATGTCAATTAGAAAATTAGTGTTGCAACAGGCACATAATCCATGTATAATAATATCAAATCATCCATTCGAAGGAGGCAAAATCATGAAAAAGTTTTTATCAATTGCACTTATTTTCGCCTTAGTTTTTAGTACTTTGGCAATTACTCCATCCACAACATCGCAGGCTGCGACAAAACAGATCCTTATCGCACGTTTAAACGGCAATACGTTGACTTGCCACAAATCAACTTTTAATACCAATTTAAAAGGAAACAATGACTGGCAATGGGAAAATATCGTAGGCTACGGAAAGAAACTCTCTTACAAAGTTTCACCAAAATGCAAATTTTATACTTTAAGTGCGGACAGCGTCACACTCAGCAAAGTAAGCCGCAGTACTTTTAAGAAAAAGCTGTATGACTATTCAAAACAAAGAGAAAATGGTGTTACTTATTATTGGGGCACCGCTGCAAAGATTACGATCAAGGGCGGAAAAGTAGTGAAAATCCAGCAGGTATATCAGGCTTAACAAAAATGGCAGGAGAGAGAATTTCTTTCCTGCCTTATTGTTATCTTTCATTATAAAACCGAGTGATCGCCGCCTGTGCTTCTTCCGATTCATGTTTTTCGCGGAACCGCTCGCGGTCCTCCAGGATAGCAAGCATTTCGTCGACCACCATTTCTTCGGTTGGAGCACTGAGACGGTACAGATAGCCTAACATCCGTGTCGCCGTATAATCCGTATTCATGTATGTAAACGCAATTTCCCGGCTCAATTCCTCATCAAAACCCTTTTTCAAAAGCAGCCGGTATACTTGTTGACTCATTCCCGATGCCATTTTTATCCTTCCTTTCATCACCACGCCGTTCCGTCGGAAAAACAGCCCTTTGGATTTCTGCCATCAAGGGCAAATTTCTTTTTCTCCGGAATCGTGTTTTTCCAGCCCAAATAAAAGGCTGTCACGCGGTCCACCTGGTTGACAATTTTGTATTTTAATGTTTTCCCACTTTTTGTAAATGTCGAAAACATAATATCATTGGGATATTTCTTTCCAACATGACGGACCAATGCCGAACTGATTCCATCTGTAATCGAAGTCATATACAGATCTCTGGCTCCAAACAAATGCAGAATTTCATGTGCATATGTCGCCGCTCCCTCTGCCTCTTTCTCATATTTTGAAAAAAGAGCACATATTTCATAAAAATTCTTTTTTCCATCTTCCATATAATGTACTGAGGTCGAACTCACGCCGGATTTATTGATAAATAGCAAAAAGCCAACGCTGTCCGTGCCATATTTTTCGCGTATTTCATCCACATTAATAGACTGTTCAATACGTGTCTGCATCTGGTCGCTGAAGCGATTTAATTTCTTCTCGGAATCGTCTAATTTGGTCTTTGTTTTTACCTCATACTGCAAGTCAGGATTTGCATAAGAATCTGCCACCAATGTCACATTTTTCTTATACCTCTTTCCCTGTCGTTGGATAAATGCTGCCGCCGCTTTGAGTTTCCGATTGGCATCCTTTTTTTGTTTTTCATTCCACTTGCTGTCGGCATCCTCCACAAAAATACTGACAAGCACCGATTTTCCAATTAGGACGCCGGCACTTCCTGTCTTTTGTGTTTTCCACTGTGCCGTCGTTTTCGCCGCCTGTACAGTTGGCGTCATTGTTTGCCATAGCGTTCCCATAAGCAGACTTATAATTAGCGTAGCTGACAATATTTTCCTTTTCATGTCATTTTTCCCCACTCACTACATTTCGAGAAATCCCCTGCAAATAGCAGCGAATATTTTCACAAACTTCATCCGCACAGCGTTTTCTCGCCTCACACGTCGCCCACGCAATATGTGGCGTAACGATAAGTTTCGACGAATCCTGTATGTTCAGCAGCGGATCTCCTTCTTCCATCGGCTCCTTTTCCAAGACATCCAGTCCGGCTGCCGCAATTTCATCGTTTTGCAATGCTTCTGCCAATGCTTTCTGATCGACGATCGGACCTCGTCCAAGATTCAGAAGCACTGCTGTTTTCTTCATTTTTCGAAGTGCCTCGGCATCCACTAATTTTTCCGTCGCCGGTGTAAGTGGCGCATGAATTGAAACAATGTCCGCCTGCTCCAAAAATTCCTCCCATGTCACTCGTTGATATTTCGGATGGTCGTGTTTTCCCGAAGTCGAATAGTAAATGACTTTGCAGCCAAATGTCTCCGCAATCTCCGCCACTTTTTCTCCGATCGCGCCCATTCCGATGATGCCGTAAACTTTTCCATCCAGTTCATGAAATGGCTTTGCAAAGTGGGAAAACACATCGCTTTTTGCATACGTTCCACTTTTGACGAACTGGTCGTAATACGCCAGTTTTTCATACACATAAAACAACAGTGCAAAGGTGTGCTGCGCCACCGACATGGTCGAATACCCTTTTACATTTGTTACCACAATTCCTCGGCTTTCCACATAAGGCATGTCCACGATATTGGTTCCTGTCGCCGTTACGCAAACCAGCTTTACATTTTTTGCCTCCTTCAGTAATTCCTCATTCACGGGGATTTTATTTACAATGATAATATCCGCATCTTCAATCCGCTTCGCATTTTCTGCCGGCTCGGATGCCGGATATTTTACTACCTCGCCAAGTTTGTCAAATTCTGACAAGTCTACATCTTTTCCTAATGTATCTGCTTCCATAAAAACGATTTTCATAGGTTTGTACCTCCTGGTTACCTGCTAGATTAGCATTTGCTTTAACCCTAACATTATTTTATATGGTAATGTGGGAAACGTCAAATGCTTTTTCTTTTTTGGCGTGTACCAAAGTTCTCTTGCAATAGCGGAATGGCTGCTCCGCACACGTCACAACCTTGCTTTTCTTTTTGGGCGTGTGCCAGTCTTCTCTTGGACTGGCGAATGAGCTGCTCCGCACACGCCACTACCTTGCTTTTCTTTTTTGGCGTGTGCCAGTCTTCTCTTGGGCTGGCGAATGAGCTGCTCCGCACACGTCACAACCTTGCTTTTCTTTTTTGACGTGTAACACCGCCCTCTTGGGCTGGCAAATGAGTTGCTCCGCACACGTCAAAAACTTGCTTTTCTTTTTTGGCGTGTACCGTCACCCTCTCGCAACGGCAAATGAGCTGCTCCGCACACGCCAATCCACTCATTTTTTGAAAACATTCCCTATCAGCTTATCAACCGCCTTCGTATTCATTGGGTTGTCAAGCGATTCAAAGGTGTATATAATATTATCTCCCTGATAATATCCATTTTGCGTATAATGGTTTATCTTCGATAATGTCTTTCGGCTATATTCTGAATCACCCATCATGCCAAAGTGTTCCCAAATAATTTCTTTTCGCTGCCGTATATCAAGACAGCAAAAATCTGGGTAAACCATTCCAAAGCCCTTCAAGTAAGTTGGTCGCTCATAATGATATGGAATATTTTGTAAGAACAACTTATCTGCAATGATCTTTTCTGACTTTGACCGTACTCTTTCGCCGCGTTCGGTATAGATTTCCTGGCTTCCTTCCTCAAACTCTTTTCTCTCATAAGTAATCTTCTCCCAATCCTCAAAATATTGTTTGTCACTCATCAAAAACGACTCGACCAAATTCTTTCTAGTAAGTGGTAATTCGTCATACATGTCATATAACTTGTCTACATCAAACTTACGCAAAAAAGTATCAAGATATCCTAGATTAGAGCAAACTCGATTCAATAACTTTTTATCATAGTCCCTCTGTGCAAGTTGTTTTGCCAAGTCCCAATCTGATTTTCTCAGATATTTCCGAATACCGTCTTTTTTTACATAGAACTGCTGAACTCCACGACAGTTTTTACTATGCAGCGCTCCTTCTGGTGCTTCCCGTAGATTCTCTTCCAACTTCATTTTTAACTCTACAAGCCATTCACCAATCTCTTCTAAATTTTGAATTGTACTCCTATTTTCCATTCAATATCCCCCTTTGTATTTTTTCTTTTCCGGATTTTTTGATTTGAAATAAATCAGAAAAATAGATATTGATGCTATTATAACACAAATGTATAAAAATGCAAGAAAAAAGGAATCCTTCGGTAACAATGTCATTATACTTCTATTTTTTTTGTAAAAAATGAATTGCTTAATGTCGACTATTGTTATATAATGGTGCTTATTAACACTTGGAGGGATGTTATGTCTAAAAAAAATTTCTATATTTTCAACAATTTTATTTATTGGACAAATTTGGGGAATCGACCATTCGGTCATGAGCAAGGATTAAATAGACCTTGTCTTGTTGTCCGTACAACGAAAGAATCTGAAATCTGCACAATTATACCATTAACTCTGGAGAGAATGAACGATAAAATCCCCTATCATATCGATTTATCGAATGGTAAAAGTACAGCATTAGTAGAACAAATAAGAACAATTGATAAAAGAAGGATATATGACAAACTATACATAAACAAAAAGCATGCAACAATAACCGAAGAATACCGCGTAAAAATCAATGAACAAATTCATAAGCTATATACTTTAAAAGAAATATTCAAAAAAGATATTGACAAATGATTCATTCCTGTAATATACTACTTCTAAACACTACAGTGTATAACATTTGAACTTCTAGTCGTAAGACTGGTAATAGTAGTGATATTTGAACTTGGAAAGCATTCGTTATGAATGCTTTCTTTTATGTTATATGTTTGCAAAAAGGGAGCCGCAGCTCCCCTTCTCTTATCTCCGAAAACTCTCCCTTGGTCCCAGATACGACTCCGGCAAAGTTACGTCCTCCCTGCATATCACAATTCTTTCCAGCAACACAGCCGGGCTTACATGATAAAAATACAACCGGTTTGCCCCTTTTTTACAATGAATCTTCACATTGCAGATTTTAATCTGATCATGTGCTTCCTCTGTCCATTGGCGGCTTAAGAAAAATGGTTTGTCCGGTTCTTTTACCGTATTTACAAGCTGCATTTTTCCATCGTTTACAGAGTAACCGATGTCCTGCCGGCTTTCATATACTACAGGTGTAGTAGCCGACATATAAAACTGCACTTCATAAGTACCTTCCTTGTGCACAAAAATATTGTAGGCGGCAAATGGACACTTTTCTTTTTCCGAAAAATCAGCGGTTACCGGAAACACCTTGATGGCGGAACCTGTCCGCCCATAGGGCTCCAATACATGAAATGCGGCACCTTCAACCTCACCTGTTTCAGCAAAATGCCTGGCTTCGATTGCCACATAGCCGTTATCCTCGACAAAATATCCTTCCGGGATATCTTTTTCCTCCTCCCGGGCTTCTACATAAATTTCTGCTTTGCCGTAGCCTTTATTTTCGACTGTAAAAAATGTTTTCTCTGTACCGCAAATTTTCGTCTTGTCGATAGACAGTACAATTTCTTCGCAGTTCGCACAAATACCCTCATACGAAGAAAAATGAAGCCATTCTGCATCTGTCTTGATTTCGTATTCGACCGGTTTTCTGCTGCCACATGCAATCTCAAATCGAATCTCCGTGACATCATTGCGCATCGCATCCCTCCATATCTGCGGCTGTTCCGTCCAGTATCCGCCGGTCATGTACTCCTCGGATTCTTTGCGTGCGACGATCATGCGCGAATCGCGAATCGGAGAGACATAACTTCGAACCGGATATTTGCAGTTTTCACTATTCCAGTCAACAAACCCAATATGCTCCGACAAACCAAAACCGTCAAATGCTCCATTGTCTACTTCGTGATATTCCAGTACGATTGTTTCATCTTTCTCAAGGCATTTTTGTACTTCATCTGCCAGTGCATTTGCTGCAATGCGGTTTTGAGAAGCATATAAAGCATTTCTGCCTGCTAATATCCACATTTTCATGAGATTCTCCGTGCCACACGCCGGATAATAGATTAGCGACTCAAAAGCTCCCTGCCATTCTTTCGGACATTTTTTCCGCCCTTCCTCGCAGACCGCCAATATTTTTTCTGAGATTTCCAACACTTCTTCGGCTTCACCAAAATGCAGCGGATGGTACACTTTTTCATTCATAACTTCATGTTTTCTGCGAGCCAAAAGTCGATTGTAATCCCATACCACCTCTTCCAGATTTTGCAAAAAGTCACAATTAAAACAACTACCAAACTGTGTATAAATCCATTTCTTAGTATATTGTTTTGTAATTGCCGCATCCTGTCCTCCCCACTTTTCGATATCGTACGCCAGATCAAGGAAAAATGACAAGCCATATTCCTGTGTCGCCAAATCTCCAACATTGGTAACCCAGATGTCCCGAACCCCGTATTCATACGCCGCCGTCATCTGTTCCCAGACTTTGGGAAGATACGTAGATCCGATCCACTCAAATGCCATTGGACCGCCATGCATATCCATATGATAATACATGCCGTAACCCCCTTTGTGTCCGCGCATTTCTTTCGTCGGAAGCGTCCTCGTCGCACCCTGGTTATTATCGCTGAGCATAATCGTCACACCATCCAGTTCCGGTTCGTGCAACAAACCTTCTGATTCCTTTCCACCGTAGAAAAATCCCTCAACCTCCGTAAAAAGCACCATAACACGGGGTACCTTTGCAAGATCGCGGTTCACATTTTCGCGGATCAATCTGTTCTGCGTCCGAAGAACCTTACGAAGCAAGTTTACATTTTCTTCCACCGTGCTCTCTTTTCCGAAGATTGCGGTATCATTTTCGCCACGCATTCCCATCGTAATGACATTCTCAAATGGTGCATTCCGCTTTAACCCATCCTCCCAGAATCTGGTAATCCCTTTTTCATTTTCAAGAAAACTCCACGCATCTCCATATGGTGAATCCTTTCCACGCATCCTGCCATATTCCGCGCCGGCACGCATACACGGTTCATGATGTGACGTTCCCATTACCACTCCCATATCATCTGCGAGCTGCGCACTGGCTAGCCCCGGACCATCCAAGCTGAAATTTGATGCCCACATCGCCGGCCATAAATAATTTCCTTTCAATCGCAGCAACAATTCAAAAATCTGTGCATAACATTTCGCATTGATTCCGCCAAAATGCTTTTCCGCCCATGTACCAAAGGCCGGCCATTCGTCATTGATAAAAAAGCCGCGGTATTTCACCGATGGTTCCTTTGTTGTTACATTTTCCGATTCATCCAGCACAATGGAATCCTGTTTTGCCGGCCATACATGATTCCAATGAATCAGCGGCGAAATGCCCAGTAGTTCCGACAAATGATACAAACCGTAGATCGTCCCCCGCTTATCACTTCCGATGATAACGATTGCATTGTCCACCTGAGGAAACACATTTTTCTTAATCTGAAACTGGTACACTTCCCATTTTCCCCGTACTTTTTCAAGGCTCAGCACGCCTTGCCTTTCCAGTTCATCGATCCATCTGCTTTTCCCAATCGTTCCATAAATAACCGCTGTTTTCACGGATCGACCTAACGTCTCCATCTGTTTCGGCTTTTTCCCGAAAATGTAATACATATCCTGACGCACATTATCCGCCGCCATGTGCGCCCCTTTCCATTCGTCGCTTTCTCCGTAAAAAACAATATTTTTATCTATCGATATCTTTCCCATACGATCCTCTCCTTGCTTTTTAAACCATTTTATATTATGATAATATCACAACGGATAAGCATATGCTTTTTATGATACGACACTTTTTTGTTTTTTTCCGACTTTTTTAGGAGGCTGCTATGAAACCAAGTTTTTTTACCGAAATATCTTCCCCCATCGTATGTGAATACAAATCCGATTCCTGGATTGCCGACCACCACACGCCATTTCATTTTCACGATGGATACGAAATCCTTATTTTTTTAAGTGGCAATGCTTCCTTTTGCATCGGACAGCATGAGCAGTTTTTGACACCTGGAACCATCATATGCTGTGCCCCATTTTCCCTGCACAGAGCTCTTCCGCACGATCCGCACAACTACGACCGGATCCTTCTTCACATCCGCAAAGACACCTTGCTTTCCTTAAGCAGCACCTTTACGGATCTTTCGACATGTTTTCACGCTTCGTCACAGCCAATTTACTCCTTTTCCAAACCAGTTTTGGACAACATAGTTGCTTTGTGCAAAAAACTGGAAGATGTATTGCATGCTCATTCCTTTGGCTGCGATGTTTTACAAACGGCTATTTTAACAGAACTCCTTGTACTTCTCAATCAAAAATGTGTCTGTTCGAAAAAGTTGTTTTCCAACCATATGTCCCCTTTAGTGTCAGAAATCTTTCATTATATTGAAGAACATTTTACTGAAGATATCACCGTCTCGCACGTTGCAAACGCTCTTCACCACAATGCGGATTATCTGACACGCAGTTTCCGCAAAGTTGCAAATTGTTCCATCCAGCAATATCTGATCTTGAAACGAATTCAGCACGCTGGCACACTTTTAAGCCAGGGAGCCACACTGACCGATGCCTGCTTTTCCTCGGGATTTCAAACTTATTCTCATTTTTCAAAGACCTTTTCTGCGCATTTTGGCATTTCCCCAAAGAAATACCAACAAAAATATTGGCAGCCGCATTAAGAATATAAATATTTTTACTTTATTTTCTTAAAAAAATAAATTTGTTATTGAAAAAAATTTACTTTCTTCGTATAATAGAGGATGGATAAAAACGTTAATACTACTTACCATATAGGAGGTTATCATGGAAAGTTACCAGAACTTAAGTAAAGAGCAGCTGCTGGCGCTCAAATCCGAGTTAGAAGCCAGCTACGAAGAAAAGAAGGCATTGAATCTGCAATTGGACATGTCTCGTGGAAAGCCTAGTCCAAGCCAGCTTGATGTATCCCTTGGCTTGATGGATGCATTGAATTCAAACTCTGTATTGAAATCCGAAGACGGTACAGACTGCCGCAATTATGGTGTATTGGATGGGATTCCGGAAGCTAAGAAATTGATGGCTGATATGATGGGAACCACCGCAGACCACATCATTATCTTTGGAAATGCAAGTCTTACGATTATGTTCGATTCGATTTCCCGCTCTTATACTCACGGAGTTCTGGGCAGCACACCATGGTGTAAATTAGACAAGGTCAAATTTCTTTGCCCGGTTCCCGGATATGACAGACATTTCGCTATCACCGAGCGTTTCGGCATCGAAATGATCAATATTCCAATGACTCAGGATGGTCCGGACATGGACATGGTTGAGGAACTTGTGGCAAATGACGACAGTATCAAAGGAATCTGGTGTGTTCCAAAATATTCCAATCCGCAGGGATACTGCTACAGTGATGAGACAGTTCGCCGCTTTGCCAATCTGAAACCGGCAGCAAAAGATTTCCGTATTTACTGGGACAATGCATATGTCATTCATCATTTGTACGAGGACAATCAAGTTGAGATTCCGGATATCATCAGCGAATGTGAAAAAGCCGGCAATCCAAACCTTGTTTACGAATTTGCTTCTACTTCAAAAGTAAGTTTTCCTGGTTCCGGTATCGCCGCGATGGCTGCTTCCGCAGAAAACCTCGCTGATGTCAAGAAACAGATGACGATTCAGACAATCGGTTATGACAAATTAAATCAACTTCGCCATGTGGCTTATTTCAAAAACATTGACGGTTTGAAAGCGCATATGAAAAAACACGCGGATGCGATGCGTCCAAAATTTGAGGCTGTTTTGAAAGTGCTTGACGAAGAACTTACCGGTGCTGAGATCGGAAGCTGGGTGAAACCTCTTGGCGGTTATTTCATTTCCTTTGACGCGATGGAAGGATGTGCTAAAAAAATCGTTGCCAAATGTAAAGAAGCCGGTGTTACTTTGACAAATGCCGGTGCCACCTTCCCATATGGCAAAGATCCGAAAGACAGCAATATCCGTATCGCCCCATCGTTCCCTACGCCGGAAGAAATGGCTGTTGCTACTGATCTGTTTGTACTTTGTGTAAAACTTGTCAGTGTGGAAAAACTGTTGGAGAATAAATAATTTAGAACATACTTAAGGCTGTCACAAAACTGTGGCAGCCCTTTTTATATTTATAGAGTAACTATTCCTAATCCTCAAATGGCCGGATTCGATATCTCACGCCCAAAGAATCACAGATTTTCTGACATTCCTGCTCTTCTTCCTTCGTAATTGTCGTTTCCACCGTTGTCATGACAACTTCCGGAACATATTTTGTCGCTTCTTTTGCAAAATCGAGCATTGCCTGAAAGGATTCAATCCCGAATTTGTTGCGGGTCAATTTGTAATATTCTTCCGCATTTGGCGTGTTCAGGCTGATTGATACCGTATCAATTTTGCCCTGCAAAAGCGGTGTGATATCTTTTCCGTGAATCAGGCTGCCAAGTCCGTTGGTGTTGATGCGGATTTTCTTACCAAATTTCTTTTTGGCAAATTCCGCCACTTCAAGCAAATCATCCAAACGCTCTGTGGGCTCACCAAAACCGCAAAATACAATATCTTTGTATGTGTCCGGTGGAAATTTGTCAAATTCTTTTTCCACTTCTTCCACCGTCGGCTCTCGGTCCAGCCACAGACTTCCGGATTTTTCAATTTCTTCGTGTGTTTGGCGCAAACAAAAGGTGCACGCGCATGGACATTTATTCGTAAGATTCACATACAAATTTCCGTATGCCGGATATAAAATCGTCATCATAATAATTGCCTCTTTTCTCCTACATAGATTTCATCAAATTTACCATCTCAATGGCTGTAGTAGCTGCGTCGTAGCCTTTGTTTCCTGCTTTTGTGCCAGCACGCTCTACCGCCTGCTCGATATTGTCCGTGGTAAGGACACCAAAGATCGTAGGTACGCCTGTATTTAAGCCAACCGTTGCGATTCCTTTGCTGACTTCTGCACAAACATAATCATAATGAGAGGTCGAACCTTTGATTACGGCACCAAGACAGATAACCGCATCGTATTTTCCAGATTCTGCCATTTTCTGTGCTGTCATTGGGATTTCAAATGCACCCGGTACCCAGGCAAGATCCACATTGTTCTCCGTATCTACTTCGTGACGGCGAAGAGCATCTTCTGCTCCTCCGACAAGTTTCGATACGATAAATTCATTGAACCGCGCTGCCACGATACCAATTTTCATTCCTGTTCCTACTACATTTCCTTCTAATACTCTCATGATTTTTCCTCCATTCTTGCCTTATTCCGGCTTTTTATAATTTGTCATATGCTGCATTTTTTCCTGCTTTGTAAGCAAATATTTGAAATCTTCCCGTTTGGGAGCGATCTGAATCGGGACACGCTCAACGATATGAATGCCATAGCCGTTCAGCCCCGCGATTTTCGTCGGATTATTGGTCAACAGACGAAGTTCTCGTACACCGAGGTCGTACAAAATCTGTGCTCCGGTTCCATACTCACGAAGATCCGGTGCAAAACCAAGTTTTACATTGGCCTCGACGGTATCGTACCCCTGTTCCTGCAATTCATAAGCTTTTAATTTATTGATCAAACCGATGCCGCGGCCTTCCTGACGCATGTAGAGAAGCACACCGCGTCCCTCTTTCGCGATCATCTTCAATGCATTTTCCAGTTGTTCTCCGCAGTCACAGCGGTTTGAGCCAAAGACATCGCCGGTCAGACATTCCGAATGAACACGGCAAAGTACCGGTTTTCCGTCCGTGATATCGCCCATCGTAAGTGCGACATGGTGCTCGCCGTTTAATTTATTGACATAGCCGTGAATGCGGAACTCTCCATACTTTGTCGGCAGTTTCGCATTGGCTTTTTCCTCTACCAAAAGTTCGTGCTCCAGACGGCGTTTGATAATTTCTTCCACGGTAATGACCGTGTAGCCGTGTTCTTTGGCAAATTCCAGCAATTCCGTCGTACGCATCATCGTTCCATCTTCGCGCATGATCTCACAGCAAAGTCCACATTCTTTCAGGCCGGCAAGTTTCATAAGATCTACCGTCGCCTCCGTGTGTCCGGCACGTTTCAGTACACCACCTTCGCGCGCCTGCAAAGGGAACATATGGCCCGGTCTGCGAAAATCTTCCGGTTTTGCGCCATCTTCCACTGTTTTCATCGCCGTAAGGGATCTCTCAAATGCGGAAATTCCGGTCGTTGTATCGACGTGGTCAATAGACACGGTAAATGCGGTCGTGTGGTTATCCGTATTTACTTCCACCATCTGCTCCAATCCCAGTTTTTTACAATATTCTGCACTCATTGGCATACAGATCAGCCCTTTGGCAAGGCTCGCCATCGCATTGACATTTTCCGGTGTCGCATGCTCTGCCGCACAGATCAGATCTCCTTCGTTTTCACGGTCTGGATCATCAATGACCAGGATCAGTTTGCCCTGTTTCAAATCTTCGAGCGCCTGATCTAATTTTCCAAATTGTTCTGACATAATTGTCTCCTTTCCGGATTAAAATCCGTTTTCCAATAAAAATTCTCTCGTCATGGTACTTTTTTTCGGTTTTTCTTCGTTTTTACCACCACAGAGGCGTTCTACATATTTTCCAATAATATCGCATTCCAGATTTACGACATCCGAAACTTTTCTTTCGGAAAGCGTCGTCTCTCCCTGCGTGTGAGGGATGATGGACACCGAGAAATCTTTCCCGCTGACTCTTGCTACCGTCAGACTGATTCCATCGATGGCAATTGAGCCCTTTTCCACGATATAACGGAGAAGCTCCTCGCCCGCCGAAATCCGGTACCAGACTGCGGTCTCGTCTTTGGTAATTTCTTCCACAATCCCGGTTCCATCGATATGACCTGCCACGATATGTCCGCCAAAACGTCCATCTGCCGGCATTGCCCGTTCCAGATTTACATGGCTTCCTTTTTTCAATCCTGCCAGTGAACTCCGCTCCAGCGTCTCCGCCATCACATCCGCTGTATATCCATTGGCATGCATGCTCGTTACCGTCAGACACACACCATTGACGGCGATACTGTCACCGATTTTCGTTCCCTCCAGCACTTTCTTGCACTGAATTGACAAGACAGCAGACTGTACACCTTTTTGTATCTGTTCAACACTGCCAATTTCTTCAATAATTCCGGTAAACACAACTTTCACCTCATTTCACCACATCTCCACGGATACAATAATCCGCACCAAGATGGAGTATTTCCTTATTTTGTAACACGACGGCATCTTTCATTTTTTCAATGCCGTCTCCGCCAACCGGCGACAAAGCATTCTTTCCGCCGATTATTTTCGGGGCGATATAGGCATACACACGATTCACAAGTCCTGTTTGCAATAAGGAACCGTGGATGTTTCCTCCGCCTTCCACTAAAATGCTGTCTATCTTTTTTTCGCCCAATGTGCGAATCAATTTTTCCAAGTCCACATGACCATTTTTTTCTGGGATCTGCAATAATTCTACTCCTGTAGATTCCAGTTTTTTCTTGGTTTCTTCCTCTGCGTTCGTGTACGCAGCGATGGTTCTTATCGTTCCCGCCGTTTTGACAATCTGACTATCCATCGGCAGACGCAGATGGGAATCGCAGATCACGCGGATTGGATCTACGCCTTCTTCCGTCCGGCAGTTAAGCAATGGATCATCTGCCAAAACAGTATCAATGCCGGCTAAGATCGCCGAATATTTTTTCCGAAGAAAATGTACATGCTCTCTTGCTTTTTCGCCGGTAACCCACTTCGAATCCCCGGTCGCACTGGCGATCTTTCCATCTAATGTCATCGCGTACTTCATTGCCACATACGGAAGCCCTGTTGTAATATAATGAAAGAAGATTTCATTTAATGCCAGACATTCTTGTTCCAATATACCGGTAATGACTTCGATTCCGTGTTCCCGCAAAATCTTTATACCACCGCCGTCCACTTTCGGATTCGGATCCATCGCGCCGACAAATACGCGACCAATCTTTCTTTCTATAATGATGTCGGTGCAGGGAGGCGTTTTTCCCTGATGGCAGCACGGTTCCAGTGTGACATAGAGATCGGCACCTGTCAGATCTTCTTTGCATCGTGTAAGAGCATTTCTTTCTGCATGAAATTCTCCATATCTTTCATGACAGCCACTCGCCACAACTTTCCCATTTTTTACCACCACGCAGCCAACCATTGGATTGGGAGACGTATGACCCATAGCTGTTTTTGCCAGGTTCAGCGCCTGCTGCATATATTGTTCGGCTTTTGTCATCCGGATTCTCCTTTCTTCCGCCACGGCGGGGGGCTCAAGCAACGTGGCACGCACTCTTCGCGCCTTCGGCGCTCATCGTCGTGACAGTCGTCACATAGTATACGATAATCTGTGCGCATATTGTGCAAGCACAATGCGCCAGATTCCCGTATACTGCGTGCCTCGTTGTTTGCACGCAAAAGGACCCCTGTCGGGGTCCTGAAATTTACATATCACTATTGAGATATCTTCTTTCATCCAGACTATACTGTCGGCTTTGGAATTGCACCAAATCAGCGATGGCTCTGCCATCGGTCGCGGGCTGTTACCGCCGGTGAGGAATCGCACCTCGCCCCGAAGATCATTTCGTGACCTATTATAGCACAAGGTGGTTTGCCTTGTCAAACATAATTCAGTTTTCCGATAACGGAATTGCAATCTTCACTTCAAATTTTTCCTCGCCCACTTCTACGTTCATCATGCCGTCGTATTTTTCCACAACTTTTTCTATCGACCAGATTCCCACACCATCGCCGGCATGTTTGGACGACTGGAACCGTTTCCCCCGTTTTTTAATCTCGCCTTTGTAATAATTATTAGTCGAAATCAGATACATCGCACCCTCCTGCTTACCATAAAACTCAATCCTGCGTTTTTCACAGGCAAGAGTCCGGGAAGCATCAATGGCATTTTCCAGCAGATTTCCAATAATAATACAAAATTCCACTTCGGGAATCGGCAAATGTTCGTCGGCAGAGACACGGATCAAAGTCTCAATCTTATACTGCCCTGCATTGTCCTCATAATATTGCAGCAGCGCATTCATCACAGTGTTTTCGCAGAACAACGTCCCCTGACTGCGTCCCTTTTTATGATATTCACTCAGGTTTGCCACATATTCCGAAACTTTTTCCGCCTTTCCTTCTTTGGCAAGCGTATCGATGGCATGCAAATGATGGCGGAAATCGTGGCGGATCCGTCGATTATACTCTACCGTCTCATTTACTTTTTCCATATGACGAACCTGTATTTTCATCTGCTTTTCCATTTCTTCATACTGCTTTTGCAGCAATTCCGCCTGTTTTGCATTTTGAAGAAGCCGTCTCCACAATACAAAACCGCAAGCAAAGATCATAACAATCGTCGCCCACTCGGCAAACCAGCCGCCATAAATCGGTTCAAACTTCGGATACAAACGATCCCACATATAACTACAGGCGTAGAATAGTGACCCCGTCAGCAATGGGACCACTTCTGTCTGCTGCCGGTACACTGAAATTACCGACCTTCCTACAAGATAAAGCGCAATGACAATCTTATACCAGAATACAACAAAAGAAAATCCCATTTCTATGCGCAGCGTAAGATGTGCAGAAAAATTTCCATATAAAAATACAATCGCACACATGACTGCTGCCAGCACTGCCATGCCATAACCTACCCCTTTTTCCATGATATGTCTGGTCTGAGTCAGACGATTATGCAAAAGAACAATTAAAAACGTAATCACATAGCCGGACATCAATTCAATCGTGTACCACGGATGCACCCGGCACTGCCAGAGGTAATGAACCAGCGGATATCCCATAAACAAAATGCCACAAAAGGCAATTCCGGTAAAAATCATGACATTTTTTCTTTGTGACCTCTCCTTAAGGGAACTTCGGAACTTCACACAATAGTACAAGGTAAACAAAATATTGAACGCGCAAAGTACGGCGATTGTCGTATAAAAAATGATACGGCGGTAAACACGCTGCAGTACCACACTTTCTGTACCTAATGCCGGTGGATATGTCATTCCACTGTAATAATGGGATTCATCTCTCGTCTCCAGAAGCAATGTACACTCGCCTGCTGCCTCAAAAGAATAAATTTTTGTCTGAATTCCATCCTGGTAATTTTTGTCACTTTCTCCGGGCTCTCCACATTGTCCAATAAGTTCGTCATTGACGAAAAAACGATAGGCCGAGTATATTTCCGGAATTTCAATAGCATAGCGTGCCTTCTCAGAGGCAAGTTGCAGATGAAGTACGTACGTTCCGCATCCCTGTGCCTCACGATAGGGATTGTGGTTCGAATAATTATTCACTTCTCCGATTGTCACATATTCCATATAAGCTCCCTTTGTATCTCCCTTTTTCAGATCTTCCGGAGTCAGAAGCACACTGTAATAAAATTCCCAATTGTCATAAAGATACTGGATCCCTTCATTCGGATCATTTTTATATTTATTGTCGTTCCAATATAAAAAGGTAAAAAAAGCGCAGGAAAAAAGTATCACAACACAAAATGTTATCTGTAATACTTTTCCCTGCCGCATAGTGTCCTCCAGTCTTTCTATCAATTATCTGCGTCTCCGGTACCGCCAAACTCCGACAATAGTACCGCCTGTGATCACGGCCACAACTGCTGCCAATGCCGTGCAAAAGATCCGGTGATACATCTGTCTTCCCTGCGAAGATACAGATTCACTCTGAGTTGCCATCTGAACCTCATAAGTTCCCGGTTCATTTATTTCAAATTCAGCAACTCCTTGATTTTCATGATACTCTGCCGTCGTCACCGTGTCACCCTTCTTGTTTGTCACTTTCAAAACGGTCGTCTTTCCTGTGTCCGGGTATGGCACACGAACTTTTGCTCCCGCTAATTCTTTAATTGCCGTGCCGTCTACTTTCGTAGCTCGAACAGAAACTTTTCCGGTTTTCGTATGTCTCACATGAAGATTCACTTTGGAATCTTTTTTCGAAACATTGAGATTTTCCGAAGGAACAGATACAGTTACGCCGTGATCTGTCACCGTATATTCCCCTGTCGCCGGAGAGGCTTTTACCGTATCCTGTGTTTCCTTCCCTTCTGCCTTTACCTGCTCTGCATCTTCCGGTGCCTTCACATCCAAACGTGGCTTTTCTTCCTCTACATCACCGCCATCACGGTTGCCTTCGTAAGACTTGAACTCTACCACATCATTTTCTCTTTTCAGCCGAAAATACTGCAGTTTCTCCTCTCCATCTGCCACATACATATAATAATACTTGTCTTCCTGCAAATTTTCATTTTCCAAGTAAAGAAGTGGAAATTCTTCCCTATCATCCATCCAGTAATTCTCTGTTGAATATTCCTTAAATTCTGTCTGTTCTAATTCGTTTTTTGTCAATTCTTCCTCGGATTCGGTATAATAAACTTTAATCTTGTTATCCTTTTTCCCCAGCCAGGAAAAAACGGTATATCCAGAAAGCATCTCTCCTATTTTATACATAGCACCGGAATCTTCTGTCACGTAAACCTGTAATTCCACCATTTCATTTTCTTCCGACAGGAAAAACGTTTCCTGCTGTTCATTATTGATCCGCAACTGAACTTTGACCGAATACATACCTGCTTTTGTAACATCCACCGAAGAAAGATCGATATCTTCCACTTCAAGCCAAACACCATCATACAAATCGACTTTACTGCTCAATCCATAAGCCGCCTTAAAAGCACTTGTAATCTGCTGTCGTAACTTCTCTGCGGCATTCCCACTTTCTTCCTTCGACTGAACCGGCATAAGCCAGTTTCTTTTATATATCATTTCTTCCGGAAAATAATCAATTTCCACATTTTCTTCGAAAGCGGAACGCAACTGAAATTTTATGACAAAGGAAGATTCACAATCCTCTGTAAAAACCAGCCCTTCCGGTGCCGCAAACTGCATCTGCACTTCCTGTTCTTCTGTAGATTCGGTATTGAAATCACTCAGATCAAATTCGACCGAAAGAGGAACTTCCGTATATGTTATCCCTTGTTCCTCTACCCGACAGGTAAAAAAACCGTCACACAATTCTTCCAAATATTCTTTTATCTCATTTTTATCACAGTTTACTTCAAAAGATGTCTCCGTATGATTTTTAAGATAAGACACTGCCCATTGGTTTTCAATCTCCACGATATTTCCATTTTTAAATACTTGGCTCTCCTCATAGGAGATTTCTTTCGTGCCCTCTGCCTTGCTCCAAATTCCCGGAATAAGGCAAAGTGCTGCTATCATTCCCACAAGGCATAATTTTATTCCCTTTTTCATAAAACCATTTTTCATTCCTGCAAATGCATCCTTTCTGTCATAAACGAAAGATATTCCTGCTTGATCTTTGACTTATTACGCAAATGAAGCGGAACACTTTCCCCGTTCTTCAAGCGAAACACTTCCGATTCTACTTTTTCAATCGTTTCCATATTAACCAAAACGCCCCGGCGGCACATCAAAAAACGCCGGTCTTTCAATAATATCTCCGATATTTCCGCAAAAGTAGATGAGGTCAAAAATACATGATCCTTGGTATGTATCGCTGTTTTTCTCCTTATCGTATCCAGAAAGTAAATGTTATGATATTCCAGCTGAATGTCTACACGTTCACTGACAAATTCCAGCACCGGTTCTTCAAACCCCTTTTGCTGCTGGTATTTATCCATCGCCTGTACAAAATCTTCTTCGGAATACGGCTTCAGTAAATAATACAATGCGTGCACTGCATAACTTGCCACTCCAAATTCATCCGACGTAGACTGAAACACAATAGATACTTTGGAATCCTTTTGATATACTTCTTTCGCTGCTTCCATCCCATTTTTCTGCTTCATATAAATATCCATAAACACAAGATCATACTCATCCTTGACAAAATAGTCCAAAAATTCCTCTCCCGATGAGAACTCAACAATTTCGTAGGGAACATTTCGGGTAGAAAAATACTTTTTTATGTAAGAAGCCAAACAAACTCTGTCGCGGTGCATATCATCTACTATCGCAATTTTCAACCATGACCACCTCTAGCATAAGGATAGAATTATTATACAATATCTAACAGGAAAAAGTCAATAAATTGCATGATATTTATGCTGATATCACGACATTTGCGTTGTCAACGTCTCATAAATCGTTTTCTGAAGGCGAACCGGCACAGGTATACTGACATTTTCATGAAGTGCTACCTCCTCTTTGGTAAACATTTTAATGTGAATTGTATTAATCACATAACTTTTTCCGACCATAATAAAGTTATCACGGTCCGCCAGCTGCTCATACAGTGTCGAAAGACTCACATAACTTCGATAGGATCGGCCTCTGTCGGTATGTATGACAGAATAATGATTATCGGATTCAATATGCGATATTTTTGACAATGGCATCTGGATGCACTGCCGTTTTACAAAAAATTCCAGTTGTTCCACTTCCATTGAATACCGATAATACAGCTGTTTCAATATATGATTGAGTTGTTCCTGCAGATTTTTTCCATACCACACATAACCCTCGGCACAAAAAGCATAGCCGTCATACGCATATCCGATGGATTCAGACACCAATACAAGACTGATATCCATTTTTTTCTCAAATATTTTGTGGGCAAGATTCAGCCCGGAATATTTCATATCAAACGAATCCGGATTGACAAATAAGACGGCTGGTTTACTTTTACGTTGTTTCAAAGCGGTAATTACCTCGCCAGGCCGTTGATATGCTGTGATCTGACTTCCTGCTCCTGCATTTTCCAAAAATCTTTGTATCATTCTTGCAAGATTTTCACTTCTTGAAGTATCCTGTTCTAAAATCCATACTTTCATCGTTTATCATCCCCTTCCATACTATTATTATAAAATATTTTTTCCTTTTATGGTATGTCGTTTGAAGCAAAAAAACTGCCTTTCGCGCAATTTTTGCATAAGTTTCATTGACATTTTCGATGACTTAACGACATTTTCGTAAAAATACTTGCATTTCTTCCGGTGGTCAGATATAATAACACACAAGTTAAAAAAACATAAAGGAGAAATAAAACTATGAAAAAGAAATTATTAACGCTTGGTTTGGTTGCTCTCATGTCCTTTACACTGGTAGCATGCGGAGACAAAAAAGAAACCACTACAACTACTACAACAGCAACTCAGGCACCTAAGGCTACAGAAGCTCCAAAAGCTACAGAAGAAGCAAAAACAGATTCTTCCGACGATGCTTCTTCTGATGACAACAGTTCTTCCGGACAGGTTACTTCCATGAAAGATCTGGAAGGAATTCTTACTGCCGGATATGCTGGAACACCTACAGATGACGAAGATTCTGCAATCCTTCTTGCAATGAACGATGATGCGACTTTCTCTGTATTGGTAGTTGTTGATGCAAAATCTAATGAAAATGCAAGTTTTGTCGGCGAGTCTACAAACAATGGCGATGGCACTATGACAATCAACGATGAGTCTTCACAGACAGCTATCACATTTGGCGTAGAAGACAATGGTGACGGTACTTATACTCTTGACTACGGCGATCTCGGAAAAGCTGTTGTTGCTGAATGTGAAGTATCTGAAGTTTTGGGCATGATGGATACTGTTGACCAGAACACATCTTCTGTAAACTAATCCTTTTTTCTCGACGAGTAACTATTCAGGATGCCCTCAACGATATAAAAACTGACAGCCTTACGAGCTTTGTTCGCAAGGCTGTCTTTTTATAATAATCCGTAACTATTCAGGATCCAATGTATGGAAATCCATGAATTGTCGTGCTTGCACGTAAGAGACTTT
>DJEU01000002.1:23427-56276 GCA_002431395.1 Lachnoclostridium sp. UBA5890
AGGGGCGTCCTGAATAGTTACAATAATCCTCTTTTTATCTCCCGCAGAAAATCATATTTTTTCTGTTTTCCCATCGGAACCGCATACTCTATTCCTCTCAAATATAAATAGCCATTGACAGCATCCACTCGCTCAATGTAATTTTGATTCACGATAATCGAGCGGCTGCAAAACATAAACTGAGGTGAATCCAATTCTTCCAACAACGCACGGCAGCTGCGGTATAATATCTTTTGTCTTCCTTTTGTCGTTTCCAGAATAATATCCCGCTCTTTCCCTTGTGCCATAATAATATCATTAATAAAAACCGCCTCCAATGTTCCACCTTTTCGAAAATAAATCTGACGATTTTCTGCCACCACAGGGCAAAAGCACAATGCCTCTCCTACCAGCCTTTTCACATACTCTGTATCAAAAGGCTTTTCGACATAAGCATAACAGTGCAGTTTTGCATACATATTCAGCGCATGGTCTACCAGTGTAGAAAGTAGAATTATCGGCGTAAACTGATATCTTGTTATCCGCCGTACATTCTGTGCAAAAATAGCGCCCGACACATCTCCGCCTCTCTGCCGTGGCTGAAGCACCATATCAATCAGAAAAAGATGTATCGTAGTCACCGATATGATATGATATGCTTTCTCTAAATCATTTGTTATATAAATTATATTTCCGGGATTCTGTTCTTCTACTATATTTTCTAATATTTGTCTCGTATTCTGATTATTTGTAACGATCAATACCTTTTTCATACCCTGTTCCTACCCTTTCTAATTTCTCCTCTGCTTTTCAAGAATATCCGCACACCGCCGAAGCATTCCAACAATATCCGTTTCTTCGGTTGCCACCAATTCCGGCACTTCTGTTCCGCCAAAAATAAAATTCATATCACACCGGAATTCCGTCGCAAGAATATACGCATATACACTCGTCAAACCATTTTGTCCCTTTTCAATCCGGTACAACGCATCATCTGTAATATGAAATGCCTCTGCCACCTCTTTTCTTTCTAAGCCCATAAGTTCCCGATATGCTTTCAGATTTTCACCAATCCTTTCATCGATACTCAAATTTTCCTTATCCGACTTCATAACTAACTATTCTCCTTCCATCACTATGATATTTCTTTTCCATCATACCAATAAAAAGGAGGTTACGTAGTGGACTGGTTATCCGAATACTCGGATTATTTCTCCGAGCATTCGGGCTTTTTCCTTATTGCCATCAATAATGGTACACTTTCTGTTTTTTCACGAGACAGATTACCGTCACACACAATGTCAAAATTTCTGCCACAAACACCGCTCCCCAAATCCCATCAATCCCAAAAATCATCGGAAGGAGCAAAACAGAGGCAATCTGAAATACCAATGTTCGCAAAAAGGAGATCAAGGCAGATAACAGACCATTATTTAATGCGGTAAAAAAGGAGGAACCATAAATATTAAAGCCATTTATCAAAAAAGCAAGACAGAAAATACGGAAGCCGTGTCTTGTCAAATCAAACAAATCCGGGTCATATCCGACAAAAATACGTGCCAGCGGAGATGCGATCAGCTGCGCCAGTGCAAACAAAGCAACGCCCCATACGCCGATCATTTTCAAACTTTTTGTCAACAGATTTTTCAACTCATCCGAATTTCTCGCTCCGTAATGATAGCTGACGATTGGCGCACTTCCAATCGAATAGCCGAGGAAAATAGCAACAAATATAAAATTGACATACATCAACGTTCCATATGCCGCCACTCCGTCTTCTCCGGCAAAATGCATCAATTGGAAATTAAACAGTGTATTGACAACGGAACTTGACAGGTTTGTCATCAATTCCGAAGATCCATTGGTACAAGTCTTACCAAGGATATTCCAGTATAATTTTGTCTTTCTCAGCCGGAATGGGCTCGAATTTTTTCTTCCAAAATACACCAGTGGAAGCAAACCGCCTACACATTCTCCACATACCGTAGCAAACGCAGCTCCAGCCAGGCCCCATCCAAATACGGCAATAAACAGAAAATCTAGGATCATATTGGTCACCCCGGCAAGCACAATGACGGTGAGTCCTAATTTCGGTCTTTCCGCAGTCACAAAAAAGCATTGGAACACATTTTGCAGCATAAATGCCGGCATGGACAAGAAAATAATCCTGCCATACAGAATGCAATTATCCAACAGTTCACCTGTCGCCCCGAGCGCAATGCTTACAGATTTTGTCAATGCTATCCCGAGAATGGCAAAAATGATTCCCCCCACAAGGGTGACATAAACCAGCAGCGAAAAATATTCATTGGCTTTTTTCTTTTTGCCCTCACCAAGCGTCTTTGCCACAATCGCGCTTCCCCCGGTTCCCATCATAAACCCAAGAGCCGACAACGCCATAATAAAAGGCATGATCAGATTCAAGCCGGCAAATGCCGTTTTTCCCACATAATTTGATACAAACAATCCGTCTACCACACCATAGATCGATGTAAATATCATCATGATAATAGATGGCAGTACAAAACGAATCAGTTTTTGATACGTAAAATGTTCCGATAATTGAATTTTCATTTTTTCTCTATTCCTTCCTTATCTTGTTTTCTAATGTTATCCTGCATATTTTTCCGTATTTCATCCCGATATTTTGCCAATGCCTGCAGCATCCTCTGACATTCATCCTCCTCCAATACGGCAAACGAATTATTTTCCGCCTGAATAACCGGATATATTTTCTGCCGGATCCATTCTTTCCCCTCTTCGGTCGGTTGAATATGACGCTCCCGTCCGCGCCCCGGCAAAAGCCGGATCAAGCCTTTCTGTTCCAGTTTCCGAATGGAAGAATTTACCGTCTGTTTTGGCAGCCAAGAGACGCTGCATATGTCATGCTGCGTACATCCCTCTCCCAGTTCACACAACGAATATAAAATGTCAAATTCACTGTGCGACATCTTCTCCTGCCGCATAAAAGCATCATAAATGTCATTTAATTCCTTATTGATTCGGTTATAACTTAAAAGTTCTCTTCGGAGTTTAGGTTGTTTCTGCATTCCTTTTCTCTCTTTCTTTCCTTATTTAAGTCCGATTTCGTACTCATGTGGACTAGTATAACATGGGGGATTTTTATTGTCAAGGGGTTGACAATCCCTGCACGTATTAGTATCATGGAAAAGAAAGTTGAAACATTAACACGCAAACTATAAGAGGATACTTATGAAATTATTGTATTGTGATTGGAACTCATTTTGTCGTGCAGATGTGTTGCAGGCATTTGAAAATTTGGGACATACCTATAAATTGTTTTCCATAAAAGATATTGTTAAAAAAATAGGATTAGATCAGGGAAAAATAGCTGATCTTTGTAGTGCAATCCGCTCTGCTAAGGTTGATTTTGTATTTTCAATGAACTATTTTCCTATGGTCTCCGAAGCATGCAATCGAGAGAATGTACCCTATCTTTCCTGGATTTATGACAACCCATATCAAAAAGGATATTCTGTAAATATCATCAATCCATGCAATTATATATTTACTTTTGACAGCGCAATGTATGAAGAATTATCTTCGCAAGGTGTATCCACTATATATTATGCCCCTTTGGCCGCCAATCCTGATCATTTATGTTTCGGTACTTTGACGCAGCCAAACTATAAACATGATATTTCCTTTGTCGGTGCACTTTATAACGAGGACCATAATTTTTATGATGAGTTTGTAGAAAATGCCACTCAACACCATAATTCTTATTGGATTGGTTATATCGATGCACTCATTCAAGCTCAATTAGCCGTTTATGGAACAGACATTATCACAACGGCCATCCCAGCCGAGTTGCCTGCACTAAACTATGCAAGTATCAATCCCTGGGATGAAATTAATGCCTTTTTTACAACGCCGCAAACCATCTTTGCGGACAACGTTCTGTGCCGAAAAATCACTTCTATTGAACGTTTGCAATTATTGGAAAATCTATCCTATTATCATAATGTATCTTTGTATACCAGAGATGCATCTGCCGTAGTCGGAAATTGTAAAAACTATGGATATGCGGATTATCGATTGCAAATGCCAGAAATTTTCCGCACCTCAAAAATTAATTTGAACATTACACTTCGTAGTATAAAAAAGGGAATCCCACTTCGCGCCATGGAAATCATGGGTGCTGGGGGATTCCTATTGACCAATTATCAACCGGATTTCTTGCTCCATTTTGAACCTGGTATTGATTTCGTATACTATGAAAGCATGGGAGACGCCTGCCAAAAGGCCGCTTATTATCTGCGGCACGAAGAAGAACGTGAAAAAATTGCCCAAAACGGACTCAATAAGATATGTATGTATCATACCTATGAGAAACGGCTGGCAGAAATGCTGACACCATTAAAATAACTAAAGTATTTCTTTTATTGCCGCAATTAATTTGTCATTCTCTTCTTTTGTCTTCACAGCCAAGCGTACATACTGCCTTCCATCTTGGTGCAATTTTGCCACTAAGTTTTTAATCAAAATATTGTAGTTTACAATAAGTCGACGATTCAATTCTTTGGCAGTCATCCCGGTTGTAATTTCTACCATAAGATAATTTGCCTGCGATGGTATTACACGCAACCCTTTAATATTTGATAATTCTTTTGCATATCTCATGCGTTCCACCCTGAATTTTTCTAACGCCTTCGCATAATCTTTCTTATATTTTTCAGCGATCTGCATATAAAATTCTGCAAAGGAATTTATATTCCAAATAGCAACGTCTTTTTTCATTTGCGCAATCACCTCTGTATTACCAGATGCTAATACACCTAATCTTAATCCCGGTACTCCATAAGATTTTGAAATACTTTTCATAACAAAAAGATGTGGATTCTGGTCTAAAACTTCTTGTTCTATAACAGTTGCGTTTTCTTCTTCCGCAAAATCAACAAAAGATTCATCAATCAACAATTTTATCCTATGCTCTTTGGTCCATTCGATTAACCTCAATAAATCCTCTTTGCAAATATAATTTCCAGATGGATTGTCCGGATTGATCAAAATAAGATTTTGTATCTCTTTACCACCAAAATAGGCTATCAAATCATCCGTTGTATAAGAGTAATCATCATTCTTTGGCCAAAATACTTCTAAATTATTTTCCTCATAACGATGACCATATTCTTCAAATGTTGGTCTTATAATTCCAATTTTCCCGCTTAAATATTCCATGAAAGACTTAATCAATTCTGCAGCCCCATTTCCAACAAGAATATTTTCCTGCTTTATACCAAAATTCTTCGCTGCTAACAGAGAATTCACCTTCATCCCAGATGGATATTGCGTAATTAATTTTTCAAAGCTGGCTTTTATCTCATCCATTAATTTTTGAGGCGGAAAATATGGATTAACAAGATAACAAAAATCAATCAATTGTGGATATCGCCAATATCCCCCATATCTTCCCGACAAATTTTCTACACGCTCATCCTCATCTGTTATGAACATCGAAGATGCAATATCTAAATCCTGAATATCATCAATCTCATACCATAATTCTCCGTGAAGCCTTTTTGCTCTGATCGGTGGATTGTCCAACATTGTAATAACTCGTAAAACCTGTTCGTAATACTCGTTTTCGCCCAAAGCTTTTTGATAAGCTTCCAAAAAAGGCACATAATATTTTTCGGAAAAAGCCTGGCTGAATTTATAAATATTTACCGTTTTATAGTAATCTTTACTATCCGCAAAGTTAAATTTATTTCCAGGAACAAATGCTTCTATTTTCCCGTTATCACTTAGTTTTACACAAGTACCATCCATCCAGGATTCATATTTATCAACAATCGCTAAGGTTTCACGCGGATCCTTGACCAGTACATCCAAAACTCTGTCTTCAAAAATCAGATCGGATTCAAACAGCAAGCTATCCTCTTTACACAACCAGTCTTTTGCCAATGCTAATGAATAAATATTATTTGTCTTATCATAAATCGGATTATTTACATAAACAATCGGTGTCTGAATTCCTAATGTATCGATATAATCAATCAATTTTTGTCCTTCATAACCAACAACAATAACTATCCTTGATAAATGCTGTTTCTCAATTTGATGAAGCATACGATCAATCAAGGAAACACCATTTACTTTCACCATACATTTCGTATTATTTTCTGTCAAGGCTTTTAATCGTTTTCCCATCCCTGCTGCTAATATAATTGCCTGCATAAGCTGTACCTCCTTTGAATTTATCACTGTTGCAATTTTTACTGATATATTCTCAGTAAATCTTCTATCGTATTAATTCCATACTTTGATATGTCCACACGCTCGTGGGCATGTGGTACCGTATCCTGATACCACTGTAATAATTTTGTCATTCCTTCCACATCTACTTTCACTAAATCAGCAACTTGTTTGATAACTGCCAGACCATAAGGAAAATCCGCTCTAAAATATCTGGATTCAAAATCCGGAATGTATCCATTTTTATATTTTAACATCGGTGTTTTAATGCCTTGTAAACTTCTAATACTTCGCATTTTCAAAGTCATCTCTTCTGTTGTTTTACACTCATAGTGTGTTCTTAATGACACTACACTCTTCATATCTAGTCCAGTCAGTGCATTGCAAATATTCTGTAACTCTGTATCGCATAAAAACAGAGTTTCCGATGATTTTTGATCCCATTCCTCATAAAAAAGTGGAATTTTAGGATATACTTTTCCCTCATAGTAATCGCAAAATAGCGAATACATACGAGAGGTATGTAAAAGAGAATTCGAGGGAGTAAGTGTTACACATAAGTAGTTGTCTAAATATTCACAAGGTATTTCAAAAATCTCTGACATTAATTCTGCTAATTCCTTCGCCCTTTTCCTTGGAAAGGATGCCAAAAATAATTTCTCTCGTTTTCCTCTTACTCTCACCTTTTTCCCATATTCTACAAGTCTGGCCACTGCCGGAACTCGCTGTAGTCCAAATATCGTAATGTTTTTCTTGCTATAGTTTGCAAAGTAAAATTCAACTCCCCCGGTTCCCGGTATAACTCCAATATTTATCCCACTCTTCACATACGGATACAATCTAACTGCTATATCTTCTAACATAAAAGCCGGTAATGTTATTATAATCAATTCCGCTTCTTTTACTGCAGATTCCAAATCATCTGTCGCCTTAGCAATACGCGCTGTATATAGAATTTCCTCTGTCTCTCCAATCATTTCAAGATTTTTTGAAAATTCACCTGCTCTTGAAGAAAATACAGTAACTTTATGACCTTTCCGGGAAAATTCAATTGCAAACTGCGTTCCTATATTTCCCCCTCCTATAATTGTAACATTCATACAAAGTCCTCCTAATAAAAATCACAAATCTAACTTTATTGTACTTTTATTTCTCCACTCATAACTTTATTGCAAAACTCTTCTAATGAAAAATTATAGTTTCTTTTGCAAAACATTTTTTCCATATCTTTTTCCATATCCTTATAAAAAGGATACTCATGTTTACTGGTAAACTTCTTAATGGTTTTATAATCTCCATAAAAAGTCTTCAACACATCATCATACCCAATTGGTACCTCAATTGTCATATTTTCAAATTTAACCGTTTTTGTCTGTTCGTACCACTCCTTTTTCAAAGGATTTTTATAATGCCACATAAAACAATCCAATTCAGCACATTCATCAATCGAATATAGTGCTGCAATCTTGTCTGTAATTCTAGCTATATGACATTTTGCGTTTGTATCCGGAATTGAAACACCGCTTACCTCTTCAAACTGCTTAATTCTATACTCCAGTTTGCCTTCTTCTTTCAATTCATCCCATGAACTAACAATGGCAAACCCTACATCATATAATGAGCGCTGTATCTCATATTCTTCTGTATCAACTGGTATTCCATCTAGTGGGAAAATATCAATTCCTACGCTTGGGAACGGATACCCATGAAAATACTTCATATACTCACCGGGATTCCACAACGCTTGATCTGCTCCTACAATCAGTTGTGAATAACCTTCATCATTTCTTCCAATCGAATCATTTGAATGTATTCCTTGAATAACAAATCCTTTCGGGAGCTGTGCCGGGAGTATTTGAATCAATTGATCATACTCTTTCCTAAGCATAGTTATATCAATATCATCATCCCAAGGAACAAATCCCTGATGTCTGATAGCTCCTAATAACGTTCCACTATCCGCAAAATATCGCAACCCGTTATTATTACAAATATCCACAACGACAGCTAACACTTCCATCTCCGCTGCCCAGGCGCGTTTCATCAAAGAAGGGACCTCAAAGCCACATCTTATTTCCTTTTCAAAAAAATTCTCTTCAAACTGCATACAATCGCTCCTATTTAAATAAACTTAATTTTATCTTTTAATTAAATACCTTATCTGTTCCAAAATATAGTTTCTATATTCCATTTCTTTTTGAGAATCTTGAATTTCATTTCCATTGTCGTCTAAAATGTAACTTTTAACTTTTGAAATATCAATTTGATATTCTTTGCTGACTGGTTCTAATGTTTCAAAATAGTAATGAAAATTTTTTCCATGTAAGGCACCCTGATATGGATCTCCTGCAAAAATTGTCTGAGAAAAAGCAAAATCCCGCTCTGTATCTCCACCAAACACAATAGGCAGATTGGCGTCTGTGTTCTCATATTGATATTCAATTCCTGCTAATTTACAAAGAATTGCCGCATAATCGACATTTTGCACAATTTCGCTGCACTCTATCGCCGGTAAATTTCCATCTCTTACCATAAAAGGAACTTTCACTCTTTCTTCGGAAATAAAAGCTTTGTCATCCGAAACCATAAAAGCCGTTCCATGGTCTGAAAACAAAGAAATTGTTATCTCATCATCACTATATTTACTTTCAATATAATCATACAACTGTCCAAGCCAAAAATCAATTTCCTGCAATTCTCGAACATAAATTTTTTCACGATTTTTGCTATACGTCTGCTTTACTGTCGTTTTAATCTGATTGTCAATTTTCCGATCTTGCAATGGAGTTTCAGACTGCACTTTCAGAGACCTCATAAAGCCCCCTGCCACATCATGCAGATCCACAATATTCACAAGCATAAACTGATTCGTCTCGGAAAATGTTTCCAGATGCTGTAATATATCTTCTACAATATACTTAGTCCGGTAACTATTTTTATAAAGTCTCCGTGCAATTCCTCTATTATACCCCTGTGCCATTGTAACAGCATCATTACCTCCAATCATCGCTGTCACATAACCTTGCTCTTGAAAATATTCTGCTAGCACTTTCCGATTTTTCATAAAATCAAAACGAAAATTTTCATCCAAATTCATATGAGAAGATGAGTACTGCCCCGTCCAATAGCTGCCTATGGATGCAAGAGTCCATTCCGATCCTGAATAAAACTCTGTACAAACAACTCCTTTTGAAAAAAACTTTGCTGTGTTTGGCATAACATTTTCAAAGCCATATCGTTTAAATACCACTTCATTTACACTATCAATAAAAATCCCCATTACCAACCGCTTATGTTTATTATCCTTTTTTTGAAACAACGGAAGTGGCTTTGCAAAAACAGCTTCTTTCTCAAGATGATACGTATGTTTTCCTTTTACCGGCAAATAAATATACTTTCCCTTTGATGAATCACAATACAAAGTGTCTTCTGGATTCTCTGTATCAAATATCATATTTTCCCGTTCAGCGGACATTTTATAATTCATACAAATCGGTAATAACATTTTCTGTTTTGCATCAATTTGATAACAATTTGTTATTTGATCAATTTCAAATCCTTCACATATTGCATGAAAAGGATCGCGTTGTGCATGCAAATGATCAAAATAGCAATCTAATAAATTTTCCGCGTATCCTATATAATAATTTTTATAATCATGACTTGTTAAAATTTTCCCACACATATCCGCCATCGTTTTAAATGGTTCATGACAAGCAAACTGAAATTTATTATCAAGCAGGTACAATTGTTCTTCCAAATTTTCATCTTGTTTTGACATTTCGCGGATATGCTGCAATTCCATACAAATTTCCTGATCATCAACCAAAAAGATATCTGCTCTTTTTTGAAAATGTTGAACGCACAAAAAATGCCAGTATGCCTGCGTATTTTTCCCCAATTCCAATGCAGTTACCGCAAGATTATAATTCGCCTCGATGCTGAAAGGATTATGTGAAACCGCTTCCAGCGCCCATTCATATGCCTTATCATACTTTTCTGATATAATATATAAAGATACCTTATAAGAAAACAAATCAAAGTCATATGGATTTTCTTTTTCATATTCTAATATTGCCTGCTCAATCTGTGTCACATCCTGGGATGCAATAATTTGTTCAACTTCCTTATTCATTTTCAGCCGCCTCCTTGATTTCATCACATAATCTGCAAATTTTCGTGCCTTGAATCCTCGCTCCCCCCTCGGTAGCATCTACAAACTCTATTTTACAACTATCCTTTTGTGCTCTGGCAATACAATTTTCAATCCATATCCGATATTGATTCAGATTTTCTGCCGTTCCAACTAAGTTCCCGTAAATATCCGGAATCTTGATTGTAGCCTCGCCGATTTCATCTTCTACAGCAATTTCATGGTGAGTTTTTCCTCCGGTAAAGGCAAGATCTAGTCCCAGAAAAACAACCTTTTTTACCTGACAGCAAATACAAAGATAAAGAGCTGTTGTGGCGACAGATCCACCGGTCTCAACCAGCTGACATTTTTTTTCTTTCGCATAATGTTCTGCCATATCAAAACCTTTTTGGTATAAAATATACTTTTTTCCTTTATAATCTCTTGCCACCTGTGCGAAAGCCGTACTTAATAAAATCATCGGAACCGTACTATTTTCCATTCCTTCAATCTGTTTATGCACATAAGGTTTCGGATCTGTAATAATAACATAATCCGGGTGTATATCTTCCAACGTACATTTTCGAAAGGAAGTACCAACTGTCATTACAATACTATCTTTCTCACGCTTCTTTAATAGTTTAATATTTTTATCAAGAGAAGGTCCGCCTGCAATCAGGTAAACCTTTTTTCCAAATAAATTTTTCTTTAAATTTTCTATTCCCTCATTTATATGGGTAGAATTATAAGCAAAATTTATGGCAAAATTATTTTCCCAATATTTTGCATTATCGATTTGCAAAAATAAGCGTTTCATTTTTTGCTTTAATTCTACATCTTTTATCGTCTGAATGGAAGGATAATACAAGCACAGTTTTTCTCTTTTTTTATCAATACTGCACGAAACATCGTAAAATTTAATATATCCGGGATCATACACCAATTCTATGTTTTTTCTTGGGTTCCCTATATTGTTTTGGTATATTTCGATCATTTTCCTATCTTCTTCGTATACAACGACATGAACAAGCGGGTTTTCGGCCAGAAAACAAGTATGATATCCAAGACCTAACCCCACAATATGATACTTTTCTATTCCTGCTTCCAGTTGTCTTTCGCTCCACAAAAAAGCCTCTTTCCATGGATCACAATTCGAATGCAAATATCTCCATTGATTCTTTATTTTTTTCGCCACAGTAACCGATACTGTTTCCGTATATTCCAAACGGTATTCTTCATAATCAGGGAACCCACCCCACTCCGGCATCCATTCTGTAATCTCTTTCTTTAACACATCAACAATACCCTTTTCCATATAATCCGCGCAAAGAATATAGTCACGATTTTCATATGCCGCTAATAAACATTCAAAATTATCTAACAGTAATGATTTCAAGGCCGTCATTTCTCCATAATCAAGAAGCCTTTCTAACTGATTAATACAATCGGAAAATACAATATCCGCCCTTGCAATCTGCTGGCTTCTTATACATAAGATCCACTTACCAGTTATCTTAAAAAAGGATTCTAAATCTGTTTGAAAATGACTTTTTTTATTCATACCTACGCTTCCTCCATCATCGCCTCAGCAATCGCTAAATCAATTGGTGTATTAATATCCAGTCCTTCTGTCTCATCGATAAGGAAACCATTCACTTTTGTTCCAAGCACGCTTTTTGTAAGATACAATGCGTCTGTCTTTGTTACATAATAGGCACTATTTTCAATATACATCGGTTTCCTTTCCTGTCGTCTTCTCGGTGCATCCGGATGCAGTCTTCCAAAGAAACCATCTTCCTTTTGAACCCAATAATCCGTGCGTGTTTCATGCAGAGACAGTAATGCATCAAATTGTTTTATATCTCTCTCGAATTGATGAATAAACTCAATAAATGTCTGTTCTTTCCGAAATGGTGACGTAGGCTGTAACGTAAGCACCGCATCATATATAACCTTTTTTTCCAACTGCATCTTTTCTATTGCATGAAAAAGTGCAGCTTCTGTGGACGCAGTATCTCCTGAAATTTCCTCCGGGCGCATCACCACTTCAATGCCCATGAATTTCTTTGCCACACATGCAATTTCTTCCGAATCAGTACTCACTACCACATCTATCTGCATCTTCGGTTCGGCTTCTTTCACTCGAGTTATCCACTCCAGGGTATAGCTTAATAAAGGTTTTCCACACAATGGTGCAATATTCTTTTTCGGTATGCCTTTTGATCCTCCGCGTGCCGGAATCACTGCCAAATATCGCATATTATCCTCTCCGTTCTTCTAAATATTTATAAATGCTTTTTAATGTAATTACATCCACCAATCGATACTCTTTATCAACCACAGGAAGCATTGTAATCTGAGTCTTCTTAAAAATCTGATATGCTTTCTGCATATCATTTTCATTCATATAAAGGAAAGACGGTTTTACAATGGTTGCAACTCTTGCATACAAATCTTTACCTCTTATCAATGCACGCAGGATATCTCCTTGGCTCACAATTCCAACAACCTTGTCTTCCTTTCCAATCACTACGACACCCCTTTCTTTATTTTCATCAATAATCTCTAACGCCTCTTTGATCGTATAATCTTCTTTTACACAATATTTTCCATATTCCACAATTTCTCATCTCCTTTAATATGTCAATTTTTTTGTCAGCCATTTTTCATCCACTTTTGTATTGAGCAGCAAATCCAATATTTTTTCCGAGGAATGTCCATCTCCATATGGGTTTACACAATTTTCCCTCAAATATTGATGAAACTCTTCCGAACAGGCTTTTTCTATACTCTCCACAATCTTCCCTTTATCAAAAGGAACATCTATCACATTAATTCCGCGAAAACGCATATCCTGTCTTCTTCCTATATTTACCGCCGGTGTACAAAATGTTGGTGCCTCTAATAATCCCGAACTTGAATTTCCCACAATGCATTTTGCGTTTTTCAGCAATCCAAGATAGTCTTCACGTTTTAAATTCGAATAAAAATGATACTCTCCTTTTCGATATTGCATAATAGCCTCTTTTACAAGATTGGATCCTGCATCGTTATTAGGAAGAATCAAAATTTTGGGAAGATTAATCTCATTCAATGCTTCAATAAAAATTTTCGCCTGATCACCTGCTTTACTTGCTTCCTCCGTCACCGGATGCATCACACCAAGAAGGAACCCATCTTTCAGTGTCACAATCAGTTTTTCCTCTAATTGTTCTAATTCCGTATATTGTGCCTGCACCATCTCGTCAATCTGTGGTGCTCCTACATTAAAAATACGGAATTCTTCTTCTCCCAATTTTTTTAAACGATCTGCCGCATCCTGATTTGCCGCAAAATGCATATGAACCAATTTTCCAATTGCATGTCTTGTCATCCCATCAATATTTCCAGACAACTCTCCTGCTTGAATATGAGCCACGGGTGTATAAGTATATGCAGCTGCGATTGCTCCCATAAGCTGTTCTCCACGATCCCCTGCCAAAAGCACCCAATCCGGTCGTTCTTTATCTAAAATATCCGGCAGGCTATTAAGAAAAATTCCCAGAGATTTTGCTTGTGTGTAGTGGTTATAACCATCTAAAGACATATGTACTTTGTAATCAATCGAAAATCCATCTTGTTCGATTTCTCGGTATGAACTTCCATATGCTTCCAGCAAATGCATATTGGTAACAACAAGTACCGGTTTTACATCCTTCCTTTGCTGCATTAATCGCAAAATTGGTCTGATATACCCCCATTCTCCTCTTGATCCAGTAACAATCAGAATTTTTTTCACGACAGTTCCTCCATTCTTTATTCAAAATCACTTTCTTTAAGCAACACATTCTCCTCAATATTTACCGTTGCTTTTTTCCCAATAATTTCCTCCATGCGATGAGAAGGAATTCCGGTACCCGGACGTTTAGACCATATCATGTCCTGGGTAATAACCTGTCCTTTTGCAATAGGACATCTCGTAACAATACTTCGAAATGCCCACTCACGAATTGGATCTTCGGCGTCATGAACACGTTTTTCACATCCCAAAGCAGCTTCCACCTTATGTACTCCATCAACAAGATGATATAAATCATCAAAGTCAATCGACACACTCTGATCAGGTCCCGGCGTGCGTTTATCTAAAATCACATGTTTCTCAATAAGTTTTGCTCCCAGTGTTACTGCCCCAAAACACGTATATAAATCCGGGGTATGATCCGAATGTCCAATCACTGCTTCTGGAAACCGCTCTCTCATTTTAGGTATTACTCCTAGATTAACATCTTCATATTTAGGCGGATATTCAGACAAACAATTGGTAAATATCAAAGGAATCTCCGTCTTTATCAATGCCTGATATGTCCGCTCAACTTCATCCAATGTGCACATTCCTGTCGATATTATCATTGGTTTTCCCAATTCTGCTATTTTTACCAAAGAAGGAATATCTGTCATTTCTCCTGATCCTATCTTGAAGGCATCTACACCAATTTCGTTCAATTCATAAGCAGCCTTTAAACTAAACGGGGTACATAAATATTGAATTCCAATTTCTTTACAATAATTCATCAATTCTACATGTTGATCTAATGTCAAAGCATGTAATTTTAAGAAATCATACAATGGAATATCGAAATTCGACGACATTGGAACATCCTTTAACATTTCTTCGTCTGGTAAATGATGTTGGAATTTAATGCAGTCCGCACCTGCCAATTTTGCCCGACGGCACATTTCTTTGGCATCTTCCATATTTCCCATATGATTATCGCATCCTTCTGCAATTACATAGACCGGGTTCTTCTCCCCAATCACTTTATCTCCTATTTGAACTTGTGGCATCTCTGATCACTCCTTTTCTACAATTTTACATGCCATTTCATGGTACAAAATATCTGCAGCCATAATATAATCTTTACTTTCAACTGCATCAAACAGCGGTTGAATAAATGGAGAAAATTCTGGTATCTGCACAACCATCTCAACCGTAGGAAGAAACAATTTCATTGCTTCTTGAATTTTTTCTTGATAAAACAATGTTGAAATTTCTTTTAAACCGGTCTTTACTTTTTCTAAATCCATTTCAATTCCTCCATCCATGAAAACTCATATATTCTATTGCTTTCTGAAAACGAATCCACTCCTTTTCTTCTTCAGAAACGTACATACACTCCTTTAAAATAGGATAAAACATTGTCTCCTCCAATTGTTTCTTCTTTTCGTGGTAATCCTTACTGCTCCACTTTGACACCTCTCTAAACTGTTGTTTTGCTTTTTGAAGACAAGCAAGCATATATTCATATTCCGCTTCTGACACTCGATACTCTTTTTCTTCTAAAAAAGACATATCGACCTGAAAATCCTGAATTTTATCAACAACTTCTTTTAAAGGAATTTGTAGTGTATCCGGAACAGCTGCTCCGCCCTCGGTTGCATTAATAACTTTACAGTTTTCAAGTGTTTTAATCGTTCTCTCATACCAGCACCAAAAACCATACCAATCCGGTCTTGACTGCACCATCCCACCATAATACCCTGGAAGTAATTGATCAGCCGCAATATCTTCACGCACACCTTCCGCATGACTGCTTCCATCTTCACCAAATGCCAAATCTTGTCCTACTAAAACAATTTGTTCTGCTCCCAGCATTGCAAAAGTTGAAAATGCTGCAATAGCACAACTGCCGTAATATTCATAATTTGCACTTGGAAAACCAACCTCTTTTTTAATATGCTGTAAAAAGGGTTTATCAAGAATCATTATTTTAGGACCTTGATTCCAATAAAATGTCTTTTCTCCAATACAACTGCTACACATAATAGGAACCTTTCTATATTCCTCATCTACTGTTGCATAGGCATTTGTTTCATCAATATCAACAATAATATCCGGCACAATTTTTTCTTCTTTTAAATATAAAACCGCTCGTGCTACCGCTACAATAAGAGCATGCCCTTTCGCACGTTTTAATTCTCCAATATTTTTTCTTAAAGAAGGCCCTGCTGCTACAACAATAACCGGCATATGAATATCCCAGTTTTCTTTTAAACGTTCCACAATTATAGCATTTCTATAATATTGAATACGTTCTAACGGTTTCTCAATATCTTGTCTAAAAAAACGCCGTGTAGTCAATAGATTCTGCTCTTTAAAATATAACCATTGAAATACCCTCTCATCAAACCATTGACTTTCCTTACTATAAATTTCATTATATCCAGGCAGATACATCGTACAAAAGTGATCTCGCTCTGGTTGATAATCCACAAAAAACATATCCAATTGTTGGAATATATGTTCTTGTCCTTCTTTCCCAATAGACAAATATATATTTTCATATTCCAAGCTAGATGAAATATCCACTCTTTCAATAAACTGTAAAAAAAGTTCCGGGTCAGGCTCATATATAAATACCTTTTCCCCCTCCTTTAAATACTTGGCTATTTTTAAGAAAACTTCATAAATAGCCATTCCAAACAAACAAATGCTTGCATTTGCTAATTCATATTGACTTATCCATTGTTGTATTAAATTTTGATTCGAATAACAGCTTCCAATCCGTCTTTTATCAACAAATACAATATTTTCATTCGAAATATTTTTCTGCCATTTATACACATTTTGTTCTATATTATTCTCATATTTTTCCGCTAAATACGACAACAATACAGGATTATTTTTTCCTAATGCTTTAAGATTTTTTTCAAAAAGGGTCATGAAACATTCCTCGCTTTCACAAATCTTTTTTGCACTCTTCCAAATACTTTAATAGTTTATGGGCAAGTGCATAAAAACCATCTTCTGTAACTTCTTCATCCGCCATCTGATATAATTGAAGAATTCCGTAAATAAGCATACTCTTAACATCTATTGTTTTACTTTTATTTTCAATAATATCACACACTTCTTTAGTAATTAATCGATAGATTTCCTGCACATTAACCGTTTTACCATAAAATGTTTTTTTAGTTTTGAGAAATATATTGTCAAGCGCGGAATGTTTCTTCCCCCATTCTCTCATTGCTCTTTCCAATGGCAGATAATCTGCACCATGAATTTTAACTCCATTTTTTGCTGTATTAATTACGTGATCAAATTTGCAAACTGGTATCGCATTCTCATACCATTTTGCAAACCGATACCAATCCTGCCTTGATTGTACCTTGTTCCCATTATTCCCGTCTACAATAAAACATTCTTCTGCTTCATACGCTTCACTCTGTTCATGTATATGGGATTTATGATCACTTCCATATGCCATATCTTGTCCAACCAAAATTACGGTCTTTACACCAAGTTCTTTACATATTGCAAAAAGTGAGGTGGCCCCATTACCTCCAAATCGGTACGTTGACTTTGGAATGTTATATTTATTATAAACTCTTTCTGCCAGTTCTTCTTCATAACCAAAAACAATTGGTGCTTGCTGTTTTTTTATGAGTTCATGATTTGTAGACAATTTAGCAAACATCGGGATATTTCGAACCCTGTCATCTGCAAAATAAGCCCAGTCTTTTTTCGGTTCAATACTAATAAACATGTCTGGTATTATATCATGTTGTAACAAAAAATTTAACGCGGAATCCACTGCAAAAACATATACTAACTCTCTCCATTTTTTAACAATATGAATATTGTCTTTTAGGGAAGGCCCCGCTCCGACCAAAAGCACCGGCACATTTTTTTCCCAACTTTCAGCCAAATAAGGAACAACTGTATTTTCTTCCAAATAACGAATATTATATAATTGATTAAAAGGCGAATACTTTATAAATCTTCTTATTGTATTTCTATTAGACATAATTACGCCAACACCATTCCGGTAAATTCTTGCAATTTCTTTTGCAGCATCCGGAAACACACGTCCATAATTCGGAGACACAAAAAAAGCTTTGTCATCATAATTATTTATCGTAAGCATCTCCTCCAACACACCGGAGCTCATATCTTCGTTTATTCCTTTTATAATAACACGAACTCCCGGTGTAGAAAAGAAAAGAGATAAATCACATATTCGTAATGCTTGCAAAAAAACATCCAACGACGGCTCATATATAAACAATTTACTTTGCGAAGTTTTATTTTCAATAATACTTCTTGCATAAGAACCATTTCCCAATCCTACTAAAAATAAATTTTGTCCTTTCTTTTCTTTTTCATTCAAACCTTTATACCACACTTGAGCCGCATACTCTGGATCATACAAACTATTCATTCTAATTCTACTATTTGTAGCTAAATTTGTAATAGCAAGACTCGGATAATTTATGGTCCTCTCAAATTCAATTTCTATATTTTCTAACCTATCTTTGTTATATGTTTGATCAGAAAGTCGTTCATATAACTCTGGAAAACCATTTTTTATACTGTTTAAATTATTATTATACATATTCATACACATCGGCCTCGCTCATTAAAAAAAGGGCCAGCCATACGGCTGGCCCAAAACAAAACATACATATGATGTTCTTTTTTGATTTTGCATATTACTGAAGCAAACTAAGTACTCCCTGATTCTGCTGATTTGCCTGAGCAAGCATAGATGTTGCAGCCTGCTGCAAGATGCTCTCTTTAGAGAATCTTGTCATCTCATCTGCCATATCTACGTCACGGATACGAGACTCTGCATTCTGAATATTTTCAGCTGCGTTGTCATCATTCTTAACTGTGTACTCCAAACGGTTCTGGATAGCACCAAGTTTAGAACGAGTCTTAGAAAGATTCGTAATGTTTGTATCAATCGACTTAATTGCAGCTGTTGCTTTTGAATAAGTAGCTACAGATCCTTTGATATCTGTCATTTCAGTTTTGGCAATTGAAACTACGATGCTCTGAGCATTGTTAGCACCAACCTGGAAATGTTTTCCTTTGAAAGTACCATTGCAAAGTTTCTGAGTATTGAACTCTGTCTGAGAAGTAATACGATCAAATTCCTGCTTCAACTGATCCAACTCTTCGCTGATAGCTGTACGGTCAGCAGTAACGTTTGTATCGTTGGCTGCCTGTACTGCCAATTCACGAGCACGCTGCAAAATTGCATGCTGCTGATCCATAGCACCTTCAGCTGTCTGAATCAAAGAAATACCATCCTGAGCATTGTCAGATGCACGATTCAAACCACGAACCTGTCCTCTCATCTTTTCAGAAATACTAAGTCCAGCTGCGTCATCTGCTGCACGGTTAATTCTATAACCACTGGAAAGTTTTTCTGTAGATTTTGCAAGATTGTTTCCTACGATTCCTAATTGTCTGTTTGCATTCATTGATGCGATGTTGTGTTGTACTATCATAAGTCATTCCTCCTTGAAATTCAATCGGCATCCATGCCGATGTTGTTTTGTTTTGTACTATATATATCGGACATCTTTCGATATCCTTTATACCTTTTTTGAATTTTTTTGATTTTTTTATTTAGTCTCATTAAAGAAATAGGAACTGCCCGGTTTATGGGCATTTGCCATGTTTTGATAATAACTTGCCGCTGTCCGGTTATTCGTATGAAATTTTTTCACCGACTGTTTTTGATTGGCAAGGTAAATTTTAAAGTGTCCACTATTTTGATGTTCCAATGCCTGTATCTGGATGCCCAGTTCGGATACTTCGTTAATCAATTTCTGCATTTTCTGTATTTGAATTTTATAAGTCATGCGATTTGCAGTAATTTCTTTTTCCACATGTCGAAATAAGGTATCAAAACCTTCATCCATCTGATTCAGTTTTTCAATTTCTTCTCCCTTTCGATCTATGATATTCTGGAAGATCTCCACATCCATTTCTTCATCTTTTAAAAGTGTTTCCTGTTCTCTTGTTTGATGAAGAAGTTTCTGTAATATTGCTTTTTTTCGTTCCAGTGTATCAACCATCATGTTGACATATACTTCTTCTCTTGCCATCATTTCACATCCTTACTATCGCCCCACTTTATTTAGGCGCATCACTTCTTTCCAGGTATCACGCATCTCTCGAATTCGTTTCACTGCCTCCTGAAGCTGATTTTCATCTTTATGTATATTTGCATCAACAAGGCAACGGTAAATGTAATCATATACTCGGTCAAAATCTTCCCATACCGGATATTTATGATCCAAAGACACACGAAATTCGGTAATGATTGCTTGTGCTTTCTTTAAATTTGTATTAATCTTCTCATAATCTTTATTTTCAAATCCAATCAACGCGATGTTACAAAATTTGATTGCTCCATCATAAAGCATCAAGGTCAACTCCGGTTTTGATGCTGTCATAATCGCATTTCTTTGATAAGTATTTATTGCGTTAGAATCCATAGGTTCCTCCCATTCTGAATATCAGATACAAGAGTATAAAGGTAACCTCCATACTCTTGCATCTTTCTTTCTTATTCTTCTGTTATTTATCAACTGCCGAGAAGTCCCGATAAAGAACTGGACTGAGACTGCAGTTTTGCAAGGGCTGTTTCCATTGCAGTAAACTTGCTATAATAAGATTCCTCTAAATCTGCCAGTTTTGTCTCCCATTCTTTAATCTGCTTCTCATAGTCTTTGATATCATCTTTCATCTTGATATCGCTGTAAAATGTCTGCGCACTGCTAACTTTACTTCCCGCCATTTTATCACTCATGGTTTTACGAAGATTTCCAAAGATTCCTGAAAGCACATTGACAACAGTATCCGGATCTTCATCCAGAGCTTTCTTCAATTTATCAGTCTCTGCTGCATAAACGGAATCTTCACTATCACCATAAATATGATACTGACCGCCCTCCGTATAATCCTTCGAGGTAGAAATTCCAAAACTTGCCAAGGAATATTTTTTTCCATTGTAAGTAACCTGAGTCATCATTGCACTCTTCATTGCATTACGGATAGTTCCCAGACTACTGTCATTACGAAGAAGAGATGCCTTAATTTTATCTTCCCAAAGTTTTACATCATCATCCGACATATCTTTTTTCTGTTCACTGGTAAGCGGCTCATAGCCTTTTGCGGAATCCGCTGTATACAATTCATTCATTTCCTTGATAAGTGAATTATACTCCGTAAGGAAATTCTTGATGGATTTGTATACGGCATCCGTATCACTGGATACAGAGAAAGTAATCGGTTCATCTGTTTTCGTAAGACCAGTCAATTCAATATTTAATCCGTTTGCGGATACAGTCGAAGAGGAAGATGTCATTTCCGCTCCATTCAAAAGGATTTTACTATCGGAAGCTTTTATCAATGCCATTCCCTCCGGCAAAGTACCGTCTGCATTGCCGTTTACAGTTACTTTTCCATCACTGTCGACATTGATATCTGCCAAACCAATACAAGCAAGTGCCGAACCATTCAACTCATACGTACGATCCGTAACGGAAGCATAATCACTTACCACGCCCGAAATATCACTCTTGATACTGTCCTTGCTAAAGGTAGACGTTCCTTCAATTGCAGATATCTCGAGAGGGTCTGTATCATTGCCGGTACCATAGTATTTAACCAAAGCCCTGCTGTCCAGTGTATTGCTAATGTCATACACTGTTTTTCCAGCAAAAGCAGCCTCTTTAACAGCAAGTTTTGTTTCCTCATCTGAACTGATCTGCGTATTTACAAAACTTGTCGTATCACTATCCGCCTGTTTTGCCACTGCTGTATCAAATTCATTTTTTGCTTTCCAGGAAACATACTCTTCTTTTGTCATATCCTGAATACCCAGTGCCGCTTTGTCCGAGTCAGCATAGGCATCAAATTCTGCCTCATATTTTGCTTTCAATTCTGCATTTACAGAACCATCTTCTTCATAATATGTAGACTTCAGACTTTCTTGGGCCTTTGCCTCATACGTTGCATAATTTTCACTATACAACTTTGCTTTGATGTAAGTAGAAGCTCCGGCCTGTGCTTTTTCTGTACGATCAGCCAGCTCGGCTCCTGCGATTGCATCAAAAGCTTCTTTATAAGCATCCGTATCTACTCCTGATGTTTCAAGTTTGGCCATTGCCTCATCAACAATTGTTTTATTTGTGGAACTCATGCCAGCATAACCTACGGCATCTTTTAATTTTTTTCTGGCATTTACTTCCGTATCACTTACACCTGACGTCGTAATAGAAAAGGCATTGGCAAGTCCACTATCCTTACTGCTGATGAAAATTCGTTTCTGATTGGTATCAAAGTTTGCATTCAGGCCCGCTTTCTGCAATTGACTAGCAAAATCATCAATGGTTGTATCTTCTGTTATTGTAAACTTTGCTTCCTGATTTCCAACTTTTACTTTTATTTCTTTATTTAAAAGGCTGGAGTCGAGATCCACCATCTTAGTACTTCCGTTATTCGCATTAATTTTGCTTCCGGTCAGATACTGAGATGTCGCAATATTTTGAATCTCCATTGTGTAACTACCATTTGCAGCTTTCGTTGTCGCTGTAACCTTAGCCTTAGTTTCATCAGAGCACGTTGCCTTTTTTGTCATATAAGATGACTGCAATTGCATCTTAGAAACTTGTTCTGTATAAAGTTTATATAATTTGGTATTTAATTCCTGCCATTTGGTCTGTTTCCACTCTAACTTCGTCTTTTCCTGCACTAACTTGGTCTTTTTCAAACTCTGTGCTGACATCAGGGCACCTACGATTGCTTCGGTGTCAAGTCCTGAGGACAGACCACTCATTCGAATTGCCATATCGTCTCCTCCTTATCTCTTCTCGTCTACAAGGATTCCTGCCATTTCCCACATCTTCTGTAACATGTCCAGAGATTTTTCCGGTGGAATCTCACGGATCACTTCATCCGTATCGGCATTCAATACTTTAATAGACACACGGTTTGTCTCTTTATGATAAGAATATTCGCATCTCGTATGCTCCATCTTAAGATTTGCTTTCGATACCGCATCGTTAATCGATGCTTCGCTTGCCGCATGTTCTTTTCTCTGCTGGTTATTGCCTCCCTGCTGACCAGCATTTCCCTTTTCATTTGCTGCCTGAACCTGAGGTACCTCCAGTGCCGGATTCGGCGAATCGACATTCACTGCTTCCCCCGTTGTTGTCTTTGGTGTCGTACGCACAACCTCTGTGGTACCATAATTTGCATTTACATTTGATATTGCTTCAATTTCCATTTTCAAACACCTCCATGTGTATCTTAATGCAAAATTCATCGTTTCTTAAAGAACATATCGGCAAAATCATTAGAAAAGTTAACCTTATTTGAACAACTCATTCAAAGCCTTCGGATCTGCCGAATTCACAGCCTCTTCATTTGCTTTCTGAATCTGAAGATATAATTCTTTTCGATAAATCGGAACAGATTTTGGCGCATTGATCCCAATCTTAACCTGGTCCCCTTTGATTTCCAAAATCGTCACTTCTACATCATCATTGATCACGATGGATTCGTTTACTTTTCTTGCCAGTGCTAACATCGTTTACGCCTCCTTTTTCCCTTTCAGAATATCATAAATTTTGTATTTAATCTCGTATTCTTCATTTTCTACAACAACCTGTGCTCCCTTTCTTGTATCGGCATTGATAATAATCGGGGCTTTTAAATTTGCTGACATTTGAGTTACATCCTGAGGAACCGTAAGGGGGAGAAGGACCACGATATTTTCCTCCGTGATATCACCAAGTCCCTTCAAAAGTTCATCCTCCACAATCGGATTATAATCTTCCTTTACTGCCATTGGATTTATGACTGAAAATGCCAAGCCCGGTTCTTCTACACTCTGAAACCAGGAAACATTCGGTCTTCCTTCTTTTTCACTATCAAAAAGAATGGTATATTTTTTATATTCTTCGAAACCAAACATCCCACGTTCCATTGTAATGATCTTGTCTTCCGAAAGATTGATTTCCCCAAAATATTTTGTTTTTACTAACATATCATTTCCTCCATTCTGCTATCAGATAAAATTTAAAAGAGAAGTTCCCAAAATTTTCGCCGTCGCCTGCAAAGATGCCTGATACAGCAGATCCGCCTGTGTATAATTGACATAAGCTTCTTCCAGGTCCGCATCTTCGTTTTCTGATTTCGACTCTTTCGTATCTGTCTGCAATACTTCCAACTTGCTTGATGTCATTTTCAAACGGTTATAACGGGAACCATGTTCTGCCAGTGCCACATTTAATGTATCTTTGGCATTTTGGAATACCGTGATCGAATGGGTATAAGCATTGGTCAGTACTGTGTTCTGCAACGAAATTTCTGTCTCCGTGCGGTTGTACAATTCTTGTAGCGTAGCAAGGGTCTCGGTATCATTGGGGTCACAATCATCAATTCTTTTCTGAATTGATACTAACGTTTTATCCATAATATCCAGATTATTGATCACGTTATAAATGTCATCTACCGCACGTCCGATGGAAGTGTCAAATGCATTGCAGCCAAGGGTATTGACTGTGATCGTCTGGCTGAAATTGATCTGATAATTAATTTTCTGCTCTTTGATATTGAAATAATTTTTCGTTTCGCCGGTCACATTGTCTACAGCTGTAGATTCAAAATAATGTTCCGGACGAATATCATTTTTCTCAAAATTCGTTTTGGAATACTGTACTTTCAGATCCGAACCGGCGCGGATAGAATCGTACACGCCATCGCCAAATACAAGTTCTCCGGTCTCCGGTACAAAATAAATTTCGTCCTCTGCCGGATGATACTGTTCATTAAATGTTTTATTATTTGCTATGCTTTTTGTCACTGCTGTAATTGTCTGTGATTTTCCGGAAGCATCGGTATACGTCACTGTCACATCACGCTCATCGCAGTTATCGTAAGAAAGCTGGATGCGGTGTGTCTCAAGATATTCGGAAGCCTCGTTGGCATAATCCGAAGCGCTCTTGCTGTCATCGTATTCCGGCTGTCCATATACATAATTATACCGCTGAATGTTATTGATCTTTAATTCTTCGGTCATCGTATAGGTCACATTGGTGCTGTCCTCTTCAAAAAGGAGCGGCACATCGGTGCGGTAGCCGGTAAAAAGATAGCGGCCGGCATAGTCCATGTTGGCATTCTGCTGGTAAATAAATTCGCAGTACTGTTTCAGCTGCGCTGCGATCGTAGAACGATCCTTGTCGTTGTTGGTACCATTGGCAGCCTGTGTGACGTAATCGATCATGGTATCCAGGATGCCATCCGCTTTTTTTAATGGTTCCTCGGTCGCATCCATCCAGTTTTCCGCTTCATCGCAGTTGGAAAGATACTGTTCTATTTCTACAAGTGTCGTACGGTATTTCAGAGCACGTACAGCAATCGTTGGATTATCTGAAGGTTTCTGTATTTTTTTCTGAGACGAAAACTGCTGAAAGTAGTCGTTTGACGTCTCTTTGTTTTTCTGAATATGAAGCATTGCATTGCTTCGGATCATGTTATTGGTAATACGCATGTGTTGTCACATCCTTCCTAGACTGCTGTCTGATTGATCAGTTTGTCAAGCACCTCGTTCATTACGGAAAGCACTTTATACTGGTTAAAGAGCATCTGCTGGTAAGTCAGCAGTCCCTCTGTCTCTTCGTCTTCATCGACACCGGAAACGGATTGTCTCTGGATATCTACGGCATCGCGGATATTTTGCTGGCTTTTCTCCAGCGATGTAGCTTTTTGTCCATCGACTCCGACATCTGCAGTCAGCGACTGAAGAAACGAATCCGGCGCGCCATGGAGGAACATCTTGGAATCGTCTTTCAGATCGGATAATTTTTTGAGATTCAGGTTTTCTGATTTTCCCGGAAGTGATTCGGCGTTGCAGGCAACCAGTTTCGGGTCGCGGGAAACCGCATCGCTGACGCAGAAATTCATCGCTGTCATATAGTAATAACTTCCGGTGTAGCTTCCATTGGCATCCGATGTGGCAAGGGAAGAAAAACTGCGATCCTTTCCATCCACTTTACTGGTAAAGATATAATTATCTCCGGTTGCTGCTACTGTCGCATTGAAGAAATCAATGCCGGCATTGCCGTAATCATCGTAACCGCTCTTATGGACATCATTAAACTCCTGTGAATACGTACGGACAAATTCATTGAGCTGCGCCATATAATATGGAATTCCCTTGTAATCCACACTGTCTCCTACAGTCACTTCATAACCGCTTGTTACAGCATTATTTAAAATCGTCGCCTGTTTGGCACTGATATTATTTTTCAAGGTAAACTGATACGTAAACGAACCATCGTCTTCCACCTGCACATCAAAATGATCATAGGCATATGTGAAATTGTTGATCGTCAATTCGCCATCCTGTGCCGGGATGTTAAGAAGGTTCACATCGTTAATATTGGCATTTTTCATCGTAAGGACAAGGTTTCCGTCCGCATCGTTCGTAAGCGTGTCGCCTTTTCCCTTTAATATAGTCGCATTGTTACCGTCGCGCACCTGGAAAAGTGCCTGCAATTCACCGCCCAGTGTCGCACTATACGGATAAAACGGGGTTCCGTCAGTCCACGATACCTGATACAGACCACTGATATCATTGATACTCTTTGTCGTATCCAGTTCGGTTACTTGCATTTTATTGACTTCCTGCGTATCTACGAGGATTGCACCATCAACATATACATAATACTGATTCATTCCGACTCCGTCTGCCGGCTCTTTTTCTTTGACTTCGACATTGCAGTATTCAGACAACTGGTCGATCAGAACATTTCGCTGGTCTCTCAGATCATGTGCCGTATTACGGTACGCTTCCAATGTATTGATCTGTTTTGTAAGTGAGGCAATCTTTTCGGCGATCGCATTGATCTGCTCTACCGTCGTCTTGATTTTCTCATTTGCCTCTTCCTGCAAGGATTTCAGATTTGTCGCTGTCTCCTGCACAAAACTGGAAAATGTTTCTGCATAAGAGACGATTTCTTTTCGACGTGTCTCACTTCCCGCATCGGTGGAAGTTCCTGTCAATCGTTTACAGAATTCATCAAAAGAGGTTGTGATACCTGCCTGTTTTTCGTCCTTTGCATAAAGGACTTTCTGCACATCATTGAGAAAATAACTGTGCGTGTTATATTTATAATAGGTTGCATTTGCTTTACAATATTTTACATCATAATAATCGTTATGTTCTCTTACGATGCCTTGTACATAAACTCCGGATCCCTCTACTTTGATGGAACTGACGTGTCTTGTCTGAGCTGCCGTCTTAACAACCTGGCGGGAATAGCCCTTGGTTCCTACGTTTGCCAGATTGTGAGCTGCCGTCTGCATGGACGCATTGTATGCCATCATTCCGGATTTTGCGATATCAAGTCCCTGAAAAGTCGCTCCCATATTGGTCCTCCTTTCTTGTCACCGCCTACAGGCGTGTGAGCAAGTGTTCTATCATTTCATCCACTACCGTGATATAACGCGAAGAGGCGTTATAACACTGCTGGTATTTTATCAAATCTGCTAATTCTTCATCTGTCGAGACACCCATCTCATTTTGTCTGGCAGATTCTACCGAATGTACAGTTGTTTCCTGATTGTCAATAATTCCCTTCCATACATTTCCCAGGGTAGCAAACTGCCCTACCATGGCTCCGTAATAATCACAGAAATTGTATGTTGTCATGGAATTCGGATCCATCGTACCAAATTTTCCCTGCCATTTTGCCAGCAGTTCCTGACAAAGATCGAGGGTATAACCGTCCACATGTCCGGAAGACGCATTGGCACTGAGGGGAAGCTTGGACGGATCTCTCAACAGTTCCGGATTTACCTCCAGCTGATCGGTTGTATATAAAGAATAATGGTCATTCGGATCTTCCGCATTGTACTCGTATACGGTGACTGCCTGCGGTTTTCCATCTTCATCAAGAACGGTCACGGTTTTTTCCGTGTAGCGGCTCGTCTCTCTTCGTACAAAAAGTTCCGCCCCCATCGTCTTATCGGCATCATCGCCGATCGGTGCTTTGTCTGTATCCAGCACAGTGATGGTCGTTCCATCTGCCAGTGTAAGTTCTTTATTCGGACACAAAGTATCGTTTACCATGGTCACGATTCCGTGAATCAACTGGTCAAATTCTGCCTCAATCGTCATAACGATCGACGGCTGTACATTTTCATTGTATTCTTCTACTTTTCGATTATATTCTTCGGTCGCATTGAAATAGGCTTTGCTGTCCAAATTACCGTCCGCATCGAGATAATCGGATTCATTTGGTTTCTGTGGAATATCCAGATAGGTTGTCTTGGATTTTCCTCTTGCCACCAAAAGTCCACGAAGGGAACCGGTGTCAGTGTCATTTTCGCTGGAATAAGACAATTCTCCACGGAGGAAGAAATCGCCGCCCATCTCCCAGACCGGTTTCAACAATTTGGAAGTCTCACTTTCGTTTGCCGTTGTGAGGCGGTGCTGGATATTGGACTCCAGCAAAAACTGACCTTCTGCGTAAATGCTTACGGTTCCATCGACTTCCTCATAACTTTCCACGTTGACATATGTACTTAATTGATCCAACAGAAGATTTCTGGAATCTCTGTAATCGTTTGCCGATTCGCCGGTTGCCTCGTATTTCTGAATTAATTCATTGTACTGGCGGATCTGGTCTACGATGTTATTGATCTGGTCAACCTGATTTTTTACTTCCTGATTCATATTGGTCTGATATTCAACCAGCTGATCCCGAAGTGCATTGGCACGCTCGGTAAACTTGGAAGCGGTCGATACCAGTTCGGAACGGAGTACGATATTGTTCGGCTCCTGTGCCAGATTGGAAACGGCACTCCACAAATCGGTAACGGAAGTGATAAATTCTTCGCCTTCCATCTCTCCAAACAAATCTTCAATTTCCTGTACGGCTTTATACTGAGCCTCATAAAAGCTCTGTCGTCCCGCCTGCACACGGTACTGTGCATCCAAAAAGGTATTTCTCACCTGACGGATCTCGGCGATATCGGTACCTTTTCCGATCTGAAGCCGGTTTGCGTAAGCTCCATATCTGGTCGAATAAAAGGCATCGGTAACGATAACCTGTTGTCTCGAATACCCTTCTGTCGTCGCATTCGCAAGGTTATGTGCGGTCGTATAAAGGGATGACTGCGCAGAATGCAGTCCCGAAACTCCTGTATTAAAACTTGCAAATAAATTTCCCATAACGTTTTCCTCAACTATTCTATAACACAATAGAAGTACACGATGTCCACGAGCCAAATCCGCCCGCTTCTTCTATTGCTTCGCATCAAACATACCGGCACCGTAATCGCCTATATCGACCTGTGCGGCATTGCTTGAATAATTGCTGCTTCCTGAAGACATCCGTGTACTTCTTATCACATTCATATTGAATTCAACCATCTCCAGCGCTTCCGTCAGAAGCTGCTTGTTTTGGAGATTCAGTTCCTGCAGACGTCCCATCGTCCGTTTGAGACGGTCATGCAGTTTTTCTAATGCTTCTTTTTCCTTTGGCTGATTGCCTAACTTTTTTACCAATTTTTCCAGATTCATCTCATCCGGCTTCATTCCCAAAACGGTCGCAATGTCTGCTGTCACCTGCTGCCTCTTGTTTTCCAGATTTCCTACCTGATCAACAAGAACCTGTTCCTGCCCCTGCAGTCCCGCCAGTGAGTCAAGATCGTTGGCAATGACTGCCCGGATCTTCTCCTCCTGAATTGGAATCAAGTCTGTATACAACCGGTCTTCCTTGTCCAGTGTATCGATCAGCTCTTCCATTAAACTTGCCAAAAAACATCCTCCTGTCACTTATCCCCGTGTAATAAAAAGATTTATTATCCGAGTATGCGATCTGCCATCTTCGCTGCAACATCCTCAATCGAAACATTGTATGTTCCGGCTTTCATGCGTTCCATAATATCTTTTACTTTGTCCGCACGAACATCCGGTGATTCCGCTGCTGCCTTCTTCGCGATCTGGTAATCTTTACCAAATTCTGAAATTTCCAAAGAATCTGTCGCTGTGGCTGTGGTTTTTTTCGCTGTCCCTTTTGGCTTGTTTGCCTTATAAAGCTGACTTACCTGCATATAAGCATCGATTCTCATAATATTCACCACCTAAAACCTAAATTTCTTCTGTGTCACAATATGTATCGGAAGAAATAATAGATATATTAATAGGCAATCGAACGAATTTTTTTATATTTTTTTGTATCGTAGACACAAATCCCGGAAGAAGCTTTGCAGAGATAAAAATAATCCCCAATATACAGGCCTCTTGATGCCTCACTGTAAGATTCTTCCAATGAAAGTTTTGCAATGTTCCGAAATCCTTTTTGCTTATCATAGGAAAAAATCTCATAAAATGAATCCGTCGCAGCATCATAGTTTTCAACGCCAAATGCAATCCGGTTTCTCTCTACGTCAACTACAATTCCTTTGTGGTCACTTCCAATATTCTGCGTCGTATTCTTCTCCAATTTTTTACTGTGTATTTCTTTTACTTTTTCCGGATCCGAAATGTCAAACATGGAAAGTTTGACATACGAGTTTCCCTCTTTATCTTGTATGCTTCCGATCCCCAGCAGCATATTTTCTCCAAACGGATGCAGATAATCGGAAAATCCCGGTATCTTTAATTTGTCCTTTACAACCGGGTTCGCAGGGTCACTGACGTCCACCAAAAACAGCGGATCGGTTTCCCGGTATGTCACAAAATACACACTTTCTTCCATAAAGCGCGCCGAGTAAATCCGCTCGCCGGGAGCCAGCCGGCTCACACTTCCAATGGTTTTAAATGACGAATCTACGATGTAAAGCCCATTCGTGGTTTTGCCGTTGTCATCATATGTCGTCGCAGCAAAACGAAGATTTCCCTCGTATTCATCCATGGAAAACTGGTTTAATATCGTACCATTGATGACTTTTTCGCAGGCATATTTTATCGTTCCTTTTTCATAGGAGTACCGGCTGATTTTTGTTTTCCGCCAAGCATCTGTCTCCGTCGCAACATAGATATTTTTTTCACTCATATAATATGTTCCCTCTGCCCCAAGCACCGCCATGCTGTCGATGGTTTTTCCGCTTTGGGAAAGATCTATACTCTGGAACACAAGGTATTCTGAGGATTCCCCCAAGTTTGGACAGTACAGCCGGTCTTCCGGAAGAAGTCTGCCTCCCACTTCCGGGATATATTCTTTTTTGTCTGTCTTTTTTTCTGCTTCATACACCCGCTTCACAGAAATCGTGTACAATATATTTCCTGTCAAACGCGAATCACTGTACGTTCCCGACTGACTGCTCTTACTGCGGCAGACCGGATTTTCCGGATCACTGACATCATACAGGTAAATGCGTGTCTGACTGTTTGTATCGTCTGCCAATGTATTTTCGTCCTCTGCCAACACAACAAGCCATCTGTCCTGCACATACAAAGCCTGCACTTGTACATCCGCCAGAACTATTTTCCCGATCTGCGCACTGTCTTTTCCTTCTGCCTTCACAATAGAAATGGTACTGGATACCGCATCCTGATAACTCGAATAAATATAAGTTCCGTCCGTTTTTACAATGTCTGCTTCCTCAATGCCTTCTACCTGGTTATTTGTTCTAGTATACTCATTTACCCTGCTCTCACTTGTCTTCGCCTGACTTGTATCTTCTGCCCCGGACGAATATGCGATATCATTTTCCATCATGGTAATTCGTTCTTTTCCGTTTTCCGTAAGGTAATCATCAATGGATTTGCGGATTTCTTCATACGTCTTATGTTCTTCCGTTGTATCTTGCAGGGGCGCAGTGTTTTGGTACTGCTCTGCTACTGTCTGCTGTTTTTGCGGTGACATTTTTTGATTCTGCCACAGCATAATGCCCGCTCCGACTACAATTACCGCCGCTGCCGCAGCACATACACCGCGCACATATCTGTGCGGTCTCTTTCTATTTGTCCTTAATTTCTTTTCTATTTGATCCGGGGAAAGGCTCTCCGGAACAGGGATTTCGTCTGCCATCTTTTTTAAATTCTTTTCTATTTCTGTCATAATTTTCCCTCATTTCTGCATTCCCATGCCTGCTTCAATTTCCCGAGTGCGCGGCTTTTGATCGACCGGATCGTGCCTTCTTTTTTATGAAAATACTGCGCCAGTTCTTTTCCGCTATACCCGCCAAAGATGCTTAGTCCGACGATCATGCGCTCTCTTTCCTCCAGCTGCATCAATAATTCTTTGATCAAAACATTATTTTCCGGCGTCGCATTACCTGCCTCCTGCGTTTCCGTTATTTCCGGCAAATAGACGATGCGTTTTTCCCTCCGGTACTGCAGCCGGCATTCATTGGCTGTAATCTGAAATATCCAGCTGCGAAATGACTCCGGCTTTTTTAATGTATGTATTTTCTCAAAGGCTTTGAGCACCGCATCACTCACGACATCTTCCGCCTTCCACGGCTGCTTTACCATACAAAAGGCAAACCGGTACAAGTCCGGATAAATTTCTTCGTAAAGCTTGGCAAATGCGTGGGCGTCGCCTTTTCTCGCCCGGTTTACCAGTTTCTTTTTTTCCTCTTCCATCGTCTTCCTCCTCTCTTTTTATAGATTTGATGCATAAGTTGGGAAAATGTTGCATGGGAAGTTGGGTTTTTGTTTTTTTAGGGGCTTGGCGGCGGTTTGTAGATGACTTGGGCGGCTCCGCACACGCCATTTCTTGC
>DJEU01000002.1:56397-94568 GCA_002431395.1 Lachnoclostridium sp. UBA5890
GGTTGTCAGATGACTTGGGCGGCTCCGCACACGTCATTTCTTGCTTTTTTCTTTTGGGGCGTGTGTCTGTCGGTGGTTGTCAGATGACTTGGGCGGCTCCGCACACGCCATTTCTTGCTTTTTTCTTTGGTGCGTGTGCCTGTCGGTGGTTGTCATGCCACTAGCCACTTTTCCCGCTCCGGCATGACTTTTCCCAGCCCCGCTGTCATGCCAAAAACCACTTTCCCTTCTCTGGCATGACTTTTCCCGGCACGCCTGTCATGCCACTAGCCACTTTTCCTTCTCCGGCATGACTTTTCCCAACTCCGCCGTCATGCCCAAAGCCACTTTTTCCTCTCTGGCATGACTTTTCCCAACTCCGCCGTCATGCCAAAAGCCACTTTTCCTTCTCCGGCATGACACATACCCCCGTCCCCCACAGTATGTCCCCTTCAACCGTCCAGACTCCCACACCCTCTCAAAAAAAGGTCATTGCACCACCCCGGCGCAACAACCTATTTCTCTCATATAACAAATTATTTACAAACAAAACATACCCACTCTTTAATGGATGTCTTCTCTAAGATTGTAAATCCATTCTGCAAAAGTGCTGCCTCTACTTCGTCCGCTTTTTCATCGATGATCCCCGATGAGATAAAGATTCCATTTTCTGCCATATGCGGACGGACGACCGCTGACAATGGGATGATAACATCTGCCAGAATATTTGCGGTGACAATGTCATAACCGCCTCCGGCAAGTTCACTTAGTTTCTTCCCGTTGACCGAACGCTCCGTCGCCGTCGGTGCACTGAATGTATATGAGTGGTCTTTTGCAACATTTTCAATCAAGTCTCCGGCATACAATTGATATTGCTCCGGTTTCAGACCATTGATCTCCATATTTTCGCCTGCGACATCTACCGCCACTTCGTCAATGTCCGTCGCACAGGCAAAAGAAGCTCCCAACTTCAAAGCAGCGATGGCAAGGATTCCACTTCCGCAGCCGATGTCAAAAATGCGTTTGTCTTTGCAGCCCCATTTGGAGAGTGCTTGGATGCAAAGTTTTGTCGTCTCATGAGTTCCCGTTCCAAATGCAATCCCCGGATCAATTTCGACTACAACATCTTTTTCCGGCGCATAGTCTTCTACACTTGTAGTCTCCCATGTTGGCTTGATTACGACATTGTCAGCTGCACGGAATGGCTTGAAAAATGTCTTCCAGTTATTGACCCAGTCCTTGTCCTCCGTTTCCGACAAACTGACCGTTCCTTTTCCAATGTTCGTGTAACTTTTGATCTCTTGGAAAATATTCTGCACCTGCATAATGACCGTATCCGGATTGCAGTTTTCCGGTTCCATATAAAAATGCACTTTGGCGGAGCCGTCATTTTCCTCCGGGTCCGGGAGAATATCTACATACATCTGCCGCTTTTCCTCTTCCGTAAGCGGGATATGATCCTCAATCTCGATTCCCTCGACACCAATTTCATCCAGCATATAACTCAATATATCGACCGCATCCGTGTGAGTTTCCAACGTAAAACGTATCCATTTCATAATCTTTGTCTTCCTTTCTACATAACCTTAAGCAGATAAATGAGTGCCGCCATAAGTCCGATGGCAAACATCATCAATCCAAATGACACACTGTAAAATACGAGCCGTGTCGTACGCGAAAATTCGGTACTTCCAACCGCAAACAAATCCCCGTAGGAATGCCGTTTTGGCACCGGTTTCTTCCGGATCTTCACCTGAACCACATAGATAACGCCGTCCACAAACCGACCAAGTCCATAGGCCAATGGGTGCTCGCGTTTCACATGCGGTTTTTTCGGCCGCAGTACACTCTTCATCATTCCAATCGCAAATCCGTCGATAAGGCGGTCAAAAAGCCGTGAAAACAAGGCGCCTAAAAACGGCAGTAATTTCAGGAAAAATGGACGATAAACCAAATTTTCCAAGCCAAACCACGACGGAATCACCTCACGGCATACAAAACTGCCATCCTCTTTTTTCAAAAATGCGGCTTTTCGTACTATAACAGCATAAATAAGGATTCCGATAACGATGGAGATCATTGCTCCTTTTAACGTTTCAAAGGAAATAAAATATGCTGGTTCCAAAACAAGTCCCATAATACCGCCAGTTACGACAATAGCTGCCAATCCCCATAAACAGACCAGGACGAGAATAGACGGCCCTTTTTCCCTCGTCGTTTGCACCGGTTCGTCCACTTTATTGCAAAACAGTGCCACAAACAATTTTAACATATAAGCCACCGTCAATCCACCACAAAATAGGAAAATCCACTCCGCTGCAGGCATCATAAACCGAAAGAGCGATACTTCCATTAAACTCTCATGCATCATGGTCTTACTGATATATCCAGAAAACAATGGAACTCCGCCCATTCCGAGGGCTGCGATGGCAACCGGGATCTTCAGATACCATTTTTCGCGGATCACACCGCCGATCCGATTTAGATCCGTCGTGCCCGCCATCGCAAAGATCACACCAGCGACAGTAAACAGAATCAATTTAAAGATCGAATGGTTCGCAGCATGAAATACCATTCCATAGTAGCCCGTTGTTTCCCGCGAAAATGTACATATACTGATTCCAAACAAAATAAACCCAATCTGCGACATGGACGAATATGCGAGAAGTTTCTTCATATCCGTCGCAAAAAGAGCAAATGCTCCCCCGATAAACATTGTGCAGAGTGCCAGGATCATAAGCGTGACATTCCACGAGCGGTCTGCCTCAAACAAAGTAATTGTAATCAGCATAATTCCATAAACTCCGGTTTTTGACAATAGTGACGAAAGCAGCGTCGTTCCCACCGGCGGTGCCGCCGTATACGTATCCGGCAGCCAGGTATGAATCGGAAACATTCCGGCTTTCGCACCATATCCAAATAAAAGACAGGCCCCCGCAATATAAAGATTGCGTTGAACTCCCGGATTATTCCGGTTAAACTGCCAGGCCATGCGGATACTCGTAAGATCCCAGCTGCTAAATGTATAATCTAAAAGCATTAATCCATATAGCATGACCAATCCGCCGGCGATCCCATATGCCAGATAAGAAAATGCTGCCTTTTTCGCGTACGGGCTCTCGTCATTTGGCACATACGCAAATGACGCAAGCGTCATGATTTCAAAAAAACAAAACTGTTTCATCAGATTGGTTCCGGAAAGGAAAAATCCGACCGTCGCCACAATCGTCAACAGGTAGAAAAACAAAAACCGTTTATTATGCGTTGACACCCGGAACTGCTGCGGCAGAGAGCACAACGTCACGATAGATGACACAATCGTAATCATCAAAAAGAAAACCGAAAATAAATTTATCATTTGTCCATCCACCTCCTAAAGCAAGCCATTGGCAACCCAAGTAAAAAAGGTCATAAGCGGCTTCGAATACAATCCAAATACAACGATCAATATCGCAAAAAGAACCATTGGCACTTTCATCTGCCAGCCCGGATCACATTTTATTTTCCCATCGTCATCCGTCGGTTCGACCAAATAGGCTTTTCCTAAAATTGTAAAAATATAGATTGCCGTCAAAAAGGCAGACAACACCAGAATTAAAATCAGATACGGTGCCAGCCAGTTTCCCTTTTGATAGGCATCTACCGCTGCCGTCGCAATGTTCCATTTACTGATAAATCCGGTAAGCGGCGGGATTCCGATCAGTGCAATTCCTGCCACACTCATACAGCCAAATACCACCGGCATCTTTTTTGCCAAACCGGCAATCTCATAAATATAATGTTTCCCGGTCTGATGCATGATCGCACCGACGGCAAAGAAAAGCGAAATCTTCATAATTCCGTGGAAAATCATATGCGTCAATCCGCCAATCATTCCCATTGGAGTCATCAATAAAAATCCAAACAAAATATACGACAAATTACTTGCCGTCGAATAGGCAAAACGCCGTTTCAAATGCTGCTCTTTGACGGCATTGGAAGAGCAGAATAAAATAGAAATTCCTACCAGTCCAAGCACCATATACTGCGCCGGCGTTCCCCGTAAAAAGGACGTTCCAAAAATATAATACGTGATGCGCAGTATCGCAAAGGCACCGGATTTTACCACGGCAACCGCATGTAAAAGTGCCGTCACCGGCGTCGGCGCCACCGAAGCCGTCGGCAGCCATCCGTGCAGCGGAAACAATGCCGCTTTTACACCAAATCCAAGCACCATACAGACAAAAACAGCCTGCAGTAGTGGTTCATGTCCACTTACCTTCGTCATATCCAGCACACCGCCAAAAGTAAAATTCATGCTCGTTCCATAGCGGAGAATAAAGATAAATCCAATAAACGCAAACGCCGCTCCACCGATTGAATAATACGCATATTTTCGTCCGGCATATCGTGCTTCCGAGGTCATTGTGTGCATGACAAGCGGAATCGTAACCAGCGTCAGCATTTCATAAAACATATACATTGTCATCAAATTGGCAGACATTGCTATTCCAAGTGTAATTCCATATGTCATCGTGTAAAAAGAGAAGAAACGGTTTTCCCCTTTTTCCCCGTGCATATATTCAAACGCATAAAGCGAAGCAAATGGCCATAATGTACTGACAAGGGCAGCAAACACCATGCCTGCACCGTCCAAATGCACCGAAACTTCCAATATACCGGCGAGATTAATAAGCCGCGTATAGGATGCCGGGTGCAAAAGCAGCGAAGTCCACATCAAAATCGACGTTGCGATCACGATGCATTCCACATAAATATTTCTCTGTCGCCGCCGTTTCCACGGAAAGAGAGGAAGTACGGCTCCTCCCAGGATCGGCAGCACAATTGGTAAAACTAACAATAACACATTCATTTTTTCACCACGTTCCCCTCTCTTCTTATATAATCTCTTTTACAATATCTTCCAAGCCATGAATCAGCGGTCCATTGAAGATTCCAAGCAAAAGTGCCAGCGCCGCCAGAATCACCATCGGAATGACCATTTTCCAATCTTCTTTTACCCGCTCTTCCTTTTCCGGTCTGTCATAAAAGGCATGGACGCTAACCGTTAAAAGGTAGCCGGCTGTCAAAAGCGCACTCACAAGAAGCACAACCGGTCCCGCGATCTTTGCTACACGAATTTCTGAAAAAAGAGCACCTGTACCCAATTTCCATTTACTGACAAATCCACTAAATGGCGGAATTCCCACAAGGGCAAGGGAAGCAAGTGTGAAGCAGACCATTGTAACCGGCATCCGCTTCCCGATTCCACGATATTCTTCTACCCTTGTAGTCCCGGTTTCATGAATCACCGCACCGGCACAGAGGAAGAGATTATTTTTAATGACTGAATGGTAGATCACATGCAATAATGCCCCGATAAGGCCCGCCGGCTGCAACAGCATGATTCCAAACAGAATATAAGAAACCTGGCTTACCGTCGAATACGCAAGCCGCCGTTTCATGATCTTTTCCTTATAAGCCAGCATGGATCCCATAAATATCGTAAGCAGTGCCAAAATGATCACGATATACTGCACAAAAGACTTCCATAGGAAATCTGCTCCCGCGATATAATAAACGACACGAAGAATGGCGATAACACCCATTTTCGTATTGACTCCTGACAAAATCGCACTCGCCGGCGCCGGAGCGACCGGATGTGCCGTAGAAAGCCAGCCATGAAGCGGAAACATGCCCGCTTTGGAACCAAACCCGATGATCATCCCTAAAACAGCGAGCTGAAGTGTCATTTCATGCCCCGCAATCGCTGCGTGCGTAAAATTTCCACCCGGTGTAAAGGCGATCGACGGCGTCAACTGGTAAATGTAAAAGAACCCGATCAGTCCCAAAAAGGCACCTGCGATCGAATAAAATACATATTTGTATCCGGCAGCGATGGCTTCTTTCGTCTGCGCATGAATCACGTAGCCGATCGTCGCCAGCGTCATTCCTTCGTAAAAGAGGTACATTGTCACCAGATTTCCGGCACTTGTAATTCCCATAAGCATTCCAAATGTCATCAGATGACACCCCAGAAAACGTACGCCCTTTTTATCCCCTTTCATATAGGAAAAGGTGTATAGCGTAACCAAAATCCATATAAATACTACGAGTGTAGAAAAAACAGCACCCAAATCATCCAGATTCAATAAGATTGGGATGTCTTCCTTCAATTTCCAAATTGTAACTGCCGGACTTTTTTCATATAAATTGATTCCGTGAAATACTGCCGTCAAAAGAACGATTCCCATCACAGCCACAGATAGTTTTTTTGTAATTCCTTCCTGCCATTTATGTCCGGCCGTTGCCAGTAAAAATAATACAAACCCACTGATCAGTGGTAAAAATATCGGTATTGTCAGCATTTCTTCCCCTCTTTCTCTCGTTGACTATAAACATTGCTCTATGAAAACATCTGCACCCCTGCTGCAATCGCTTCCCAGACAAGGTTGGAACCGATTCCCAAAAACAGGTTTAATCCAACAAACACAAGAATGGCTGCGACATATGGCACTCCATTCTTCATACTGCCCTTTTTATCCGGTGCCGGGGTGTAAATTGTCATTACCGTATGCAGGAAATATACCGCATTGAGAATCGTACTGATTGCCAGCGCGATCATTGCGATCCACATTTTTTCCGGTCCGGCTTCCAATGCACCCATCGCAAAATATACTTTGGATGTAAATCCGGCAAACAACGGAATTCCGACCATTGACAACGCACCCACAGCAAATCCCGCGCCGGCAGCCACATTGCGGTAGCCTGCTCCTTTTAAATCCTCAAATAATTTGCTGTCGTCGGAAACTTCGGACAATCCCCTTGCTGAGATAAACAGCATGGATTTGGAAGCAGCATGCGAAATAATATGAAAAATTGCCGCAAGCATCCCGGTTTTTGTCCCAATTCCGATTCCCATATAAATGTATCCAATCTGTGCCACTGAAGAATACGCGATCATTCGGCGGATATCCACCTGCCGTATTGCACGGATGGAGCCAAGGATCATTCCCAGCACACCGAGGACAAACAGCAGATTTCCGACATGATGCATTTCGATCACATCAATCCCGATCACGCGGTAAAATATTTTCAAAAGTAAAAAAATATAACTTTTTGACACCAGACTTGACAATATGGCACTTGAAGATGCCGTGCCATAACTGTAGGCATCCGGCAGCCAGCTGTGAAACGGAAACAGCGCCGACTTGATCGCCAGTCCTACGCACATGAGCACAATGACTACCGTAAGCGGCATCGTATACTGACCATTTGCATTCAACGCAGCTACCGTCTCTTTCATATTGGACATTAGAAGATGCCCGGTAATGCCGTAAAGCATCGATATTCCGATCAGAATCAGTCCGGAACCGATCAGACTCATGATCATATATTTGGTCGCCGCTACGAGTGTATGCCCGGTTTCGCGGATCAAAATCAGTCCCCCCGCTGCGATCGTATTGATCTCGATAAACACATACGCCGTAAACATATCATTCGTGTAGATCAGAGCCAAAAGGGAGCTCATCATCAGATTTACGAGTACATAAAACAGATTCTGTTTTGTCTCTGCGATGTCCCTTGCGATATATTTTCCTCCGCCGACAACCGACAAAAGCATGATCAGACAAAATACAACTGCCATCACGCCTTCTAAAATACCGACGCGGATCTCATTGCCCCACGGTGCCGGGAAATGCCCCATCATATAGACATATGGTTCGCCCGTGCCAAGGACAAATGCCAGCACGCAGCCGGACATCGCAAGAAGTACAGTCAGCAGTGTAAGTGTCCACACCCGCGCCTTCTTTGCCGGAAGTACCGAAGAAATCACGCCGCTTGCCAGACACATGATAATATTCATAAATGGAAAATTTTGCACCAGATTCATGAATCTTATATCTCCTCTCTCTTTGCGCTAAGTGCGATTTCATCGATATCCAATGTTCCATAACGTTTATACAGTCTCACCGTGATGGCGAGCATCAGTGCCGTGACACTGACTGACACAACGATTCCCGTCAATACCAGTCCGCTTGGAATCGGATTGACATATGTCTCTACCCGCAGATCGTCATTGACAACAATCGGAGCAAGCCGTCCCACAATATACCCCTTCGATGTCAAAAACAGATAGATCGCTGTATCCATAATATTAAATCCCATAATTTTTTTGATCATATTTTTATGAAGCAGCAATGTCGTAAGTCCGATTCCAAAGAGAATCACGGCAGCCGTCTCATAATAATTGGTAAATAATGTCATCTTATCCAATTTCCCCTTTCCGAAACAACGAATAGAATCCATACATCGTGCACGCAACGACCATTCCCACGCAGATATTTAACGGCAAGATCAGTCCTCCACTCACGATTGCGCCCGGAATCCCCTTGGGAATCCCACTTTCCAGATGATTGGCTCCGGTAAAAAATGAATAGCTTTTCGCCGCCGAGTAAAACAAAAGTGCTGCGACCGTAATGATCGAATAGGTCTTTCGCGTAAAGAAACGGTCAGTCTGCTCAAAGCCAAACGCATTTGCCATGAGAATCAGCCCCGCTCCGATGATCGCACCGCCGGAAAATCCGCCGCCCGGGGACAAATGTCCATTTAGCACGATGTAAATTCCAAAGATGAGGATAAACGGCGTCAGTAACTTCGCTGCCATACGCAGGATCGGATCCTCCGTCTTTTTGGGCTTTCTCCGAATTTCCTGATTCCGTTTGCTCTTCGAATCGAGACGAAGAAGAATCATTACACAAGTCGCCGCGATAAACAGCACATGCGACTCGCCCAATGTGTCAAAAGCACGGTAATCAAGAATCATGCCGGCGACAATATTCGTCGCTCCGGTTTCCTCCAGCCCTTTTGTAATATAACGGCTGACTACTTCATTCGACGTCGGATTGTCTTTTGCCCCAAACGTCGGCAATTGATTTACCGTCAGCAAAAGCACTGTGATGAGTGCCAGACAAAACAAGACCGCCACACAGTTGTATATTCTCCGGAACCATTGAAACCCTCTTGTCTGCGGCCATTTTTCATACCGCTTATAAAGCTCTTTTCTTGACATTCTGTGCGGTTTGGCAGCAATTTGTTCTACTTCTGTAGTCTCTTTATCTGCCTCATTTTTTAAAAACGACGTATGATTTTCAAAAATATCTTCATACTCATGTTTTTCCACGCGTTCTCCATCGACAAAACGCTGTAATTTCCGCCACCAGCCATTTTCATAATTTTCCCTTTTTTTACTCATTCGTCCTCCCCCTCTTCGTCATCCCACATCGGTTCCTCTTCTCCGCGAACCTCCGTCAAGGCATGTATTTTTTTCAATGTCATAAAGAAAAGAAGGCTTGTAACCCCGGCTCCAACCGCCGCTTCCGTGATCGCAAGATCGGGAGATTCCAAAAGGATCCAGATAATGCACATGATCACACTATAGGACATAAATATTACGATTGAAGTGAGGAGATTTTTATTCAGGCAGACAGCGACCGCACATACGATCAAAAATGTCACTAAAATGTAAGAAAAAATTGTCATTTTTCTTTTTCCTCCTCTTCTCTCTTTTTCTTTTTTTCTACCATCATCTGCGCGATCAGATGACTGGAAACCGGACTGGTTGTCCACAAAAAGGCGACGACGAGTACCAGTTTAACGGTCGTAAACGAAAATCCAAAGAGTACGATAAGCCCGAGAATAATAAGTCCAAGACCTAATGTATCCCCCATCGCTGCCGCGTGCATCCGAGTCAGGCATTCAGAAAAACGATAGACTCCGATTGCGGCTGATATCATCACAAATACACCGCCGCTGATACAGATCGCTGCGGCAATAAAACGAATCCATTCCATCTCTTTATCCTTTCTCCTGCTCTTTGGCACGGCTTTTGTAACGACGTATAAAAATACGCGTCAATACAACGACTGCCAGAAAACTAATCATGGTGTAGATCAACGCCACATCCAAAAGCCAGCTTTCTTTTAACACATAGGAAAGAAGGCAGATGGTGGCGATTGTCAATGTTCCGATCATATTTGCTGCCACGATCCGGTCACCCAGCTCCGGTCCTCGGATGGCTGCGATCAGGCAGGCGATCATACAGATTCCAAGCAAAATAAATACTATGATAAAAAATGGCTGCTGTATCGCTGTCAACATGCCTTCACCTCCCGTTCAATCTTTCTCAGTAACTGTACAAATGAGGAATTTTCCATTCCCTCTGCCATCGTTTGGTCAAGGCAGTGAATGGTGAATTTGTTCTCTGTCAGTTCTACCGTTATCGTTCCCGGTGTCAGTGTGATGGAATCTGCCAGGATCACATTGAGGCAGTTAATCTCGAACGGCGTTTCCATCTCAACTACACATGGTTCGACTTCTTCTCTTTCATTGTAGACGAACCGCATGACTCCCACATTGGCTTTGATAATTTCCCAAAGCAGCAAAAAGACATAGCAAACAGCAAGGCCGGAAACCTTGCAAACTGCTATGTCTTTCTTTACGGAATATTCCAAAAATTTACAGCAAAACAAAAATACAGCAAGCGCGATCACTGCGCCAAATGCCACAATTTCCCCATTTATTTTACCATTCAACACAACCCAAAATATAAAAAATACCAAAAACATGTCTTCTCCATCCTCGCTTTATGCAAAGAATGGAAACCAAGTTTTTCCCGATTTCCATTCTTTTCCATATTCATCAGCGATATATGATTTCATGTCGTCCCGGTCCATTCGATACCATCTTGATCGGCACGCCAAGTTCTTTTTCAATAAATTCGATATATTTGCGGCAATTCTCCGGAAGTTTATCATATTCTGTAATGCCGCGGATCTCTTCTTTCCAACCCGGAAGCACTTCATAAACCGGTTTGGCTTTTTTGAGCTCTCTTGTCGTCGGAAAGTCTTTTGTCACTTTTCCGTCAATCTCATATCCAACGCAAATTGGAAGTTCATCGAGATAGCCAAGTACATCAAGTACGGTAAGCGCCACTTCTGTCGCACCCTGAATACGGCATCCATAACGGCTTGCTACCGCATCAAACCATCCCATACGGCGTGGACGGCCTGTCGTAGCACCATATTCTCCACCATCACCACCGCGGCGGCGGAGTTCATCGGCCTCATCCCCAAAGATCTCACTGACAAATTCTCCGGCTCCAACAGCACTGGAATATGCCTTTACAACGGTTACAATACGTCCGATCTCATATGGAGGGATTCCCGCTCCAATTGCTCCATACGCAGCAAGTGTAGACGATGAAGTAACCATCGGATAGATTCCATGATCCGGATCTTTCAAGGATCCAAGCTGGCCCTCCAACAGGATACGTTTGCCCTGCTGTCTTGCTTCATAAAGATAAGCTGACACATCGCATACATAAGGCGCTACCATATCACGGTACTCTGCCAAAGTCTTCATCAACTCGTCAACATTCAAAGCCGGTTTGTGATAGAGATGCTCTAAGATCACGTTTTTCTGCACACAGATTCCCTCGATTTTTTCGCGAAGTGCTTCTTCGTCGAATAATTCAGAAACCTGTACACCGACTTTCGCATATTTATCAGAATAGAATGGCGCAATTCCTGATTTCGTAGAGCCAAATGACTTTCCAGCCAGACGCTCTTCCTCATATTGATCAAACAGCACGTGGTAAGGCATTACAATTTGAGCACGATCCGACACCAAAATCTTCGGTTTCGGTACTCCCTGGTTTACAATGTCATTAATCTCGCGGAACAGATCCGGAATATTTAATGCCACTCCATTTCCAATAATGCTTGTGGTATGATCATAGAACACTCCAGATGGAAGGATATGTAATGCAAATTTTCCATAATCATTTACGATCGTATGTCCGGCATTGCTGCCTCCCTGAAAACGTACAATGATATCGGACTCTTCGCCCAGCATATCGGTAATCTTACCTTTTCCTTCGTCTCCCCAATTGGCTCCTACAACTGCTGTTACCATTAGCCATTCCTCCTTAAACTCACGTTTTTCACCTTTTTTTGTATGCTAAGACGCATACAATCTTATTATATATGATTTTTCATAGGTTTGCAAGTGCAAAGACAATTTCTTTTTAAAAGGGAAATGTGAATAGGAGAACAGGCGAATCCTTGAATCCCTGCTGCTAAAAAACGTTTATCACCGCTAAGTGCATAAAGCACATTTTGTTTGCAGTCCCCTTTTCAACGTAAAATCTTCACATTGTTAGATTGTTCCACCAACTATCTTATCCATAAATTCCTTTGGATTCATCGCGTGAACTTCGGAATTTTCAAAATCCTTTGTATTACAAGTAATTATGTAATCTGCACCAACTTCCTTAGCGCACTTGTCCTGCAAACAATCTTCGAAATCTCTAAAAAAGTCTCTATTAATAGCATCTATAATCTCATTCTTTGGCACAGATGCCACACTAAATATTTCACAAATATCTCTTAAATTTTGTCTTCTTTCTTTATCGCTCCGTTTTCGCAGTACATACCACAATGTAGAAATAGTATGAAACGCAATATATCCAACGCATATTCCTCGCGCGCACATTTCTACAATCTTAATGGATTGCTCCAGATACTCATCTTGTCTGTTTGTGAGATAATTTAGCAAAACATTTGTATCAATCAATATCACCATATTTTTCAATCATTGCCCCCCTTCTCTCTTTTTCATAATCAAGCAGCTCTGATGATTTCTTTCTGTAAGCTTCCAGTCTTTTAAATGCGTCTAATTTTCTATCATCTTCCCGTGGTGCCGGTGCAGATATAATAAAGGGAATACATCTTTCCCTCAACACAGTTCTCGTATATGTTTCATAAAAAGTCTGTTTTGTCTGTCCCATCGCATCCAACAAATCATCAAGTTCCTCATAAATAGAATCTTCCAATCTTATGCTAATTGTTTTCATAGAAGTCAACCCCTTATATTTATATTTGAATCAATTATATAGCATTTTGACGCAAATAGCAAGCAATAGTTTTCATTTTAATCTTTTTGTCTATCAATTCGTTTTCACAATTTTGGTATGTCCAAAAACGACTTTCATTATAACGCTCCCATAACACACAAGCAAAAAACAAGGGAACCTTTTTTTACACAGCTCCCTTGTTTTCAAGCAAAGTTTTATTTCTTTATTTTGACTTTTCTAACAGCGATCCTGAATAGTTACCTTATACATTAATCTCCGCTTTTACACCAAGCAGTTCTTTGTTTTCATCCAAAATTGGCCGGATCACATCGTTCATAAATTCAACCACCTGACTCGGTGCACGTCCTACGTACTTGCTTGGATCCATTGTCTTTTGCAGTTCTTCCAATGTCATCGGGAATTCATCGTCCGCTGCGATGAGTTCAAGCAGGTTGTTTTCCAATCCGCGCTCTTTGACGTTGCGTCCCGCTTCCATCGAAAGCGTACGGATCTTTTCGTGCAGTTCCTGACGGTTTCCGCCGGCTTTTACGGCATCCATCATGATGTTTTCGGTTGCCATAAATGGAAGTTCTGACATCAAGCGTTTGGTAATTACTTTTTCGTAAACCACCAAGCCATCTACGACATTGAGGTAAAGATCGAGCACACCGTCGATTGTCAAAAATGCTTCGGCTACGCTCAGACGTTTGTTTGCGGAATCATCCAATGTTCTCTCAAACCACTGTGTGGCAGAAGTGATGGCAGGATTCAGCACATCGATCATCACATAACGGGAAAGAGATGCGATACGCTCACTTCGCATCGGATTTCTCTTGTATGCCATCGCGGATGAACCGATCTGGCTCTTTTCAAAAGGTTCCTCTACTTCTTTCAAATGCTGAAGCAGACGGATATCATTTGAGAACTTATGAGCACTTGCGGCAATTCCGGCAAGAACATTGCACACGCGGGTATCCAGCTTACGGGAATACGTCTGTCCGGATACCGGGAAGCAGGCATCAAATCCCATTTTTTCAGCGATCATTTTATCTGCTTTTTTACAAGCCTCTTCGTCGCCCTCAAACAATTCGAGGAAACTTGCCTGTGTTCCCGTTGTTCCTTTGGAACCAAGAAGTTTCATATGGGAAAGTACATGATCCAGATCTTCCAGATCCATCACAAGTTCCTGCATCCAAAGTGTCGCACGTTTTCCGACGGTCGTCGGCTGTGCCGGCTGAAAATGCGTAAAGGCAAGTGTCGGAAGATCTTTATACTTCATCGCAAACTTCGAAAGTTCGTCGATAACATTGACCAATTTCTTCTTAACCAGTTTCAATCCTTCTGTCATAATGATAACATCTGTGTTATCTCCGACATAACAGGATGTTGCTCCAAGGTGAATGATTCCGGCAGCTTTCGGACACTGTTGTCCATACGCATACACATGGCTCATTACATCGTGGCGCACTTCCTTTTCACGGGCTTTTGCCACATCATAATTGATATCATAGATGTGAGATTTCAATTCCTCAATCTGCTCATCTGTGATACGTGGATTTCCGTCGGCATCTTTCAATCCCAGTTCTTTTTCCGTTTCTGCCAGGGCAATCCACAATTTTCTCCATGTGGAAAATTTCATATCCTGCGAGAAAATGTACTGCATTTCCTTACTGGAATAACGTTCAGACAACGGACTTGTATATCTGTCTGTGCTCATAGTATAGTTCCTTTCTTACTTATGTTATTAGCAACTTCGGGCAACTGTGCGCCAAAGAACAGCAATTCTTTCGTGCAAGCACGACGACTCGCTGCTCTTTCACGCACAAGCCCGGAATCGTAACCTTTATTGTTCATACTCACCGCGAATGTCTTCCTGCGGCGGTTCTACCGGATAATTTCCGGAAAAGCAGGCGTCGCAGTATCCATGGTCCCCTTCGATCAGTTCATCCAGACGTTCTCCGTCCAAATAGCCGAGGGAATCTGCGCCAATCATTTGGCAGATCTGCTCTACCGTGTTGTTGTGTGCGATCAGCTGGTCACAGCTTGGCACATCCGTTCCAAAATAGCACGGATACAAAAATGGCGGCGAACTGATTCGCACATGCACCTCTTTGGCTCCGGCATTCTTTAACATTCTGACGATTCGCTCACTTGTCGTACCACGCACGATGGAATCATCGACCATGACGACACGTTTGCCGCGAACCACTTCTTTTAATACGTTCAATTTGATCTTTACGCTGGATTCTCTGGCGGACTGCTTTGGTTTGATAAAGGTACGTCCGACATAACTGTTTTTGATAAATGCCGTTCCGTATGGGATTCCGGATTGCAATGCAAATCCCATGGCAGCAACATTTCCGGATTCCGGTACACCGACCACGATATCCGCGTCTGCCGGATGCATCTGCGCCAAAATTTTTCCAGCCATTATTCTACTGTTGTAGACACTGACGCCATCGAAATAACTGTCAGGTCTTGCGAAATAAATGTATTCAAAGATACATTTTGCTGAATGCTTGTTGCAAAGTGTCTCATCCGACTGGATGCCGTCTTTATCAAGCATTACGATCTCGCCCGGTTTCACATCCCGCACAAATTCTGCACCAACTGCGTCCAAGGCACACGTCTCGGATGCCAGAATATAACTGTTGTCTCGTTTTCCGATAACCAATGGGCGAAATCCATAAGGATCTCTCGCTCCGATCAGTTTACGCGGACTCGAGATGATCAGAGAATACGCCCCCTGCAGTTTCATCATCGCATTTTTTACTGCCTCCTCTGCCGTCGGCGTATGAAGGCGTTCCCGCGCGATCAGATATGCAATTACTTCGGTATCGATCGTTGTGTGGAAAATAGCACCGGTATATTCCATCTCTTCACGCAGTTTATGTGCGTTGACCAGGTTTCCATTGTGAGCAAGCATAAGTGTCCCTTTGACATAATTGAGCACAAGCGGCTGCACATTTTGGCTGTTGCTTGCCCCTGCTGTCGAATAGCGCACATGGCCTACTCCAATATTTCCTTTCAATTTTGACAAGTTCTCTTCGTCAAATACTTCATTGACAAGCCCCATTCCTTTTTGAACATCGACCTTGCGCTTCGGGCCGTTGGTATCACTGACGGCGATACCACAGCTCTCCTGCCCGCGATGCTGTAACGAAAATAACCCATAATAGATGGAGGAGGCTACATCTCCTCCATCCAGATCATACATACCAAATACTCCACATTCTTCGTGAAGTCCATCCATTTTATATTGTTCGTACTCGGAATTCATCTGCCTGTCCTTTCCTTATTTTGTCAATCCAATTCGTTTTGCCACTTCATTGTAAGCATCTTCTACACCACCAAGATCACGGCGGAAACGGTCTTTATCCAATTTTTCTCTGGTTTTAATATCCCAGAAACGACAGGTATCCGGAGAAATTTCATCTGCCAGAATAATGGTTCCATCACTTGTCTTACCAAATTCGATCTTGAAGTCGATCAATTCGATACCACAATCTTTAAAGAAATCGCAAAGGAAATCATTTACCATAAAGGCATATTTTGTAATGATATCAATATCTTCCTGTGTTGCAATGCCGATTGCTTTTGCAAAATAATCGTTGATGAGTGGATCTCCCAATGCATCATCTTTGTAACTAAATTCCAATGTAGGGCAGAGAAGTTTCTTTCCTTCCTCGATACCAAGGCGTTTTGAAAAACTTCCGGCTGCTGTATTACGGACAATTACCTCAAGTGGGATAATTTTAACTTTTTTAACAGCGGTTTCACGATCACTAAGTTCTTCTACAAAATGAGTAGGAACGCCAGCTTTTTCCAATTTCTGGAACAAGAAATTTGTCATACGGTTGTTGATCACACCTTTTCCCACAATCGTTCCTTTTTTCTCGCCATTAAATGCGGTTGCATCATCTTTGTAGTCAACGATATATACGTCTTCTACATCTGTTGCATAAACTTTTTTTGCTTTTCCTTCATAGAGCATCTCTTTCTTTTCCACTTTTTTGTCCTCCTTTGCCGCTTTCGCGTAACTGATTGGTTATTATTTATGATAAATCCCTTGCTGGATTTTATCCTGAAGAATACGAAGCACCGCCTGATCGACCTGTTTTTCGTCGATATCTCCAAACATCACGGCGCGTGATAAATGAAATACTGCTTCTTCCACATCTACCGGGTTGTACAACATATCCGCTCCGGCAATGACAGCTTTCATTTCTGCTTCTTCTGCCGAATACTGACTGGTAATGACTGGCACATTCAAAGCTTCGGTAAACAGAACTCCTTCAAAACCAAGTTCTTTCCGAACCACATCCGACAAAATCGTTGGTGACAGAGACGCCGGAAGGTCTTTGTCAATTTTTGTCAGCCACACATGTCCCGCCATCATCATATTGGTTCCTGCGTCGATAGCCGCCGAAAATGTTGAAAAGTTTTCTCTCCGAAGCTTGGACAATCCCGTCGTGATCTGGCAAGGTACCAGCTGATGATATCTTGCCACCGGTGCTACCCCCGGAAAAGTTTTGACTGCTGTCGCCATTCCCTGGCTTTTCATTCCGGTAACCATCGCCTCTACTGCCGTACTTACGACATCCTCATCCGAAGAAAAACAGGACTGGTTCGCATCATCCAACGTATACTGGTCAATGTATGCCTGCACCTTCTTTTCATAAGAAGCGCGCTCTTTTCCATACTTCTGTTTCAGCTTCTTCGCTTTCTTTTTTGACATTTTCTTTTTTATCTTAGGCTCTACAGGGGCCGGACCGACTTCCTGCATCGCAAGATTACGAATTTGTTCCAAAGACACCTTACCAATATTTTCCACTTTCCATACATCGGCGCAAGGTGCCAGATTGAGATTAAAGCCAAGATTTTTAAGTTCTTTGGCGATCATAACTCCTGTATCTTCCAACTGATCTTCTGACATATTTTTCCCCATATCAGCCGGACTCACATAACCGGTTCCATCAATCTCTTTATTGTTGACGGCGATCGAACGGGTGCCGCCCCCTTCTTCCTCCGTTCCGATATATAGCGTAATCCCTTCAATCGACTTCAGATCCTGCGTTAATTTTTTAATCTGCTCCACGCTCTTTACATTGGAATTTCCAAGCAGAACACCGCCGATATGATTTTTTTCCAATTTTTCTTTTATCTTCTTTGTCAGTTTGGTAACTGGTTTTCCATCTTCTGACAATTCATTGAGATCCACCAGGATCATCTGACCGATTTTTTCATCAAGGGTCATTTTTTTCAAGATTTTTCCGGCCTGCTTTAAAACCTCTTCTTCGTTCAAAGCATTTTCTGTGCTGCCGGATGCCCCTTTTTTCTTCTGAAGGCTGCATCCACACATCGTAATACACAGGCACAATACCAGAAATATACTTACTATCCGTTTCATTTCCTTCTCCTCAGTTTTCAATAAAACTACGTACCCGCATGTATTATATCAAATTTTTGGTAACAAGGCAAGCCCTCCTACATAAAATGATACTGTAAAACAATTTAGGAGGCACCTAACATGAGTGATTTATCAGCAACAAACTGTGGTGGCGGATGCTCCTGCAATGAAGGAAACAACAGCTGCTGCACATGGATCATCATCATCCTTCTCTTGACATCCTGCTGTGGAGGAAACAACGGATTCGGCAATGGCAGCGACTGCAGCTGCATTATCTGGATCCTGCTTTTGCTCTGCTGCTGCGGTGGCAACAACGGTTTCGGCGGATTCGGTGGTTTCTGCTAATTCTTTTTCTCTCTAAAAAGAGGTGTCGCGTCTTCTGCGGCACCTCTTCTCTTTTATTCTCTTTCCTGCTCCTCCGGCGAGCAGCGGCCTTTCAAGCACTCAAGATCCACTTCATAGATAGTTGTTTCATCTTCAACGTATTCACTCTGTTCCTTTTCCCTGCTATTTTCCTTCATAACCTTTCCCCTTTTGGGCTTTATTTTATCCTATGAAGAAAATTTCCAATGCGTGCCCGTATTAGTGACGGTAAAATTCCACAATGCGGTCAAGACGCGAAGTCATCCCCACAAACATTTTATCCAAAATCGTCATCGCTGTCATGGCTTCCACAACTACAACCGCCCGCGGCACAATGATCGGATCGTGGCGTCCCTTGATCTCAACAGAGACAGCCTCTCCCTCCGTCGTTACCGTCTTTTGCTCTGAGAAAATGGACGGCGTCGGTTTGAATGCCGCACGCAGCACAATATCACTTCCGTCGCTCATTCCGCCCAATATTCCACCGGCGTGGTTCGTCTCCTTGCCAATGGCTCCATTTTCGTTTACACAAAAGGCATCGTTATTTGTCTTTCCGGTCGCTGCCGCTGCCTGAAATCCATCTCCGATTTCCACACCTTTGACTGCTCCGATTGACATCACCGCCTGCGCAAGTGCCGCATCTAATTTTCCAAATACCGGTTCTCCTACACCTGCCGGCACTCCTTTTACGACACATTCGATAATTCCGCCTGCCGAATTCTTTTCCTGCATCTGCTTTTCCAAAAATTCTTCTGCCCGTTCGGACGCTTCCAAATCCGGCATGCGAAGCGGACTTTTTTCAATATTTTCATAGGTCATCTTTGCCGGATCAATCTGTATATCACCAATCTGCGTAACATACGCATGCACTTCGATTCTCATCTGTTCCAATATTTTCATCGCAATGGCTCCCGCTGCCACGCGTCCGATCGTTTCTCTGCCGGACGATCTTCCACCACCACGATAATCGCGGAATCCATATTTTTGATCAAACGTATAATCTGCATGACCCGGTCGGTAAATTTTCGCAATTTCCGAATAATCTTTGGATTTCTGCGAAGTATTAAAAACCATAAGTGAAATCGGGGTTCCTGTCGTTTTTCCCTCAAATACTCCGGACAGGATTTCCACCTTATCCCCTTCTTTACGCGGTGTCGAATATCTTGTCTCGCCCGGTTTTCTTTTATCCAGATATTTCTGTATCTCTTCCTCCGAAAGTGCAAGCCCCGCAGGACATCCGTCCACTACTACACCCAGTCCTTTTCCATGCGATTCGCCCCACGTAGAAATGCGAAATATCTCGCCCCATGTCGATCCTGCCATTTATTTTCTCCTTTTATTCTTTGATAACGATTTCGTTACATTCTTTTTTTAAAACTTGTCGAAAAAACTTTCTTTTTTTCAAAATCTATAGTATAATATTTTTAGGATTTTTACAAGTGAAATCTGATTTACAGAATAAATATTTAGAAAATTTTATATCCGGAAAGGAGAAGGATTATGTTTAGTCAGTTTTTTGGAAATTATCTTTTGAACAAGCAAAAGATAACCAATGAGCAGTTCATCTCATGTATGGAATATATGCGTGCAAATCGTGTTAAATTGGGGCTGATTGCTGAATCTGAGGGTTTATTAACCCGCAAACAGGCAGATGAGTTAAATCATCTTCAGATGCAGAGCGACAAACGTTTTGGTGATCTTGCAGTAGAGAAAGGTTACTTGACCGAAGCAGACATTTCTCATTTATTGCAGCTGCAGGGAAATCCATATCTGATTTTTGTTCAGGCACTGGAAGAGAACCATGTAATGAACCGCGAAGAAATTCAGAAAAATTTGGAGGCATTCCAAAAAGAAGAAGGTCTTACCAACAGCGCTATCGACGCTATTAAATATGGTGATTTCGAACGACTTCTTCCAACTTTTGTAACTACTGATAAGGAAGCTGTTCTTGATATGATGGGACTTGTCTTAAGAAACATCGTACGTTTTGTCAGTTCTTACATCCGCATCGGAGAAGCAAAAAAAGTGACAGAATATTCTGCCAAGTACATAGCTTGTCAAAAGACAACCGGAGCCTATGATGGATTTCTTGCTTTTGCCAGTGACGACAATGCGATCCTCACCATTGCTGACGGCTATGCCGGTGAATATTTCGAAAAACCGGACGAAGATGCATTGGATTCTGTTTGTGAATTTACAAACTGTATCAATGGTTTATATGCTACAGAATTAAGTTACAAGGAAGTTGTTATCGACATGCTTCCTCCGGAATTCCATTTTGATGGTTCCTTAAAAGAAAACTCTGAATTTTATGTACTTCCACTCTACATCACCGGCAAAAAAGTAGACTTGCTGGTTAAGATGTAATAAAAGAAAAAATGATACAAGAGGGAGGTTGTTTTATATGGCAACAGTTTTAATCGTGGATGATTCTCGTACATCCCGAAAAATATTACGCAACATACTCACCGAGAACGGCTACGAGATTGTCGGTGAAGCAGGCGACGGACAGACCGGTTACGAAAAATACATCGAATTAAAACCGGATTTGGTAACCTTGGACATTACGATGCCCGTATTGGACGGACTTGGTTCCTTGGAAAAAATCATGGAATTAGACAGTTCCGCTAAAGTTATCATGGTAACTGCAGCAGGCCAGAAATCTAAAATGGTAGAAGCGATTAAGCTTGGAGCTTCCGAATTTATCCAAAAACCATTCGAGCCAGACCAAATCTTATCTGTAATCAAAACCGTGATATAAAGTAAGAAAAAAGAAGCAAGCGGCTGTTAAGCCATTTGCTTCTTTTCTTACTTTATCGAAGCGAACCTCCTGCGCAGCAGGTGGTAAAGCACGTAGTGCGAGTTCGCGAGATAGGCGCGAATGCAATTTTCTACAATGTCCGCGGACAGCTTGCTGGACTAAGGACATTTAGAAAATTATATGAGTGCAACGGATATCCCAAAGTCTTTGACTTTGGGATATTTGCGTTTTATGCGCCGGTAAGAAAAAAGAAGCAAGCGGCTGTTAAGCCATTTGCTTCTTTTCTTACTTTATCGAAGCGAATCACCTGCGCAGCAGGTGGTAGAGCACGTAGTGCGAGTTCGCGAGATAGGCGCAAAAGCAACAGATTTCGCTGAGTTTCTCATTTTATGTTGCCTTTCCGCCCAACATACCAAAAAGGCACGGAAGCAACAACTTCTCTGTCGCTTTCGCGCCTTTTGTAATTACAATAATTGTAAATTCCAGGGTTTTAACCGACTCAATTTCCACGAATTAAAAATCAAATTCATTATGAACTGCGTTCATTGCGCGGTCTGTATCTTCGCGGTCGATCAGAACCGTTACACGGATCTCTGAAGTTGAGATCTGCTGGATATTTACGTTTGCTGAATACAAAGCTTCAAACATACGCGCTGCTACACCAGGGTTAGACTGCATGCCGGCACCTACGATCGATACCTTTGCAACATCTTTCTTCACTTTAACCTCCTGGCATTTCAAACTTCCGCTGCGGTGTCTCTCAACCGTCTCAACAGCTACGTCTGCCATATCGCCAGTTACGGTAAAACTGATGTCCTTTGTATTGTCACGTCCGATAGACTGAAGAATCATATCAACATTTACATTGTGATTTGCGAGGTGACGGAACAATTTGAATGCCACACCAGGCTGATCTTCCAATCCTACAACTGCGATTCTTGCTACATTTTTATCACATGCTACTCCACTTACAAGCATTTTTTCCATTTTTACTTCCTCCTTAACTACCGTTCCTTCCGATGTATTCAAACTAGAACGTACAACAAGCTGTACTCCGTATTTCTTCGCCATTTCCACAGAGCGGTTGTGCAATACACCCGCACCGAGGCTTGCCAATTCAAGCATTTCATCATAAGTGATCTCATCCAGTTTCTTGGCGTCTTTGACAATTCTTGGATCTGCCGTATATACGCCGTCAACGTCTGTGTAAATTTCACAAGCGTCCGCACGAAGCGCAGCAGCCAAAGCAACGGCTGTTGTGTCGGAACCTCCACGGCCAAGTGTCGTATAATCATCATACTGACTAACTCCCTGGAATCCGGTTACAATAACAATCTTTCTCTGTTCCAGTTCATGCTGGATACGCTCCGTATCAATCTTTTTCAAGCGGGCATTTCCTGCTACAGATGTAGTATGCATAGCTACCTGAAAGGCATTCAGGGAAATTGCCGGTACATTTAAAGACTGCATTGCCATCGCCATCAAAGCGACTGAAGTCTGCTCACCGGTTGTGAGAAGCATATCAAGTTCTCTTTTCGATGCTTTCGGATTGATATCATTTGCCATATCAAGCAAAACATCGGTCTGTTTTCCCATTGCCGAGAGAACAACTACTACATCGTTTCCTTTCTGATAATCTTCGATACAACGCTTTGCCACGTTGAAGATACGTTCTTTGTTGGCTACGGATGTGCCACCAAATTTCTTAACGACTAACATCTCTTCTTTACCTCCGTCTTTCCATATCTGGTCTTACTACTTTATTATGCATTTACACGAATACGTGTAATCATAGACGTTAATTTTTCTGCTTTTTCTGCAAAAACTTTTTCTTTCATAACCGGTGTGATAAATCCACATTCACCGGCGATGCCTGCGTCGATCATTGTCACGTCGCCGAAAAGTTCTGCAATCTTGCTGCGATCTGCTTCTGCCACACGAACAAAGAATGCATTTTCCATTTCTTCCATCGGTGCAATCGGAAGTTTTTCGCTTTCCCAGGTTACCGGTACGTTTTCGCCTTTGTGGATCGTAGCATCTACGACATCGGCTACGACTGCACTTGCGGTAGGAAGTTTACCAGCGCCGGCGCCATAAAACATTACTTCACCGAGCATGTTACCTGTTACAGAAATCGCATTAAACACACCATTTACACTATACAATGGCTCAGAGGAATATACCATCTGCGGAGCCACCATAGCATATACATTATCTCCAACTTTTTTGCTTGTACCAAAAATTTTGATCGCTGCGTTGATTTTCTTTGCATATTCAAAATCTTCTGCTGTGATCTTGGTAATACCTTCTGTATAAATATCCTGATAGTCCACTTGCTGGCCATATGCCAGAGAAGTCAGAATGGCGATCTTACGGCAGGCATCATAACCTTCTACATCTGCCGTCGGATCTTTTTCTGCATATCCGAGTTCCTGGGCCTGTTTCAGGACAACATCAAAGTCAGCCCCTTCTTCTGCCATTTTCGTCAGAATAAAGTTTGTCGTTCCATTTAAAATACCATTGATGGATTCAATTTCATCTGCAGTAATGCACTGATTCAAAGGACGAATAATCGGAATACCGCCGCCTACACTAGCCTCAAAATAGAAGTTGACATTTTTCTCACGTGCGATCTGAAGCAGTTCTGCTCCATGTGCAGCTACCAGCTCTTTGTTGGATGAGCAAACGCTCTTGCCATTCAGAAGCGCAGTTTTTACAAAATCATATGCTGGTTTGGTTCCGCCCATTGTCTCGACGATGATGTCTACATCCTCATCCTGTGCGATGACAGAATAATCATGTACCAAAATGTCCTGCACCGGATCTCCCGGGAAATCGCGCAGATCAAGCACATATTTCACTTCAATCTCTTCGCCGGCACGTTTTGCAATCGTTGCTGCGTTTGTATTCACAATCTCAACAACACCTGAACCAATTGTACCATAACCTAATACTGCAATTTTCATAATTTTCCTCCATTATTTGTATTTGAATCACCCGAAGTTTCCTCCGCATGAGACTCTTTCTCTTCAACCGCGGCATATTGCTCATCTGTCAGCAAAGTGTCCGGATTTACTACTACGATCAGATCATTGCCGCGTTTGGCAATGAAATTAATATAATCGGTATCCCGCGTGCGCGCCACTCTCGGAAATTCCTGAATATCTTTGTCCTCAGCGCGAAATACCTTTCCAACGCGATCCACTACGACCGCAATTTTTCCTGCATGAGTTCGAAGAAGAAGGATTTTTGTATCTTCTGTCACCTCTTTTGCCGGAAGACAGAATTTCTGTTTCATATCATAAACCGGATAAATGTCATCACGGATCTGTACCAGACCGTTCATTCCATCCGGCAAATCACTGGCATGCTGAATCTCGCGGTAATTTTCCAAACTCTGCATCCCGCTGATCTCGATGCCATATTCTTTATCACTTAGAAAAAAAACAATTATTTCCTTCATCCTTACCTCCTCATTTATTACAGATCATCAACTGTTGATCCATTTCAAATAACCATTGATAAATATATCAAGATCTCCATCCATCACAGCCGCGACATTTCCAGTCTCCACATTAGTGCGGTGATCTTTTACCATCGTATACGGCTGCATTACATACGAGCGAATCTGGTTTCCCCAGCCGATTTCCTTCTGTTCCCCACGGATATCGGACTCCTTCTCGCGATTCTCCTGTTGTTTGAGCAAATATAGTTTGGCTTTCAGCATCTGCATCGCCTTATCTTTATTCATATGCTGCGAACGCTCATTTTGGCACTGTACCACAATTCCTGTAGGAAAATGGGTGATTCGGATCGCGGAAGACGTTTTATTGATATGCTGTCCTCCGGCACCGCTTGAGCGATAGGTATCAATTCGAATATCATCATCTGCGATTTCAATATCAAGATCCTGCTCAATATCCGGCATCACATCACACGAAACAAACGAAGTCTGGCGTTTTCCCGCTGCATTAAACGGAGAAATGCGGACGAGGCGGTGAACCCCATGCTCACTCTTCAGATAACCATATGCATTGGTTCCATTGATCTGCAGTGTAACTGATTTCAATCCGGCTTCCTCTCCGTCCAGAAAGTCAAGCATTTCCACAGAATATCCTTTTTTCTCTGCCCAACGCTGATACATACGGCAGAGCATGCTCGCCCAATCACAGCTCTCGGTACCACCGGCACCGGCATGCAATGTAAGGATAGCATTGCTGTCATCGTACTCGCCGGTAAGCATCGTCGTAATACGAAGATCATCAAACTCGGAAGTAAATGCGGAAAGCTCCTCGCTAATCTCCGCAGCGAGTTCCTCGTCTTCTTCCTCATACGCCATCTCAATCAGCGTCATGATATCCTCATACTTTTGCTGCAGACCATCTGCGCGTCCCACGATATCCTTGAGGTCTTTGACTTCTTTCATAGCCTGGCTCGCCTTTTCGGAATCATCCCAAAAATCCGGAGCCTCCATATTTTTCTCCAATTCCTCGATACGGTATCGCTTGTCATCAAGATTCAAAGAATCTCTGACTTCGGCAAGCGGCTGCTCATATGAACTTAATTCTACTTTGTAATTATCTAATTCTACCACGTGACGTCTCTACTTTCCACAACAATATTTATATTTCTTACCACTTCCGCAAGGACATGGATCATTTCTTCCAACTTTTTCCGTCTTGCGCTGTACCGGTGCATTGGCAGAGTCGTCTTTGTTTGTTCCGGTTTCTTTTGCCACCTGCTCACGCTCTACTTTCTGCTCGATACGCACATGCATCAATGCCTTAACCGTTTCCTCACGGATCGATTCTGTCATTTCTTCAAACATATCATAACCCTGGAAACGATACTCCGTTACGGGATCTCTCTGACCATACGCCTGAAGACCAATTCCTTGACGGAGCTGATCCATATCGTCAATATGATTCATCCAGTGCTGGTCTGTCACTTTCAAAAGAATTACTCGCTCAATCTCACGAATCTGCTCCGGCTCCGGAAATTCTGCTTCTTTGGATTCATAAATACGAAGCGCCTCTTCTTTCAACTTCTGAAGAAGTCCTGCTTTATTCAAATTCTTGTCGCGTTCCGGATCAAAAGTAATCGGATCAAACGGAATAATTGGAAGCAAATTCATATTCAATTCTGCAAGATCCCAGTCTTCCGGGATCTGATCATCGCCAATCGTGCGTCCGACATATTTTTCAATTACTTCATCAATCATACCGTAAATGGTATCACGCATGCTCTCGCCATCCAATACTTTCCGGCGTTCTGCATAAATGATCTCACGCTGCTGGTTGTTGATAATATCGTATTCCAGCAGATTTTTACGGATTCCGTAGTTATTATTTTCAATCTTCATCTGGGCACGCTCAATGGCTTTATTCAACATACGGTGCTGAATCTGCTCACCTTCCGGCATACCAAGAGAATTAAATACATTCATCAGGTTCTGGGAACCAAACAGACGCATCAAATCATCTTCCAGTGAAATGTAGAACTTGGATTCACCAGGATCTCCCTGACGTCCGGCACGTCCACGCAGCTGATTGTCGATACGTCTTGACTCATGACGCTCGGTACCAATGATACGAAGTCCGCCAAGTTCCTGAACACCTTCTCCGAGTTTGATATCGGTACCACGTCCGGCCATATTTGTCGCGATCGTCACCGCACCGGCCACACCGGCATCCGCAATGATCTCTGCTTCCATCTCATGATATTTGGCATTCAGAACTTTATGCTTGATTCCACGTCGCTTCAGCATTTCGCTGAGTTCCTCGGAAGCCTCGATCGTAATCGTACCGACAAGAACCGGCTGTTTACGCTCGTAGCAGTCTGCGATATCTTCCACGATCGCATTCAATTTTTCACGTTTTGTCTTATAAACCGAATCGTTATAGTCAATACGGGCAATCGGTTTATTGGTAGGTACTTCCACAACGTCCATTCCGTAAATTTCACGGAACTCTTTTTCCTCGGTAAGTGCTGTACCCGTCATACCACATTTTTTATTGTATTTATTAAAGAAGTTCTGGAACGTAATCGTTGCCAGCGTCTTACTTTCTCTTTTTACTTTTACATGCTCTTTTGCTTCGATCGCCTGATGCAGACCGTCGGAATAACGGCGTCCCGGCATGATACGTCCGGTAAATTCATCTACGATCAGCACTTCATCATCTTTTACCACATAATCCTTGTCGCGGAACATCAGATTGTGTGCACGAAGTGCAAGAATAATACAATGCTGGATCTCAAGGTGCTCCGGATCTGCCAGGTTCTCGATATGGAAGAAACGCTCTACCTTCGCAACACCCTGCGCAGTAAGATTTACCGTTTTTTCCTTTTCGTCCACAACAAAATCTCCGGTTTCCATGTCATCTTCTTTCATGATAAGATCCATTTTCGAAAGTTCTTTTGCTGTACCACGTTTTAACTGTTTGGCAAGATTGTCACAAGCTTCATAGATCTTTGTCGATTTTCCGCTGCTTCCGGAAATGATCAATGGCGTTCTCGCCTCATCGATCAATACCGAGTCGACCTCATCGACGATCGCATAATTCAGTTCACGCTGAACCAGCTGTTCTTTATAAATAACCATGTTATCACGCAGATAATCAAATCCAAGTTCATTGTTTGTCGCATACGTGATATCACAATTGTAAGCTTCTCTTCTCTCATCATTGTCCATGCTGTTCAAGATACATCCAACGGTAAGTCCCAAAAATTCATGTACCTGTCCCATCCACTCGGCGTCACGTTTTGCCAGATAATCATTGACCGTAACAATATGTACGCCTTTTCCTTCCAATGCATTCAAATACGCCGGAAGAGTAGATACCAGCGTCTTACCTTCACCGGTACGCATCTCTGTGATACGTCCCTGGTGCAATATCACACCACCGATCAGCTGCACGCGGTAATGGCGCATGCCGATTGTTCTCTTGGCTGCTTCACGTACTGCCGCATAAGCCTCTGGCAAAATATCATCTAATGTCTCTCCCCCCGCGAGTCTGCTCTTAAATTCTCTGGTTTTATCCCGCAATTCTTCATCGGATAACTTTTCAAAATCCGGCTCCAAAGATTCAATTTTGTCAACAATTGGAAGCACGCGTTTTACTTCTCTTTCGCTGTGTGTTCCAACAAACTTACTTAAAATTCCCATGTGTTCACTCTCCATATATTTCTCCACACTAAAAATAAGTGTAGTATTTCAAATCATAACCTTTGATTATTTTATCACTTGCAGGCCGTTCTTTCAATACATAATTTGTTTTTCAAGCGGTTTTTTACAAACCGTTCACAACTTTGTCACAAAAAAAGCCGGTACACTGACTGCTCATCAGCATACCGGTTTGTTATTATTTTCGTCGTTTACACGTATGTTTTAGAATTCAGGTTCGATCAAACCATACGTATTTCCTTTTCTCTTGTATACCACATTTACTTCGTCTGTCTCAGAATTGCGGAATACAAAGAAATTATGTCCGATCAGTTCCATCTGTACACAGGCTTCTTCCGGATCCATCGGTTTCATCGCAAATTTCTTGGAACGGATAATCTGAATATCTTCATCTTCAAAATCATCCGCCTCGATAAATGACTGGCTCAGGTGTGCAGCATTCTGCTCCTTGTCAATCAATTTATTTTTGTATTTGCGAAGCTGTCTCTCGATGACTTCTTCTACCAGATCAATGGATACGTACATATCCGAGCTAACTTCTTCCGCACGGATGATGCTTCCTTTCATCGGAATCGTAATCTCGATCTTCTGACGATTTTTCTCCGTGCTCAACGTAACATGTACTTCTGTCGTATCGGTAAAGTATCTTTCGAGTTTGCCGATCTTTTCTTCAATGGCAGAACGTAAGCCCTCCGTTATATCTAAATTTTTTCCACTAATTACTAAATTCATGATAATCAGCTCCTTTGCCCAAAATATTCGGGAATGTCAGGCATTTCATCTATTACCTGTCCCATGACTATAGTATACTACAAAATGCACAAATGAGCAACTAAATTTTTAATTTTTTTAAGCAGATTCACAAGTTTTTCGCAAGTTGTCATACAACTCGCCAATTTGTCATCCCGATGTTTTTTTCGCCTACAAAAGTCTACCGATGTTGTGGATAATGTGGATAACTTTGTGTATAACTCAAAATTATCGTAATTAGGCTTGTTCTTTTGTGGATAACTTTGTGCATCATTTTACTCTACATTTGTCGTCGTACTTTTGTTCTATTTCAAATTGTCACACATTTCAAACCGTCCGCTCGCGCCGCATGGCAAAACCAGTCCATTGCTGCTTACCGGAAGCCCGATCTCATCCGCTGTCACTTTGCCGCCAAACGGCTTTCCTACCGCCAGTTCCAGCATATAAGACAATACCGCCGGCTGCAGACCGGTTGTATAGGAATTGATCAAAAAGAACAAGGGATCCTTGGACAAAATCTTTGTGCAAAGATTGACAAGAGGGAAGATTTTCTCCTCAATCTTCCAAATTTCTCCTTTCGGTCCTCTACCATACGATGGCGGATCCATGATAATCCCGTCATAATGATTTCCGCGGCGGATTTCGCGCTCAACAAATTTCACGCAGTCGTCCACAAGATAACGAATCGGCGCGTCTGCAAGTCCGGATGCCGCTGCATTTTCTTTTGCCCAGGTAACCATCCCCTTAGAGGCATCCACGTGCGTAACGGCTGCTCCCGCTTTCGCACAGGCCACCGTAGCTCCACCCGTATAGGCGAACAGATTCAGTACCTTGACCGGTCGTCCGGCGCGGCGGATCAATCCGGATGCCCAGTCCCAATTGACTGCCTGTTCCGGAAAAAGTCCTGTATGTTTAAAACTAAATGGTTTCAAATGAAAGGTCAGATTCCGGTAATGGATATCCCACTGCTTCGGCAGATCAAAGAACTGCCATTCTCCGCCTCCCTTATTACTTCTATGATAATGCGCATTTTTCTTCTTCCACTGCGGGGCATCATGCGGTGTGTCCCAGATCACCTGCGGGTCCGGGCGAACCAGGATATAATCTCCCCATCGCTCTAACTTTTCTCCATTGGAAGTATCAATGACTTCATATTCTTTCCATCCGTCTGCTAACCACATAGTGTGCTCCTTTCTGTAATGCTGCCGGCAAGCGCTCGCCGGGCTTGTGCTGCAATAATTACGTCCTTGCAAATTGCTACGCTTACGCTCTCGCAATTTGCAAACACAATTCGCATTCCGTGCTACCGCACTACATGCTCATTGGTTTTGTGTCTCTAAAAAAGAAACCATTTTTTCTGCAAGCAGAAAATGTTTTCTTTTCTGAGACAGACGTAATTATTAAAAAAAGCGATTGAATGAACATTCAATCGCTTTACGTGGGTTAGAGGATTCGAACCCCCGACCTTTTGGTCCGTAGCCAAACGCTCTATCCAGCTGAGCTAAACCCACATTTATCTTGCGCATCTCTCAACACGCAAGAATTATTCTACCATATGATTTTAGAATTGTCAACATTTTTTTGAAAATTTTTTCCCGCAATTTTTTCTCTCATCTGTAAGAGCAGTTTTTTCTCCAGACGACTGACTTGAACCTGGCTGATTCCCAGATGTTCCGCAATTTCTCTTTGTGTTTTTCCGTCATAGTAACGCATTTGGATGAGCTCCCTTTCTTTTTTCTGTAGCTGTTCCAGAAGATCTTCGACGATAAGACGGTTCATCAATTCTTCCTGCCAGTCTTTCCGCTCCGGTATTTTTTCTTCCAACGCTACTTCTTTTCCGTCCTGAAAGCAGATCGGCTTATGAAGTGACTCCACTTCCGCTGTCGCCTCCAAGGCCAGCACGATATCTTCTACCGGAAGTTCAACTGCTGCCGACAATTCATCCATCGAAGGTTCTCGCTCCAATTTCTGCGAAAGTTCGGCTGCCATTCGTTTAACTCGCCAGCTGTTTTCTTTGATGCTGCGGCTGACCCGCACCATGCCGTCATCCCGCAAAAACCGCTTGATCTCCCCAGTGATCAGAGGTACCGCATACGTCGAAAACCGTACGTCAAACCGCAGATCAAATTTATCCACCGCCTTGATCAATCCGATAGCGCCGATCTGACTGAGTTCTTCGCTGTCATACCCTCTGCCCGCAAATCGTTTCACGATGCTGTATACCAAGCCCATATTTTCTTCGATTACTAGTTCTCTTGCCAATTTATCCCCGGAACGTGCTCGTTTGATTAGTTCTAAGGTTTCCATTTTCACCTCCACGTCTTTTTGGCAGTTAAGAGATATGTATCGCGCTGTAAATCGTCTTTTTCATACGAATCGTCGTGCCTTTTCCCAATTCCGACTGCACATCAAGCTCATCCATAAATGCTTCCATAAACGCAAAGCCCATCCCCGACCGGTCAAGTTCCGGTTTTGTCGTGTACATGGGTTCCATTGCCTTTTCCAGATTTTCAATTCCGGCTCCCCTGTCCGATATCTCGACCGACACCACATTGTCCTCAATCTTCGCTGCCATGCGCACCATCCCCGGATTTTTTTCGTAGCCGTGAATGATTGCATTGGTTACCGCTTCAGACACTGCCGTTTTAATATCTGCCAATTCTTCCAGTGTCGGATCCAGCCGCGCCACAAACGCGCTGATCACCGTTCTCGCCAGACTTTCATTTTCGGAATTACTTGAAAATTCCATGATAATTTCATTTTTTCCACTCATTTTCAGCTCTAAGCCTCCATCTTTACACTTTTTGAATAATCTTATACAACCCGGACATTGAAAAAATGCGGTCAATCCCTTTTCCTACACCGGTAACATAGACGTTGCCCCCAAGATATCCCATCTTCTTATAACGTCCCATCACCATGCCGATCCCTGAACTATCCATAAAGGTCATTCCGTCAAAATCAAATACAATGTTCTTTACATTGCCCTTTTCAATCAACACATCGATCGTACGGCTGAGCTGCCCCGCCGTATGATGATCCAGCTCCTCACTGATATGTAGTATTAAATTTGCGCCGCTGCGCTCTAATGAAAATGTTTCCATCGAGATTTCATTCTCCTTTCATAGAAATTTGGAAAATAAAAAACTATGGGCGGAGACATTTGTCTTCAATCCATAGTTTTTTTCATGCGTTCTTTTCTATTTTTTATCCGTCAATCCGTTTTGACGCCCAGCTGATTCAACCGGCTCTTCGCTTCCGAAGCACGGCTGCTGTTCTTATCCGTGTCAATAACTTTTTGATAATAGCTCTGTGCTTTTTTCGTCTTTCCTGTCTGATGGTATACGCGTCCCATAAAATACAAGGCATCGAGATTTTTCTCATCAATCGAAAGAACCTGTTTCAAAAGATTTTCCGCTTCACTGTATTTTCCGGAGTTAAAGGCTTTACGCCCCTCCTCAAATAATTTCTGCGTATCTGCCGCCGTAATCTTTTTCGATACTACTGCCAGAAGATCCTTCGCTTCCTGCGTTGTAAAATCGCTGTCTTGGTAGCCATTTACCGTCGAAGCAGCCAGAAGCCGGTCACCCTCCTGATAGTATTTTACAGCCATTACAAGATGGTTGAGTTTTTCCACTTCCGCGCTCTTCTTGGTTTCTCCATCGTCGATTTCTTTCTGTAACGCATCGGCTTTGTCCTTCAGCGTCTTTTTCTCCTTCTCCAGCGTAGAAATCTGCGCTTCCTTAACCGAAAGCATTTCCTTTGCTTCTGTAATATCGCTGGAATTATTCCCCAGTGTATTCCCCTTCATTGTAGGATATATAAGCACCACACTTACAATAATTCCAATAACGGCTCCAACAATAATGTTGACGGCAGGCATCCATCGTTTCTTTTCTTCCCGGTATGTTCCCACCGGCGTCACATTTGCCGTGTTTGCCTGTGTCTCTTTCTCCGCCTGCTTTGCAAATGCTTTCGGAGAATTTTCCTTGCCTTTCGGCTCACTAAACGTATCGCCGATCTCCTGCATATAACGCAGTGTCGTCGTGTTGTTAAAGTCAATCTTTCGTGCACGTTTCAGCACTTTTGCCGCCTTTACATAATCCTTTCTCTTCATATATAAAAGGGCAAGCAGTTGATAGGCTCTCACAAATTTAGGATTCAGGCTGACTACCTTTTTCAATTGAATGATTGCCAGATCCTCATTGTCATTTTTTGCCTCTTTCAAAGCTGAATTATATTTCTTAATGGTCTGGTTTACCGTCTGCAGTGTACTTTGATTTTTCTGAACAACATCAATATAATACTTTGCCCGGTTGTCTTCCGGCTGGAGATAATCGCTTAAAACCCATTCACTGAGGGCTGCGATCGTCTCGCCCATTTCATTGTATACCAGACCAAGAAGGTTTCTTGCCTCGGTATTATGTTTATTAAAATTTAGACTCTTTTTCAAAACCAGGATGGCTCCCGACAAATCGCGCACCTTCGCTTTTTCCAAGCCAATATTATAATAGGCATTTGACAATTTACGCGCATGATGCAGCGCTCTGAGATCCTGTCCGCAAAAGCGGCAGACCGGGGCATCCTCTGTTATTATCGTATCACATCGTGGACATTTCATCGTTTTCCTCCAACTCTTACATCGTACCTTTTACTTCTGCGATCAATTCTCTCATAATATCTGTCACATCTGTCATATTATTACTGTTGTTTACCACTTCACTTACCTGCTCAATATCTAAACTTGGCTCATACTTTTCCAATTCTTCTTCAAAATTAATCATGTCATGCGCCTCCCTTTCTCTCTGTATTTTCTCTAAGAAATATCATACCGACTTTCCCTCTAAATTGCAAGAGAAAAACTCTCTTTTTTCAAAAAGCTGTCGGCACATCCCGACAACTTCTTTTCTTTTTTTACATAAATCGAGCCTCTTCTCAGCATCAATTTATGAAAAATCCCGGCTCTTGGCAGTCCAAGAAACCGGGATTACGTATCATTTCTTCTATACTATTGCTATTATGCACGTAGTTTGTACTGATCGATCAATTCCATCGCATTTTCCATCTCACTGAAAAGTTCCTGAGAAAGCGCGGAACTTTCCTGCGCGGAAGCAGTATTTTTGTCCACTACGGCAGCGATCTCTCCGGCCGAAGTAAGCATATCCTGAAGATAGGAATCCTGCTCTTTGGTCGCCTGTGTGATTTCTGTGATATGGGAAGAAATTTCTTCTGAAATCTTCGTAATGCCATCCATCATATGTACGGTCTCTCCGGTAAGCGATACTCCGTTATTAACAGCTGCAATACTCTTGTGAATCAGATCTGTGATGTTCTGCGCCGCCTCGGCACTCGAACCTGCCAGTGTACCAATCTCTCCGGCGACAACGGCAAATCCTTTTCCATGTTCTCCGGCACGTGCTGCCTCAATCGAAGCATTGAGCGCCAGAAGATTTGTCTGCTCTGCGATACCACCGATTACTTCAATAATATTTGCAATTTCATTGGACTCTTCACGGATCAGATCCATCGCTTTGACAAGATCATTCATCTTACCTTCGCCTTCCTGCATCTGCTGTACCGCATCTTTGGAAAGTTTTTCCACTTCATCTGCTTTGCTTGTGCTGTCATGCACGGAATTGGAAACATTCCCAATATTATCTACAAGGTTTCGGATATGCTCGGACTGCTGCTGTGCACCATCCGCCATCGACTGTGCGGACTGTGCCAACGTATCTGCTCCGTCACACACTTGTCCAAACGACTCCTTCATTTCTTTCAATGTCGTATTCAAACTGCTTAAAATCTCTGTCATAGAATCTTCAATCTCAGCAAAATCACCGATGTATTTCTGAACTTCTTCCAGATCAATATCTTTCGCACTGATCTGCTTCAAATTCATCGAAATATCGTCAATATAACGTTTCAATTCCTGCATAGCAAAATTGGTATTTTCCATCATATTGATAAATTCATCCTGCATCTGATACTCGATCTTGGCATCCAAATTTCCTTTTGCCAACTCATCCATCGCATGATCCATAATATCAATCGGCTCTTTCACTCGACGAATCACCTGATTTGCGATCTTATTTAAAAACAGATCGATTCCGGCAATACTGATCACTGCAATTGTCAAAATCACACCTACGATAATAGCAATTTTTGCTCCTGTTGCCAAATCAAATTTAGTATCTTCTTTTGCCAGCAAAATTCCTTCATAAATACCAATCAATGCCAGCACACCCACGACGCCACTAACCGCAAACCCGATACGTAAAAACTGCATATGCATATACTTACGTATCGTAAGCTGCTTTTTCACTTGCTGTACTTGTTTTCCTGCCTTCATAAGTGACCTCCTTGCTCTCCTGTTTTCCTTAAAAACGGAGAATAAATTTGTCCTTAAATTATAGCACAAAACAAAAGAAATTACAATGATTTCTTCCACCCTTGAAAACGCCCTGCCAACTATGTTACAATAAGTTTAACACTACATTAACAAAGGGGGATTTTTATGAAAAAATCATTTTTTGCAGCTATTTTCTTTTGGGGACTGCTTTTCCTCTCCTGCTTCTTTTTGCCGGAAGCTGCTTATGCGGAGGACAGCAATTCCATTGAAAGGATTGATATGGACGTTTCGATCGATGCAAACGGGACCGCTCATATCAAGGAAGTCTGGCAGGCTTCTGTCTACCAGGGAACGGAAGGCTACCGTCCATATGGCAATCTGGGTGCCTGCGAGATCACGGATTTTTCTGTCAGCGATGACTTGGGAAACCATTACGAACTGCAGGATCACTGGGATACGGATGGCTTTTTTGTAGACAAACGGGAAAAATGCGGCATTGTCTATTATAATGACAAGCTGGAGCTTTGCTGGGGTATCACCAAATACGGAAACCGTACTTACACGCTGACGTATAATATCACAAATATTATCAACCAATATACAGATGCGCAGGGACTTTATTTCAGTTTCATCCCGGAACAGATGGAGCAGCGTCCCGCTCACGCCTCCGTTTTCATTCACACGGATACGTTGAAATTAAATGAATCCAATGCTAAAATCTGGGCATTTGGTTATCCGAATGGCACAATTACGTTTGAAAACGGCGGTGTGCGTATGGATTCACACGGTGCCCTTCCTTCTTCACATTATATGACGGCTTTAATCCAGTTTCCGGATCGCACTTTTTCTACAGCAGTAGAGAAAGAATGCTCTTTTGATGACGTCCGTGAACAGGCAGAAAAGGATGCCATAACTCCCACCACGATCCGGTTTTACGATTATCTGATCTTCGCCCTTCCTTTCGTACTTTTGATTGGCGCTTTTCTGATCTGGTTTATCTGGGGACACGACGACAAACCGGTCGATGTCACAGAATTTTATCCTCCGGATGACCACAACAGTGCCGAAATTGCTCTTCTCTATAAAGGCAAGGTCACAAACGAAGACCTTACTTCCATGATTGTGTATCTTGCTTCCAAAGGATATCTTTCCATCGAAGCCAAAACAGAAGAAACACTTGGAGGACTGATAAAATCGAGCGATTTTATCTTGAAAAAGGAAAAAGATTATGATGGTGTCAACTCCATTGAACAACGTTTTTTTGATGGTTTATTTGCCGGACGAACAATTGTGTCAAAAAGTATGCTGACCAATAAATTTTACCGTGTTTTAGGAGACATCGCAGATGATATGAACAGTAAAGATAACCAGAAGATTATTTTTGAATCTTCTTCTTTGTCAAAAAGACTTCCTATCACTTTGATGATCGTTCTGTCTCTGCTTTGCGGTCTGGTGCGTTCCCTTTATGCCGCAGAAGGCGATCTGCCAATTGCCTTCTTTTTAAGTTTGTTTCCTCTGACAGCCCTTCTTGTGTTGACACAACTTCCTTCGAAACCAGGCATCCACAACAAAATATTTTTAATCGTATGGAGTATCCTTTTCGGACTCAGTTCCGTCATCACGTCGTTAGTAAAATTAGCTTACACCGCACCGTTTTTTCTGCAGATGCTTATCTTTTCCATTATCTGCTCCTTTGGCATGGCAATTTTCCGCTATCTTGTGCCAAAACGGACCCCATATGGAACGGAAATGTTAGGCCGCATTCGCGGATTTAAACATTTTTTGGAAATTGCCGACAAAGAACGGCTGGAAATGCTGGTGACCGAAAATCCATCCTATTTTTATGATATTCTTCCTTACACTTATGTATTGGGAGTTTCGGACAAATGGATTGATAAATTCGAAGATATCGCCATGGAACCGGCACATTGGTACCATGGTTCCAATATTTACAATACACGCGCTCTTGCCACCTCGCTCAATTCGACAATGAGTTCTGCCCGCACGGCAATGACTTCCACCCCTTCCAAAGGCAGCGGTGGACGAAGTTTTTCCGGCGGTGGCGGTGGTGCCGGAGGACATTCTTCCGGTGGCGGCTTCCGATAAAAATTGTATAAACGAAATAAGAAAGTCGTTTTTACAAAACGTTCACAAATTTTCGAAAATTTGAACATCATTTATTCACATTTTAAGTATATACTAAGACCATAAGTTAAAGATAAACAACTTCAACTTATAAAACTTAATTTTGGTAGTTATCTTATTTTTGATATTTTTTCATAAAACTCCTCTTTCAGAAAAAGAACCGTGACGGCGGTTCTTTTTCACGTTTAGGAAACTTAAAAAATGCTCCGCGGTCACACGGAGCATTTTTCTCAATCTGTAACTATTCAGGATCCAATGTATGGAAATCAATGAATCGTCGTGCTTGCACGTAAGAGACTTTGATTTCCATACATTGAGATCCTAATAGGGCTCCCC
>DJEU01000042.1:0-17876 GCA_002431395.1 Lachnoclostridium sp. UBA5890
ACTTCGTGTTCTTTTCTCGCCTTTGGCAAGGCTAAAAATGCTCATATGGGGAGGGGAGCCCTATTAGGATCAAAATGTATGGAAATCAAAGTCTCTTACGTGCAAGCACGGCGATTCATTGATTTCCATACATTGGATCCTGAATAGTTACGTGATATCATCATATTACACCTTTCAACCTACCTCGTCAATAGGAATACTTCCCGCGTTTGCGCCCAGGTATTGCTGCACGAGTTTGGTTACCTGATTCATAAATTCATCCTCCAACACAGCATTTCCCATCTCATATTTGCGGCCCAGATTTTTATATTTTCCTTCGCCGAATTTATGATATTTAAGCGGTTCATATTCCACATTTGACAAATTGCGGACAAGGCATAAAATATCTTTGATATCCTCTAAATTATCATTAAATCCCGGGATGATCGGTGTCCTGATCTTCTTGGGAATCTCCGGATAATCCGCGCACAATTTTGTCAGATTTTGGATGATCACTTGATTGCTTTTTCCGGTATAAGCAATATGTTTTTCCTCATTTAACGACTTGATATCAAACATAATATAGTCCAAATATTTTGCCGCCTCATGTAACACATGATAATCCCCATAACCACAAGTTTCTATCGCCGTATGGATCCGGCGTTTTTTAGCTTCGCGCAATAATTCGATAAGATACTCTCCATGCATCAACGGCTCTCCTCCGCTAACGGTCAGACCGCCATTTCCATGGTTATAAAAAACACTATCCTGCTCCACAATATCCAGAATTTCTCCCACACGATATTCTTTTCCAACAATTTTTAACGCTTTTGCCGGGCAGTCAGAAACAACTTCTTCCGGCGTCTTTTCGACATTAAATTCAGCGATTCCGTTTTCATTAAAGGAAACAATTTTTGACTCTTTCAGCCCCAACGAAGTAAGCGTATTCAAGCACCATCCGCAGTTTTCTTTTCCGATACATTTTTGGCAGTCATAGGAAATCTGTCGGTCAAATAATTGGGATTCCGGATTGCAGCACCATCTGCATCGAAGCGGGCATCCTTTCAAAAACACAATCGTTCGTATGCCCGGACCATCATGCAAAGAATAGTGCTGTATTTGAAATACAAAATGCTTATCATTCATCCGATCACCGCCTTCCTTACTGCGCTTTATCAGCCAACACTTTCGTGTTCTGTCCTTGCAATCAAATCATCCTGAAGATCCTTTGTCAATTCTGTAAAATATGCACTGTAACCTGCTATACGAACCAGTAAATTTCGATACTGTTCCGGATTTTTCTGCGCTTTTTTCATGGTCTCGCTGTTAATTACATTAAACTGCACATGCCATAACTTTAAATCCCGCCATGCTTTTATAAACTCAACAAGTTTTTCCGTACCTTCTTTTCCTTTTACGCAGGAAGGACTTAGCTTAATATTAATGAGCCGGCCTGCATGTTCATTACGATTAAAGTTTTTCGTTGCATAATTGGAAAGAAGCACTGCTGCCGGGCCATTGATATCCGCTCCCTGCGAAGCACTTGAACCATCTGACAATGGCGTATAGGCTTTTCTTCCGTTTGGCGTAGCACTGACTACTTTTCCAAATGGAACATGGGAAGTAAACGGAACCAGCCGCAAGTCCATATGTACGCCTAATTCGCTGCCGTATTTTGCGGTAAATTTCTGTGCCTCTAAATCAAGGAATTTTCCCAGTTCATCCGTATACGGATCATTATTTCCATAGCTTGGCGCATTGAGCAATAACTGTCGAATCGCCTCGTATCCTTCAAAATTATGTTCCAATGCTTCTTTTAATTCAGCCAAAGAAATCTTCTTGTCTTCAAAAACCAATTTTCGAATTGCCGACAAGGAATCGATAACCGTTGCAAATCCCATATATTCAAAGTAGCCCAGATCGATGCCGCCTTCGATTTTCGGTTGATGCAGATCGGTGTACGTTTCCCGGCAGAGTTTATGTAATGTGGATCCCAGCGGGGTAGCAAAATGTTCTCCACGCAGGCGGATAATTTCGTATTGTTGAATAAACGCATGCTTGATAAAATATCTTTGCTGCGCCAAAAAGGCATCGAGAACTTCCTCAAAAGAAGTAAACTCTGTGAATTCTCCCGTCTCCAATCCCAATACCTCATCGCCGTACTTCTTCATTCTGCCATTGTAAATAACCATCTCCAAAGCCGCCGCAAAATTAATATACGCATTGGGACTCGTATACGTATCACGATTTGGCATTCTTGATTCGGCACATCCGGAAACACTATAATCATAGGCTTCTTCTAATGTAGCACCTTTGGACAAAAGCAGCGGAATGACATCTTCGTCGTTTATTAATTTCGGGAATCCTTCTCCCGCCTTAATCGTCTCCACAACTTCATACAAATATTTCTTAGGGCTTCCTATATGAATTCTTGCCGCCAAATCGGGATAATTTAACGGAAATTCCCTTTTCGATTTCAATAAAATATAAGTTAATTCATTCGTGGCATCCAGTCCCTCTTTCGTCTGGCCTCCGATCGTAACCGCTTCCCAATGAGCATATCCTTCATTAAATGCGCCGCCGGTATCCGACAAATATAAGTCTATAAACTGAGCCATCGCAACCCACATGCATTCAAAAAGTTCCTGCACTTCCTCATCTGATATGATGCCTTTTTTTCGATCCTCGACGTAAAACGGATACAAATACTGATCCATTCTTCCGTTTGAAATAATGGTTCCCGTTTTTTGTTCTACGCGTGAAAACATTTGCGTAAACCACTGTGCCTGCATTGCCTCGCGAAAAGAACGAGGGGGATTTTCCGGAACATATGAGCAGATTTCACTTATCTCAAGCAATTCTTTTCTTCTTGTTTCCTCTTCTTCCTTTTCAGCTAATTCCTTCGCTAATTCCGCATGTCGATTTGCCCACAATACAATCGCATCGCAAGTGATAATTTCCGCCTCTAAAAACGGACGTTTTTCTCTGTTATCAATCGGGCTGTATTCATCCAATTGGCTGAGTCTTTCCTCCGCCTCTTCTTTTATTCCTTTAAACCCTTTTTGCATCACGATCTCGTAATCATGCACCCATTGCAGAGAAGAGCGAAAAGAAGCCGTTTCATTTACAATATACCGGGAAGTGTGTTCTTTGTCATTATTATATGTCAGCTTTCTTGTTTCTTCTGTTAATGCTTTACTTAAATCCTCGTGAAACGTCCTTTCCTCCCAATACGGAGCGATCTCATCCACGATAATCCGGGCATCTTTTTCATCAATATCAAACGGCGAATTTTCCCTTGTCGGAAGTTTCCGAACCGCCTCTCGAAAGATATTTCCATCCAGCTCCGGATATAAAATTCCATATCTTCCATTCTTTCCGCTTCGGCCGACTAACAATTGATCCTCATCGATATAAACCGTCGCTTTCTGCGCATAACGATACAGTGCCTTTGCCCATCTTAAGATCAATGGCTGGCCTTCTGTTTCCTTGAAAGATTCCGTAAAATAATACGCCCGTTCAATATCGATCTTCGGTTTTTGATTGCGAATTTCCTGCAATATACGATTCGCACGATTCTTTCTCGGGGCCTCCGTTTCCTTATGATTTATTTCATTTTGAATCCTTTCCTCCTGTGGAGAATACACCTTTTTTTCCATCTTTTCTTCCTCCATTCGTCACTTAAATAGAATACACAAACGCATCATTTTCAATATCAAAAAACTTTCTGTAAATACGATCTCTTGCTTCTGTAAACTCCGGACTCGTTCTGTTGTATTTACTTCGTAAATTTACTTTTTCCACATCTTTTATTTTGCCCGGATGTGGCGTCATGAGCACAACATTTTGTCCCAGATAAACTGCTTCATCAATGTCATGCGTCACGATGATCATGGTAATTTTTTCCTGTTTCCAAATCTTGATCATCTCTTCCTGCATATGTATTTTTGTCAACGCATCCAGGGCGCCAAATGGTTCATCCAAAAGCAACACTCTTGGTTTATTTGCTAACGCCCTCGCGATTGCCACCCTTTGTGCCATTCCACCCGATAATTCTTTCGGAAGCGCATTGGCAAAATCCTGCAATCCAACACGCGTTAAACTATCCATGATCAAATCATTATTTTTCTTTTCTTCTTTCGGAAGGCTAAAACGTATATTTTCTTTTACACTCAACCAAGGCAGCAATCTATGATCCTGAAAAATCAATCCTTTTTCTCTCGACGGCCCGGTTACTTTTTCCCCGAACAAGGTGTATTCGCCCTCATACTCTAACTCTAAGCCGGCAATAATTCGGATCAGGGTACTTTTTCCACAACCGCTTCCACCGATAATAGAAGTAAAACTGCCTTCCTGTATTTTCAGATTGATATCGGATAGTGCGGTAACCACACTATCCTTTCCGTTGAATTGTTTTGTTAAATGATTTATCTCAATCCATTCACTCATAAGCCTTATCTCCTATATCCAAGTAATCACTTTGTCACGTAATACTTTCAATATATCATCCATGATTTTTCCAAAAATTCCCACAATTAACATTCCTAATACGACAATATCCGGCCTCGAAAGACTTCGTCCATTCGCCAGCATATAGCCTACGCCGGATGTCGCACCAATCATTTCTGCGGCGACAACGCATACCCAGGCAGATCCGATTCCTAACCGGATTCCGGTCATAATACTCGGCAGGGCACCCGGAATAATCACTTTCACAATCAAATCTTTTTTGGAGACTTCATACACTTCAACAAGTTCAAAATATTTGGAATCAACGCTCTTTATTCCATCCACCGTGTTCAAAAACACAGGGAAAAAAGCACCTAAAAATATAATAAATATTTTGGAACTTTCGCCGATTCCAAACCATAAAATAGCGAGTGGAATCCAGGCAATGGGAGGAATCGGTCTAAGTATCTGAATCACCAAATCCGTAAACGTATCAAACTTCGGAAAAACAGAAACCAATACACCAAATCCCAAGCCACTTGCCAGCGCAACAAGAAATCCCTGAATTACTCTTAAAAAACTGATTAAAATATTGTCAAGCAGCTTCCCATTTTCCCAATATTCAGCCACTGTCTCTACAATACTTTTTATCGAAGGCATGGAATAGGAATGCAATAAGTTTAAGCGGTCTGCCCCTTCCCATACACACAGTATTAAAACCGGCAAAAGCATATAAAGTATCCAATATCCAATTGTTTTTTTCGACACATTATTTCTCATTGTATCCACCACCGTTTCCTTATTTTTCTTTTGCGATTTCGTCTAAATACTTGGTATTAATAAACTCATCGATATTTACATCATTACTGATAATTCCGGACTGCAAAGAGAAATCTTTTACCTTTGTAATTTCCTCAATATCCTCTTTCGTCAGCTCCGTGTGATAATCAAAATTAGCAATGATTTTTTTCATCAATTCTTCGTCAACACCAAAGTCTCCGGCAACGGTTTTCGCAGCCTTATCCGGATCGGATTTTAACACTTCATTGGCACGATTTAATGCTCTGATATAGGCTTTTACAACATCCGGATTTTGTTCCGCATAATCTTTCACAAAATAAGTGATCATGTTTCCTCTTTTGATTCCTGTACCATCTGCCAAAACTTTTGCCTGTCCGGAGGAAGTCAGCTGGGAAATAAACTGTTCCCAAATAACGATTGCATCTACTTCACCATTTGTCAGCGCAGCCGGCTGATCTCCTCCGGCCAAATTGATACTTTCCACGTCATCCAGGCTTAATCCTTCTTTATCTAACAGCAGTGCCAGTAAATGCTGTGCATAGGAGCCTGTTGCGTAGGCAACTTTCTTGCCCTTCAGATCTTTTATGCTTGTGATATCCGAATCACTTTTTACCAATACCGCAAGTCCTTTTTCTCCGTATGCAACATTCGAAACTACTTCAATGTCCTGACCGGTTGATTTGGCAATAATTGCCGGCAGGTCTGCCATGAAGCCCAAATCCGCTTCATTTACCAATGGACCGGATTTGAAATCCAGCCACTCGTATTCCGCTCCGACTTTCTTTAATTCCTCATCGAGGAATCCAAGATTCTTTGCGACATACACCGGGGTGTATAGTGGATATGGCTGGGCTGCTATTCGAACCACAGTATTTTCTTTTTTGCTATCGGTGCTTTTTGCTATATCGCTTTTTCCGCATCCTGTCACTGCTCCAAGTACCAATGCCACTACCAATACTAAAGTAACTACTAATTTTGTTCTCTTCATAATTTTGTCCTCGTCTTTCTTTTTTTATTTTGACCCCATCATACACTAGCCCAATCGGATACAGCAATCGTTTTGTGTGAAAACGTTTTCTTGGAATGTATCTGTTTCAGAAAAACATCTGATAAAGCAGCCTTTATCCCTAAAAAATCTAATTATTTCATGGGCGTGCCGTTTGTTTTATGAAAACGTTGTCACGCCTATGTTTATTGGGTTTGATATAGAGTTTTAAAACGATTTATTTGAAAAATTATATTTTAGAATGAAATATTGAAAAATATACCACTTGTATAATGCAACAAAGGGCAGAAACCAAAATCCGGTCTCTGCCCTTAAGAACAATTATTTTATTCTAACTTTATCCCACAGATCTGGCACCCTCTGGTTCCAATCACAAGTCTGTCGTCATATACCACCGGCGAAGCCTCGATGCAGCTGCCGCTTACATGCAGCTCGTCCTGCACTTCTCCGCTTTTTCCGTCTAACAGATACATCATTCCGGCGCTTGTCGCGTAAATCACTCTGCCATCGCCCTTTTGATCATAGACGCAGATTGGCGAGGACCAGGCATATGCGGCTTTGTGTTCCCAGTTTATCTTTCCGGTTTTCTTATCAAGGCAGGCGAGTACACCATTGGCTAAGCCGCCTGTCCGCGATACCGTGACATAAAGGTTGTCCGACAGATTATTTTTTCCAAGCGCGATCGTAGACTGAACACCGCCGGAAAGGTCACTTACCGAGCGGCAGTCGTATTCTGTTTTCCACAAAATCTCTCCCGTTTCTGCATCAATTTTCCAGATCGGGATCGGAGCCGTGGAACTGCTCCGCCATCCAAGGTGAAACGACGTACTCGCATACAGATATGCTTTGCCGTCTTCGATCGACATAACCGGCGAGCCATTGGAGTCGTCAAGGCAGTCCTGCACCCATACCAGCTGCAGGGTATTTAAGTCGAGACACATGAAATGGCCTCCATTGTCCTGTATATATAAATACCCTTTATAGATCACGGCACTGTCTTCCATCCCCAGCCAATATTTAGAAGTGCTGGTGCGAAGTCCCTGATAATGCCACTTCACGATCCGGTCCGGATTTATCGATAAAGTTCCCTTTGCCTCGTCATAATTTGTACCAAGATGGATCAGGTATAAAATTCCATTTTCGCCCGGGTAGATCAACGTATCCGTCTCCGCATCCACAAGCGCGGAAGAGTCAAAAAAGCTGAGAGAACCGCGCAAAGAAAACGGATCGCTGTCGCCAAAGGTATACAACACTTTTCCGTCAATGAGGCTGATGACAAATACGCGCGATTTCCCTTTGCTGTTATTGTAGCCGGAACCCACGTACATGATCGGATAGCCACGCGGATCCAATGCCCCGGCGCCTTTAAATGTGTACCCAATGTCCAACGTATCGCGTGTCTGCCTACCTGTTTTCATATCCAGAAAATAAATGTGTCCATCGAGACAGGCATAGATCACTTCCACTAGCGAATCGTCCTCTTTCGCCCAGGAATGCATATTCATCACCTGTTTTGTCGCACGCGGCCATTTGACCACGAGAGGCTGTCCGGTCCAGCCGCTGCCGGTCCACGTTTTCCCCTGCGAGGTAAGTTTTCCGGTCTGATATGTCCAATCCGATTTCAGTTTATTTTTCGTAAAATCTGCTGTTCCCCAAACCGGGTTATCGCGGAAATTGTTTCCACGGAAGGTAACGATTCCTTCTGCCGCCGTATACTCTGAACCCTGCTCAAAAGAAATCTCCTGTTTGGCATGATATTTTTTGTTATTTGACAACGTCTTTCCATTTACATTGATCTGCGTCATTTTCATGTATTTGGATGGCTTTGTACTCTTTACGGAATGCGGATGAAAAGACACCGCATCGTCCGCATTTTCCTGCTGTGGTGCCGCCGTCGGCTCGCTTTTCGCATCTTCCTTTTTCGTCGAGCTGTCCTTTTGTGTGGCGTCGGTTTTCGAATCGGTTTTGTCGTCTATATTTTTCGTCACTTCTGTCGCCACTTCGTTAAATTCTTTATCGTCTTTTACCACGGATAAAGCGAAGAGCCCCACTACAAAGCAGGCCGTTAATATACTTATGAGCAGCAGACAGGTTAAAATCTTTTTCATTGGTTTTTACACTCCTTTTCCTATTAAGATTTCAGTTATCTTTACTATACAGGATTACCGCCGGAAATGCAACATTTTCCGGGAATCCCCTTGCATTTCCCCATTTTATCCCTTATAATGGAAATAACAATAACGCACGGAATGGGGGTACTTAGTATGACAAAAATTTACAATACAAAAACTTTTTTAGAAGCAGATCAGATTATCGCTGCGCTGGAGTCACAGCACATCTCCGCAGAAAAACATGAAATCAGTGATATGGACGTAATTACGGGAAAAATGGAAACTGCCTTTGAGATTTATGTATCCGAAGAGGATTCGGAAACTGCTGTCAAATGCATCGAGCAGATGTCGGTTTCTGACACAGACACTCCCGGCAGATCCCGTGCTGCCCGCATTTATGCAATTGCAGCACTGGGGATCATCGCCGTCGTGATCTGTTTGGCGTTGGTTCTTTAACGTCCCATCCTATTAAATTTACTAAGGATAACTGCTATTTCATAGTATTCTTTTTTTGCACCGGATATTTACAGGTATCTGAAAAATGCCACCATTCCCCCGAATACGGGACAAATCCCTGCTTTTTCATGATATTTTCCAGTTTTTTTGCATTCCTCCGAGCCGCCGGTGTACAATCGCTATAGTCTCTATCTGCCTTTTTCGTAAAATTATCAAAATCGGTTGGCATGATTACCTTTTTTCCATCTGTCGCACAAATAGAAACATCTACCGTATTCCCCCTGCTATGCGAAGAATATCCGCGGTTTGGATTGGCAACATACGTAGGATCCGGGCAGATTTTCCAAAGTTTACGCTGCGCAGAAACCGGCCGGTAAGCATCCCATATAAGAAGTGTAAGATTGTCTTTCTTTAATTGCTTTTGCACCCGCTTCAGTTTCACTACGGTTCCGTATCGCAAATAGGCTTCCTTAAAGTTATATATCTTTTTTCCGGTAAAATTATTGGTAGTGGAATAACGTAAATCCACTTTAATATCCGGAATATAATCACGAACTTTAACCATCGTATCTGCCTTTGGCTTCGTACCGGCTTTTCCTTCCTGTCCCCAGGTCAGTCCCATGATAACACACAGAAGCAGGCATATAACACACTTGCCCTTTCTCATAGTTTCCTCCCAATGAATTAGTACCATTCGATCTCTGAAATTACCGTATCTTTGTATTTTTTTCCTTTATATACCGATTTAATCGTCACCGTCACACCGTATGATACAATCTGTTCATCAAAATCGATCTGCTGCATTCCATAGCGGTCCTTTAACTTAAATGACTTACTGCCGCCATGCGCAAAAGCAATTTCAATCTCCTTTGGACGCGAATTTTTATAATACAATTCTTTTGACTTCTGATACCCTGCATAAATCTTCATCCCAGAAAAATAATGTATATCATCAAATATAAACTGCACATTTTCACCAATTCCCTGTCCGGAAACGCCTTCTACCCATGCACTATTCAGGCTTCCATCGCAGATTCGATCTGCAGAGTGCGTCATCCCGCGCTCTGACAATTCCGAAGAAGCTTCCACCTGGTAAATATCCTCCATCGATACAGGTGTTGCCTCCGTCGATGCCACTTCGTCGTCGTATTCACCTTCATCGTACTCACCTTCATCGTATTCCTCTTCTTCCTCGGCCTGCTGCTCATCCACATCCGGCTGTACGGTTGCCGTTGGCTGTGGTGTTTCGGTTGGCTGTGGTGTTGGTGTTGGCGTCGGCGATTTCGTCTCTGCCGGTTTCATCGTCTCTGCCACTTCCCACTTATCCTCTGACTCTGCACCATCTCCGGAACCGGATCCAAAGACTCCCATCGCATACATTATTCCTACCGCCACCGCAAACAATAGGACTGCCGTCCCGGCAATTCCACCAATGATCCATTTCCAATTGGACTGCTTATGTACTTTTTCTTCTTTCTGAATAACCTGCTGCGTGATCGGCGCTCCACAGTTCACGCAAAATTTCATGCCTTCTTCAATCCGGGCACCACATTTTTCACAAAACATAATTTTTCCTCATTTCCTCGTTAAATCTATATAGTAGAATTGTAACATATGTAACATAATTTTACAATAAGAGATGTTTTTTCCGTAAAGCAGTTCAATCACTCATATCCATCGGAAGCAAAATAGTAATGATCCGTGCCTATTTTTTTCAATTTGCCTTTACGGTATGCGTATTTCTCATATGTGATACGCGTAGCCGATGACCCTCCTCTTTTTATATATTTCTTATATCTTTTCATAATATTTTGAGGACATTTTTCTGTATCATAACATGTATATTGTTTTTGATGCTTAACATAAAAAAAGCCATTTTTATCTTTAGCACTTCCAAATCCTACAAAAAGTCTTGATAGCTGCCGAATCACTCGAAATTTATTTCCTTTCCATTCGCAAACTATGGCATCGCTTTTTGCATCATATCCCCATCTCATAGCAAGAACGGTTCCACCATGTAAATGGTATACATCCAAAAAATAGGTCCCTCCATTCGTCCGTTTAGAAACTGCTTTTCTATTATCGATCATTATTGTAACATCAAAAAACTCTCCATTGTTAACAGGTTTTGTAATGATCTGCATCGTCTCTTTCTTTCCATCTTGATTAAAATCTTTTACAGAAACTGTTTTTACTGTTTTCGTTTCGCAGCCGCTAAAACGCAAAGTACTGACCGCCTTTTGTATCTGTTGGTAAGGGGCAAAATTTTCTCCCCGAAGCCCATATTCTTTTTGATAATACTCTTTGGCGCTTACTTCAGAAGATATTCCCATTATGCAGCATAAACAAAACACTGCCAAAATAAATCTCTTTGTATTCATATTGATTCCTCCTGTTTTTTAATAAATTTCACTATCTTCATTTCCTTCTTGGTATGCATTTTGTAAGGATTCTTCAAACCGCATTTTTTTCCACCCTTGGTTTCCGCCTGTCTTTTCCGCAAGACTTTTCTTGTATTGTTTCTCAGAAACTCTCTTTCCGTCAACCTCATACTGCTGCGCTCCACCTTTGCCAAAATAATCGGTGCCAAAGGCAGCCTCCACCTTTAACTGTCCATCCGAATAGGTAGTAAGTTCTCTTTCCACGACATTGGCTTCCTTCTCCTTGCAAACGTACAGTTTATTTTGTTTTTCCTGATAATAAATTGTCCAGTAGCAAAAATCATCCTGTGCCGTGGTTCGCTGAACTTTACCATCCTTATATGTATAATACATTACATCATATTTTGGTCCTACTTCAACAACCATTTCCAGCGAATCGTCTGCATCCAGTTTTGCCAGTCCATACTCATAACTTGCCCATTCCTCTTCATCCAAATGCGTTCTCAGATCATCAAAATACGTCGATTCCTCTGTATCACTTTCGTAATCATCCTTTTCCGTTTTTTCACTTTCCATCGTCATGTTTCTATCCTTGCAGAAATCTTCGATAACTTTCCCCTGGTTTATGTACTGCTGATATGCCAGGAAAGATTCCTCTTCCGCCGTCAAAGGCTGATTATCGGCAGATTCTTCCGTCGTTTTTTTCATTTGAGAGTTATTTTCGCCCTCTGCTGTCTCATTTTTCAATTTCAGCATAGTGCCTCCCAATGAGTTAGCGTATTGGATTTTCTCCCACGCTGACTGCTTCCCTTCTCCCGAGACGAAACCTTGTTCTTTACATTCTTTTCCATCGTAAACTGCCATTTCATATCGGGATTCTGATTGTTCCTCTGCTTCATCGTCAAAATCTTGACCGCAGTAGATTTTTCCCTGATATTTTTCATAATACAAATACTCCGTATTCCCATAAAACATCTTCTGCGTATCTACTTTCTGCACGCCTTTGTCCGTATAACGGTACAGCAGCAAACGATCGTCGTAACTTCTTTTCATCTTGCAAGTTACAAGCAGTTCCGGGATATCATCTTCATCCAACTGGAGCAGGGAATATTGAAACGTTGCTGTTTCGCTGACATAACCTGGAAAATCTTTATCCACCATAACATCCCAATCATACATATCCGGATTCAGCCCGGCATCCGCATAATCTTTCGCGAGATTTTCCTTTATATAGGCATCATACGCATCATATACGTTCCAAAGCATATCCTCCTGGTTTTGATTCTTTATAATATCTGCTGTTTTTCCTGTCTCTTTTGCATTTCCAAAAACTCCCAACGCCAGTAAAAAGGCCACGACTCCGATAGCAGCCACCACCGCACCTGCCGCGATCACCCCAAAAACAACTAATTTTTTATTTGTCTTTTTTCCCATATTTTGTCACCTCTTTTTACTTTAGCTGCACTGGAATTTATACCAGCCGGTTTGTTTTCCTTCCTGATATCGGATTCCTCGGATCGTTGAGTCGTCATTATATTGCAATTTAATTTCTCTCGCCTCCGTATCTCCGTCTTTCAGTGTCTTCTTTAGAAGTCTTCCCTCTTCATCATACTCCAAAACTTTTTCTTGCTGGCTTCCTTCCGAATCGGTAACATGTATTCTCTTGCTTTTTCCATCATCGGAATAATGATACTCTACTACTGTACCGGTTTCATTCGAATACTCTTCTTTTACTAATCGATTCTGTTCGTCATATTCATACGTTACTTCATCCATAATTCCACCATTTGAATCATACGATTTAAACGACTGCGGCCGGTTATCTTCTAATACGTATTCACGTTTGCTCATGTTTTCTGTACCATCAGGTCCTTCGCCGCATTTGATATGTAAATATTTTCCATCATCCTCATAAGTACATTCCCATTTGCCTGATACATACAGTTCTTCTTCTCCTGTCTCCCCGTCCGCATAACTGTACCAGAGACACTCTTTCAAACGCCCTTTCTCATCATAATCGATCGTCACTTTTGACCGGTCTGTCTCAAATTCCATTAGATTATTTTTGCAAATATCGATACACAGATTCTGCAAAATCCCGTCACCCTTTAAACTATCAGAAAAAATTTTTTCCAATAAAAATGTATTATCGTATGTCTTTTTTTCTCCAAAAACGACTTTGTATTTTTCCGGTCCGAGATCGATCTCGTCCTCTTCATCCGAAATGTATTCGTTATTTAGCTTTTCCCTGCACTCACTTTCTATTTTCTTCCAATCGCCGACATCTTTCTTTTTTAGGATACCACTACACCCTGTCATTAAAAGGGATACCAAAATAAGTCCACATAAAATTGTTTTCTTCATACTCATCCTCCTGTTTTCTATGATAAACCAAGTATAACATATATTTACAGCAAATGGAAGGGTATGACACTTTTAGTAGCTAGTTCGACATTTTTAACAAAGTAATACCCTATGAAAGTCCGAAAACTCCCATAGGGCATTTTCCGGTTGTCTCATCGTATTTGTGTCCCAATGCAGGTATCTTAACTTCCTGCTCTTTATCGCAGTTTTTGCATGTGCGATATTTCCAACCGTCCTCTTCAGGGATTACCGCTGCTTTTGCCTGAATCTTTGCTTCGCCGGCTTTATTTCTTTATAATTTTTCTACTCCACTTACCATATACCTTTTTCTTTCCATTCACTGTGTAGGCACGCACTTTGAGAAAATACGTTTTACCGGACTTCAATTTTTTCAGAAGAACCTTGTTTTTCTTTACTGTAATCTGTTTTTTACTGCTAAATTTCTTTGAAGCACTATAACAGATCTGGTAACCTCTGGCTCCTTCCACTTTTTTCCAAGTCACTGTCGCCTTACTCAATTTCCGCAGCACTTTGATCCGTTTCACATTTCCAACTTTTATATCCGTTGCAGATATCGTGTTCTTTGTAGAATTCGAACTACCACTCCGTTTGTTATTGTCCGTTGGCGGTAATTCAACGATATCAAATGTTGCTTCCACAGCTCCTTCATAATTTCCGATACCGCTGAGGATAATTTTTCCTATTCCCGGTCCGTTATTGTCTTCATATTTAACCGTATAATCTTTTCCTTCTGCCAACGCAATATTTTTTTCATTCATCACTTTGACTTTTGGCAAGATTTCATTTCCTTTATATGTGTACTCATCCTTCGGCAAGATAACCCGGCAATCCGAAAGTCTTCCTTTTTCAATGGTAAAGGTTTCTGTCATTGCTCCGTTGCAGGAACCGATTCCCTTGATAGTCACCGTTGCTTCTCCCACTCCCACATTATCTTTGTACTCTACGGTATAATCTCTGTCTTTCACAAGACTTGTTCCCTGTATCGTGACAGACGGCTTCTGCTCTGTGCCATTGTAGCGGTATTCTGATTTATCCAGCGTTACCATCGCATTTTTTATATCAAAAGGCAGGATTTCAAATTCAAATACCCGGCTTCCGGTATAGTATCCTTTTCCTTTTATCCGGACAGAAGCTGTCCCTGCATCAGTATTATTAAAATATACTGCTTTATAATCCCGTTCCGATTTTAGTTCATCGCTGCCAGCCTGTCCATCTTTTACGACTAACTTCGGTGTCTGGCTTTTCCCATTATAGATTACCTGTCCATCCGCCAGAGAAATGTTGCAGTCCTGTACATTTACGATTTCTTTCAGATGTGGATATTCTCCTTCTGCAAAGATCCAAGGAAAATACCGGGCATCCTCGCCAACATTGCTATTTAATTTCTCTGCAAACGTACTGGCCTTCATCGCATCATCCGATAAAAATGCACTATTGTCACTTGCTCCCGTTCCGGCTATAAGTGTATCACAGCTTTGGTCAAGCGCGTAACAGTATTCAAACACACTGGATGAATTCGTTTTCCCTGCCAGCGCACCCACATTTTCTGTATTGCTCGCAACAATAACTTCTCCGGTATTAAAGCAGTTTTTTACATCTGCCTTGCAAATCCACCCCGCAATTCCTCCTGTACCATTTTTACCATTCTCTATCAAACCATAGTTTGCACAATTGACGATTGTTACAATTTTTGAATTAATGGAATCTGAAAATCCAATCACTCCCCCAACCGAGTTTTTCCCATTCACTTCTCCCTCAAAAGTACAATTTATGACCTTGCTTGTATATTCCACATATCCTGCAATCCCTCCCAGGCATGCATCGCTCGCACTCGACCCAGGACGAGCATTGGTTGGAATTGTTTGTACTATTTTAGTATTCCTCACATGACAATTTTGAATTGTTCCTCCACTGACTTTGGCTGCAATACCACCAGCCTTAAAAGTTGATCCATTTTGTGAAAAGTTAGAATCCTTAATTGTCACATTTTGAACAACACCGCCCGAACCGATATATCCAAACAACCCTGCGTAATTTTGTCCGGATATACTGATCCCGCTGATACTGTGTCCACAGCCATCAAATGTTCCCTTAAATTTGTTTTGGTTATTCATGCAGATTCCTTTAAAATCATTTATTTTACTAAATTTGATATCCGCATTCAATACAATCGTCTCTCCCTCAAATGTTTCATCTTCTTCCGAGAGATTAATCAAATCCTGGGCGCTGGAGATCACTCGGATGTCGTCGTCCCAGTCTTCCACTTTTTCATCGTCGTCCCAGTCTGCCACTTCTTCATCTTCATCCGACGAGGCTGCTTTTACTTCCTGTCCGTATCCCATCACACCGGCAGATGCGCAATTCAAGCACAATGCAGCTGCCAGTCCAAGGGACAATCCCATCTTCCACCATTTCCGGCATTTTTTTGTTGTCACTTTTTTCATGTTGAGTTCCTCCTTCTTTTTTCAACTTGAAACAAGTGTACCATATATTCCCACCATTGTGCGAAACATAACATTTTTAACGCCCGGTTCGACATAATTAGCAAAATCGAGTAGGAGGCGGTGATTAACCGCCGTCCTCTCACACCACCGTGCGTACCGTTCGGTACACGGCGGTTTCAATAGTTGACGTGCACTGACTGATAGGCTGTGGCTAAATCATAAAAGCCACTGTTTATCAGTCTTTCTTTTGTCATGGCTTTCTTTACCGTCGTCAGATTAGCACAGTACCAGTGTCCTCTTCGACAGTTTGCCGCCATATGTGCATAGTATTCGTGTACCCCCATTTTAATCAGATTGCTCCTCTTTGTTCTGGGAAGTTTCCACTGTTTCCATATACACATGCGTATCCTATGATAGAGCCATCCATTGATGTCCTCGATGTTGTTCTTCATACTTGCAATTCCATAGTAGTTAAGCCACCCTCTTGCATAGACTTTGATTTTCTCAAGGCTTGGTTTGATTGACTGACAAGATTTTCGGGAAGATAACTCTTTCAGCCGTGACTTAAACTTCTTCCATGACTTTGGATGAACTCGGACATAAATGCCTCCCCCGTTCCTTCCCAATGCAAAGCCAAGGAATTTAAAATTTCGGATTGCAAATACACTGACTGTCCGACTTTTCTCTCGGTTCACTGTTAATTTCAGTTTCTCTTCAAGATACTTCGTACTGCTTTCCAAAAGTCTTTCCGATGCCCGCCTGCTTTTCGCTAGAAGCACGATGTCATCTGCATAGCGGATGCATGGGACGCCTCTTTTAAGATACTCCTGGTCGAACTCATTGAGGTAGATATTCGCTAATAACGGAGATAGATTTCCTCCTTGTGGCGAGCCTTCTTCTGTATCAATGACCACTCCATTTTCCATTACGCCACTTTTCAGATAGCGCTTTATCAGTTGCACCACTCGTTCATCCTTTACATTCCTGCGAAGCAGATTGATTAGGATTTCGTGATTAAGGGTATCAAAGTATTTTGACAAGTCCAAGATCACTGCGAATGTATAGCCTTGTTCTGCATACTCTTTTACCTTTAGGATTGCATCTTTTGCGCTTCTGTTTGGTCGATAGCCATAACTGCCTTCCGCAAACAGTGGTTCATAGATTGGCACTAACCGTTGCGTTATTGCCTGTTGAAGTGTACGGTCTATCACTGTCGGTATGCCAAGTTTTCGCACACCGCCATCTGGTTTGGGAATCTCAACTCGTCTCACGGGAGACGGCGTATATTTACCTCGATATATACGGTCTGTTAACTCTTGTTGATGTTCCCTGAGATAGGGAAGAGCGTCTTCGATAGTCATCCCATCGATTCCCGGTGCCCCCTTGTTTGCCTTCACTCTTTTATACGCTCTGTTAAAGTTATCTTTATACAGTATCGCTTCCAAGAGTTTCGGCTGTGCACTGTCTCTTTCTTTCCATATCCGATTGAATGACCTGCGCGCTTTCGCATACCCTTCATGTTCCGCATTATCTCTTTGCGAACAGCCATTGTTTTCCATGTTTTCTGCCATATACGGTCATTCCTCCTTTCTCGGTCATACTCAAGACTCCTACTGATTCGGTCCTTCACCTCTCGGCTACTATGACCTCTGCTGACTTCTGTGCGTTCAGCATTACTTTTGGTAATGGTTACCTCTTTCAAGGCGTACCGCACAGACCTCCCCAGGTACCACACGTTTCTTCCTCTCCATCCATCTGCCTCATTTATCATGCATGATTCCGTGTAGTTATTGGACTTCGACTTGTAATGCAGCCTTATCCTCATGCATAACCTCATATGAGATTTCTGTTCGTCAGACCAGAG
>DJEU01000042.1:17933-42693 GCA_002431395.1 Lachnoclostridium sp. UBA5890
CATCCAGCTTCCTTCAGATTCCACCTTACGATGGACACCCTTGCCTTCGGCTATATCCTTCCCACTACCGGGCGGATTTGGGACTTTAACCCTTAAGAAACGTGCGCCGCTGGGCGCACAACAAAAACGACCACACCTCTTCAACGAGAGATATGGTCGTTTTTATGCTGCACTGCGAAAATCAATCTTTGATCGATCCTGCTAACAGCCTCGCATATTTTTCTTTACAGGACACCCATAAAACAGAAACTTTTTTCTTCTTTTTTCCTTTCGAAAACGCTTTATTTCCAACCTTTTCCAATTGCTTTCCTTTAAACAGCATCGTAGCAATCTTTCGATCTTTGTAAAATGCTCTTGGTGCTATCGTCATTATATTTTCTCCAAATATAATCTTTTTCAGGTTACTGCACTGCTCAAAGGCACTTTTTCCAATTTGATCTACATTTTTTCCCATTTCTACACACGACAGCTTTTTATCTTTATAAAAAGCCTTTGCTCCAATGCTCATAACGCGGAAAATGCGTCCCTGATATCGGATCTGAGACGGTATCCGAATTGTCTTTTTTCTGCTTTTCGTACCGGTACAAACCACTGTGTTTTTGCCGCTGATCTTATATTTTAATCCCTTTTGGGTGATCTGCCTGCCAATTGCAAATAAATTTTTCGGACTTTCGGCTGTTGACGTCGGAGTTGGCTCTGCCGTCGTGATTGCTGTTGGTGAAGCGGTCGGTGGTACCGCCGGTGTCGGAGTTGAAGGCTCTGTCGGGGTTACCATTGGGGTTAGAGTCGACTCTGCCGTTGGTGTCTCTGTTGGTGTCAAAATCGGTGTCGGCTCTGTTGTCGGTGTTACCGCTGCCGTCGGTTCCGGTGTCGTACTTGCTTCCGGCGAGGCACTTGGCTCCGTCTCTTCTCCAATCTCCACTTTCGCACCTGTAGCCGCCAGTTGTTTATATACATTGCTTTCCTCCGTATACTCAGGCGCTAAACGGAAACAAAGGTTGCTGTACTGATCAAAATGATATGCTGAGATATCCTCGTATCCCGCCGGCACTTCGATAGTCAAGCCTTCTTTATCCGGAAAAGCCTCCTCTGAAACCTCCTGAATATGGTCTTCCCGTGGCAGAGTAATCGTTTCAAGTTCGTTACATCCCTTAAAAATATCTTTTTCAATAATTTCCAATTTAGCCGAAAGAGAAAATGTAAAAAAATCTGTATAAGAAAACGCTTCCCGACCAAGCTTTTTATAAGCCGGCAATATAAGTCGAGGAGCATCTACTCCGCTAAATGCGTACTCGCCAATCTCATCCACCATACCATCTGCTTCAAAATCTTCCGCTATTTTTGCATGATAAAAAGCATATTTCCCGATTTTCCCGGATATTTTATCAAAATGCATGTAACCATTCGGCACTTTGAAATTAGCAAATGCATAATCTCCGATGCCGGTAACTCCACCATCTTCCCCGCCACCGATAAAATTGACATCCATATCGGTCACCAGGGAACTCTGATGATCTACTGAAGTATTGTAAAAAGCTCGTTCTCCAATCGTAAGACCACTGTGCGTCTCAACATACATCATAGAAAAACTGTATCCGGAAAAGACACTGTCCATAATAGCAATCACGTCGTACCGCTTTTCTTCACTTGTTACATAATAGTTTCTGGCAAGTGCCAATACATATGGTTCTTTATTATCTTCCGGTGTATATGCACTAATCCTGGCAACATCCCCCTTGATCTGTAAGGACAATGCCGCATTCTGCATATACTTCCGATCTGTCTTATAATCCGCCCTAGCTTCTCTTACATTTCCACCTGCCAGTAATGCTGCAATGCACAACACTGCGGTCAATTTTTTAAACCCTTTATGATTATAAAACTCGTTCATTCTTCTTCGTCCATCTCCTCTTCCTCTATATTGTAGTGTACTCTTAGTATACCATTTTTCCAAAATCCGTCAATAGCAACAACCTCACTTTCCGGTAAAAACAATACCCTATGAAAGTGTGGAGACTCTCATAGGGTAAGGATGGGCAGCATTATATTTTCATTGTTCCGTCAGCAAGATCTTTTGCTACGAACGGGATAAAATAAAACGGTACAGTGAGTAACTTTTGCCCGGCATTGTAACCGTAATTATTTTTGGAAACTTTAATAGCATACTCAAACTTATTGTGGTTTGAGAATTTTTCCAGAGAATTAAGCGTGCCTCTGCCTTTTTTTACATCAAGCGGATATAATTTATTGTTTGACTCGATAATAAATTCAAGTTCCGCAGATGTCTTACCGCGCCAGTAAAACAGTTTATGCTCTTTGGCAATTAATTCGTTTGCCACAAAGTTTTCGAAAAATATTCCGGATAACGTATTATCTCTTTCATTCGACACAAAGGATGCCGCATTGATACCGCTTTGATACGAAAACATACCTATATCTCCCAGAAAGAGACGAAAATTGCTTTCGCTGTCTGGCATAAGCGGCATTGTTATATGTTCTTTCAATTGGAAAGATTGGTTTACAACGTGTGCCATTGTAAGCCACTGTATAGAAGTTGCATAATCCCTTGTTCTGCTCTTTTCCGCAATAAGTCTAGGAGAAAAATTTTTTGATTCCTTATTCAGCTCTCTGTAAATGTTTTGGAACAAGGCACGGGAACGCAATACTGCCTCCTGACTTGCCTGATAAAGTTCCATATCAGATAGATAGTTGTCATATAACACTTTAAGAATTTCTCTTGATTCGAGAAGATTCCCTTCCTCAATGTAGGCTTCCACCGCTTCGGGCATACCGCCTACAAGTAAATATCTATAGATCTGCTCCATTGCTAACTCATGAATTTGATTATCCAATGGTTTCTTTTCTTCATACGCTTTTTTAACAGCATTATAAAGTATATTATTGCTATTCATCAAAAACTCATCAAAGGTCATCGGATAAATTGTTAATTGATTTATCTTTCCAACAGGAAACAGGAATTTATTGTTTTCCCCAGAACCTCTCTTATGGGTTTCTCTTTGAATCTTAATACGAACCATTGAGCCGGTTGCAATAACAGGAATTTCTCTGAAATCCTGACAAAAATATTTGAGGGAAGATATAATATTAGGACATTCCTGTATCTCATCAAAAATCAACAACGTCGTTTCATCTATTTTTTTTCCCGTACGCAGCGAAATATATTCAATAATTTTTTCAGCATTGGCAGTTCTGGAACAGAACTCACGGATTTCATCCTCTTTTTTGCAGTCAACATAGATGTAGTTATTTTTATAATAGGTTTTAGCAAAAAGTTCTTCTACAAGATACGTTTTGCCAACCTGCCTCGCTCCCCAAATAATTAAAGGCTTTTTGCGTTTGTTATTGTTCCAATCTACCAGTTTTTGCAATGTAATTCGTTCCATAGATAAACCTCCAACTCATGTAATATATGTATTGTACCATAATCTGCACCAATTATCAAATAAATTCAGAAGTTATTTACACCTACAGTACCTTTAAAAATTCAATTATTTGCACCTGGGACACATTTTATATGTTAATTATCTGCACGCGGCCTCTGATATTTTAGCAAAATATGTCAGTCACATTTCCCTGCTCCGACAAATTTGCAACTTCACCTTGCATAATTAGCGCCTTTTTCGACACATTTAGCAAATGATGGTAAATTGACTGGTATATGAATTTATGATATACTTGATATAATTAAAAAAGAGTAAAAAAGGGTAAAAATAATGATAAAAATCGGAATTTGCGACGAAGATGTAACATTTACAAATAAACTTTACGATACGATCAGTACCATTCTTTTTCCTATTGATGAATGGACCACAAAGATATTCCGTAATAGTGATGAGATTATTGAAGCCATTAAAACAAATGAATATAACTGCCAGCTTCTTTTTATGGATATTATGATAAAAGATGGGCTGGATGTCGTCCGCTATATGTTGGAAAACGAGGTAAACACAGATATTATCTTTGTCACTTCTTCCAAGGATTTTGTGTATGAGTCGTACCATTATCACACATTTGCGTATTTGCTCAAACCGGTATCTGAAGATGATATTTCTACCGAATTGCAGCGATATTTGAAAGAATTAAATGTCTCTTTCCGGTTTCTGACTGTTACCAGCGAAGGTTCCAAAAAAAATATTGCGATCGATTCAATTCTTTATATTGAAAGCAGCGGGCACAAGGTGATCATTCATACAAAAGAGCAGGATTATACCTGCTACCAGAAGTTGAATGAACTGGAAGAGTCTCTCAAACCATATGGTTTTCTGCGATGCCATCAAAGTTATCTGGTATCCAGACGGCACGTTGTGGATTTTTCGCTGGCGTCCCTTCGTATTGCAAATAACAACATACCTATCAGCCGCCGTTACCAGCCGGTTTTACAGGAAGTTTTAGCCACAAAGGAAGAGATTGCTGAACCGTCGGCAAGTACCATCAGCGAAAAACAAAAAAATTACGGTGCTATCGTTTGTACACAGGGCGCCTACCTCGGATCCATCATACATATCTGTCCGGAACAAAAGATTTTGATCGGCAGAGACTTAAATATGGTAGATATTCAAGTAAATCTTCCCCTGACAAGCCGTCTGCATTGCGAGATTGTGTATCATGCAGACCGTCAGGAATACGATGTCACCGATTATTCAAGCAGCGGTACCTATATCAACCGTAAGCAGCGTCTCATACATGGGATCACGTATACTATGAAGAAAGGAACTGCTCTTTGTTTTGGTGATCTGGAAACAGTTTACAAATTAGCATAATTACAGAAAGGCAGTTTTCCATTATGAATTTAATCAGATGTCCCGAAGGGCATTATTACAATAAAGAAAAATTTCCATCCTGTCCGCATTGTGCCAATGTCCCTACCTTTTCGGAGGATATTGCAGAACAATCGGAAATTGAAACGGCTCTCCCTACTCCCAATGCCGTAAAGCAGATTCACCACGCATTTCGCAAGACAGCCGGCTGGCTGGTCTGCATAAAGGGAACCATGCTCGGCGAAAGTTTTCCGATATGGGAAGGGAAAAACCGTATTGGACGTTCTACCACAATGGATATCGTACTTCTTTACGAAAACAGCGTCTCAAGAGAAAATCATGCCTGTATTGAATACAATTCTGCCGATCAATCTTTTACATTGACAACGCAGAACGAAGACAATATTGTCATGATAAATGACAAAAAAATTTCAAAACCCGTACGTCTGTGTGATCGCGATACGATCACACTGGGAAAATGTGTATTGACATTTATTCCATTTTGTGATAAGAATTTTAATTGGAACCATTAACCCATAACAGGAGGCAGTACTTATGCAGGAGGCAGCCATTTCCGAAGATTACGCTCTGCCTGCCGGCACAATCCTCCATAATATGTACCGGATTGAGCAGATTCTTGGCAGGGGCGGTTTTGCCATCATTTACAAATGTGTAAATCTGTCTACCGGCGAAACCGCAGCAGTAAAAGAATATTTTCCGTCCAGTCTTGCAACGCGCAGACGCCGGCAGGGCTTTTTTTGCGTGCAGCCATTTGAAAAAAATGCGGCGGAGTTCCGGACCGGACACCGGCATTTTCTGGAAGAGGCACGCATTTTAAAGGAATGCCGCGATCTTCCGGGAATTGTAACCGTATATGATTTTTTTGAAGAAAATCAGACTGCCTATATCGTGATGGAATACATTGAAGGATTGACATTAGAACAATACATAAAGACGAATGGTGTGTTGTCTCCTTCGGAAATGCTGGAATTGCTCCTTCCACTTTTACATTCTCTGAAAAAAATACACAATAAAGGACTGATTCACCGGGATATCAGTCCAAACAATATGATCCTTGGAATGGATAACAAACTTCATCTGATTGATTTTGGTGCTGCCAAGATAAAACCAACACATCCCAGCCGACAGCAGACAATTATTTTAAAAAAGGGATATGCGCCGCCGGAACAGTACATGGCTTCCGGCAACATCGGCGCTTGGAGTGATATCTACGCTCTTTGCGCTACCATTTGTTTTGCGTTATCCGGTCAGACACCGCTATCTGCGATTGATCGTCTGCAACAAAAACCGCCACAGGCATTTACAAATTTTAACAATATTCCAATGCAGCTTGCCGCTGTGATCGAGCGCGGTCTTGCTTTACAGCCATCGGAACGTTACAAAACACTGGAAGATTTTATCTTTGCATTAGAACACCCGGAGTCCGTGGAAAACGGCAACACGATCATAGAATCCGCTTCCGGGCATAACAAGACATTTCACATACGCTCCCGTATCGCACTGATTTCATTATGTGCGGCAGTTCTTGCCACGGGCGGGCTTCTATATGCTTTCCGCGGATCCTCTGCACCGGATACCGTCTCGACGGTGCCGACTGCTGTACCTATGGCAGAAAAAAGCAGTACGCCGGTCTCTTCCCCGGCTTCAACCGTGCCTGCCATCCTGACGATGGATAATGTCACAGGATTATCGCAAAAAAAGGCGGAAAAAAAGGTTCACGCGTTGGATTCTTCCATCAAGATCCGCATTAAGAAAAAATATGATACTGCGCAGACAAAAGGCCTCGTAATCTCCCAATCGATTGCAAAGGGGACCGTTTTTAATGCCGGTTCTCTTTCGCAGATCACACTGACGATCAGCCGCGGGACAAAAACGGCAGGTCACAGCCGCAATACGGCTAAACCTGCCGATACAAAACCTACTTCGAAAAAGAATGACTCAAACGCCTTCGATGTAACTGTGAAAAAGAAAACTCACAGTTTTGAAATCGACTAACCCCTACACTTCAAAATCGTTGCAGTCACTTGGTCGATCTGCAGCGGTTTTGATAAATGCGCATCCATTCCGGCCTCCATACATTTTTTCACATCTTCATCAAATGCATTCGCCGTCATGGCAATAATTGGGATTATGCGGGCATCTTCGCGCTCCATCGCGCGGATTCTCTTCGTTGCTTCCAAGCCATCAAGCACCGGCATCATAATATCCATCAAAACAGCATCAAACGTTCCCGGCGGATTTTCGGCAAATGCATCCACTGCCTGCTGCCCATCGGTCACCAGCGTGATCGTAAAGCCTTTATCTTCCAAAAGCATCCGAGCGATCTCGGCATTGAGTTCGTTATCTTCCACAAGAAGCAGGTGAGACGCGCCAGCCTCTGCACTTTTGTCTTCTTTCGTCTGCTGGTAGACAATCTCTGTTTGCGACACCGTCTGAAATGGCAGCGTGATGACAAAGGTTGAACCCTCGCCCAGCTTACTCGTCACTTCGATTGTTCCCTGCATTTTATCCACAAGATTTTTTACAATTGCCATGCCCAGACCGGTTCCATTATACTCACTTCTGGCATCCGAATGCTCCTGTGCAAAGGGTTCAAAAATATGCGCTACAAACTCCTCACTCATACCGATTCCGGTATCCCGGATCGTCCATTGGTATGTGACAAGCTCCTCTTTGGCACAGATACAGCGACAGCTTGTCTCCACTTTTCCACCCACTTTATTGTACTTGATACAATTTCCATAAATGTTCAAAAAGATCTGGCGGAGGTGAAGCGGGCTTCCATAGATATCTTTATACGGTACGCGTTCCTCCGTTTTGTCGTAAACCAAAGCAATGCCGGCTTCATCCGCACGCTGCTGTACGATTGCCAGCACCTCACTGGAAAGTTCTGCCAGATTGATCCGTTCATTCGACAAATAGACTTCTCCGCTCTCCATCTTACTCATCTGCAGCACGTCATTGATCAGCGACAGCAGATGATTCGCGGATATTTTCATTTTTTTCTGATTGCCTTTGATCAATGCCATGTCATCGGGATGCCGCTCATTGATATCGAGAAGCCCAATAATTCCGTTGAGAGGAGTCCGGATATCGTGGCTCATCCGCGACAGGAAATTGGTCTTTGCGGCGTTCGCGCGGTCTGCCTGATCAAGAGCCTCTTCCAGCTGCTCATTTTTATTTTGCAGCCGTGTCGTGTAGTCATTCTGAATCCGCAGCTGCTCCTCGCGGTACCGCTGTGCCGTTTTCCACCGCACCATATTGATGGCAGCGAGAATAATAATGTAAATAATAAGGGAGTAGAGTATATTCTGAAATGTACTATTAAACACATCGCTCTCTGGCATATAGGCATATACATAATAATCTCGGCCGTGTTCCATGAGTCCAAAATTTTGTGTCAACGAAGTCAGGTCACGCTTCGTATGTACAAGTGTATCACTCACCCCTTGCTCCCGAATTTTCCGAAGAATTTCAATATCATCCGTACTTTTTCCGATTAACGCCTCGTTATTCGATGCAATGATTTCTTTCCCATTGCTGACAACGATCGTTCCGTCGCGCTCCAGATTATACCCGGTGAGCAGCGATTCGACCGAATTACTAAACGATGCGATGTATTCTTTCGGTGTATGATAATATACCAAAACAGCGCCAAAGTGATCCCGCAGCCCCACTGTCGCAAGATCCACATATGAACCATCTGCACAATCAAACCTGCCGGCATATGTTTTGCCGCTATATTTTATCGTATCCAGGACCGCCTCTGTTTCCATATAATCCTGCAATTCTGACCATTCATTCTTGATTTTGTTGTATTCTTTCTTTACTTTTCCCTTTTTATCGAGTACAACAATACCACTCAAATGATTTTCTTCAGTATACTTTTTTAATAATGTCTCATCCAGTGAATTCTCATTTTTATTTGCATAAATATCCTCTTCAATCTGCCGTGCACTTTGAATCACACGCATACTGCTCTTCGTTTCGGACGCAAGGTTCAAACGCTTGTGCTGATTATACTGCTCTTTGATATAACTTATTGTTCCACTCAGGTGCTCCCGGGTTCTTCGTAAATCCATATTTATCGCAATAACAGATACACTTCCTAGTAGAATCACACCTAAAAGTATCTCTGCCACATATAACCAACGGAATTTCTTATCTGATTTTTTCTTATTTTTCATCGGCAATACCCTCCAGATATTCTTCCGGATGTTCCAGATATTTTCCAATTATTTTTTGAATGCTGCCATCTTGGCGCATTTTCAAAAATGCATCAGACAATTTTTTCTCAATGCCACGCGTATCATTTTTAGCAAATGCCACGCCTAGACCTACCGTAAGCAATGGCTCATCAAGGATACGAAATTCCAGATCATAATCTTTCATGCATTGTAAAATAGCCGTTTTATGGGCCGCAATCGCATCGGCGTACCCCTTACTCAAAAAGGTATAGATCAACTCCCTGTTTTGCAGTGAAAACACTTCTTTTACCTGCGGAATCCTCGCATCGGTGTGAGACAATAAGATTTCTTCCGGTTTTGTCGTCGACTGCACTGCCACACTTTTTCCTTCAAGGTCAGCGAGAGTATAGATATCACTGTCTTTTCGGACAGCAACTACCTGATAACTTTTCATATATGGACTAGTCCAGCGATACAGATTCTCTCTCCCTTCAATCGAATAACTTCCCCAAATGCAATCAATGTTACCATTTTCTACCAATTCCTTTTTCTCTTCCCAATTGATATAACGAAATTCCGGTTCGTATCCAATCCGGGCAAACGCCTCCTTAGCAAGTTCCACGTCAATTCCCGTCGGTTTTCCATCCGCATCTTCATAATTGTAAGGCGGATAATTATCGCTTCCCACAACAATGTGTGTCAATACTTTCTCCGATAAATTTATCTCTTCTTTTGCACTTTCACATCCACTGCACAAAACGACAAGGGCGGCAGCCAAACAAACTGCCGCTATTCGTCCTGCTGCACGAAATGTCTTTCTCATCGGCAACGCCCCTTTTGTTTGTAGTAGTAACGATTCAAGTTACCTATAACGTAAATTTCTCTGTATGATCCGCCAGATCCTGGGCAAGTTTCGTCAATTCATTGGTTGCCTCATGACAGGAATCAATGATCTCATGAAACTCTGCCATAGATGCCGAAGTTTCCTCCGTTCCGGCTGCATTCTGCTCGGCAATCGCAGCCAAGCCATCCACGATATCCAATACTTCTTTCTTCTGAGCATCCAATGCCTCCGTCTGCTTACGGATCTTCTCAATGGCCTCTGCCACCTCGGCAATTTCTTCATTGAGGGAGCGGAACATTTCTCCGGTTTCCTCAATCTTATTATTTTGTGTACGAATTTTTTCTGCCACTTCGTTCATCGTATTTACACTCGTGTTCGAATTGGCGATCAACGTATTCACAATTTCTACAATATGTTCTGCAGACTCTCTGGACTGCTCTGACAGATTACGGATCTCGTCTGCCACAACGGCAAAACCGCGGCCGTTCTCACCAGCTCTTGCCGCTTCAATGCTCGCATTGAGGGAAAGAAGGTTGGTCTGATTGGCAATATCTGTAATCAGCTCTGTCGCTTCCCGAATTTCCTGTGCGGAATCATTGGTCTGATTTGTCTGATTCTGAACCAGAAGAACAGAAGATTTCGTCGTCTCACTGATCGAAGACAATTCATCCAGATTTTTTGCTGCGGTCTTATTGTACTCGCGCATTTTTTCAGAACTGCTGCCAAGCGTCTCTACATTCGCCGCCGTCTCATCCAGTGCATTTCCCATCTGTGCTACTTTCTGGCTTGCGTTCATCGTCTCTGCTGCCTGGCTCGAAGAACCATTTGCGATCTCGTCTACCGCAATATTTACGTTGTTGATCGACTCCGCAATGTGATCAAAGGAAGCGGAAAATTCTTCCGAAAATCCCTGAAGTGCCTGTGAAGACGTCGAAATATTGGTAATAATCTCACGCATGGACTCGACAAGACGCTGAATCGCACGGGCGATATCTCCGACTTCGTCTTTTCTCTCCACAAGATTCTGTTTCATTTCCAGATTCAATACACCCTTTGACAATGTACCGAGGTTTCCTACGGCTCCGTCGAGGTGTTTTACAATTCTTGTAATAACAAACATACCGATGGCAATCGCAACCACAAAAATTCCCAGCATGGAAAGTATCATGGAAACAACGGTATTACGTACTGCCGCATTAATCTCTGCCTGGCTTCGTCCACAGAAAATGCTTCCTACAACTTTATCAGAATCCGGCTGATACAATGGTACGTAGTAACCGGAGTACGGTGTTCCAAATAATTCCAGATTCTCGGAGTAATAATTTTCTCCACGCTGAATTGTATCATATACTTCTTTAGACATCTTAGTATTGATCTCACGTCCTCCGGAACTGTTCTTCAATGTCGTAAGCACACGGGTTTCCCCGTAAAATACGGACAGTTCCACTTGTCTTTCCTGTTTCAATTTATCAATGAGCTCGTAATTTTCACTCAATGTCACACTTCCCTTTTTCAGTGTATCTCCGCTCATTGTAAAATCTGCGCCATCTCCCATCGCCGTGTAAGCTTCTCTTACGCTCACCGCGATTCCGCTGATCTCGCGTTCTACCAGATCTTTCGATATACTGTTCTGCTTTCCTGCACTGACTGCAATCGCTACAATCGTAATCAGAAGCAACGGGATTGACATCGTTAAACTCAATTTGAATGCCAGCCGCACTCCTTTTTTCTTTTTCAACTTTTTCTGAGATTTCATTCTCTTTTTCCTCCTTTTTCTACAATCGCTTTAATTTTACAGAAATTTCATTTAATTATACCATATTTTTTACATCTCAACAAGTCAAAAAAGAGCCACTACATGAAATAGTGACTCTTTGAAAAATTGCATATTTTTGATTATGCTTCCTCAGCCGGAGTTTCTTCTTCGTCTTCAGCCGGCTGTACATTTTTACTTGCTACAACGCTGACGATCGGAGTATCCAAATGTGTCTGCAGCTCAATCTTGTCATTCTTAGCAATGTCAAGATCGGATACTTTGATAATGTCGCCCAATCTCAGGGAACTACAATCAATTTCAACTTTCTCAACCAGCTCTTCCGGAGTAGCTTTGTAGGAAATTTCTTCCAAAAGTTGTTCCAGTACACCTTCGACAACTTTCTCTTTATTGTGAAGGACAATCTCCGCAACAGAGTGTACTTTTTCTCCTTTTACCAATGCCTGGAAATCAATTTCCAAAATCTGGTGGTTCATGGTGTTATAATCCATCTCTTTGATCAGCACATCGTAGGTCTTTCCTTCCAGTTCCAGATACAACTGGCTTCCTTTCATGCACTCTCTCTGGATTCTCTCTGCTTCACTCTTCTCGATCTGCACAGGAACCGAACCCTCAATCTCTTTTCCAAAAAGGTTACCGGTTACATAACCTTCTCTTCTCAGCTTTTTAGCCTTGGTTTCCATGTTTCTTCTTTGTACTCTTAAAGTAGTCATTTGTCTTTTCCTCCATTCATACAAATTGATAACATAGGGAAGTTTGCGGAATGTCGATATTAAATTGGCGTTTCGTTTCTCTTGTTACAACTGTTGTTTTTATTTACAACTACGTTATAGCACCATTTTTTTGATTCGTCAAGGGGTCAGCCGTATTTTTTTGCAAGTAATTTCACATAGGCCGCTTTTTTGTCCCGCGGAACCTTAATCTTCGCCTGCTTCTGAATGCCGATAAATGCTGCTTTGCCGACACTTTTTAATTTCTTCGAGCGAATATCAATAAATTTCAGTTTTTTTGTCTGATAAAATGCCTGGCTGCCGATCGTACGCACATTGGTACCAATCTCTACTTTTTCCAGTTTCTTATTTTTATAAAAAGCCTTGCCGGCAATCGCAGTAACCGAAAAATTCATTCCCTGATAACGGATCTTCTGAGGGATGCGAACCACTTTTTTGACTGTCGTACCGCGCACCACCTGAACTTCTTTCTGCTTATCATTAAATGCTGTAACCTCATACACAATCCCGGCTTTTTGAAACTCTGCATCAAATACCGCTGTTTGGGCAGCATAACCCGGAAACATGCTGACGATCTGCCCCAGCAAAAAAGCCATTACAAGGATAAAATATTTCTTTGTCCGAGCCATACGAATCTCCTTTGTCAATCTGTAATGATCTGGATTCCACCTGTTTTTTCCGCTGCACGGGATTGAGAGATACTATCCCCCGTCTTTGCCGGCGTCTTTGTGCCTTTGCTCACGGTCAGATGGATCACGGAACCTTTTTTCACTTTTCCGTTTTCTCTCTGTTTTAGAATACTATTTTTTTGGTCATTTGAAAAGACTTTTTTCAAGGAAATTTTCATTCCGTTTGCATTTAGCACTGCTTTTGCTTCGCTCAACGATTTTCCGACGACATTTGGCACTTTTACCTTCTCTACGCCTTTGCTCACAACGATGGTAACATCGGTTTTATTTCCCTTTTTATACTGTTCCCCCGGTGCGATGCTCTGGCTCACAATCCGGTCTTTCGCCGTTTTACTGTACTGCTTCTCAACGACAACCGACAAATTGTCATCTGCCTGTTTGATCCGCTGCAGCGCCTCTTCTAATTTTTCCCCTTCCACGCGCGGCATCGTAATAAGTGCTTCGGTTTCTGTGAAGGGCTCCGGCGAAGTCAGACGAACGGTTTCTGTTACCGGCGCCGCTTTTTCTCCTGACATTTTTTGCCAAGCAATAACACTTCCCAAGATAAGGATACATGCAGCCGATACTCCGATCAGAATCCGGCGTTTTTTCCAAAGTGGAAGCACTTTGCGCCCTTTCTTTTCCCGGTTAAAATAAACGGTTTTCTCAATCCGCGTTCGCTCTTTTTCCATCGGCACTGCCTCTTTCAAGGCATGCAAAAAGGCCGTAAAATCCGAATAACGGTCTTCCGGCTGAAATGCCATTCCCTTTTCCAGCACTTCTGCCAGCGCCGGCGAGATCCGGTTTAAATTTTCCTGCATTTTCCGGCTTGCCGTTTCGGACTCGCGTTCCAAAGCAGATACCGGAACTTTTCCGGTCAGCATGTAGTACATCGTCGCTGAAAGCGAATAAATATCGGTCCACGGTCCCTGTCTTCCATTTCTCGAAAACTGCTCGCGCGGAGCGTACTGCTGGCGCACCACTACCGTCATACTTTTCTGGCTTCCCTGCGCATCGATTTCTGTTTTCCTTGCGGCACCAAAATCAATCAATTTGACCACGCCATCCGGACGCAGTATCATATTATCCGGACTGATATCGCGGTGAAGAAGCCCTTTTTCGTGCAATTTCTGAAGATCACGCATCAATGGTTCCAGCAGGGCAAGCATCTCCCCCGGCCGAAATACTCCCTGTTTTTCCACCTGCTGCCACACTGTAATTCCCGGAACGTATTCCATCACTATGTAACCGGTTTCATTTTCCTCAAAATAATCATAAATCTGTACAACGTGGTTGCAGAACGCTGCCTTTTCCAGCGTCTTTGCTTCTTTTTTAAACCGCTCGAGTCCTTCTTGGAAATATTTTCCATCTTTCCCATCGAAACAGGTGATTTTCTGAGAACGCCCGGAATTGGTATCCCTCGATACGATATTGGCAGGGAAATATTCTTTGATGGCTACCGGCCGTTTTTCCTTGTTATCGTATCCGGTATAAGTGATCCCAAAGCCCCCTTCTCCCAGCATTTTTCCGACCATATAACGCTTCGCCAGCCGCGTACCCACACGCAAAAATCTTGGATTTTCACTTTTTAACGGATCAAACCCACAATACGGGCAAATTCCACTATGAATAGAAATCTCTCGCAGACATCCCAGACATATCTTTACCTTTTTACGCATGTTAATCCCCTTTCACGAACCTTTTATAAATAGCGAAAAATCTCTTGTTCTTCCCAGTCAAGTTCCTGCAGGATATTTTTCAGATAATCTCCAATGCTCTCTTCCAAATACCGAAGTGTCTCTCTTTCTTCCGCATACAAACCCGCTTCCCAATACTGCGCCAGGATATCGCGGCATTTTTTCTGCAATACCGGATTCTGTTTGTAATGCTGTAAAATAATGGCACTTTCCACCGAGTATGCCGGATTCATCAAGTACGCATTTTCGACCGCATACATAATAATGCACTCCAGATTATCTTTCGCACACATCGGTTTCATATACGCCAAGGAGAGCATATAATTGATCTGTTCCATCGACATATTGAGATTTACACCGAGCAAAATCAGCTTTATACGATTCGGGCATTCCCCGCGCTGCCGCAATGCAGACATCATTTTTTCATAGGAAAAAGGGAGCGAATTTGTCTGTACAAAACGATGTACATTTTCCTCTTTCGCTTTGATAAACAGTTGAATAAACTCCGCCAGTTTATGATAAGATTCTTCATACGAACCCGCATTTTCACAGATGAATTGTTCAAATTCCTCTTTGCTTTCCTGCGCCATAAGCCGCTCTTCGATCTCCATCGTGTCGAGCGGTCTGGCATTTCCTTTTCCATACTCGCGCATCCGTTTCAAAAGATGCTCTTTTAACTGGAGATACACTTCATACGCATCTCCCTCACTCGGATAATGCCGTATAACAAACAGGCAGACCGCATCTTCCATGTTTTTCCCATAGAGTCTCGGATATCTGCCATAACGTAAAAGCAGTTCATTAAATTCTTCGAGGTTCAACCGCAGCCCGAGTCCTATCTTCAAAAATGTCTCACGGTTTTGCGGCATCGCTCCCTCACGGCACCATTTTTTGACCGTATTCCGGCTGCAATGACAAGTTTTTGAGAGCTGCACATAATTTAAATGTTTGCGTTCGACAAGCCGGTTAATGTACTGTTTCCAGTCTTTATAGTAGTTACTGTTTTTGCTTAGAATTTCCTGCAATTCTACAAGGCTTTCGCATTTACTAACTTGTTCATTTACATCAATTGTATTTCTTTTGTCTTCCATTTTACACTTTCTCTTACTTGATTTCAACATAGAAATCCATTTCACCAAAACTAATGACGTCTCCACTCCGTAGTGTGACATCCTCTACTACTTTTACATTGTTATGATACGTCGGATTGGTCCCGTCAAGATCCATCAGATATACTTCATTTTCCTCCGTATACAGCCGGCACTGCCTCCCGGACACCGTCGGCTCTTCTACGATCGCCACATCACACAAATGGGGATCTCTCCCCACTACCATGCACCCTTCCAATTTATACTCATACACGCGCGTTTTATCATGGACATCTTTCAGATAAATCCACGGCGTATACTCCCCCTCATTTTTCACCTGTTTGCGATTCATTTTCCATTTCCTCATTTTACGCAGCATTTTCCAAAATCACTCCTGTAGCTATCCTATCCTAGATAGTATCACAAAAAGCGCAGAAGTTTTTCCGCAAAATGACCACTTTTTATACTCTTATTTTCTTCTCTTTACTATACGCACGGTACTTCTTTTTGCCCTTATTTTTCGTATAGGTACGCACTTTAAACCAAAGTTCCTGTCTCTTTTTTATATACGAAAGACGTATCGTGCATTTTCCGTTTTTCAACTTCTTTTTTGTCAATTTTACTTTCGTATACCGCTTTCCTTTCTGCTTCACGTAAAGTTCAAAATACTCCGCTTTTTTGTCCGTAACTACGATGCGGAGAATCTGCTGTTTGGACTGTTTTTTCACTGTCAGCGACGGAACACTGCGATTCGGCTCCGCCTGCGGAGTCACAACCGGTGTTTGTCGCACCTCATCGACAGCGGTATTTGCCGTCGGCTCCGCCGGTGTAATTTCCGGTGATGCTGCCGGCGTCTCATCCGGTATCTCTGTCGGTAACGGAGTTACAGTCGGCGTAGGTGTCGGTTCCGGCTGTCTGCAGGTAAATACCACTTTGCCATCTTCCGGATTGACCGGATTAAAGGTAATGGAATAGAGATAGAAAAGGTAGTCCCTGTTAAAATCATCTTGGGCTTCATCGGGATCGAGACAGCTTCCAATCGCGAGATATTTCGCTGTCTCGGTGGTATTTTCTAGCTTTTCCGGAATTTCCTCCATTTCGGTTGTATATTTTATTTCACTCGTCCCATAATTTCCAAAAGGATACACTGCCCCTGTTACCGAAGAGCAGTTTGCCACCAACCTTCCCTTTTTCAAAGATTGTTCCAATGACTCTCCCCAAAAATCTACCAATAGCTGCGTTCCCACTTTTGCACTTATAGTAAGCGACGCATAGTCGTCCACGTTAAACCAGTCCGGAAGTTCGAATGCCACTCTTTGATAACGCTCCTCTAAAAGAAGTTGAAAACAAGACACCCCTTCCTGATCTGTCACCAATCTTGCCTCTGCATTCTGAGTTCCCCCCTGCCATGCATACGCATCTTCCAAATAACAGATCTTATCTGGGGTCCCCTCTTCTGGCACCCACTCCTTCCACTGAAGACTCGGATATTTTTCTTTTATTTTCTTCCAAAATTCGCTATTTTGCGGAATATACATCGTGCCTTGCATTTGTGAGAAAAATTTGTTTTCTTTTTCTTCCGATTCAAACGTAATCTTTTCCCCTTTCCAATAAATGTCACTGTTTGTAAAAGACCCTGTTCCAATCGTCTGTAAATCCGCCGGCATCACAACTTGCTTTAATTCCGGACAATTAGAAAATGCACTTTGCCCTATCTCGAATACGGTATCCGGTAATTTTAATGTACTAAGACTCGTACAGCTTTGAAATGCTCTCGCTTTAATCGCCTTTACATTTGCTCCTATCTCTACTTTTTCAAGCGCAGAACACCCGGAAAATGCTTGATCCCAAATGGTTACCGTCCCTGTTTGAATCGATACTCGTTTTAATTTTTTGCAATTGATAAATGCTTGATCCTCAATCGTATTCACTTGTCCTATTTCTATTTCTTCAACATTGGGGCTTCCATCTAACAAGTATCCACTACTACCTGCGTTTGTTATCGTTCCAACCTCTATCGTTCGAAGCTGTGGGCACTCATGTAACCCTAGCAAATAGTCTACTTTCTCAATATTAACAGATTCCAATTGCGGAAGCATATATATATCCAAACTACTTGCGTATCCCTTTAATACCACTTTTTTTATTTCATCCGGATTTGCAACTTTCAATACTTTACCATCATCAAAGGGGTCAGGGCATACCTCCAACTGCGTGTCAACACTTGGTCCTGAAGACTGTATCGTCAACACGCCATCTTCCCATTGCACCTGAATGGTTTGTGTGTCTGCTTTTGCTTGCGTACCGCCGGTCAATATATCCGTTGAACATCCTGCAAGCACTATGGCAGCTATAAGCAGGAATGCAATTCGTCTTTTCATCGTTTTGGTCATAAGGGGCTCCTTCTCCTTTTTGCAAATTTTAGCAGCAACAAGCCACTTGTCTAGTTAAAGTATAGCATGCTATACCAGGTAAGACAAGTGGCTTGTTGGTGGTTATTGTGAAAGGGTGAAATAGGATGGGGTTAAAGTCGGAATAAAATTACAACTTTTGGAGTAAATCCGCTTTCTTTTGAGTAAATTCTTCCTCAGTAATAATCCCAGCCTCCTTTAATTTATTCAATTTTTCTAACTGTTCTAAAGGATCATTTTCTTTTTGCTGCATAACTACCTGTGGCTGCCGTGCTTGTTCTTTTATATTCTTTCTCTGCTGATGATAGATTTCAACAACTCGATCTGCTTCTCTCTTTTTCAATGTAGATATTTTCATTTTGGAACCTGCAACTGTAATTTCCAAATCACAAAGCTGCAATGCACTCGTTAATGCTGTATCTATCAAATAACCTGTCAACGATGTATCTTGAGAATTCTGCAAAGTAGCCATGGAATTAATATCTTCATAATAAAACTGTTTTACATCTGCCGTTGCACCTAATGCTTCTCGATTCAAATAAACAATTTGCTTATCCGAGCAGAACATAAAGTCCTTTGCTGTAATAGAATCAAGCCCCCAAGCAAAGTAAAGCAAAAGTTCATCATCATACGTCATTTTTCTCTTTACTTCTTCGTAAACTTTACTTCCAATTTTCTCACGGATAATAGCATCTACTTCGGTATCTTCAATTACAAAATCTTGTTTTTTTATCATATCTATGTAATGATCAATTGAAATGAAGTCCCTTACATAATACGGTTTTGATTCAATCGTTAACACCGGTTGCCCGTTTACCAAAAAGATACAATTTTCGCCTTTGTAGTCTACTGACAATTCACTTATCTTTTCAAGTGGAACGTTTCCAATCACATGGTATTTATTATCTTCCTCAAGTGTATCAGAATAGCACACTTTTGTCTTGGTTAATATAACTTCTGTTTTTTTATTGATACGCAGATACAATATCACTGTATCATCTGTTTCATGTTCCGGAAATGCTTTCTTAATTTTTTTCTCTACACGTTCATCAATGTAATGATACATATCAATACAGCATTTATCCAAACTTGCTGCCGGTAAAACTAACTTTGAATAAAACTCATTAGTAAATTTCAGCAATTCGTCCATATTAATATTTTCAAACATACTCACACCTGAAAAGCCATCTATGATTCGCTTACTCCGTTCTTCCGATTCAAGCTGAGCTTTCTCTGTCATCTCTTTTTCATATGCTTCCTTTTCTGCCTTTTTCTGTGCATTTTGCTCTTTTACAGAATCATATGCTTTTTTTGCCTGATCGGATGCATTTTGTACTGTGTCTTTTACTTTGTCAAAAAATCCCATAACTCATTTCTCCTTTACTTCATATGCTTTTATAAATTATTATTTATAATTTTAACAGAACAAATTTTTCATTTTTTCAAACAATGACCATCTGTTAAAATCACTTTTCTATATTTACTTTCCTGTTTCATCTTCAACCTTAGATTTTGTATTATCACGTTCTCTAAAATCTTCAGCAACAATAGTCTGCAGATCTTTTTTCGTTGGATTTTCTATCAAATCCACTCTTCTTGCATGATTCATAACAAGATCATCATAAAGATTACGTACCAATCGACCGTTTGCAAAATTAGTATCTTTTTGCTCAACACATTTTCTTAAATACTGTGTTATTTTCTTTTGAACATTCTCATCCAAAACATAATCATTATTTTTGCAAATGGATTCAAGAATTTTTGTTAATTCAGCTTCCGAATAATCAGGAAATTCGATAAAGGTATTAAATCTCGATTTTAACCCCGGATTGGATTCAAAAAAACTATTCATAGGCTCCGTATAACCCGCCACAATAACCACAAGATCATCTCGATAATCTTCCAATGCTTTTGTCAGTTCTGTGAGACATTCTCTTCCATATGAATCACTATTTTCATTTTCGGTAATACTATAAGCTTCATCTATAAACAAAACTCCACCTTTTGCCCGCTCAATTACCTTTTTTACTTTCAAAGCAGTTTGTCCCTGATAACCAGCTATAAGATCTGTTCGGGAGACTTCTATAAACTGACCTTTGGATAAAAGACCTATTTTTTTATATATTCTACCAACAATTCTCGCAACTGTTGTTTTTCCGGTTCCCGGATTTCCTGTAAACGCCAAATGAAGTGTATTTTTTGAAGAATGCAGGTTGTTTTCTCTTCTTAATTTTTGAACTTTTTGAAAAATAATTAGGTCATTAACTTTTCTTTTTACAGATTCTAAGCCAACTAAAGAATTTAACTCTTCTAATAATTCTTCCAAAGATCTGTTATCTGTAATATTCTCGCTTACTGGATTGCACATATTTTTAAGAGTAACATAACCATAATATTCAATCAAATTTTGATTCAATAGCTGTGCCACTTTTTTTATATCATTCTTACAATTTGAATCCATAATATCTGATATTTTATGTAACACTAAAATTGTCTTTTTCCTATCATTTGTTTTTATTACATCTGATACTACGGTGATAATCTCTCCATGCGAACTTGTAAGTGCATCCAATTTTGATGCCGTATCCAATAAAATATCTTTATATTTATTCATCAAATCACTCCAATCATAATTAAAATCAATTCGACTATTGCAATTCCTGCTGAACCTCCGGCTATCATATACGAATACCGTATTTTCTTTCTCATGTCAGCAAACGCATCCATACTATTTTTTTCATTAGTCTTAATCATTTCTAACAATTCATTGTTTTGATCTTTGATGACTTCAAAATTAGAATTTTGTTTTTTTACCATGCTTTCAACAGTATTCACGCATTCATTCAAACTACTGACATTTTCATTAAGCATTTCATATTTTTTTACTGTATCCTTAACCGCCACAGTATTTATTTCTATTCTTTTGTTTGAATTTATACACTCCTGCCAAAGCTGATCTATATCATATATATGTTCATTTTTTTTAAGTTTTTGCTCAAACTGCTTTAATTCATCCGTGCTTTTACTAATGCGGTCAACATCTTTTTTATACCGCACAAGTTTCTCTGATAACTCTCCCATTTCTTTCTGGAATTTTTCACAACTATTCCACATTTTATCGATATCATATATATGTTTATTATTTTTAAGTTTTTGTTCAAACTGTTTTAGTTCATCATTGTTTTTAACAACACGATTAACCTCTTTTTTGCACCGTTCAATCTGCTCTGACAAATCAACGATATCTTCCTGCCAGTTTTGTAAATCTTTCCATAATTGATCAATATCCTTTAAATGCGTATACTGATCCAGTTTTTCTTTAAATCGCTTAAGATTTTCCAACGTTTTTTTCTGATTATCAACAACTTTTTTCAAATCCTGCTGTGTTTTTTGAACCTTTTTACTTGTTTCCTCTGTTGCTTTAATCGACAGCAAAATTCCTTGTATATAATCTTTATCCAAAGACTCCAATGCATTATAAACTTGTGAAAACTCTTTTATCGTTTTATTTATGCTGTCGTTCATAGCAATCATATTATTCTGAACGGACCCCATTCTTTCATTGAGTTCTGATCCGGTAACTTTATGATTTCCCAAGCCAAATAAACCACCGTCTGTATTAACCTCCTCGATTTTAAAATCGTCCGCCTTTTTTTGCGAAAAATTTTTTATACTTTTTTTTGCCATTTCGAAAGAATGTGGGTTAATTGTAATTTCATCCATTTTATTCGTCTCCTAACAGTTTATCAAAATCATCTGAAATTTGATCCAAATCATCACTCAAATCATCTTCCTCATCTAAAATTACCTTCATGGAATCTCTTATTATTGAAGATGCTTCCAAGTGTCGATTTACCATCTCATCTTGAGCTGCTTTTTTTCTTGTTTCAACATCCTCAAATTTAGATTCATTATCTGCCACCTTATTCGCTAATTCATTTTTATTATCCTCATTATTTATCTTTACGTCTGCCATAACATGGCTAGTTTTTTCTTTCTCTGATTTCTTATTTGGCGTCTTTTTATTTCTTGACAGATAAACTGCAACTCCTGCTACTATTACTGATAATGTTATAAATATTTTTTTCATGTTTATTCACCTTCCATATCTAAAAACAATTCATCCATTTCATCTAATGTCTCATCAATTGAATCATCATTTTTACTGTTTTCTATTATATTTTCCATTGAATCTCTCATTTCTTGTGCTGCCTCAACATGCCGTTGTTTAATGTTATTTTGCACATTTTCTTTGGTACTATCAAGTTTAACCTCCTCGACGATTCGAACTTTATTTTGAAGGTTAATTACTTTATTTCCCTTTTCTATTATTGCATTTTGGGCTTCCTGTTTTTGCTTCTTTTCTAACCTTTTGTCAATAAAATTAATAATTATTGCACCAATTACTCCGCTAATCACGCTTGCCAAAAACATTCCAACCAGATCAGCCAAACTTCCCAGCAACGGTATCTGTATAGCCATACCAGGAATCGTTCCTAATATTTTTGAGAAAAATTCTCCTCCAAATAAAGCACCCGTTGCCACCAAACCAGCTACAACAATTTTTCCAACTTCAGCAACCTTGACACTAAAAGGTTTATTTTTATTGTTTTTATCTTTCAAGTAAGAAATAGCATCATGTACACTTTTAACACCTTGTTTTATCAAGCTAGCCAGTTTTTTGAATAGACTAACCACTGGTCCGAAAATTTCTGAAATTACCGTACCAACAAAACTATCTGCGCCAGCCTTTACAAAATCTTTAATCTTTGCTAAAAATCGTTTGAAAGCCTCTTTCATTTCCTGTATAAAATTAGAAAATGATTTCTCCGCCTGCTTAAAGAAACGAACCAATGCATTTATTATCTCTTTTAACATAGAAGACAACGCTTGTACAGTCATTATCTTTAAGGCATCTTTTCCAGCCTTTTTAGCGGTTTCTTTTGCCACTCCTTTTGCTATATCTTTATTAATTGCTTTTCTTGCTTCGGCATCTTTTTCCTTCATTAATTCAGCATCCGCATCCAGCTTATCCTGCATTCTTTTATCATTTTCTTTCTTTTTTAATTCCTTTTCTTTTTTTGATAAATTAGGATCCTTGTCAATTTTTTCATTTGCCTTTCTATTTTGTTCCCGCAAATCGCGCTCACGTTGTTCTTGCGATTTATTATAAGCATCAACTGATTTAGAACCCTTACTTTTATTCAAGGATTCATTTGTAGGATTCAAGTTTTCACTTTTATTTGCCAAATCTTCTGTCGCAATTCCTGCTTGACGACGCCGCTTATTTTCATATATTTCTTTTCTGGAAACGGTGTGATCCAAGTTTGCGTTCTCATTTGGAGCAATCGTTTTCCCTGTATATTCATCTTTTAACGTTCCCGCTTTTTGCTTTTCCTTCATAGCCTTATTGGCCTCTTTATATCTAGAATCCTGCATGACCTTCTTTCCCACTTCTTCATAGGTTTCAGGATGTTCACGATCATATTTTTGAATCAGTGTTTCATTTGTCATTTCTAAGCCAATCTGCGTTGTAAACTGATTCCATATCTCATCCATGATCACTTTTCCAAGTGCATCCGGATTTCCAATTTTCTTTTTTTCTTCCTCTAGATATTCAAAATCTGACAGTTCTTCATCCAATTGGCTTTGAAGTTTTTCCTCTAATTCATCGAAATCAAACACATCATACTCTTCATCGTATTCTTCAATTTTATTATAACGTTGTGTATCCTCTGCCATGCTTATCTCCTCACTCAAACTCACAATTTACGGTTTACAGGTTCTAATCACCTTGCATTATAAGATTTTGTCTCTTGATTTTTTCCTTAATTTTACCACATCCTCTTTTTCGTTTTTCCCAACTTTGACCACCGCAAAAGCCTCCCTGCTAATTTACATTAACAGAGAGGCTTCTCTTTTACCCATTCATTCACGACATTATGGCATTGGATACTTTTTGTAGCGTTTGTATTTTCCAGCCAATTCTTTATCGTATCTTTTCTTATTTACAACTTTAACCGTAAGTTTCTTTTTACCAACTGTAATAATAAGCCCCTTTTTACTGGAACGATATTTATTTGCACCTATTTTAATAAGTTCACCTTCAAACACGCCGTAGAGATGCGGCTCATTAAATGAATAATTTCCATAAGCTTTTCCCTCAACGGATGAATACTGGTTCAGATAGACAGAGGCACCTGCACTACCATCACACTTTGAATACTCTCCTGCAAAGTAAATTGTTTTTGCACCTGCGCTTCCGGCGTTTACACCGATTGCCAGCACAATTGCCATTACCATAGCTAAAATACGAAAACTTTTTTTCATAAATTTCACCTGTTCCTTTCAAAATTTGATATTTTAGTATTTTTGTTACGTAACATATTTGTATACTACCATATCTTTTTCTAGTTTTTTCCCAAAAATGATCAGTTGAAGTCTACAAATATTTTTAATCACAAATACTTACCTATTTTCCCCAGCGAAAAAAGCCGCCAAATCTGGCAGCTTTTCCGCGTTTACTCATATCAACTTTTACAGCTTTTTCATCAATTCCTG
>DJEU01000042.1:42792-43022 GCA_002431395.1 Lachnoclostridium sp. UBA5890
CCTTTCGCTAGTTTTTTGGAAATCTGTGTAAGAAGTGTTTTCTCTTCTCCTTGTGCAAGTCCTTTTTCAAGTCCATTCTCAAGTGCATCTTCCCAAATCCCTTCACCTAAATTACACATGGCTTCCACTTCCTCTCTCGGCGCATCGTTTCAAAAACAACTATAACATCTACACCAAATATTTTTTATTTAGAGATCAATCGATTCCTACAGCTTTTTCATCAATTCCTG
>DJEU01000042.1:43124-43860 GCA_002431395.1 Lachnoclostridium sp. UBA5890
CCTTTCGCTAGTTTTTTGGAAATTTGTGTAAGAAGTGTTTTCTCTTCTCCTTGCACACGACCTTGTGCGCGACCTTGTGCAAGTCCTTTTTCAAGTCCATTTTCAAGTGCATCTTCCCAAATTCCTTCACCTAAATTACACATGGCTTCCACTTCCTCTCCTAATACTTGACTTGGAATATCATATTCTTCTTCCATGATACTAATACGTTCTTCGCTTGTCAAGCCTTTTGAGAACAAAGGCAAAATGGTCGTTCATACGCGTTTTTTCCAATTTCATTGATTTTTTTCCATAATTCATTTTCACACCCAGACAAAAAACGAGGACTGCAGCGCCACACTTACGTCACACTACAATCCTCACTTATTTTTCCATTTTCTAGGAATCCAGAAACTGCCCAATCGATTTCTACAGTTTTTTCATCAATTCCTGAATTCGTTCTTCCGTTTCCTCGCACTCATCCGCAATCTGTGAAAGTGATTTCCCCTTGGCAAGTTTTTTGGAAATTTGTTCAAGAAGATTTGCTTCACGGCCTTCGGCGATTCCTGCTTCACGACCTTGTGCAAGTCCATTTTCAAGTGCATCTTCCCAGATTCCTTCGCCTAAATTACACATGGTTTCCACTTCCTCTCCTAATACTTGACTTGGAATATCATATTCTTCTTCCATGATACTAATACGCTCTTCGCTTGTCAAGCCTTTTGAGAACAAAGGATAGCGTAAATTGTTTTTCGGA
>DJEU01000051.1:0-11168 GCA_002431395.1 Lachnoclostridium sp. UBA5890
CACCATTATTATACTAGGAGGATGCAAAATGTACTCTAGATATAAGAGTTTGTGTAGAGGATTAGCAAAATTGGTTTTAGTGTTGGGGATTATTGGATCAATAATCCTAGCTGCTTCATGTGGGGTGGTCAAAGATATATCATATTCAGTGTATTCAGGTATAAGTACATCAACGGAAAGAAATGCGGAATTAACAATTGTACTGTTTCTTTCTGGACTATTGGGGACAAGTATTTTATACGCAATGCTTGCAGGATTAAGCGAGGTTTTGCAATATTTAGAGATGTTGTCACAGAAAAATGAAAAACAGAATATCAAAGAAATTGATGATGAATTACCACCATTGTAGAAAGAGGAAAATATTATGGTTAGCAGATATAGAAAAATTTTAGATATAAATGGAATAAAATGGTGTAAAAAGTGTCCGGTTATATTATTGAAAGGGGCACTGCTTTGTGACGAAGTTAAAAAGCAAAATTTACTCCAGATAAAATTTCAATCAATTGAGAAACGCGGTATAGTTGGGGTTGAGATGGAGTATACGACGTATTCTTTGGGAGATGAATTACTGTCAAGGGAAAGTTATTCTTATCTAGATTTGGAAGTGAATTTGAATGATGAATTTGGAGAAAAGTCTGCAGTTTATCTTCAGAACAATGATGCACGTAAATTTTCATTTTTTATAAAGAAAATATTTTTTAAAAATGGAGAAGTATGGGAGAATAATGATCAATTATTTGATGTAGAATCTCAATGTAAACTGAAAGAAGAATTGGATGATTTATATAATCAGTTTCAATTTGAGTATAAAAAAATTAAAGAATCAAATGGAATAGCGGAGTATTTTCCCGTTGAGCGGGAAGATTATTGGCAGTGTTCATGTGGTGCTTTGAATTTAAAGGATTTTTCTTCGTGTAGATGTTGTGGTGTTCACAAAGAAAAATTATTGGAAATTTTAGATAGAAAATATCTTTTGGAGGAAAAGGAAAAACTTCAAATAGAGGAACAAGAGCGTAAAGAGAAAGAAAAGAAATTGAAAGAAGAAAAGCACAAAAAGGCAAAAAAGGTTATTTTAATGTCCAGTATTTGCTGTGGTATTACGATTTTGCTTTTGTTTGTAGTTTACGGATTAATTAATTTTGTTATTCCAACTGTAAAATATTCCGTGGCAGAGAAAAAATTTGAATCAGAAAATTATGAGGAAGCAGTAAATGATTTTGGAAATTTAGGAAATTATAAAAATTCAAAACAGAAGCTTATCGAAAGTAAATATTTACTGGGATGCAAGAAGTATGCTGAGAAGTCGTATGTAGAAGCCGAAAAAGCATTTAGAAGTATTACCGATTATAAGGATTCTTTAGATTATTTGGAAATATGTCAGAATTATATTAATTATGACAAGGCAAAACAAGATGCGAATAAGGGGAACTTTAAAAATGCGGTGGAGCTTTTAAAGGCTTTACCAAGTTCATTTGAAGATTCAGATGAATTGGAAAAGGAATATGCTTTATCTTTAGGTGAAATATGTCTATCTGAGAAAAATTATGATGAAGTAATTTCTTTATATGAGGAGTATCAATTTATTAATGACACATATTATGAAGCTTGTTATCAGAAGGGCATACTATGTCAAAATCAAAATGAATTTGATGATGCAATGTACTTTTTTATAAAATGCAAAAATTATCGAGATGCTTCTAAAAAAGAGAAAGAATGTATAAGCGGTCGTGATTATGATATTGCGATTCAATGTATGGAGGAAGGAACTCTTACAAAAGCTATTGAAATGTTTAAAAAAGCAGGCAATTATAAAGAGGCTAAAAAATATAAGAAATTATGTGAAAAAAATCGACATTATGCGGGGATATGGAAATGTATGTCGTGTGTAAATATTGACAATACGGGGAAAAAATCTAAACGCAATGCTGCACAAGAAAATTTGTTGTGCAAAGTATGTATTACAAAAAAAGGTAAGGTGCAGATATTTTTGGATGATGAGTTAACTAAATGGAAAGGAAACAAACTTAAATGGACTACATGGGAGGGCAAGTATAAAAATACATTGAATTTAGATACTGGTTCTAGGACAGAACAATATTCTGATAGTAAAACAGTATATAAGTATAAAATAAAGTGATGAAATAAAAGTGCATCAAAGTTGAGGTGTTTTGGTACGTTAGAGTATAGCGTATAAAAAAACAAAGTTTAGCTGATTAATGCGAAAATAATGTAGAATTATAGAAAATTATGAAAAAGCATATGGGAATACCCTATTGGATGATAAATGGGGGAATTTAAGCTTATATTAATTAAGATGTGTATTTATACAGAAAATATTGTTCATCATTTAATCTTTTAATATATGAAAAAAATAAAACTACGTTTTTCTTGTATAACTGGTTGGATTTGTGTTATAATATAACGAATAGGTTACCATATTTGGCATAAAATTATATGATGATGTGATGTATGGAGATAGTTTGTGAGGTGAAAAAAGTGAAATTACTTTGGCTTGAATTTGAAAATTTGAAAACGGGGCTGAAAATTAAACATATTAGTTTTAATGAAGATGTGACTTTGTTGGTGGGACTGTCTGGGGTTGGTAAAACACAAATATTGAATGCAATTAAATTTTCATTAAGATTGGCTGTCAATGAAAGCCTACGTTTAAAACCATATGCTGTGAAAATATGCTTTGAAATCAATAATGTTGTGTATGAGTGGAATTATCGCATTGAACTAGCCCAAAATGAAGATATTATTAAATCTGAGGAAGTTAAATATGTATTCACGTATGAAGAGTTGTTGCGTGACAATAAAACAATTATCTTAAGAGATAAAGATAAGACAGAAATATTAGGTTATGATAAAGTACCAACACCTAAAAGCGATGAAAGTGTGTTACTTCAGTATTCCGAAGATAAGATAATACATTCGATTATTATTGAATTATTAAAACTATATCCAATTGAGCTTGAAATGGATGTAAGAGGGGCTATAGATCGAAATAGTTTTCGCATGTTTAAGACCAAAATCAAAGAAAGCATTGACAATGCTCCTACATCAAGCTTTGAGAGGTTTAGTCATTTGCCAGTACCTATAAAATTGTATATTGTTAAGCAATATTATCCTAAGTTGTATGCAAAAATTTTTGATGCAATAAAAGAATTGTTTATTGAAATCACTGATTTGAAAATTATTGAAGATCCGGTGATGGATATTTCGTTGGTTGCAATTGAAGTGTATGGAAAGACTCTAGTGCAAACGGAAATTTCTAATGGAATGTTGAAAACAATATATTATATTATTGAGTTATTTACAATGTCTGAAAATTCATTGGTGTTAATTGATGAATTTGAAAATGGGCTCGGGGTAAACTGTATAGATGTATTGGCTGAAATACTTCTTTATGAAAGAAAAGATTTGCAATTTATTATAACGAGCCATCATCCTAAAATAATAAATCAAATTCCTAGTACGAAATGGAAGATTATAGAACGAAATGTTAACATTGTTGAAAATTCAACATCTGAAGTTTATGGCTTAAATCATAGTCAGCATGATGCATACTTTAATCTTTTGAATCGTTGGGAGTATGAAGGGAAGATATAAAATGAATTACTATTTTTTAATAGAAGATGAACTATCTTTTATGAAAATTTTACCCAAATGGTTAAATTATATTGGCTTTTCTAATACGAGGGTAGTGGACATAGAGGAAGTAACAAACAATTGCTATGTTTTACAAAGTGGACATGGGGTAACGCAGTTAATTACAAAAGTACTTTTTGAAACAATTGATACGATTACTTGTACAAAATATCATGGGAAAATTGATGAATTAGTTATAATGTTAGATTCAGAACAGTACGATACAGTATCAAGAAAAAAAGAGGTTAGTAAAATTATTGATGATTATTTAGCAAAAAAGAAAATTACGCCTCAATTTTCTTACAAGATATTTGTTTGCAATCATTGTTTTGAAACATGGTTGTTAGGAAATGGAAATCTATATCCTTGTAAGGAACCGCCTCAAGATTGTGATTTCTGGTCTTACTATATAAATTATAATATAAAAATGAATGATCCTGAAGATATGAGACCGCCACATTTTTCAAAAGAATCAATAGGACAATATCATTTTCGATATTTGCATGAATTATGTCGTTACAACAATATACGCTATTCTAAAAAGAAACCACAAAAAGTTGGGGAAAAGTCATATTTTCAGGCTATTGAAAAACGCATACATGATACGCATCATCTTAATTCTTTTAGGGAATTTTATACATATTTTCGGAGTAAGACGAATTAAAATGTTTCAATAAAAATTTTATTTGACATAAAAGTTAGTTCTCATGAATTTAGTTGTTAATGCTATGAATTGTGAAAACGTTATATTGATTGTGAAAATCGTCTCTTGACAAAGCACCACATTAGGTATACAATTGTTATTAACAAATGTATACCTAATGAAAGGATGATTACTTATGGAAAAAGTTCACTTGTCAAATGCAGAATGGGAGATTATGAATATCCTTTGGAAATTTCCTGAAGCGACGATAACACAGATTGTAGCGGAGTTAAATAAAAAGAAATTCTGGGATAAACACACGGTGATCACACTTCTTAGCCGCATGGAGAAAAAGGGGGCGGTCGAGTACCACAGAAATGGCAGGGCAAAAGAATATTACTCGATCATTTCACAAAAAGAAACGGTGTTGGAAGAAACCGAACAGTTTTTGGACCGGGTGTATGAAGGAAGTCTGAGTCTGCTTGTGAACTCATTTTTGAGCAGTAAAAAGGTCAGCAAAGACGAACTGGATGATCTTTATGAGATTCTTCAAAAGGCAGAAAGGGAGGGAGAAAAATGACAATGATTCTTTTGGAATCCAGTCTGATGATCGTACTCATGCTGGGGTTCCGCAAGTTGTGCCGAAATATACTTTCACCCCGCATCGTATATGCGCTTTGGCTCTTCACGGCAATCCGTATGCTGCCGGTGGAATGCCTATTTGGACGTGATATTCACATGCTTTCGCTTAACACATTTTCCCGTCTTTTTGGAAAAGTCCCATTTTTACGGGAAATTTGGTTTGAGTTTTCGATGGTTCAGATCCCGTGGTATCTTCTTGTAATATGGGCGGTGGGAACGGTCGTTGTCTTTTTATATGAACATTTTATCAACTTCAAATTCGAAAAATTTTTGTATGAAAATAGAGTTGAGATTGAGGATGAAAATGTTCCATTTCCGCTGTATTATGTGCCGAATCTTCGCTCTTCATGCGTGTTTAAGGTAAAAGGAAAAATAGGAATTTATTTAATGCCGGAGATTCTTGATCGGTCGGACATTTACCGGACAATTTTACAGCATGAAATGTGCCATATCCACGCAAAAGATCTTTTCTGGGCAAAACTGCGAATGATTTTTATCGCTATTTATTGGTTTAATCCACTCGTATATATTGCTGCAATTTTGTCAAAAGAAGACTGCGAAATGGCGTGTGATGACCGCGCCGCTGCGGCGTTGCAGATGAAAAAAACAGAGTATGGAAAAATATTATTGGATGCCGTAAATGTAGACAAAATTCGAACAAAAGAAGATGTATTTTGTACCGCAACAATGATGGTATCTTCGAAGAATGCACTGCGTGTTCGTGTCAAACGTCTTGCAGGAAAAGAATCACGTAAAACAGTCTCCGTTTTTGCGTGTTCTGTATTTATATTAGGTTGTATTTTGCTAGGCTTTCTTGGCAACATAAATACCATTGAAAGAACGCCGGAACAGACGATACGACAGTATGTTTACTATTCTAATACAGATTGTCAGGAAGGCATGAAAAAGCTGTCTTTGTATGAAAATTGGGACTATTTATTTCCCTATACACTGGATGGAAAAATTGTTGCCATAAAGAAAATTCAGGAAAATCTTTCAGCCAATCATTTGCAAAATGTTTCGACAAATATTTCCAGCAAAAAGGAATGGTATGAGGTGGAAATAGAAGTGCAATACGAGGAAATGATGCGCCGTGAAAAGCACATTGTGGCGTTGACGAAAGAAGATGGGGACGAATGGATGGTAGACTGGCGGTAAAGACGTTGCGGATAATGACTTGACCATATAAAGAAGAAGCAAAGGAAGGAAAATATTATGAGAAGAATATTGATTGAGGATGATGAAGTTGATGTAAAAAAATGCTGTTATGGATTCCCATGGAGATATGATGCAACGTGTTTTAATTTTAAAGCACCAAATGAAATTGTGCAGGCGTCAGAAATTGAAAAGATAGATTGTTGGGATGAAATTACGACATTGGTTATTGGGTGTGATTTAGATGACTATAGTTTTATTGCCAATATGGTTAATTTGGAGCAACTATATATTTATACCGGTCACAATATTAAAGATGTATCTTTTGTAAAAGGATTAATTAATTTGTTGCATTTGTATATTGAAGATTCATGTGTGGAATCATTGGATGCTCTAAAAGAATTGATTGCAGAGAAGAAAAGACTTTTTGATGAAGAAACAAATATGTATAAGAGGTTATCCATGGGAATGGATGCAATTTGTATTAATTCAAAATATAATCTTGATGGCCAAGAATTATGGGAACCGGGAGCTTTTATTTCTGAGTTGATTATTAATCGGAAAAGAGTGAAAAAACTGCGATAATTTTTGGATAGGCATTATGGAAGAAGGCGGGAGAAGAGACGGGAGCAGGATAGTTTCCAAACTGGCATTGCCTAATCGGAAATTTGGTAGAAACAAACGGCTTAGTATAGTTATAATATATAGAAAAACGAAGGAGGGGATCCTATGAGTAAAAAAAATATAACAGGGTGTATACTGAGTTTGATGATAGCGATGGGGCTGGCAGTTGGCACTCTGCCGCAGACAGCAGCTGCAGAAGAATCACAGGTACAGGATTCAGGAGCGGAACATGTGTTGAAAGAGGAAAATAACTGGGATATTAAAGACGAGTTGATTATGCCGGGAGAGTCATTTTATACAAAACCGAAATATGAATTTTCGTATGAAAAATTACAGACCGGAGTGTTGCATCTTACTGCGTGGCCAAGATATCTTCATGCGGCGATTACATTAAATAAGCCGGATGGGGATGAAAACGGAAAAGTGTGGTGGTATACGGATACCTTGGTGAGAAGTACGGTCGATACCTCTAAAGTTGTTTCTTGTGGCAGTACTTCATATAATGTGATAAAGATGGCTTATGACAGGGGCGATCTGTCGGCGCTTCAAGGGGACGAAACGTGTAAAGATACTTTACAGGCCGCACTAAAAGGGCAAACGACAGCAAATGTAGGATACCAAAATAATACAGGCCTTCCGATGGTTTTAGAGCAGGTCCGCGGAGGTTCTACGATGGACGAAGGAACAGTTTATGGAGGCGAGTATGGAAAAGATCTGCTTGTAGATGCGTGGTCTACGCACAATTGGGGCTGCGTCATTCGCTTTTATGAACCTTATTATATGTTGTCTTATGAGTTTGATGGAGCAGACGGAGAATTTACCGATGAAGAAAAAAAAGTATTGCCGGATCGATATTATATTCAGCGAGAAAAGCAGGAATTTAATCTGCCAAATCCGGTGCGTGCCGGACATCATTTTGTTGAATGGCGGGGTGGACTTGTTGGTGCAGCGGATGTAAAACAGTCCAAAGAGAGTACGACATTATCTTTTGACTGGGAGCACAATTTGTATGGGTCAGGTATGGGAATCGGCGACCAGACGTTGCGGGCGTGTTTTGAGAAAGGGCAAACGGTTACATTTCATCCAAATGGAGGAACTTTGAAAAACACGGATTCCGCAATTCGTGAAATTGATGTAACAGAGGCAGAAAATGGCTTGTTTTTTGATATTGGCGAATGTGTTCCTGTACGTGATGGGTATCGTTTTGCGGGCTGGTGCACCTCTTCCACTGCTGAGGATGCCAGTTTGATTAAAAATACAAAAGATTCCACCTGGATCAGCGACTGGGTGTTAGATGCCTTTCATGGATTACATGCGGACGAATATGACATTCATTTATATGCGAAATGGGAAAAGGAAGCTGTTTCCAATAACGACCCAAAACCACAGGAAAATATTCAGCAGGAAGAAAAAACGAAAGAAGAAGTAAAAACACCTCAAATCGTTCCGGTACAGGTTAGTGAAAAGGTGAAAAAGACAGATATTGTTAAGCCAAAAGGAACGAAAATTGTAAAATTGAAAGCCGGGAAGAAAAAAATTACTGTAAAATGGAAAAAACAAAGGAGTGGTATAGCCGGTTATCAAATACAATACAGCCTGTCTTCTAAGTTTAAAAAAGCCAAAACGGTTACGGTGTTAAATAAAAAAACAGCAACTAAACAGATTAAAAAACTGAAGTCAAAGAGAAAATATTATGTAAAAATCAGAACATATCGAATCATTAAAGACAAGGGAAACTCCACAAAGATTTATTCTTCATGGAGTAAAATACGCTTTGTAAAAGTAAAGTAATTGTCAAAAACAGATGGGGTTATCTATTGAACTTTCGTCTTCAATAATGGGAAGGATCATATTTTCAAAGGCCATTTGCATCTTGGGGTGCTGAATCAGAAAATGGATTGCCGGTGTTTTATTTTTGGACACCAGCACCCATTTTCCCTCAAGAATGTAAATCTGTATATTACGAAATGCGGAAGAAGGATTCTCGATCATTGTGTACTGCGGATGCGCTTTGCTATATTGGCGCATTAATTGTAAATGTTCCTGATAATCGTCCCACTTATAAAAAATATCTTTTTCATAAAACATTCCGGAAAGAGACAGGGTTATAGGATGTTTTTCAAATTCTTCTCTTTTCAGCAGCGGGATTTCTTCTGTAATACGGCTGTGAGATAGAATTTTATTTGCAGTCTCACGCTGTGCGGAAGCGTATTGAAGAATCTGTGTCTGCTCTTTATCTGGGATTTGATTTTGCTTTAACAGCTGCCGGATAAAGGTTTCACTTGCCGTGTATAAAGAGAAAGAAGATAAAATACGGTATCTGTTTCCAGGAGTTTCGGAAGTCGAATGCAAAAAGCGATGAAAACCCTGTGATTGTTCTTTGCGGTAAATTTCCATAAGAGGTGATGCTTTTGATAACAGCCGCTGTGCATATTTTTTGTAGTGGGCGACCTCTTCTTTGTTTTTTGTCAGATAATATTTCCCCTCATTATGATATCCACGGATTGCTTCGCCGGTTAATGCGGCACTTCCGGAGACTTTCAAAAGATGCGAGAACGGGCTGTTTTGTGGCTGCTTAAAGTAATAAGGTGAGATTTGGCCCGTCATATACATAGGAATCCAGCTTTCCAAGCCTAACATCATATCCTCAAAAGAGCGGTCTAAGTCATGAATCTGATTTAATTGAAGTCCTTTTTTTAACATCATAGCCATGCCAAACATCCATTTTTTGGCAAACACAGTGTCTTTGGCCATTTCTGAAAGCGGCATGTCACTGTACATTATGACCGGTTCGCCGGACTTAGAGAGAACAGTCGCTTTTAAAAAATCCAATTCACTGTTTTTCATTTCCGATAAACCCCAATAATTTTTGAATGTGGGAAGTTGAAAAGGAAACGAAGGAATTTTTATTTTGTCGAAACGGATTACCCGGATATATTCTTCCAGATCAAATGCATCTATTTTTTCCAGAAAATCCATCATATGATTTTTCAAGGCAGGTGTTTCGCGGGTAAGCCATTGAGACAGTGCTTTCTGAAATTGACTGAAATCCGCCAGATTGGAAGTACTGCAGTGTATAAGACTGGCAACAAGTTCTTTCTGGTCAGGTTTTTGATAGCGCTGAGCAATAAAAGCGGAAATACCACAGACAAATTCCTGCGGATCGGCAGGCTGTCGTTTTCCGTTTCGGATTCGCGAAATATAAGAAGCATCATAATTTAAAGCCTTCGAAAGTTCAGAAATATTGACAGACAATGTATTTAGCAAAAGATTCAAATTTGTCTGAAATTTATCCATATCAATGTCGGATGTTTTGACAAAGGGCAAAAGGTCATCCGTTACGGATTCCATTGTAATTCCGGTAATGGCTTTTCCTTCAGCAATTTTAACAATCCCTTTAACCAAATTTGAAAAGTTTTGTGATCCGGATTCCGGAATACGCGAGCCGGAACGATATCGGCTTATCGTAGCAGCAGATAAACCGGAGTATTCAGCCAAGTCTTTTGCAGTGCAATTCAGTGTTTCAATATATTCATTTAGTTTCGTATTAAAATCCATAAGTTTATATCCCCCTGCTTGTAAATGATCAACAAGATATCGTGTCAGTTTTATTATAAAGGAAGAAGGCAGGTTATGCAATGTTTAATGCTGTTTTTGCAGGGGGGAATGATTGCAATATATGAAATGACATGATAAAATAGAGATGAGAGTGTTGATTACGCAAAAATGAAAGGAGGCATTCCCATGATTCCACCTAGAAAACTTGAAAGAGAAGCAAGGAAAAAAGAAAAAGAAAATTTAGAATTTCGTGCGTTTTTAAAAGAAAACGCAGATTTGGAAGAATTAGACGGGAAATTTTTACGTTTGCATAAACAATTATTTGCAGAGTATGATTGCAGCCGATGTAGAAATTGCTGTAAGATGTATAAGGCAAATATTTTAGAAGAAGATATTGAAAAAGATGCGGATCAGTTAGGGGTTACACCGGAGCAGTTCGTTGATTTCTTTTTGGAGAAAAATTCATCTGGAACAGGTTATCTGACAAAACATAAACCATGTGATTTTTTGCAGGAAGATGGTATGTGTAGATTAGCAGATTGTAAACCAGATAATTGTAAAAAATATCCATATACTGATCGGCCGGAGCGATTATTAAGTTTACTTGGAATGCTGGATATAATTACAGTTTGTCCCGTGGCATTTGAAATTTTCGAACAATTAAAAAACGAATACGGATTTAGGAGGAATTAATTTTATGCGAAAAGAAGCAGCGTTGGGTGAATGGGAAAGCAAGTTGCGCAGAGGTGCAAGGAAATGCCCCTCAGCTATACTTCAGCGGCAGGAAGCCGCCGGCAATAAAGTTGTAGACTAACGTCAACAAAGCTGGCAGCTGTCGCCGTTGCGAGACCCGGTAATGCACCCCGGAAGAAGGGAAAAGCAAGTCGCTCCGAGG
>DJEU01000051.1:11351-50771 GCA_002431395.1 Lachnoclostridium sp. UBA5890
GATAAGGGAATGCACCCCGGAAGTGAAGGAAAAGCAAGTCACTCCGAGGTGAGTCGCCGGTGCAAAGTCAGGTGCTACACCCCGGAAGAAGAAAATAGCAAGTCATCCAGAGGTGAGTTGCCGTTGCAAGACCCGGGAATGCACCCCGGAAAGTGGGAAAAGCAAGTCGCTCCGAGGTGAGTCGCCGTTGCAAGATAAGGAAATGTACCCCGGAAAGTGGAGAAAGCAAGTCGCCCCGAGGTGAGTCGCCGTTGCAAGGTAAGGGAATGCACCCCGGAAGAAGGAAAAAGCAAGTTATTCAGAGGTGTTTGCCCCCTCCAACAAGGTAACGCCCCCTCGGCTACGCCTCGGCGGCAGGTCGTCGGGGACATTAGAGTTGTTGACTGCGTCAACAAAGTCCCCTCCTCAAAAAAGCCTTTACAAACCCCAACTTTCTATTTATAATAAAAGGATAGAGAGTAAGGGGCATTTTGCCCTTAATTATGATAAAGTTATAGTTTTAGAGAGGATTCGATAAGATGAAAAAAATTCGTACAAGATTTGCACCAAGTCCTACCGGACGGATGCATGTTGGAAATTTGAGAACAGCATTATATGCGTATTTGATCGCAAAGCACGAGGGCGGCGATTTCCTGCTTCGTATTGAGGATACCGACCAGGAGCGTTTCGTGGAAGGGGCTTTGGATTTGATATATAAAACCATGAAAGAAACCGGGCTGGAGCATGATGAGGGACCGGATAAAGATGGTGGATATGGTCCGTATGTTCAGAGTGAGAGAATGAAAACCGGAATGTATCTTGAGTATGCAAAACAGTTGGTGGAAAAAGGCGAAGCGTACTATTGTTTCTGTACCAAAGAGCGTCTGGAAGGACTGCATAAAGAAGCAGAGGAGCGCGGTGAGGCAGCAGCAAAATATGACAAGCATTGTCTGCACCTTTCCAAAGAAGAAGTAGAGGAAAAACTGGCAGCGGGAGTTCCTTATGTCATCCGCCAGAATAATCCGACGGAAGGAGAGACTTCCTTTGAGGATGTTATTTATGGTACGATCACAGCGCCAAATGAAGAACTTGACGATATGGTATTGATCAAGCAGGATGGTTATCCGACGTATAACTTTGCCAATGTAATCGACGACCATTTGATGGAGATTACGCATGTGGTACGTGGAAATGAGTACCTTTCCAGTGCGCCGAAGTATAATCGTTTATACCAGGCATTTGGCTGGGATATTCCGGTTTATGTGCATTGTCCTACGATCACAGACGAAAATCATAAAAAATTGTCCAAGCGTCATGGAGCGTCTTCGTTCGAGGATCTGATGGAACTTGGTTATGTGCCGGAGGCTGTTGTGAACTACGTGGCACTGCTTGGCTGGAGTCCGGCAGAAGACCGTGAGATCTTTAGTCTGGAAGAACTTGTAAAAGCATTTGACTACCACCGTATCAATAAATCGCCGGCGGTATTTGATATGAAGAAACTGAGCTGGATGAACGGCGAGTACATCAAAGCGATGGACAATGACAAGTATTATGAGTATGCATTGCCGGTGATCAAAAAGACAATTAAAAAAGATTTGGATCTGAAGAAAATTGCGGATCTTGTAAAGACAAGAATCGAAGTATTTCCGGATATTACAGAGAAGATCGACTTCTTTGAGGAATTGCCGGAGTACGATATTGCGATGTATACGCATAAGAAAATGAAGACAAATTCAGAAAACTCGCTGGAAGTTTTGAAAGAAATGCTTCCACTTTACGAGGCGCTTGACGATTATTCCATTCCGGCCATCGAAAAAGTAGCGATGGATTATGTGGCAGAAAAAGGCTGCAAAAACGGTCAGGCACTTTGGCCGCTCCGTACAGCGGTGTCCGGAAAACAGATGACACCGGGCGGTGCCTACGAGATCATGGAAATAATTGGAAAAGAAGAATCGCTTGCGCGTATTAGAAAGGGAATTGAACTGCTTAATGAAGCACAGTAAGGAACAGCAGATAGCGATCGATCATGTCGATGGACCGATGATGGTACTTGCCGGCCCGGGAGCCGGAAAAACGACGGTTATCACGCACCGGGTAAAGAAATTGATTGAAAAAGAGGGAGTAAATCCTGCGCAGATTTTAGTCGTGACATTTTCAAAAGCCGCTGCCGTTGAGATGCGGGAGAGGTTTGAAATAATCACAGGCGGCAGGAGACTTCCGGTTCGATTTGGAACCTTTCATTCGCTGTTTTTTCAGGTACTGCGCAGTGCCTATCATTATGAGGCGAAGGACATTCTTTCACAGCGTTTGAAATACCGGTTTTTGGAAGAAGCCCTGATGGAGACGGAATACGATGATATCGAGGACCGTTCCGAATTTCTGGAAGAGATCGAAAAAGAGATCAGCCGGATCAAGGGCGAGGGCATTGAAGTCGAAAATTATTATTCGGCGAGCTGCCCGGAGGCGATATTCCGGCAGATTTACGAAGGGTATCAAAGCCGAGTGCAGAAAAACCATTATTTGGATTTTGATGACATGGTCTGCTATACCTACGAATTGTTTCGGGCAAGGCCGGATATACTGGCAGGCTGGCGGAAACGGTTCCGGTACATTTTGATCGACGAATTTCAGGATATCAACCGATTGCAGTACGCGACGATCCAAATGCTGGCACAGCCGGAAAATAATCTGTTCATTGTCGGTGATGATGATCAGTCGATTTATGGATTCCGCGGGGCAAGACCGGATATTATGCTGTCCTTTCCGAAACAGTATAAATCGCTGGAACGGGTTACCATCGGTGGAAATTACCGGTGTACAAGCCAGATTCTGCGGGCGGCGACGGCACTGATCGGGCACAATAAAAAGCGGTACGACAAAAAACTGCTTGCGATGAAAGGCCCGGGAGAACTGGTGCACGTGGCGATGTATTCGACACCTGCGGCGCAGGCAGAAGCTATTGCTAAAAAAATACAGCAGGCGATGGAACAGGGTACACCGCCGGAGCAGATTGCTCTTTTGTTTCGGACGGCGCGGCAGATGAACATTTTTTCAAGAAAATTTATGGAGTACAACATTCCTTTTGTGATGAAGGACTCCATTCAGAATATATTTGAGCACTGGGTTGCCAAAGATGTGTTAAGTTATATGAAAATGGCGATGGGCGACCGTTCCAGAAATCTGTTTCTAAAAGTGGCAAACCGGCCGAAGCGGTATTTGAGCCGTGCGGCATTTACCACGGAGCCGGTCACTTTTGGCAGCTTGTATGATTATTATCGCGACAAGTCGTACATGTGCGAGCGGATCAATGATCTGCAGAACGACTTATTCGCCATGAAACAGATGACACCATATAGTGCAATCGACTACCTTTATCATACGGTGGGATATAAAAATTTTCTTGCCGAATATGCGGCAGAGCGCGGTGTCAGTGTAAAAGACTGGGAGGAAATCGTCGAAGAGATTCGCGAAGATGCTTCCGCTTATACCGATTTTGAATCGTGGTTTTCGCACATTGAAGACTATGGAAAACAGTTAGAAGAGCGAAAACAGAAACAAGGCAGGCAGAAAAGTCCGGATGATAAGCCGGGAGTGGCATTGATGACAATGCACAGTGCCAAAGGTCTTGAATTTGATATTGTATTTATTCCCGATGCGAACGAAGGGATGATCCCTTACCGCAAATCCGTCGAAGACGGACAGATCGAGGAAGAACGAAGATTAATGTATGTTGCCATGACGCGGGCGAGGGAGCATTTGTCTCTCTCTTATGTCAAGCAGCGGTTTCAGAAAGAGGAATCTCCGTCCAGGTTTTTAAAAGAAATTGAAAAAGTATAAACTTTTTATAAATTCGAACCGATAAATACTATAATTAAGAACAAAGGAGGTCTTTATCATGAAACATTTTTTGAGAAAAGTAATCGCAATTGCAACGGTAGTAACAACGTTAGCAGCTGTTCCGGCGATGGATGCACAGGCAGCAGCCGTAAAATATTCAACGTACACCAATACCCGCTTTACGTACACGGTTAAATATCCGTCTACTTTTCAGCGTGCGGATTATAGTTCCGGAGATGGTACCAAACTGGTGTCCAAAGATGGAAAAGCAAGGGCGACCATTTGGAATTCTTATGGAAAGACCGGCAAGAGAAGCGGAAAGACCGTCGTAGCGACGGCAAAGAAAAATCGAAAAATTAATGTAGAAAAAGCGACAAAGACAGAATGCAGTTACAACTATAAAATGGGAAAAAATACCATTCAGTACTGCTATGTATTCATCAAAAACGGTGAGATCGCTTTCCAGCTTACCTATCCGACTGCGTCCAAGAAATACTATTCGGCAGCGGCAAAAGGTATGATGGCATCATTAAAGAAAAATAAATCACTTACACTAAATGACTAAAAGGAGGATGGACAGCCATGGGTCTGACAACACAGCAAATACTTACATCAATTGAAAATGGCACGACATCATTAGGAATCGAATTTGGTTCGACACGAATTAAGGCAGTTTTAACGGCAGAGGATAACTCACCGATCGCATCGGGAAGCCACGATTGGGAAAACCGTTTGGAAGACGGTATATGGACCTATACTCTGGAGGATATCTGGACAGGACTTCAGGACAGTTATGCAAAGATGGCGGAAGATGTAAAAGAAAAATACGGAGTTGTTCTGAAAAAGATAGGAGCCATTGGATTCAGTGCCATGATGCATGGTTATATGGTATTTGATGCGGAGGGCACATTGCTCGTTCCGTTCCGTACATGGAGAAATACGATCACAGAAGAAGCATCAGAAAAACTGACAAAATTGTTATCTTATCATATTCCGCAGCGATGGAGTATTGCGCATTTGTACCAGGCGATGTTAAATGGCGAGGAACATGTGAAAAATATTGCATTCCAGACGACACTTGCCGGCTATATTCATTGGAAACTGACCGGAGAGAAAGTGCTTGGCATCGGCGAAGCATCCGGCATGTTCCCGATCGACTGTGAAGCAAAAGACTGGGATGAAAAACGGGTAAAAATGTTTGACGAAGAAGCAAAGAAAAAAGGATATTCTTTTACACTGCATGATATATTTCCAAAAGTTCTTGTTGCCGGAGAGCAGGCAGGGGTGCTGACGGAAGAAGGAGCAAAATTGTTGGATCCTTCAGGAAATCTGGAAGCAGGAATCCCGCTCTGCCCGCCGGAGGGAGATGCCGGAACCGGTATGGCAGCGACAAACAGCGTGGCTGTCCGCACAGGTAATGTATCTGCCGGAACTTCGGTATTTGCGATGATCGTATTGGAAAAAGAACTGAAAGAAGTTTACGAAGAAATTGACCTTGTTACGACACCAACCGGAAATCTCGTCGGAATGGTACATTGTAATAATTGTACTTCCGATCTGAATGCGTGGGTCAATCTGTTTAAAGAATTTGCAGAGAGTTTTGGTATGAAAGTCGACATGAATGAATTGTTTGGAACTCTTTACAATAAAGCATTGGAAGGAGACGACGACTGTGGCGGACTCCTTGCGTACAATTATTTTTCCGGCGAACATATTACCGGTTTCAATGAAGGCCGTCCAATGTTTGTTCGTACACCGGACAGCAAATTCAATCTGGCAAACTTTATGCGTGTAAATCTGTTTACGGCACTTGGTGCATTGAAAGTCGGACTTGATATTTTGCTCAAAAAAGAGGGCGTGAAAGTAGACCGCATCCTCGGTCATGGCGGCTTGTTTAAGACCAAAGGGGTCGGACAGAAGATCATGGCAGCAGCGATGAATGCGCCGGTTTCCGTTATGGAGACAGCAGGAGAAGGCGGTGCCTGGGGAATTGCTCTTCTTGCCGCTTATATGAAAAATAAAGAAGAAGGCCAAACACTCGACGACTATCTCGAAAAGAAAGTATTTGCCGGCTTTGAAGGTGTGGAAGAAAAACCGGATCCGGCAGACGTAAAAGGTTTTGATGAATTTATCAGCCGTTACAAAGAAGGACTTCCGATCGAGAAAGCAGCGGTAGATTATTTGAAATAAAAACCAGATCGGGCGGGTACAAAAGCCAACTGATTTGATAGGATATAAAAAGGTCAGACATTTTCTGGCCTTTTTCACTTTAAGGAGGAAACCATGGAAAAAGCATTTTTGCCGATATCCAAAAAAGATATGAAAGAACGGGGATGGGATCAGTGCGATTTTGTCTTTGTGATCGGAGATGCCTATGTCGATCATTCGTCGTTTGGACCGGCGATCATCAGCCGTCACTTGGAGGCGTATGGCTATAAAGTGGGGATTATTTCGCAGCCGGACTGGAAAGATGACAAGAGCATTACCGTGCTTGGCGAGCCAAGACTCGCTTTTTTGGTGTGCGCGGGAAATATGGATTCCATGGTTAATCATTATACGGTCAATAAAAAACGACGTCACCAGGATGCATATACACCAGGAGGTGTAGCGGGAAAACGGCCGGATTATGCGACAGTTGTTTATTCGAATCTGATCCGCCGTACGTACAAAAATGTGCCGATTGTCTTAGGAGGGATTGAGGCGAGCCTGCGCAGATTGTCGCATTACGATTACTGGTCTGATAAGGTGAAACGGTCCATTTTGCTTGATGCGGGGGCAGATCTTATCTCGTATGGCATGGGAGAACATAGTATGTTGGAGATCGCCGAAGCACTGGCGAGCGGCATGGATGTGAAAGACATTACGTATATCGCAGGGACGGTTTACCGCACGAAAGAGGGAGCAGAAATTTATGACAGTATTGAACTTCCTGACTACGAGGAGTCGGTGGCTGAGAAGAAAAAATACGCCGAGAGTTTTATGAAGCAGTACGAAAATACGGATCCGTTTACGGCAAAAACATTGGTCGAGTGCTATCCGGGCAAAGTTCTTGTCGTGCAGAATCCACCGGCCAAACCGCTTACAATGCAGGAGATGGATGACATTTATGATTACCCCTATATGGGAACCTATCATCCGAGTTACAAAAAGCAGGGTGGAGTACCGGCCATTCAGGAAATTAAGTTCAGTTTGACAAGCTGTCGGGGGTGCTTTGGTGGCTGTAGTTTTTGTGCATTAACATTTCATCAGGGGCGTATCGTGCAGGCGAGAAGTCATGATTCCATCCTGCGGGAAGCAAAGCAAATGACGGAAGATCCAGAGTTCAAGGGATATATCCACGATGTGGGTGGACCAACCGGAAATTTCAGGAAACCAGCCTGTGATAAGCAGATGAAATTCGGGGTCTGCAAAAACAAACAATGTTTATTTCCGAAACCATGTAATAACTTGAATGTAGATCATAAAGATTATGTTGAATTACTGCGAAAATTGCGAAAACTTCCGAAAGTGAAAAAAGTTTTTGTGCGTTCGGGAATCCGTTTTGATTATGTAATGGCGGATGCGAAAGATACGTTTTTGAAGGAATTGTGCGAGTACCATATCAGCGGTCAGCTTCGTGTGGCGCCGGAACATGTATCGGATGCCGTCCTTGACGCGATGGGAAAACCCCAAAATGAGGTTTACGAAAGCTTTTTAAAACGTTATGCCAAAGTGAACCGGTTGACCGGAAAACAGCAGTATGCGGTGCCTTATCTGATGTCATCGCACCCTGGTTCGACATTGAAAGAGGCGGTGGAACTTGCCGAATACGTCCGGGATCTCGGTTATATGCCGGAGCAGGTGCAGGACTTTTACCCGACACCGGCGACCATCTCTACGTGCATGTATTATACCGGCCTTGATCCCCGCACGATGCAGCCGATCTATGTGCCGAAAAAACGACATGAAAAAGAGATGCAGCGTGCTCTGATCCAGTACCGCAAGCCGGAAAATTACGCATTGGTAAAAGAAGCCCTTTTAAAACTGGGACGGACGGATCTCATCGGATTTGACAAAAAATGTCTGATTCCACCGAGACCGTGGAGTGAGAAAAAAAGCGGTAAAAAGAATGAGAAAAGCCATGGAAAACCGTCTGGGAAGCCACGTGCACGGCAGCAGGGCAAAAGAAAGAAGCAAAAAAGGTAAAAAGATATTGACCGCGCCTATGGGTTATGGGTTATAATAGAGATATAGAAATGGAGGAAACAAAACGATGAAAATTATTGTAACCGGCGGTGCCGGATTTATCGGAGGTAACTTTGTACATCACATGGTGAATAAATATCCGGACTACGAGATCATTAACCTCGATCTTCTGACCTATGCCGGAAACCTCGAAACATTGAAACCAGTCGAAAATAAACCAAATTATAAATTTGTCCGCGGTGATATTGCAGACCGTAAATTTATCATGGATCTGTTTGAAAAAGAACGTCCGGATATGGTTGTGAATTTCGCAGCGGAAAGCCACGTGGACCGTTCCATCACGGACCCGGGAATCTTTGTGCAGACCAATGTGCTCGGAACCCAGGTGCTTTTGGATGCGTCCAAAGAATATGGAGTAAAGCGCTATCATCAGGTATCCACCGATGAAGTGTACGGTGATCTGCCACTTGACAGACCGGACCTCTTCTTCCGCGAAGATACACCAATCCACACATCCAGTCCGTATTCTTCGAGTAAGGCAAGTGCCGACCTTTTTGTACTTGCTTACCACCGCACCTATGGACTGCTGGTGACGATTTCCCGCTGTTCAAATAACTACGGACCATATCACTTCCCGGAGAAATTGATTCCACTTATTATTTCCCGCGCGCTGGCAGATGAAAAACTTCCGGTTTATGGAAAAGGTGAAAATGTGCGTGACTGGCTCCATGTATCGGATCACTGTGAAGCCATTGACCTGATTCTTCACAAAGGACGTGTCGGCGAAGTTTATAATGTCGGCGGCCACAATGAGCGTACCAATCTGGAAGTGGTTAAGACAATTTTAAAAGCACTCGATAAGCCGGAAAGTCTGATCGAATTTGTTACCGATCGTCCGGGACACGATCTCCGCTATGCGATCGATCCGACGAAATTGGAGACAGAACTTGGATGGAAACCAAAATATACGTTTGAGACAGGAATCAAACAGACGATTCAGTGGTATCTTGATAACAAAGAGTGGTGGCAGAATATTATCAGCGGCGAGTACGCGAATTATTTTGATAAAATGTATGGAAAGGAACTGGCAGAATGAAAGTTTTAGTAACCGGAGTCAAAGGACAACTGGGCTACGATGTTGTGCGTGAACTGCAAAAACGCGGACATGAGGCAGTCGGCGTGGATATTGACGAGATGGATATTACCGATGCGTCAGCCGTAGAACGTGTCATGACAGAAGTACAGCCGGATGCGGTCATTCACTGTAGTGCCTATACTGCCGTTGACCGTGCAGAAGAAGAAATCGAGATCTGTCGCAGGGTCAATGTGGACGGCACAGAGAATATTGCTAAAATATGTAAAAAATTGAATTCCAAGATGCTATATCTGAGTACCGATTATATCTTTTCCGGTGACGGTGAGAGACCGTGGGAGCCGGATGACGAGGCTTCGCCGCTCAATGCCTACGGACAGAGCAAATATGATGGAGAACTGGTGCTTAAAAAGTATGTGGAAAAATATTTTATTGTCCGCATTTCCTGGGTATTTGGAATCAATGGCAATAATTTCATCAAGACAATGCTCCGCCTCGGCCGTGAAAATGGTGCGGTGAAAGTAGTGGATGACCAGATTGGATCTCCGACCTATACGTATGATCTTGCGAGACTGCTTGTTGATATGATCCAAAGTGACCGCTATGGTGCTTATCATGCAACAAATGAAGGAATCTGCAGCTGGTATGAATTTGCCAAAGAAATCTTCCAAGCCGCCGGCATGGGTAACGTTTCTGTGACGCCGGTCAAAAGCGGAGAATTTCCGGTAAAGGCAAAACGGCCAAAAAACAGCCGGATGAGCAAAGAAAAACTCGTCGCAAACGGTTTTTCCCTGCTTCCGGCTTGGCAGGATGCAGTAGCACGATATATAAAAGAACTTAATTTATTGTAACTATTCAGGGCCGCTGTAAAGGCGGTGGGGAGTCCTGAATAGTTACAATCATCAATGAATCGAACATGTTTCTTCCGGTACAGTTCCCTTGGCAAAATATTCTTTTTTGCTTCGGGAGCTGTAGTGGTTTTCAGCCAATGGTTTTCCGCATATGGTGCATATTCGCACAGAAACGACGGAAGATGGCATCGTGAATTTCGCTTTCTCATCTTTATGCTTTTTGCTTAATTTTTCCATAATCGCTTTCCAGATTGCCTTGTGGTAGGTCGTATTGCTCTGCTTTTCGCTGGCGTCATACCCGCCCCAGATTCCGGCAGTAAGATATGGCGTATAGCCGACAAACCACAAGTCTTTATTTCCAGTGGAAGTTCCGGTTTTTCCGGCGACTGGCACATTGATTCCACTTAATTTTACAGCGGTTCCGGTGCCTGAATTTACGACATCCTGCATTGCGCTTGTGAGCAGGAATGCAGTCGAATCTTTCATGACCTGCTTGCTGGAAGACGTTGTGACGACCGTTACATCCTCGCCTTTTTTGTTTTGTGTCTTTGTGACAACCGGTGTTTTGTCGAGCAGAACATTGCCGTCGTGGTCAATGATCTTTGTGTAAAACGTTGCTTTATTGTACACACCGCCATTGGCAATGCTTGCGAAAGCGGTGGTCAGTTCGAGGTTTGAAACTCCTTTTGTCAGACCACCGAGTGCCATCGGCAGGGAAATGTCGCTGTATATCTTTCCGCTTGCATCCGTGTAACTTTCTACCAGAGAAGTAAACCCAAGATTTAACAAATAGTCGTACGCAACTTTCGGAGTTACCTGCTCCAATGTTTTGACCGCGATCACATTCATGGAATCGGCGATCGCTTTGCGAATCGTTACAGTGCCGCGGTAACCGCGATACCAGTTTTTGACAAGACGCTTTGTGCCCGGATAATAATACGGCTCGTCCTTTTGCTGGGTTGCCAGGGTCATACCGGAAGTATCAAGAGCCGGCAGATACGTAGAAAGGATCTTGTACGTGGAACCCGGCTGGCGGAGTGACGTGCTGGCGCGGTTCAGAGTACGACTGGCAGTCTTTTCGCCGCGGCCGCCACAGATGGCCTTAACCTGTCCTGTCGTCTGATCCATCACAACAAAGGAAACCTGTGGCTGGATGACAAAGTCGATCTTTTCGCCCTCCACCTGGCATCCGGAGCCTTTTGACATTGCTTTTTTGTATACTTTAATATACTGCCTGGCTTTCTTTTTGTCGGTATAATAAAGCGGGATTTTTTTCTTTTTTTTCTTGGTAAACCAGTTTTTCATCGTTCCGGCATTGTAATTGTGGGCAACCCCTTCGGCATCGGTTACAGTAAGCTGGTAACTGAGCTGATAGGTGGAGCCTGCCGGATAATACGAAGGATTGTTGATCACATTGTCACAGACTTTCTGAATCGAAGCATCCTGTGTGGTATAAATTGTGAGACCGCCGCGGTACAGGGCATTGTAGGCCTGCGTTTCTGTGTAACCGAGTTCATTTTTCATATCCGAAATAACTTGATCGATCAAAGCATCTGTAAAATACGAAGTTGTTGTCTGTGCGGCTGTAGTTTCTTTATTTACGGCTTTGATGCGGGCGTACACCTTGTCATTCATGGCTTTTTCATATTCGTCGGAAGTGATGTAGCCCTGATCTTTCATATAAGAAAGAATGGTTGTCCGCTTTTTGGCATTTCGTTTCGGGTGCGTGATCGGATTGTAGCCGGCAGGATTCTGCGTGATTCCTGCGAGGACGGCGGATTCTGAGATAGTAAGTTCCGATACATCTTTGTCAAAATAACGTTTGGCCGCAGCCTGAACACCAAGAGTATTCTGCCCGAGGTTGATCGTGTTCAGATAATACTCGAGGATCTGTTCTTTTGTCAGACGGTTTTCGAGCTGGATGGCGAGGTACTGTTCCTGCACTTTTCGTTCCAGTTTTTGAGCGAAAGTCGGTTCTTCGCCCCCATTGAAAACCTGATTTTTCAAAAGTTGCTGTGTGAGTGTACTGGCACCCTGATGAAATTCTCCACCATTGGTCAGCCCGCTGAATGTCGCACGGAAAATTCCCTGTAGATCGATTCCGTCGTGAACCCAGAAGCGTTCGTCTTCGATGGCGACGAAGGCATTTTGCAGGTGCTTCGGAATGATATCGAGCGTCGCATACTGGCGGTTTGCCTCTTTTCCTACGAGAGTCTGGATGGTCTTTCCCTTGCTATTTAATATGGTTGTTGCATAACCATCCGGGATGACGTTGATGGTGTCGATGCTCGGAGCGGTTTCCATCAATCCGTTTACGATGCCGGACACGCCGCTGAGTGCGACGGCGGCGATCACGACTAGGGAAATGAGAATAACTCTTAGTGCCATAACTTTGCATTTATTCAAACGGTGAGTGGCAGGTGATTTCAATTTTCTCGCCCGCTCAACCGTATTTCTTCGGGTAAAATTCATAGAAAATATCCTTCCTTTCTGAATTTTTTTCAATCCTTTTCTTATAGTATACCAAAAAGTCTTGCAAAGGGAAAGAAAAATTAGTACACTATTGTAAAAGGGGCGAAAGGATAATGGAAATGCCAGAAGCGATAAAGATGATATATCAGGGCGGAAGTGCCGAAGTAATTGAAAAGAAATCCCGGTTTATCGGAGAAATATATCCCATCGGATCGGAGGAAGAAGCGCAGAATATCGTAAACCGGATCCGAAAAAAACATTATGATGCCAGACACCATTGTTTCGCGTATGTGCTCGGTGAGAAAAATGAAGTGGAGCGCTGCAGCGATGACGGCGAGCCGTCGGGAACCGCGGGACGGCCGATGTTAGATTTGCTTGTCGGGGCCGGGGTGCACGATGCTCTTGCTGTCGTGACGAGATATTTTGGTGGTACGCTGCTCGGAACCGGCGGCCTTGTGCGGGCGTATTCGGCGGCGACGAAAGAAGCGCTTGAAAACTGCGAGATCCGCCAGAAGGAAGTCGGGTACCGTATGACGATAGGCACGGATTATGTGGATCTTGGAAAAATCCAATATTTGGCAGCTGCCAGAGAACTAAAAGAAGAAAATGTCGATTATGGGGAAAATGTGTCGATTACGTATGAGGTCCCTGAGACGGAAATCGATGCCTTTGAAAAAGAACTGGTTGACAAAACCGGTGGAAAATGTAAGATAGATAGAGGAAGTAAAATATGGATCTACTCGAATATATGAATGAAATGAATAAAGAAAAAGAGTCTCCGCTGGCTTCGCGCCTTCGTCCGACGACGTTAGATGAAGTGGTGGGGCAGGAGCACATCATTGGGAAGGATAAATTATTATACCGCGCAATCAAGGCGGATAAACTGAGTTCTATCCTATTATATGGTCCTCCCGGAACGGGAAAGACGACACTTGCCAAAGTGATCGCAGCGACGACAAAAGCGGAATTTTTACAGATCAATGCGACATCTGCCGGAAAAAAGGACATGGAAGAAGTGGTCGCAAAAGCGAAGGAAAACCGCGGAATGTACGGCAAAAAAACGATTTTGTTTATCGACGAGATTCATCGTTTCAATAAAGGCCAGCAGGATTATCTGCTTCCGTTTGTCGAAGACGGAACGATCATTTTGATCGGGGCAACGACGGAAAATCCGTATTTTGAGGTAAATGGAGCGTTGATTTCCCGCTCCATCATTTTTGAACTGCATCCGCTTTCCAAAGAAAATATCAAAGCCCTTTTGACACGGGCGGTTACCGACGTGGAAAAAGGATTGGGCAGCTATCATGCTATAATTGATGAAGAGGCGCTTTCTTTTCTTGCTGAGATCAGCGGCGGAGATGCCCGCATGGCGCTCAATGCGATCGAACTTGGTGTCCTCACGACACCGCGTGGCGAGGACGGAAAGGTGCATATTACGCTGGAAGTGGCGCAGGAATGTATCCAGAAGCGCACGATCCGCTATGATAAGACCGGAGACAATCATTACGATACGATTTCCGCGTTTATCAAAAGTATGCGGGGATCTGACCCGGATGCGGCGGTATATTATCTGGCGCGGATGCTTTATGCCGGCGAAGATATCCGCTTTATCGCGCGCCGCATCATGATCTGTGCGGCGGAAGACGTGTCCAATGCGGATCCACAGGCGCTTGTCGTGGCGACGGCGGCATCGCAGGCAGTCATGCAGCTTGGTATGCCGGAAGCCCGGATTATCCTTGCGCAGGCGGCGACGTATGTGGCGTGCGCACCAAAGAGCAATTCGGCGATTATGGCGATTGATGGTGCGATGGAATTTGTGAAGGCGCATCCCGATTACAAAATTCCTTCCTATTTACAAGACGCACATTACAAAGGGGCAGCCAAACTGGGACATGGAATCGGTTACAAATACGCCCACGATTACAAAAACCATTATGCCAGACAGCAATATCTGCCGGATGCCTGCAAAGACATGCATTTTTACAACCTGTCAGAACAGGGCTATGAAAAGCAGTTAAAGGAACATTTGACACGCATCCGCAGAGAAAGTGAGGAAGACAATGACGGACAATAAGAAAAAAACAAAAAGCAGATATCCGAAATCCATCCGAATTATCGCGATGGTGGGTATTATTCTTTTGCTTGCACTATATATTATTACACTGATTGCGGCACTGACGACATCACCACAGGCAGCAGGATTGTTTAAAGCCTGCCTCGGAGCATCCATTTTGCTCCCACTCGTGCTTTGGAGTTATCTTCGTATCGCAATCTTATTGACACCAAAAAAAGATAAAGGAGAAGACAATGTTTGAGATAAAAGCCAGAGAGGGAAAAGCGCGGAGTGGAACTTTTCACACGCCGCATGGGGATATCCAGACTCCCGTATTTATGAATGTAGGAACTGTCGCAGCGATCAAAGGTGCTGTGTCTACGATGGATCTTAAGGAAATCGGAACGCAGGTAGAGCTTTCCAATACGTATCATCTTCATGTGAGACCGGGGGATGACGTCGTCCGAAAAATGGGCGGCCTTCACAAATTTATGAACTGGGATCGTCCGATCCTCACGGATTCCGGCGGATTTCAGGTATTTTCTTTAGCAGGACTCCGCAAGATTAAAGAGGAAGGCGTTTATTTTAATTCGCATATTGACGGCCGAAAGATTTTCATGGGACCGGAGGAAAGTATGCGGATTCAGTCGAATCTGGGATCGACGATCGCCATGGCATTTGACGAATGTGCGCCCCATCCGGCGACACGCGAGTATATGGAAGCGTCCGTCGCGCGTACAACACGTTGGCTGGAACGCTGCAAACGTGAGATGGATCGGTTAAATTCCCTTCCGGATACGATCAATAAAGAGCAGATGCTTTTTGGAATCAATCAGGGAGGAACGTTTGAAGACATCCGTATTGAACATGCACAGCGGATTTCCGAATTGGATCTGCCGGGCTATTCCATCGGCGGACTGGCTGTCGGCGAGAGCCATGAAGAGATGTATCGCATTCTTGATGAAGTTGTGCCGCATCTTCCGGACAACAAACCGAGATATCTGATGGGAGTCGGAACGCCGGCGAACATTTTGGAAAGTGTCGAGCGCGGTGTGGATTTCTTTGATTGTGTATATCCGGCGCGAAATGGCCGTCATGGACACGCCTACACCAACTTTGGAAAGATGAATCTGATGAACAAACGCTTTGAACTGGACGAGCGTCCGATCGAGGAAGGATGCCAGTGTCCGGCGTGCCGCCACTACTCGCGTGCCTACATCCGACACCTGCTCAAAGCAAAAGAAATGTTAGGACTTCGATTATTGGTCTTGCATAATCTTTATTTTTATAATACAATGATGAGTGAGATTCGCGATGCGATTGAAGAAAATCGTTTTCAAGAATATAAAAAGAAAAAATTGGATTCGATGGAATCTAATGAATACTAAGTCTCGTAACAGAGCCAGGAGGTAAAGAAATGGGAACAGTTGGAATGATTATTTATATCGTAGTTATCATCGGTGTATTTTGGCTGATTGCGATCCGACCACAGAAAAAACAGGAAAAAGAACATCAGGCATTGATCGGTGGTCTTGCTGTAGGTGACAGTATCCTGACAACAAGCGGATTTTATGGCGTCGTGATCGACATGCCGGACGATAATGTTGTGATCGTAGAATTTGGAAACAACAAAAACTGCCGTATCCCTATGAAAAAGGATGCGATCGTAGAAGTACAGAAAGCAGAAGAGTAGAAAAAGAAGGAGACAGTCTGGTGAGAACCGCTGTCTCCTTTTGCAATAAATTTAATAAAATGTCTTGACGGTAATTCATATTTAAAGTAAACTAATATGAAAATATATTTTTGGAGGGATAATTGTGATTTATTCAAATGAAAGAAAATTGTGTTTGAGTGGATGGTTCAAAGAAAATAGTGAAAAATCCTATAGCAAATCATTAAAACTGCAAAAATTCCTTCTTTTATATGAAGCGTTTGCAAAAACATCGGGAGAAAAAACGGATTTTAGTCATTTGCGTGGATATAAAAAGGGACCGGTGTTTAGTAATGTGTGGGGAGATTATACAAAAGAGAGAACGGCCTTTGATGCAGCTGCCATGAAAACATATGAAGCGAAGAAAGATAGTGTGAATGAGACAAGAGCCAAAAAGTGTGGTTTTATTGTTGAAACAATGACGGAAGAAGAACTGTCGGAATTAACACATAAGATGAATCTTTGGAATTCAAAGAAAGCCAGGATAATGAGTGGAGAATACAATGTGAATTTGGATGAAAAGGATTTTAATGAAGATGACAAAAAAATGATTCAGCTATTAGATTCTATGTATCCGATTGAAATGATTGAAAATAGTATTGTTGTGGATCTGGATAAAAATTATTTTGTTTTTTCTAAAGAAGATTCTGTCAAGTTGACAGAGGAACATTTCGATACATTGATGCTATTGTCAGAGAGAGAAACTCTACACAATCCTGTTTATGTTGATATTGATTCAGAGGGAAGGCTGCTAATTGATTAGCAAAAGGGATGTTATCAGAATGAAAGTGCCATATCCTACTATTAGCGATAAATTGGCATTGAGTACGCATATGTATATTTGCAGAGAGGCGAAGAAGCAAAAGTATGAATTTGTAAAGTGTCAGACGCTAAAACCATATATGTTATATAATAATGTAATGACGCATTATTGGGATGAAAAACCGGACATAGCCAGAAATCCTTTTAAGCATGATACGCGAATTGACTGTGACAAGACATTTAGGACTTATCATGTAGTTTACGATGATGCATTAAAAACGACAAATCGACCAGATGTAAGTGAGGAGGTTATAAATTCGGTTGATAGAGAGCTGGAAGAGGATGGATATGAGGTGATTGATGTACAAGAGAATGATTTAAAATCTATAAATTCACGAATTCGATAAAAGCAAAAAAACTTGCATAAAAAAATAAAAAAAGTACTTGCATTCCCCCAAAACTTAGTGTATAATAGCAATTGCTGTGACATGATAGCGAAGAAGCGTGAGGTTGCCATCCGATGGATGGGTTTTCCGTGGAGCGAATGTCAAGAGACCGTAGATCAGCATATCACGGTCGGTAAACCTGACGGCAAGTCACTGTACGTAACATAGTTTCTGCCAGATAGAGAGCAGATAAACGTGTGAGAAAGTATGCCACGATGTGGCATTTTCGTGTGAACCGGCACGACACACACGGATGAGTGTACAGTCACCACTTGTCGTACGAACTATTATTTAATTCAGTACGAAAAGGAGGCGGCTTTTTTTATGGCAAGTCAGCAGACAATGAGAATCATTTTAAAAGCATACGATCATCAGTTAATCGATATGGCAGCAGCCAAACTGATTGATACAATTAAGAAAACAGGAGCAAAAGTAAGCGGTCCGGTACCTCTTCCTACAAAGAAGGAAGTTGTTACGATCCTGAGAGCCGTTCATAAATATAAAGACTCCAGAGAGCAGTTCGAGCAGAGAACTCATAAAAGACTGATCGATGTGCTTAAGCCATCACAGAAAACAGTTGATGCATTATCCCGTTTGGAAATGCCAGCTGGTGTTGCAATTGATATTAAAATGAAATAATTCATTTAATATAAGTAAGGTGTAAGACCTACGGGGTGAAAATAGTGCCCCGGTCCTAAGGTTGGAAGCGGTCCTCCGGTTCAGGATCAGGGAAAACCATCTAGGATGATTACTTTCCGCTTTTTGGATCAGGTTTCTACCTGTGAGAAACGACCAATTATGAAAGTGATCCGCTGTAGAATTTAGGAGGTAAAGAAAGATGAAGAAAGCTATCGTAGCTACAAAAGTTGGAATGACTCAGATTTTCAACGAAGACGGTGTTTTGACACCGGTTACTGTGCTTGAAGCTGGTCCGGTTTATGTAACTCAGATCAAAAATGAAGAGGCAGACGGATACAGTGCAGTACAGGTTGGTTATGGCGATATCCGTGAGAAACTCGTCAACAAACCAATGCAGGGACACTTCTCCAAAGCAGGTGTGGACAACAAGAGATTTGTTACAGAGTTCAAACTTGACGGTGCAGAGGAGTACACATTAGGACAGGAAATCAAAGCAGATATCTTTGAAGCTGGTGACAAGATTGACGTAACAGCAACAAGCAAAGGTAAAGGATTCCAGGGCGCGATCAAACGTCACGGACAGTCCAGAGGACCTATGGGTCACGGCTCCAAATTCCATAGACATGCAGGTTCCAATGGTTCCGCATCGGATCCTAGCAAAGTATTCAAAGGCAAGAAAATGCCTGGTCAGATGGGTGCTGTAAAGGTTACTATCCAGAACCTTGAAGTAGTAAGAGTAGATGCAGAAAACAATCTTCTCTTGGTAAAAGGTGCAGTACCGGGACCTAAGAAATCAACTGTTATTATTAAAGAATCCGTTAAGGCATAACTTTTCGGAAAGGAGGATGACACAGATGGCAAGCGTATCTGTTTACAATATGGAAGGCAAAGAAACAGGTAAAATGGAATTGAACGATTCTATCTTTGCTGCTCCAGTAAATGAACATTTGGTTCATATGGCAGTTGTGTTACAACTTGCTAACAAACGCCAGGGAACACAGAAAGCAAAAACACGCTCTGAAGTTCGTGGCGGTGGTAGAAAACCTTGGAGACAGAAAGGAACCGGACATGCAAGACAGGGTTCGATCCGTGCTCCACAGTGGAAAGGCGGCGGAGTTGTATTTGCTCCAACACCAAGAGATTATTCATTCAAAATGAATAAAAAAGAAAAAGCAGCTGCAATTAAGTCTGCTTTGACAACAAAAGTAAACGAGGGAAAACTTGTTGTTGTTGAAGGAATGGAATTTGACGCTCCTAAGACAAAGACAATCACAACCCTTTTGAACGGTTTAGATAAGAAAAAAGCGCTCATCGTAGTAGCGGAAGAAGGAAAAAATGCAACACTTTCTGTTCGCAACATTCCTACCGCAAGAGGCGTATTCGCAAACTCCATCAATGTATATGACATTTTGAAATATGACAATGTCATCTTGACAAAGAGTGCAGTTGCAGCAATCGGGGAGGTGTACGCATAATGGCAGATTTGAAATATTATGACATTATCTCAAAACCAGTTATCACAGAGAAATCTATGGCTGGCATGGAATTGAAGAAATACACATTCTATGTACACACTGAGGCAACAAAGAGTCAGATCAAAGAAGCAGTTGAAAAAATGTTCGCTGGTACAAAAGTAGCGAAAGTCAACACAATGAACTGCGAAGGTAAAAACCGCAGACGTGGAATGACAACAGGTAAAACTGCTAAGAGAAAGAAAGCTATCGTTCAGTTGACAGAGGATAGCGCTGATATCGAAATTTTTGAAGGCTTATAAGAAACATTTGATTGAATTGAAAGGAGTGTAACTCATGGGAATTAAAACATTTAACCCATATACACCTTCTAGAAGACAGATGTCCGGATATGATTTCTCTGAAATCACAACATCAACTCCGGAGAAATCCCTTACAACATCCGTTAAGAAAAATGCGGGACGTAACGCACAGGGTAAGATCACTGTCAGACATCGCGGAGGCGGTTCTAGAAGAAAATATAGAATCATCGACTTTAAGAGAAATAAGGATGGAATTCCTGCAACAGTTAAGAGCATCGAATACGATCCAAACAGAACAGCAAACATCGCATTGATCTGCTATGCAGACGGCGAGAAAGCATATATCCTTGCACCAGCTGGTTTGAAAGTCGGACAGCAGGTTATGAATGGTGAGACAGCAGAAGCAAGAGTTGGAAACTGTCTTGAACTCAAAGACATCCCTGTTGGTACATTGGTACACAACATTGAACTTTATCCTGGACACGGCGGACAGTTCGTTCGTGCAGCAGGAAACAGTGCACAGCTTATGGCAAAAGAAGGCAAATATGCAACACTTCGTATGCCATCCGGCGAAATGAGAATGGTTCCAATCAACTGCCGTGCAACGATCGGACAGGTTGGAAACTCTGAGCACAACTTGATCAACATCGGTAAAGCAGGACGTAAACGTCATATGGGTATCCGCCCAACTGTTCGTGGTTCTGTCATGAACCCTAATGACCATCCACATGGTGGTGGTGAAGGTAAGACCGGTATCGGACGTCCGGGTCCATGTACACCTTGGGGCAAACCTGCACTTGGTCTTAAGACAAGAAAGAAAAACAAACAGTCGAATAAGATGATCGTTCGAAGAAGAGATGGTAAAGCTTTAGCAAAATAAAGCATAAAAGGAGGTAAAGCTAGTGGCTCGTTCATTGAAAAAAGGACCATTCGCTGATGCGCATCTTCTTAAAAAAGTAGATGCCATGAACGAATCTGGAGATAAACAAGTTATTAAAACATGGTCACGTCGTTCTACGATTTTCCCAAGCATGGTAGGTCATACGATCGCTGTTCATGATGGAAGAAAACATGTTCCTGTATATATTACAGAGGATATGGTAGGACACAAACTCGGTGAGTTTGTTGCAACAAGAACCTATCGTGGACATGGAAAAGATGAGAAAAAAGGCAGATAATGTTTTAAATATTGAAAGGAGGTTTCATCCGTGGCTAAAGGACATAGATCACAGATCAAGAAAGAAAGAAACCAGAATAAAGATACTAGACCATCCGCTAAGTTGTCATATGCAAGAATGTCCGCACAGAAAGCTGGCTTTGTATTGGATGCAATCCGCGGCAAAGATGTACAGACAGCACTTGGTATCTTGGCATATAACCCTAGATATGCATCATCTGTAATTGAGAAGTTATTGAAATCTGCAATTGCAAATGCTGAAAATAATAATGGAATGAATCCGGAAAATCTTTACGTTGAAGAGTGCTTTGCAAACAAAGCAACGACAATGAAGAGAATTCGCCCAAGAGCTCGTGGTATGGCTTACAGAATCGAGAAGAGAATGTGCCATATTACAGTAATCTTGAATGAGAGATAGTGAAAGGAGAATAACAATGGGACAAAAAGTTAATCCTCATGGTTTGAGAGTCGGCGTTATCAAAGACTGGGAATCCAAATGGTTCGCAGAGCCGGAAAATTTCGCTGATGCTCTTGTAGAAGATTATAAGATCCGTGAGTTCTTGAAGAAAAAACTGTATCATGCAGGAGTTTCCAAGATTCAGATCGAGAGAACAACCGGACGTGTTAAAGTTATCGTATATACAGCAAAACCTGGTGTAGTAATCGGAAAAGGTGGAGCAGAGATCGAGAAATTGAAAGTAGAGCTTGCTAAGTTCTCCGATCAGAAGATTCTCGTAGACATCAAAGAAGTAAAGAAACCAGACAGCGATGCACAGCTTGTTGCTGAGAATATCGCACAGCAGCTTGAAAATCGTATTTCTTTCCGTCGTGCAATGAAATCCTGCATGGGAAGAGCAATGAAAGCAGGCGCAAAAGGAATCAAAACATCTTGTTCCGGACGTCTTGGTGGAGCTGATATGGCTCGTACAGAGTTCTATAGTGAAGGAAATATTCCACTTCAGACACTTCGTGCAGATATTGATTATGGTTTCGCAGAAGCAAACACAACTTATGGTAAGATCGGTGTTAAAACTTGGATCTATCATGGTGAAGTACTTCCAACCAAAGGTGGAAAACCAGCTAAGGCTAGTTCAAAGGAAGGGAGCGATAAATAATGTTAATGCCTAAAAGAGTAAAACGTCGTAAACAGTTTCGTGGTTCTATGAAAGGTAAGGCTTTGCGCGGAAACAAGATCACATACGGTGATTTCGGTATCGTTGCTACAGAGCCAGCCTGGATTAAATCCAATCAGATAGAGGCAGCCCGTATTGCTATGACACGTTACATCAAACGTGGTGGTAAAGTTTGGATCAAGATTTTCCCAGACAAGCCGGTAACTAAGACACCAGCTGAAACTCGAATGGGTAAAGGTAAAGGTGCTTTGGAATATTGGGTAGCTGTAGTTAAGCCAGGACGTGTAATGTTCGAGATCGCCGGTGTACCAGAAGAGACAGCAAGAGAAGCTCTTCGTCTTGCAACACACAAATTGCCGGTAAAATGTAAGATCGTTTCACGCGCAGACTTAGAAGGAGGTGCGGGCAGTGAAGAGTAAGGAATTCATGAACAATTTGAATGGTAAATCACTTGCCGAATTAAATGACGAGTTAGTAGCTGCTAAGAAGGAACTCTTCAACTTGAGATTCCAGAACGCAACAAACCAGCTTGATAACACAAGTAGAATTAAAGAAGTTAGAAAGAATATCGCTCGTATCCAGACAGCAATGTCCATGGAACAGAAAGCCGCTAACTAGAAGGTGTAAGAAAGGAGGACTTTGTTGTGGAGAGAAAACTTAGAAAAACTCGTGTAGGAAAAGTTGTAAGCAATAAGATGGATAAGACAATCGTTGTTGCTGTCGTTGACAACGTAAAACATCCACTTTACGGAAAAATCGTAAAGAGAACGTATAAATTGAAAGCTCATGACGAGCAGAATGAATGTAACATCGGTGATAGAGTAAAAGTTATGGAAACAAGACCATTGTCCAAAGATAAGAGATGGAGACTTGTAGAAATAATCGAAAAAGCTAGATAGTTTTTTGCAAAAGCAAAAATTTTGTTATATTCAAAATTTCGAAAGGAGTTACTATTATGGTACAGCAGGAAACGAGACTTAAAGTTGCTGACAATACCGGTGCAAAAGAATTGCTTTGCATCCGTGTACTCGGCGGTTCCGTTAGAAGATATGCAGCAGTTGGCGATATCATCGTTGCTACGGTCAAAGATGCAACACCAGGTGGAGTTGTTAAAAAAGGAGACGTAGTAAAAGCTGTTGTTGTTCGTACAGTAAAAGAAATTCGTCGTCCAGACGGTTCCTATATTCGTTTTGATGAAAATGCAGCAGTTATCATCAAAGATGACAAGACCCCAAGAGGAACACGTATTTTTGGACCTGTAGCTAGAGAGTTGAGAGATAAACAATTTATGAAAATTGTATCTTTGGCTCCAGAAGTATTATAAGGAGGTGTCCCTGAAGTGGCAACATCAAAGATCAAAGTAGGTGATACCGTTCGCGTTATTGCCGGTGTCGATAAAGATAAAGAAGGTAAAGTAATCGAAGTAAAAGATGGAAAAGTCAAAGTTGAGGGAGTAAACATGGTGAAAAAACATGTGAAACCAAATCAGGCAAATGCAAAAGGCGGAATCGTTGAAGAAGAAGCTGCATTTGACATTTCCAACGTAATGTATGTAGTAGACGGAAAAGTTACAAGAATCGGTTTCAAAACTGAGGATGGTAAAAACAAAGTCCGCTATGCAAAAGCAACTGGCGCAGTGATTGATTAATTTGAGAGGAGGTACTTAAAGTGGCTAGATTAAAAGAAACGTATTTGAACGAAATCGTTCCTGCATTGCAGAAGAAATTCGAGTACAAAAATATTATGCAAGTACCAAAGCTCGACAAAGTTGTTATCAACATGGGCGTTGGTGAAGCAAAGGAAAATTCAAAAGTTTTGGATACAGCGATCAGTGACCTTGAGATTATCACAGGACAGAAAGCTGTAGTAACAAGAGCTAAGAAATCTGTAGCAAACTTCAAACTCCGTGAGGGACAGCCAATCGGATGTAAAGTTACACTTCGTGGTGAAAAGATGTATGAGTTCGTTGATCGTCTCATCAACCTTGCATTGCCTCGAGTACGTGACTTCAGAGGTGTAAATCCAAATGCCTTTGACGGTCGTGGAAACTATGCTATGGGTATCAAAGAGCAGTTGATCTTCCCTGAGATCGAGTACGATAAAGTAGATAAAGTACGTGGTATGGACGTTATCTTTGTTACTACTGCTCAGACTGATGAAGAAGCACGTGAATTGTTGGCACAGTTTGGTATGCCGTTTAAGAAATAGTTAGGAGGGTTTTTCATGGCTAAAACGTCTATGAAGATTAAACAGCAGCGTAAAGCTAAATTTTCAAGCAGAGAATACAGCCGTTGCAAAATCTGTGGTCGTCCACATGCATACTTGAGAAAATACGGAATTTGTCGTATTTGTTTCCGTGAGTTGGCATACAAAGGCCAGATCCCAGGTGTCAAAAAAGCAAGTTGGTAAGACCGAACTTGTTATCTAGTTAAGGAGGAAAATGTAATGACTATGAGCGATCCAATTGCAGATATGCTTACAAGAATCCGTAATGCAAATACTGCAAAACATGATACAGTTGATGTTCCTGCTTCTAAGATGAAGATTTCGATTGCAGAGATTCTTTTGAAGGAAGGATATATCAAAGGTTTTGATTTGGTAGATGTTGATGGATTTAAATCAATCCACATCACATTGAAATATGGTAAAGACAAAAACGAAAAGATCATCTCCGGTTTGAAGAGAATCTCCAAACCAGGTCTTCGTGTATACGCTAACGCAGAAGAACTTCCTAAGGTTCTTGGCGGACTCGGAATCGCTATCGTTTCAACAAACAAAGGTGTTCTTACAGACAAAGAAGCTCGTAAGTTGAACGTAGGCGGCGAAGTATTAGCATTCGTATGGTAGTTTAAACTCTGTGAGGCAGATTCTCTGCCGAATGGAACTTATTCAAAATATAGGAGGTACGGCAAATGTCACGAATTGGAAGATTGCCTATCGCGGTACCTGCAGGTGTAACTGTAGATATTGCAGAAAATAATAAGGTGACAGTAAAAGGACCAAAGGGAACACTTGAAAGAGTATTGCCTGCGGAAATGAAAATTGAAAAAGACGGAGACGAGATCAAAGTTTCCCGTCCAAATGATTTGAAGAAAATGAAATCTCTGCATGGTTTGACCAGAACATTGATCAACAACATGATCATTGGTGTAACAGAAGGTTACTCTAAGACATTGGAAGTAAATGGTGTTGGTTACAGAGCTGTAAAGCAGGGTAAAAAATTAGTATTATCTCTTGGATATTCTCATCCTGTAGAAATGGAAGATCCAGAAGGATTGGAAGTAACTGTGGATGGTCAGAACACGATTATCGTTAAGGGAATTGATAAAGAAAAAGTTGGCCAATATGCCGCTGAGATCAGAGAGAAGAGAGCACCGGAGCCATATAAAGGCAAAGGTATTAAGTACTCTGATGAAGTGATCAGACGTAAAGTTGGTAAGACTGGTAAGAAATAGAAAGGAGTAAAATAGAATGGTTAGTAAAGTAAATAGAAGCGAAGTTCGCGTAAACAAACACAGAAGATTACGTAGCCGTTTGTCCGGAACTCCTGAGAGACCACGTTTGGCAGTATTCCGCAGCAACAATCATATGTATGCACAGGTAATTGATGATGTTGCCGGCAATACAATCGTTTCTGCCTCTACTCTTCAGAGTGAAGTAAAAGAAGGCCTGGAGAAAACGAATAATGTAGAAGCTGCAGCAAAACTTGGTGAAGTTATCGCAAAGAAAGCTTTGGATAATGGAATCAACGAAGTCGTATTTGACCGTGGCGGTTACATTTATCAGGGTAAAGTTAAGGCATTAGCAGATGCAGCTAGAGAAGCTGGTCTTCAATTCTAAACAAGGAGGAAAACTCATGAAACGTGAAATTATTGATGCTAGTCAGTTTGAATTAGAAGATAATGTAGTATCAATTAAACGTGTTACCAAGGTTGTTAAAGGTGGTCGTAACTTCAGATTTACCGCATTGGTAGTAGTAGGTGACGGCAACGGACACGTTGGAGCAGGTTTAGGAAAAGCAATGGAAATTCCGGAAGCAATTCGCAAAGGAAAAGAAGATGCTATGAAGAAACTCATCGAAGTACCAATCGATGAGAATGGAAGTATTCCACATGACTTCATCGGAAAATTCGGCAGTGCTGAAGTTCTTATGAAGAAGTCTCCAGAAGGTACAGGAATCATCGCTGGTGGTCCGGCGCGTGCCGTATTGGATCTTGCAGGATACAAAAATATCCGTACAAAGTCTTTGGGATCCCGTAACAAACAGAACGTTGTACTTGCAACGATCGCTGGTTTGAGCGAACTCAAGACACCGGAAGAAGTAGCAAAACTTCGCGGACTTTCCGTAGAAGAAGTGTTAGGTTAGGAGGTACTTTTTCATGGCTGGAAAATTGAAAATCACATTAACAAAATCTACCATTGGTGCCATTCCTAAACATCGTAAAACAGTTGAGGCTCTTGGCCTCAGAAAGCTCAACAAAACAGTTGAGATGCCTGATAACGATGCAGTTAGAGGAATGATTCAGCAAGTTAGACACTTGGTTAAAGTAGAAGAAATCTAATATAAGGAGGTGCCATAAATGAATTTATCAGAATTAAAACCTGCAGCAGGTTCCAAACACAGCGATGAATTCCGTCGTGGACGTGGACATGGTTCAGGAAATGGTAAAACTGCCGGAAAAGGTCATAAAGGACAGAAAGCACGTTCTGGAGCACCTAGACCAGGATTCGAAGGTGGTCAGCTGCCACTGTACAGAAGACTGCCTAAGAGAGGTTTTACAAATATTAATAGTAAAGACATTGTTGCTATCGGACTTGACCGTCTCAATGCATTTGAAGATGGCGCAGAAGTAACAGTTGAAACTCTTATGGATAAAGGGATTGTAAACAATCCTAGAGACGGAGTCAAAATTCTTGGAAATGGAGAATTAACCAAAAAGCTCACAGTTAAAGTAAACGCATTTAGTAAGAGTGCTGTTGAAAAAATTGAAGCAGTTGGTGGAAAAGCAGAGGTGATCTAATGCTTGAAACGATAAGAAATGCGTTTAAGACGAAAGAGATCCGAAACAAACTTTTGTTTGTATTTTTGGGGCTTATCATCGTCCGGATCGGATGTAATATTCCGCTTCCGGGCGTAAATACAAATGTCATCCAGAATTTGTTTGATAACAACCAGGCTTTGAACTTCCTCGATGTTATGACCGGTGGATCCTTTACAAGAATGTCCATTTTTGCATTGAACATCACACCATACATCACAGCATCCATCATTGTACAGCTCCTTACCATCGCAATTCCGCGTCTGGAAGAACTGCAGAAAGATGGAGAAGATGGAAGAAAGAAGATTAACGAGTACACAAGATATCTGTCTATCGTACTTGCTTTGATCGAAGGTCTTGCTATCGTTATCGGATTCCGTAACCAGGGATTCTTTACAGAATCTGGATATACATCTGTGATCATTTCCGTTGTTGCTTTGACAGCAGGAGCTGCATTCCTTATGTGGCTTGGTGAAGAAATCACAGAAAAAGGAATTGGAAATGGTATTTCCATCATCCTGTTGATCAACATCGTTGCACGTATTCCTAGTGACCTGATCTCTTTGTACAATCAGTTCATCAAGAGCGCAGCCAATGTCACAAACCGAATTCTTGCAGCAGTGATCATTCTTGTTCTGATTATTGCCATGTTTGCGTTTATCGTATGGCTTCAGGACGGCGAGAGAAAAATCCCTGTACAGTATGCAAAGAAAATGCAGGGACGGAAAATGTTTGGCGGTCAGTCCAGCCACATTCCGTTGAAAGTGAATACAGCCGGCGTTATCCCGGTTATCTTTGCAAGTTCCATGTTACAGCTTCCAGTTGTTATTGCCAGTTTTGCAGGTGTGAAACCGGCATCCGGAGAAGGAGCAACCTTGATCCAGAAATTCCTCAAGGTCTGCAATCAGAGCGACTGGTGTAATGTTAGTTCATGGGGTGATTTCAAATATACATTAGGATTACTCGTATATATCGCATTGGTAATCTTTTTTGCATATTTCTATACCTCAGTAACATTTAATCCGCTTGAAATTTCAAACAACATGAAAAAGCAGGGTGGATTTATTCCGGGTATTCGTCCCGGAAAACCAACAACCGATTATCTTACCAATGTACTTAACAGCATTATCTTTATCGGTGCTGTCGCAATGGTTATCGTATGTGTGCTTCCAATCGTCTTCTCAGGTGTGTTCGGAGCAAACGTATCCTTTACCGGTACATCTTTGATCATCATTGTTGGTGTTGTTATTGAAACATTGAAACAGCTTGAATCCCAGATGTTAGTTCGTAATTACAAAGGATTCTTGGGAAATTGATGATAGTATAAAAAGGCAATCGACCTGCGAAAATTTATTTTCGTATGGTCGCTTACCTTTTTTGCATTGAAATGAAAAGGAGAATGGCTATGAAAATTGTTATGCTTGGTGCTCCTGGTGCCGGAAAAGGTACACAGGCAAAAATGATTTCCGAAAAATACGGTATTCCACACATTTCCACCGGAGATATCTTCCGTGCAAATATCAAAGAGAATACAGAACTTGGACAAAAGGCAAAAACATATATGGATAAAGGACTTCTTGTACCGGATGAATTGGTCGTTGACCTTGTAGTAGACCGTCTGGCACAGGATGATGCAAAAAAAGGATATGTACTCGATGGATTCCCACGTACGATTCCACAGGCAGAAGCATTGACAGAAGCATTGGCAAAAATTGGAGAAAAGATGGATTATGCCATCAATGTAGAAGTTCCGGATGAGAACATCATTGACCGTATGTCAGGAAGACGTGCCTGCGTAGCATGTGGAGGAACCTATCATATTAAATATAATCCAACCAAAAAAGAAGGAATTTGTGACGCATGTGGCGGCGAGCTCATTCTTCGTGAGGATGACAAGCCGGAAACCGTAAAACAGCGTTTGGAAGTATATCATACACAGACGCAGCCTTTGATTGATTATTATACCAAAGAAGGAATCTTGAAAGAGGTTGACGGAACGCAGGATCTGCAGAAAGTATTTGATGATATCACAGCGATCCTTGGCTGATCCGCAGACAAAGCAGAGTGAAATGACATGCGTAGAAAAAAAGAAAGAATAACAATCAAGTCAGAAGAAGAAATCCGGCTCATGCGTGAAGCCGGAAAGGTTCTGGCAGAAGTTCACAACAGATTGGGTGAAATCATTGAACCGGGCATCTCCACACTGGAGATTGACCGAAAAGGAGAAGAATGGATCCGTGAGTTCGGATGCATTCCTTCTTTCCTAAATTATGAAGGATATCCGGCCTCCATCTGTGTATCCATTGATGATGAAGTGGTGCATGGGATTCCGAAAGAAAATGTCATTCTTCGGGAAGGAGATATCGTTAGCCTGGACGCAGGTGTGATCTACCGAGGATATCATTCGGATGCTGCAAGAACTCATGCTGTCGGCAAGATATCAGAAAACGATCAAAAACTGATCAATGTGACGAAGCAAAGCTTTTTTGAAGGAATAAAATATGCGGTTGCCGGCGGGCACTTATATGATATTTCTGTAGCAATCCAGAAATTCGTGGAGGAAAATGGATTTTCCATCGTTCGCGATCTGGTGGGACATGGAATTGGAAGGCGGCTTCATGAGGAGCCGGAAGTACCGAATTTTAAACCGAGATTTGGGCATGGTCCCGTCTTGAAACCCGGAATGACGCTTGCCATCGAGCCGATGGTAAATGCCGGAGACTGGCCGGTCTGGTTCTTAGACGATGACTGGACAGTAGTGACACAGGATGGCGAAAATTCGGCGCATTATGAGAACACCATCTATATCCGTAAGGATGGCGAACCAGAAATTTTATCATTGTAAATAGTGTGTCTTGATAAGGGCACGAAAAAGGAGAGTAATGGTATGTCAAAAGCAGACGTAATTGAAATTGAAGGAACTGTTGTTGAAAAACTGCCAAATGCAATGTTTCAGGTAGAACTTGAAAACGGACATAAAGTATTGGCACATATCAGCGGAAAACTCCGGATGAACTTCATCCGTATTCTGCCTGGTGACAAAGTAACATTGGAATTGTCTCCCTATGATCTGACAAAAGGAAGAATTGTTTGGAGAGATAAATAAAAAAGTGCTTGCATTCCTTTGTGATTTATGTTATAGTTAGAAATGGATTTTCGTCTAAAGAGGGCTAAGTGCGCTCTGATAAGACTTTCCCTAACCCAAGAAAGTCCGAAAAGATGGAAATTTATAGATACAAACATGTCAAAACATGTGAAAGGAGGTTATTACTGTGAAAGTAAGATCATCAGTAAAACCAATTTGCGAAAAATGCAAAGTTATTAAAAGAAAGGGTCGTATCAGAGTCATCTGTGAGAACCCAAAACACAAACAAAGACAGGGCTAATAAATATATCTGAGAGACCTGAAGGCGACTTCGGGTTCTTTTCGTGCTTATATAATGTCTTGCTTTCTGTGTTACAGCGGACCCCGCAGGAATTGTAGATTCCACCGTCATTGCGGGAACTGTGATATCGCAACGAAAAGCACTGCCGATGTTTCTCCGGTGATTCTTTGGAAAAAGAAAAACGGGTTCTTGGTCAGCAGAGTTGTTGTGATTTAAAGCGGCTATAGTGAATCACAGAAGATTCACGAAACAAACATTTTTAAAATTTTAATGGAGGTGTAAAGTACACATGGCTCGTATCAGTGGTGTAGATTTACCAAGAGAAAAACGTGTAGAGATAGGTCTTACCTATGTTTATGGTATCGGTCTTGCAAGCTCAAAAAGAATCCTGAGCGAAGCAAACGTAGACCCAGACATTCGTTGTAAAGATTTGACCGATGACGATGTCGCTAAAATTCGTGACGTTATTGACAAGACTCAGGTTGTTGAGGGTGATCTTCGTAGAGAAGTTGCTTTGAACATCAAGAGATTACAGGAAATTGGATGCTACAGAGGAATCCGTCATAGAAAAGGACTTCCGGTTCGTGGACAGAAGACAAAGACGAATGCTAGAACTCGTAAAGGTCCAAAACGTACAGTAGCAAATAAGAAGAAATAATATAGGAGGTTTTGTCAATGGCTAAGAAAGTTGCAAAAAAAGTGACAAAAAAGCGTGTTAAAAAGAATATTGACCGCGGACAAGCACATATTCAGTCATCTTTTAATAATACAATCGTAACACTGACCGACATGCAGGGAAATGCAATTTCCTGGGCAAGTGCAGGTGGACTTGGATTCAGAGGATCCAGAAAATCCACACCTTATGCAGCACAGATGGCTGCAGAGACAGCAGCAAAAGCTGCATTGCCTCATGGTTTGAAATCAGTAGAAGTAATGGTTAAGGGACCAGGTTCTGGTAGAGAAGCTGCGATCCGTGCAATTCAGGCTTGCGGAATCGAAGTAACAAGTATCCAGGACGTAACACCAGTTCCTCACAATGGTTGTAGACCACCAAAACGTAGAAGAGTATAGGAGGTATTAAAATGGCTAGAGATATGACGCCTGTTCTGAAAAGATGTAGATCTCTTGACCTCGATCCAATTTATCTTGGAATCGACAAGAAATCAAATAGAAACGCAAGAAGCGGAAGAAAATTAAGCGAATATGGAATGCAGTTGAAAGAGAAACAGAAAGCGAAATTCATCTATGGTGTACTTGAGAAACCTTTCCGTAACTACTACGCAAAGGCACAGAAGTTGAAATATGGTACAACCGGTGAAAACCTGATGATTCTCCTTGAGTTGAGACTTGACAATGTTATGTTCCGTCTTGGCTATGGTAGAACAAGAAAAGAAGCACGTCAGATCGTAGATCATAAGCATGTGCTTGTAAATGGTAAACCAGTTAATATCCCATCTTATCAGTTGAAAGCTGGAGATGTTATTGAAATCAAAGAAAAATTTAAGGGAGCACAGAGATACAAAGACATTCTTGAAGTTACAGGATCTCGTATGGTTCCAGCTTGGTTAGAGGCTGACCATGAAAATCTCAAAGGAACAGTTACACAGGTTCCTACAAGAGCTGAGATTGATGTACCTGTCAATGAAGTGCTTATCGTCGAGTTGTACTCCAAGTAATTAAGTAAACCCAAAAGGAGGGTCCTAGAGTGTTTGAATTTGAAAGACCGAGAATTGAAATTGCGGAAATTTCTGAAGATAAGAAATATGGACGTTTTGTAGTAGAACCACTTGAACGAGGATACGGTACAACTTTGGGTAATTCTTTGAGACGAATTATGCTCTCATCGCTGCCAGGTACAGCAGTAAGTCACATTAAAATCGATGGCGTTGTTCATGAGTTTAGTGCGATCCCTGGTGTCAAAGAAGACGTTACTGAGATTGTAATGAACATTAAGAGTCTTGCAATTAAGAATCACAGCGATAACCTCAATGAGACAAAAACCATGTACATTGATGCTAATGGCGAGGGTGTTATCACTGCAGCGGACATCAAATGCGACTCTGATCTTGAGATCATCAACAAAGATCAGGTCATTGCTACATTGAACGGTGGAGCAGACAGCAAACTTTACATTGAAATGACAGTAGTAAACGGCCGTGGATATGTAAGTTCTGACAAAAATAAGAAAGAAGAGATGGCAATCGACGTAATTCCGATTGATTCTATCTTTACTCCGATTGAGCGTGTAAATATCAACATCGAGAATACTCGTGTTGGTCAGATTACAGATTTTGACAAATTGACATTGGATGTATATACCAATGGTACATTGGATCCGGATGAAGCAGTCAGCCTTGCAGCTAAGGTTATGAGTGAGCATCTGAATACCTTTATCGATCTGTCAGAGAAAGCTCGTATGGCAGAAGTAATCGTGGAGAAAGAGGAAGACGATTCTGTGAAAGTTCTTGAACTCAGCATTGATGAGTTGGAATTGTCTGTTCGTTCTTATAACTGTCTGAAGAGAGCAGGAATTAATACGGTGGAGGAACTCACCAATAAGACAGCCGATGACATGATGAAAGTACGTAACCTGGGACGTAAGTCTTTGGAAGAAGTGCTTGCTAAGTTGAAAGAACTTGGATTGTCATTGCGTGAAAATGTTGATTAATCGAACTTTGTTTTATAAATATTCAAGGAGGACATGAAAATGGCAGGTTATAGAAAGCTTGGAAGAACATCCAGCCAGAGAAAAGCTTTGCTTCGTAACCAGGTGACAAACCTTCTTTATCATGGAAAAATCGTTACCACAGAAGCAAAAGCTAAAGAAATCCGCAGAATTGCTGAGCACATGATCGCGCTTGGCATTCGCGAAAAAGATAACGTTGAGACTGTTACTGTCAAGGCTAAAGTTGCCCAGAAAGATAAAGATGGTAAGAGAGTAAAGAAAGTAGTAGATGGAAAGAAAGTTACTGTTTTTGATGAAGTAGATAAAGAAATCAAAAAAGAAGCTCCTTCCAGAATCCATGCTAGACGTCAGATGAACAAAATGCTTTATGGCATCACAGAAGTTCCTACCACAACAGCTGGTAAGAGAAAAGGAACTAAGACAGTTGATGTAGCAAGCAAAGTATTTGACGAAATCGCTCCAAAGTATGCTGACCGCAAAGGTGGATACACACGTATCATCAAGATCGGACCACGTAAGGGCGACGCAGCTATGGAAGTTGTTATTGAATTAGTATAAGAACACGTTTATGTGTAAAAAGAGAGCGATATGGTTTTTTACCGTATCGCTCTTTTAAAATAATGCAGGAGGTGCCATTGTGATATCAATACAGGATGTAGTGTATGAATATATACGCAGGGATGATGAAGAGCAGGTGGTAGGCGTAGAGCTGGCAGTCGACCATTTATCATTTGAGATAAACAAAGGGGAGTTTATCGCGGTGTTGGGCCACAATGGTTCCGGAAAGTCAACCCTTGCCAAATTGATCAACGCGATCTTAGTGCCGGGAGAGGGTTGTATCGAAGTCGACGGAATCGATACGAGAAAACCGGAAATGGTATGGGAAATACGGCAGCGTGCCGGCATGGTATTTCAAAATCCGGACAATCAGATCGTGCATAATATCGTCGAGGAAGATGTGGGATTTGGACCGGAAAATCTTGGCGTGCCGACAGCTGAAATCTGGGAGCGTGTCAACGATTCGCTGAAAAAAGTAGGGATGTATGAACATCGGAAAGAATCACCGAACAATCTTTCGGGTGGACAAAAACAACGTGTGGCGATTGCCGGGGTATTGGCGATGAAGCCAAAATGTATTATATTTGATGAATCGACGGCGATGCTTGATCCGGTCGGAAGACGGGAAGTGTTGAAAGCGGTTCATGAGATCAATAAAAAGGAAGAAATTACCATTTTATGGGTAACACATTATATGGATGAAGTGACCGAGGCAGACCGTGTACTCGTTATGAATCACGGGAAGGTCGCGATGCAGGGCACGCCCAAGCAGGTATTTGCGGAGGCAGAGAAACTGCAGGAATATCATCTTGCTGTGCCACAGGTTACAGAACTGGCATTGGAACTGAGACGGCAGGGGATGGATATTCCGACGGATCTGATCACAGTAGATGAGTTTGTAAATTGTCTGGCTGAAAAACTCGCCTGACGAGGGAGGACGAAAATGGCTTTATTGTTAAATCATGTGGAACATGTATATGGAAAAGGAACCGCATTTGAAAAAGTAGCCCTCTATGACATCAATCTGCAGATCAACGAGGGAGAATTTATCGGACTGATCGGACACACGGGTTCCGGAAAATCGACGTTGATCCAGCATCTGAATGGACTATTGAAACCGACAGACGGCGGTGTGTATTATAATGGTGAAGACATCAATGAAAAAGGATTTTCGAAGAAAAAACTGCGTTCGAAAGTTGGGATCGTGTTCCAATATCCGGAGCAGCAGCTTTTTGAGACGACAGTGCTGGAAGATGTAAAATTTGGCCCGAAAAATCTTGGATTGGATAATTTGGAAATGGATTTGCGCTCGTATGAGGCATTGAAGCAGGTGGGGATCGACGAAGATCTGTTAGACGTCTCTCCCTTTGAATTGTCAGGGGGACAAAAAAGGCGTGTGGCGATCGCCGGAGTGCTTGCGATGCAGCCGGAAATCCTTATATTGGATGAACCGACCGCTGGATTGGATCCGCAGGGAAAAGATGATATTCTGGACCTGATCGAGAAATTGCACAGGGAGCGAAAGATCACGGTGATTGTGGTTTCGCACAGCATGGAAGACATGGGAAAATACGCCGAGCGTCTGATCGTTATGGACAGCGGCTGTATCGCGTACGATGGAACGCCGGAGGAAGTATTTTCTCACTACAAGGAACTGGAAAAAATAGGTATTCTTGCTCCGCAGGTGACGTATGTGGTAGAGGGGCTGGCAGAAAAAGGAATCCGCCTTCCCCACAATGCCATCAATGTAAAACAGGCAGCAGATGCTATTCTGACTTACCAAAAAGGGGAGAGATAAATGTTACGAGATATTACGATAGGACAATATTATCCGGTAGAATCAAAGATTCACAGACTGGATCCCCGCATGAAGATCATTGCGGTGATCTTGTATCTGATTTCCTTATTTTTGTTTCAGAATTTTGCCGGATATGTGGTAGTAACGGTATTTCTTGGTGTAGTCATTGCGTTCAGCCAGGTGCCGCTTGGCTATATTACGAAAGGGTTAAAACCAATCTTGTTTTTGCTTTTATTTACGGCATGTTTCCATGTGTTTTTTACACAGGCAGGCGATGTGCTGTTTCAGTGGAAATTTATCTCAATCACTAGTGGAGGCATCAAGCGGGGAGCTTTTATGGCACTCCGGCTGACCTATCTTGTCATCGGTTCGTCACTGCTAACGTATACAACGACACCAAATAAGCTGACGGATGCTATCGAGGCGCTTTTGAAACCCTTAGAAAAGATTAAAGTACCGGTGCATGACATCGCAATGATGATGTCGCTTGCGCTGCGCTTTATCCCGATTCTTCTGGAAGAAGCCAACCGTATTATCCGTGCGCAGAGTGCAAGAGGTGCGGATTTTGAAGAGGGAAAATTGATTGAACGGCTGAAAGGCATGGTTTCGATCCTGGTACCGCTTCTCGTTTCTGCGACGAAGCGTGCGTATGACCTGGCGCTTGCGATGGAGGCAAGGTGTTACCGCGGCGGTGAGGGGCGTACGAAGATGAAACCGCCGAAATACCGGAAGGAAGACGGCCTTGCTATGGGAATCGTGGTACTATATATCATTATACTATTGATTGTGAGACATTTTTTGTAAAAGGAGTGGAATGATGCGCGTTCGATTAGTGGTAGCATACGATGGGACAAATTATCACGGATGGCAGATCCAGAACAATGCTGTTTCTGTGGAAGAAGTATTGCAAGATGCCCTCCGGGAACTTTTGCGTGAGCCGGTAGAACTGATCGGGGCGAGCCGGACGGATGCCGGTGTGCATGCGCAGGGAAATGTGGCAGTATTTGACACAGATACCAGAATCCCGGCAGAAAAGATCGCGATCGCTGTCAATCAGCGGCTGCCCGAAGACATCCGTGTGATGAGATCCGAGTCGGTAAAGGAGACATTTCATCCGCGCTATGCGGTCAGCGAAAAGACGTATGAATATCATATCAGCAATGTGCCGATTCAGCTTCCGACAGAGCGGCTGTATTCGTATTTTGTCTATCTTCCGTTAGATGTGGAAAAAATGCAGAAAGCGGCACAGCTTTTTATCGGAGAACACGATTTTGCCGGATTTTGCTCGGCAAAGAGTCAGGTGCAGACGACGGTGCGGACGATTTACGGGTGCGAGGTGGAAAAAACAGGACATCAGATCTGTATCCGCGTGACAGGAAGCGGATTTTTGTATAACATGGTGCGGATCATCGCGGGGACACTCGTGGAAGTGGGACTTGGCAGACGAAAAATTTCAACGGTCGAAGAGGCGATAACCAAGGCAGACCGGGCGCTTGCGGGTCCTACGGCGCCACCGGAAGGACTGACGTTAATAAACATTGATTATAAAGGAGATGCCTATGAGATTCAATAAAAACAATGCTTACACAGACTTTGATTATGAAACTGCTGAAGAGATGCCGGATGCTCTTCCCCTCAATATCATCAGCGGAGGATGCCATCTGTATGGCTACCTTTTGAAACCCGGCGCGCAGTACGAAGGACCACACCCGGTAGTCGTGATGTTCCACGGATTTCCTGGATATACGACCAACAATGATCTGGAATACGCCCTGATGCGGATGGGCGGTGTGGTGATCCATGTAAATCACCGCGGTGCCTGGGGAAGTGAGGGAAATTACCTTTTTTCCAATCTGGTGGACGACGCCGTCGCTATCACCAAATGGGCGCACAACCCGGCGACAACAGATCAGTATAATATCGACCCGGATGCGATCTTCCTCGTCGGACACAGTATGGGAGGCATGACGGTATTAAATGCCGCCGGTAAACTCGGATTTATCCGCGGAGTTGCCGCGATTGCACCATACGATCTGCGTGCGGCTTTTCAAAATGGACTCGAAAAGGAACTGTTTATCATGATCGAGGGTGAGGGTCAGTGCCTCAAAATGACTTCGGCGAGCGAAGTCTACGAAAATGCGCATTACCAGAGTGAAGAATATGCTGTCATCAATACTTACGATCATTTGAAAGACCAGAATGTGCTTTTTGTGGCAGCGGAAAAAGATACGGTGGCACCTCCGGATATTATGATCCGGCCACTTTATAAGCGTTTGACAGATCAGCCGGGAAATGGAAAATATTGTTACAAAGGACTGCAGACCAATCACGGACTCTGTGGACAGCGTACCGTCCTTTCTGATGTCCTTGGCAGCTGGATTGAAAAATCTCTGTAAAAGAGAGGTAAAGTTTGATTTTCGAAACAAGATTCAGTTGACAAAGTATGGCAAAAGGAAGTAAAATAGACTTAAATCGTATCGTACTAAAAGAGGGCGATCAAAAAGAGAAAGGAGTATAGTTTAATGAAAAACTATGTAAAGGCAATTGTAACTTTTATTTTTCTGATGGCTGCGGTAGCATTTGTACCGACAACGTCAGAAGCAGCATTGAGCACACCGACAAATCTGAGACAGATAAGGGCAACGGATAGTTCTGTTGAATTTACTTGGGATACGGTGATTGGCGCATCGGATTATTATACTTCCATTAGCGATGGTATGGCATGGAGTGAACCAGAACGAGCATATGATATCAAGGAAAGCTATTATAAGCTGTCTGCAGGTAGAACATACTATGTTAAAGTATATGCCATTGATAAGAATGGAAATAAAGGTCCGGAATCTGCACCGTTTGAAGTGGTTACTGCTCCGGATGCAAGTCAAGTGCAGACGACGGTAACTGCTGTAACAGAAAATGCGATCAGTTTCAGCTGGACACCGGCAACAGGTGCAACTTCCTATGATATTACCAGCCGTTATGACAATATCGTACCGAACTTAAGTGTAACAACAACTTCTGCAACAGTTGGAAATCTCGCACCGGCAACCTGGTACGGATTTAACGTTGTAGCATGCCGTACTTCATCCAGCGGGTTTAAAGCTTCGGATAGTTATACTACAGTAACTTACACACAGACAGCAGGAACTTCCCTTCCTACCGGCAACACAGGATCTGTATTGACAGCACCTGCTACACCATCTACATCCAATTTTGGCGTTTACACAGGAAGTGCTTCTGCTGGTACGATTACATTCCAGGCAGCAGATCCAAATAGAACAGCAAATGGATATGAAGTAGAAGTTCGTAATCTGAAAGGAAAGCTGATTAAGACAATTTCCTGTTCTTCAACGTACTCTGCTTCTACAAAATTCCGTAAAAACACACCGTACAAATACCGTGTTCGTCTTTATGCAACAAACGGTGTGACAAAGATGTACAGCGGATGGTCCGGATATCGTTACTTCTGGCTCAGCAATGTAACCGGAAAGAAACATTATTCTCTCCGATCCAGCAATGCAAAGATTAAATTGAAATGGGCAAAAGTTTCCGGTACAAAGGGCTACAATGTATTGATGTCTACAAGCAGAGACGGAAAATACAAAAAAGTGAAATCTCTCAGCAAAAAGGCGAAGAGTGTAACGCTTACAAAATATGGTAAAAAGAAATTGAACAAATATACTACATATTACATTAAAGTAGTTGCTAAGATCAAAGTTGGCAAGAAGACAGTTTCAAACGATGCACAGCTGATCAATTACAATTACTAAGAGAAAAAGAAATCTCCCAATGGCTGTATCTGAAAAATGTCAGATGCAGCCATGTTAGCGTAAAAAAACTTTCG
>DJEU01000008.1:0-3665 GCA_002431395.1 Lachnoclostridium sp. UBA5890
ACCATTATTATACTAGGAGGATTATTTCTATGAGCGCATTATTTTATACAACGCCTTCCCACGACGACTGGAACCGGGCTCTCCCGATCGGAAACGGAAAACTCGGTGCGATGATCTTTGGCGAAGGAACCAGTGAACATTTTCAGTTAAATGAAGATTCCGTCTGGTTTGGGCAGAAACGAAACCGCAATAACCCGGATGCCCTTGCCAATCTGGACACCATCCGCCGCTATATCTTTGACGGAAAGATTGAAAAAGCGGAAGAACTGTGCAAGTACGCTCTCGCCGGTACCCCGCAGAGCCAGCACACGTATCAGACATTGGGAGATGTCTACTTTGATTACTGCGGAAAATTAAAAGAGGGGGTTGATTTTGAGCGGAAACTGGATCTTTCCGAGGCCATTCACACAAGTCGGATTTTGTCGAAAAAAACCGGTGCCCTGTACACCTGTGAAACCTTTGCGAGCGCACCAAAAAATTGTATTGTCGCGCATTTTCGCTGTTCGACAGCAGGCGAACTGGATCTCGCCGCCTCCCTGCAGCGCGAATGTTTTTACGAAACAACTACCCATACAAACGATACCCTTTTGATAGCCGGACGGCTCGGCGGCGGCGAAGAACGTTTTTGCTGCGGCATGAAATTTGTCACAGATGGTTCGGAACTGCAGGGAATCGGAGAACATTTGGTGACGCGGAATGCCTCGTACGTCACTGTCTTTCTTACTGCCGCGACGACCTTCCGCCACGCAGACCCGGAAAAAGAGGTTCGCGATGTGCTTAACGCTGCTTCCCGGCTCTCTTTTGACGAACTGCGTTCGGAACATATTGAGGAGTATACTTCTTACTATAACCGCATGCACCTTTCTTTGGAATATGACAAAACATTAGATCTGCTGTCCACCGATGAGCGCCTTTCCCGCTTGGATGAGGAGCATCCGGACAACGGCCTTTTGACAACTTACATGGATTTTAGCAGATATCTTCTCATCAGTTCAAGCCGGGGCGACAGTCTTCCGGCCAATCTGCAGGGAATCTGGAACCGCGATATGAGTGCGCCATGGGGAAGCAAATATACGATCAATATTAACACAGAAATGAATTACTGGCCGGCTGTGCTTTGCAATCTCGCTGACTGCGAACTTCCTCTCTTTGAGCATATGCTGCGAATGCTGCCAAACGGCCAGCAGACCGCAAGGGAAATGTATGGCTGCCGTGGATTTGTCGCACACCACAATACCGATCTCTGGGGAGATACGGCACCGCAGGACATCTACATTCCGGCGACATTCTGGGTAATGGGCGGTGCCTGGCTTTGCACGCACATTTGGCGACATTATACCTATACTGACGACAGGAAATTCTTGGAAAAGATGTATCCGCTTTTGAAAGAATCGGTACAGTTCTTTATGGACTTTTTAGTGGAAAAAGACGGAAAGCTTGTTACCTGTCCGTCCGTCTCTCCGGAAAATACATATATTATGAAAGATGGCACAAAGGGAAGTCTTTCTTACGGTGTCACCATGGACAACGAGATTCTTCATGAATTATTTGCAGATTTTCGAAAAGCTGCAGAAGTTCTTGGTGAAAAGGACGCTGCCTTTTTGGCTGCTGCCCGCGAATGCGAACAAAAACTGCCGGAAATCCAGATTGGAAAACACGGACAGATCATGGAATGGCAGGAAGATTATGAAGAAGCCGAGCCGGGGCACCGCCATATCTCCCATCTGTGGGCGCTTCATCCGGCATATCAGATTACACCGGATGGTGAACCGGAACTTTGCAAAGCCGCGCGGGTCACATTGCAGCGCCGATTGGAAAGCGGCGGCGGACATACCGGATGGAGCCGTGCCTGGATTCTCAATATGTATGCGAGACTCTGGGAAGAAGAACTCTGCTACAAAAATTTACTGGCACTGTTAAAGAAATCCACACTGCCTAATCTGTTTGACAATCATCCGCCATTTCAGATTGACGGAAACTTTGGGGCTGCGGCTGCGATGGCAGAGATGCTTCTCCAATCAAACGAAGAGCGCACGATCGTACTTCCTGCGCTTCCGAAAGCATGGAAAAACGGCGAGGTTCAAGGGCTTCGCGGTGTGCACGAAACCACTTGGGACCTCGCCTGGAAAGATGGCTATCTGACAAGCATCGCCGTCCATGCGCCAAAGGAAAAAAATCTGCTCCTTGATGTATATTACGATGGAGTCAAATTGGAAATGCCACTTCGAAACGGCATTCCGTATCGTTTGAGCTGGCAGGAAGTTTAGTTTTTCTCCTCTTTGACGCGTTTACACAACACGATGAAACGCCCCCCTGCTGATGAATATTCACACGTTGACAACATTAACAGATGATCTTTTAAGGAAACTTTTTCTAAAAGATCGTATTTTTTACACATTTCGTATTGCTGTAAAAATTTTTTAAGTTTTTCCGGTGTGTTAATTTTTAAGTAATTACTACAATGAAATGCATTTTCCGAATCATCGGATACATCTGTCACAAAACTTCCTATGATATGATATAAAAAAGTACTTTCTTTGGTATATAAATATACCAAGGGGTACTTTTGGGCAAATTCTTTCTGTCCAAATTTCTGTAATTCTCCAAACATACTTCCATCCTTCATATTGTGCCCATATATCAATGCATTTGACGCAAAATCACTTTGCGCCGCAAAATACAGAGTACCATGCGCGTTCTTTTTCTTATCAATATCACGATGAAGATAATAATCATTTTGCGACGAAGTTGCAACCGGATAATCAATATCCACACCTGTCATTTTTATCCACGCTTGAATATCGCTATTAACTTTTTTCAACTTTGAAAAATCTATTGTAAGGCTTGCTTTTCCTTTTTTTAAGCTTTTCTCATTATTTTTCTCCGTATATATATAAACCTCCTGACGAAGCTGTTCCATCCTTTTGTTTACTCTCTGTTCATCATAACGATGTATTCCATAATATAAAAGGGCACCGACCCCTGCTAAAATGCAGATGCCCATACCACTTTTATAAAATAATTTCTTTCCTATCATTTGTCTTTTCTCCGATTAAGATAGTAGAAGCCCCAAAAACCAATAATAGAAATCAACATAAGACCAATCGTTATATGTTCATCATACCAATCTCCGGTCTTAGGTTCTTGTGTCTTCTTAGTGTCACGGGTTTCTGTCTCCCTTGCATCGGAAGAATCACTTGTTTCTCTGTCACTGTTAGAACTCTCACCGGACGTCTCCTCATCCTCCGTACTCTTCTCCGACTTTCCTTCCTCCGATTGTCCCGAAGCAGTGCTGATTTCTGTTACTTTATTTTCTTCTACATCAGTAGAGAACTCTCTGTCGATTGTAACGGTATATCCTTCCGGTACTTCTGTTACAACAACTTTTGCAGTACCAGTGGCAATCTCTTCAACCGTAACCTTACCATTATTGTCTGTAGTATAGGAAGATGTAATTCCCTTGCTATCCGTAATCACCACTTTTGCGTCCGGAACCCGTTTTCCATTTTTTTCATCTTTTACCGTTACAATAAGCGTTCCTTTGGAATTTTCCGCTGCTTTTTCACTTTTTCCCTCTATTATTTGGGGTGTCGCAGTTGGTGCTTCTGTTACTTTTGGGGTCACAACGGGTGCCGATGTTTCCTTTGGCGTCGCAGTTGACGCTG
>DJEU01000008.1:3821-23569 GCA_002431395.1 Lachnoclostridium sp. UBA5890
CTTTGGTGTCGCAGTTGGCGCTGTAACACCTTGCGGTGCCACCGGATTAACAGATTTTGACCAATGACATTCCATACGTGCCTTCAAATTTTTTGTGATGTATACCCCACATTGGGTTGACTCCAGCGTAACACTTGCGTTTGGCGCAATCACCGTACCAGGACCACTTCCCTTCATTGTCAGTGTTCCTGTGTACTGGCCATCTGATCGTGAAGAATCATAAAAATTATAATACACACGATTTACATTATTTACGACATCTTTTTCATATTGGGTTAACAGGTTTTCCCCGTCAAATACCTTAAATACATCTCGATTCCATACTCCTCCTGCCAGATCAACATTTACTATCAGAATAGAGGACGAATTTTTTGGAAAATATACTCTCATATCATTTTGTAAGGAATTCACTCCTGATGCATTAAGATTAAGATACGCCGCGCCTGTGGATATGTCTACCGCAATATTCGAGCCTGATAACGACGCATTTTTATCTGTTTTTTGCGAGGCGAGCTGTGCATTGTATGTGGCAAAACTGTCCTGAAGTTCCTCCAGATTGATATACTTTTCATTTGCCGTATCCGCATATACATTGGGCGAATCCACTACTTTATGTCCATCAACATAATATTTTTTCCCATTTTTTGTAATGCTATATTCTTCTCCCACGTACAAACTATCGTTATTACCCGCATAACCAATCTTGATATCACCCGAACTAAGATTCACAAATTTTCGAATGTAATTGTCATTAGTAAAGCCATAGCGAACACGAGTCGTATATTCACAACCATTTCCAGTCATTTTATCCGCAAGAACATTTCCATGCTGGTGTCCCGTCATGTCAATCGTATCAAACGCAATAAAGCAATAATTTTGCATAACGGAAACCAAATCGTTCAGCGACGCCCCTTTTTTATATGTTACATTATTGGCTTGGCTCGTCATCCCCAAAGATCCAAATACAAGCCCAAATACCAAAAGCATGGTAATAAGACCGCTTAATATTCGATGTTGACTAACTTTCTTCTTCATCCTGTCATTCTCCTTTGCTGTCATAAAAGTTATCTATACAACATCTATTTCGACTTTTTTTCAAAAAACTTTATATATGTTTTATATTTTAATTTTCTCCTCTCGCCTGATTCAGTAATTCCATCTTGGTGTCGTACAGTTTTTTCGACATATCAATATAATGCGTGTGCGGATTTTCAAAACGCTGCTCCTCACTCCAGATTTCGTGATCGAGCTGTGCTTTGACATAGTTTGCGATATCCGGGATCGATTCATTTTGGTAAACCAGTTTTCCATCGAGATAAACCGGAACCTGAAGTTCTTTCGCCGTACAGTTTTCAAAGCGGCGCTTCTTCCACGGCTTTTTCTCATCGATATAAGAAACCGGTTTTGAAAAATCAATCTCTTCTTCCCGGAGTGCAAGCATATCTGCCACCGCATGTCCATTTTCATCGTAGACACGAAGAACCTTTTTCAAGCCCGGATTTGTGATTTTTTCAATGTTTTCCGACACCTTGATACGCGGCACAAATTTTCCATTTTCTTCCACTGCCGCCATTTTATAAACTGCTCCGAATACAGGTTCCGACTTGGATGTGATCATGCGCTCACCGACACCGAAACTGTCAATGCATGCACCCTGTTCCAAAAGGGAATTGATCGTAAATTCATCAAGACTGTTTGACACCACGATCTTGCAGTCTGTCAATCCCGCGTCGTCTAACATTTTACGAGCCTTTTTCGAAAGATAGGCAAGGTCTCCGCTGTCAAGACGGATTCCCAAAAGCCGTTTTCCCATCGGTTCCAGCACTTCTTTTGCGACACGGATTGCATTCGGAATACCGCTTTCGAGCACATCATACGTATCCACCAAAAGAACCGTTCCATCCGGATAATTTTCCGCATACTTTTTAAACGCCTCAAACTCATCGTTGTAAAACATAACCCAGCTGTGCGCCATCGTTCCGCTGATCGGAATATCAAACATTTTGCCGGCGAGAACCGTCGCCGTTCCGACCGCTCCACCGATGCAGCAGGCTCTCGCTCCATATACCGCCGCATCCATATTGTGGGCACGTCTTGCGCCGAAATCACTGACCGCACGGCCTCTTGCCGCCTTCACGATACGGCGTGCCTTTGTCGCGATCAACGACTGGTGGTTCACCTGCAGCAGGATCGCCGTCTCCACCAATTGGGCATCGATGAGTGGCGCAACTACCGTAATAACCGGCTCGCCGGGATACATGATCGTTCCCTCGCGGAAAGCATAAATATCTCCCTGAAAGCGGAAATTAGCAAGATATTCCAAAAATTCTTCTCCAAACACTCCCTGTTCCCGCAGATAACTGATATCTTCCCGCGAAAAATGCAGGTCATTGATGTACTCAATGATCTGTTCCAGGCCCGCAAATATCGCAAAACCACCATTGTCCGGGTTTTTGCGGTAAAATACATCAAATGCCACACGGGTATCCGCATTCTCCGTATTAAAATAACCATTGCTCATTGTCATTTCATAAAAATCCATTACCATGGACAAATTTCGTTGATCGTACTGCCGCATGATTCTACCTCTTTTCTTCTTTAATTTTCCAAAATCTGTATCTGGCACGACTTCATCGTGCACAACGCCGCCTCATGCGACTCCTTCGTCACGCCGGCACAGCAGGAAGCATCCACTTTGATATCCGTTTCCGGCATCGCCGCCTTCAGCAAAAGGGCATTGGAGACCACACAGATGTCTGTGCAAAGACCGATCAGTTCAATCTCTTCGATCTCGCCGGCGGTCTGGCTCTGCAGCAGATCCTCCATCAATTTTACCGAACCAAATGTCTCCTTTTCATAGACAGTGCATTGCTTGTCGCTGCATATTTTTCCCAGTTCCGGAAGGAGTTCCCAGCCCGGCGTCCCTTTGATGCAATGTTCCACCGGCAGATATTTTCCTTCGCGCGTCGAAAGATAGTCCTTTCCGTGTGTATCTTTCGTAAAGATCACTTCTCCCTCATAGTTCGCGGCTTTTTTTATCACCGCTGACACAATCGCCTGTGCTTCAGGCGTTCCGAGCGATCCATCGACAAAATCTTTCTGCATATCCACTACAATTAAAATCTTCATTTCCGCTCTCCTTTCGATCTCTTCAAACTGCATATTAAAGCCATTATAGACTGTTTTTTTCTGCGTGTCAAAAGTTAATGTTATTTTTCCCGCTAATAGTTGAAATATCGCCTGACAAATGTTACAATAAAATATATCGAATGAGGAGGAAAACACTATGGCGGATTATATACTCAGCTGTTGCTCTACAGCGGATCTGAGTGAGGAACATTTTACAAAACGGAATATTTCCTATATCTGTTTTCATTTTGAACTGGATGGAAAACCATATCCCGATGATCTGGGGAAATCCATTCCTTTTGACAAATTTTATGAGGCAATGGCAAATGGAGCTGACACCAAAACATCGCAGATCAATGCGAATGAATTTGAAGCTTATTTTGAACCATTTTTGCAGCAGGGAAAGGATATTTTGCATGTCACATTATCGTCCGGTATTTCCGGCGTGTTAAATTCTGCATGCCTGGCAAGAGATATTTTGAGTGAAAAATATCCGGAACGGAAAATATTGATCGTAGATTCTCTCGCCGCATCTTCCGGTTATGGTCTTTTGATGGACAAACTGGCAGATCTGCGCGATGAGGGAAGAGGCATCGATGAAGTGTATCAATGGTGTCTGGACAACCGTCTTCACGTACACCACTGGTTCTTTTCGACCGATCTTACTTTCTATATCAAAGGGGGACGTGTGTCAAAGACAGCCGGATTTGTCGGCGGGCTTTTAAATATTTGTCCTCTTCTCAATATGGACTATTTGGGACGACTGATCCCGCGTTTTAAAATACGTACCAAGAAAAAAGTGATCCGTGCGATCGTCGAGCAGATGGAACAGTATGCCATCGCCGGCACTTCGTACACCGGGAAGTGTTATATCTCACACTCCGCCTGCAAAGAGGACGCTCTTGCTGTGGCAGCCCTTGTCGAGGAACGTTTTCCGGCATTAAAAGGAAAAGTTGAAATCTATCCGATCGGAACGACCATTGGAAGCCACACCGGTCCCGGAACCGTCGCCCTGTTTTTCTGGGGCATCAGCCGGCCGATCGAAGAAGAATAAATCAGAGATTCTAAATTAAGGAGACGAAACACCATGAAAAAATTGGAAGAGTACGTAAGAAGTATCCCGGATTTTCCGGAGAAAGGAATCATTTTCCGCGATATCACGACAGTGATCCAGGATCCGGACGGCTTTCATCTGGCAATTGATGCCATGATCGAAAAAGTAAAAGATCTGGACTTTGATCTCGTAGTCGGATTGGATGCGCGTGGATTTATCTTTGGTTCCGCCATCGCCTATGCCCTCGGAAAAGGCTTTGTTCCATGCCGCAAAAAAGGCAAACTGCCGTGCGAAACCGTCTGCGCAAGCTATGAACTGGAATATGGCACTGCCGAGATCGAACTTCACAAAGATTCCATTGCCAAAGGACAGAAAGTCATTATCGTAGATGACCTGATCGCTACCGGCGGTACGGTGGAAGCCTGCGCCAAACTGGTAGAAGAGCTTGGCGGAAGCGTGGAAAAAATTGTATTTCTTCTGGAACTCGCCGGACTTCACGGCCGCGACAAACTGGCAGCCTACGACGTCGCTTCTGTGATCACGTATGAAGGAAAATAAGTCATAAGACTTATCAATAAAAAATACACAATTAAAGAAGGAGGACATTATGTTAGAAAAACTGTTCAAACTCAAAGAAAATGACACCACGGTAAAAACAGAAGTCATCGCCGGTCTGACAACCTTTATGACAATGGCTTATATTCTTGCCGTCAACCCAAGCATGCTTACCGCAGCCGGTATGGACACCAATGCTGCCTTGATCGCTACGGCGCTTGCTGCCTTTATCGGTACCCTTGCCATGGCATTTTTGGCAAATTATCCATTTGCTCTTGCTTCCGGTATGGGACTCAATGCTTACTTTGCTTATACCGTATGTGGTTCCATGGGATACTCCTGGCAGGTAGCTCTGCTCGCTGTATTCGCCGAAGGTATCGTATTTATCGTACTTTCCCTTACGAACGTACGTGAAGCAATCTTCAACGCAATCCCTCTTACATTGAAACACGGTGTAAGTGCCGGAATCGGACTTTTCATCGCTTTCGTTGGACTGCAGGGCGCACACCTTGTTGTAAATAGTGATTCCACTCTTACTACTTATGTAGATTTTGCAGGTGAATTCCACACCAAAGGAATTTGTGCCGTACTTGCGATCGTTGGATTGTTTATTACCATCGTACTTTACATCAAGGGATTTAAAGGTGCGATCCTGATCGGTATCATCTCCACCTGGATTCTCGGTATGATCATGGAAGCTACCGGTGTTTACCAGGTAGATGTCGAAGGCGGATTTTACTCCCTCTTCCCAAACCTTGCTTTTGTTGATCTGACAGATCTCGGAAAAACATTTGGCCAGTGCTTCCGCGCAGACCTTTCCGGCGTTAGTATAATCAACTTCATCGTCGTATTGTTATCTTTCCTTTTTGTCGATATTTTCGATACTTTAGGAACTTTGGTCGGTGTTGCTACAAAAGCAGATATGCTTGACAGCGAAGGAAAACTTCCTCGTATCAAACAGGCACTTTTGGCAGATGCGATCGCTACTTCTGCCGGTGCGATCATCGGTACTTCTACGACAACAACGTATGTAGAATCTTCTGCCGGCGTAGCCGCAGGCGGACGTACCGGATTGTCATCCGTAGTAACCGGACTTTTGTTCCTGATCTCCATCTTCTTCGCACCGATCTTCACAGCGATCCCTGGTTTTGCCACGGCTCCTGCTTTGATCTTTGTCGGATTTTTGATGGTATCTTCCGTAATCAAAGTTGACTTCTCTGACCTCACAGAAGCTATCCCAGCTTACCTTTGTATGCTCGCTATGCCTTTGATGTACAGCATCGCAGAAGGTATCGCAATGGGCGTTGTCTCCTATGTAGTCATCAATCTTCTTTGCGGAAAAGCGAAAAAGATCACTCCATTGATGTATGTACTTGCGGTACTCTTCATCTGCAAATACATCTTCTTATAAAATAACCATTCAGGAGTTTATTTATGAATTTATTAACCGCCGAAGGCATCACTCACAGTTATCATGACCGCCGCCTTTTTTCCGGCCTCTCATTCCACTTGAATGAGGGGGAAAAGGTGGGGCTGATCGGTATCAACGGAACCGGGAAATCGACCCTTTTAAAAATCATCGCCGGAATGCTCGTTCCGGATGAGGGAACCGTGATCCGCGGAAATCAGCTGACGCTGTCCTATCTTCCGCAGCCGCCCGAATTTGCGGATACCGATACGGTTTTGAGTGCTGCCTTAGCCGGTCTTACTGACAATGGCATCTGGGAACGGGAACCAGATGCCAAAAATATGTTGACAAGACTTGGCATCACCGAATTTACAAAACCCATTCACCAATTGTCCGGAGGACAGCGAAAACGTGTGGCTCTTGTCCGCACTCTTCTGACTGACGCGGACATTCTGATTCTTGACGAGCCGACCAACCACTTAGACAGTGCGATGGCCGAATGGCTTGAAAACAAGTTAAAGAACTACCGTGGTGCTCTCGTGATGATCACACATGACCGCTATTTTTTAGATAGTGTCGTGACGCGGATCGTCGAATTGGAGCAGGGAAAACTTTACAGTTACGCCGACAGCTACCTCGGATATCTCGCTCTGAAATCCGAGCGCAAAGAGATGGAGGCAGCGACCGAACGCAAACGTCAGAGTTTATTGAAAACCGAGATTCAATGGATGATGCGGGGTGCACGTGCACGTTCTACCAAACAGAAAGCACATATCGCCCGCTACGAGGCTCTCCGCGACGTAACACCGCCGAAAATCGAGGAAAATGTTCAGATGACCTCGGTCGCCTCCCGCCTTGGACGAACCACGATTGAATTGAATGGGATTTGCAAATCCTATGATGACCACACACTCATCCGGGATTTTTCCTATATTTTTCTGAAAAATGACCGCATCGGAATCATTGGGCCAAACGGTTGCGGAAAATCCACGCTGATGAAACTGATCAATGGGATCGAAGCGCCGGATTCCGGTACGATCACCATTGGACAGACCGTAAAGATCGGTTACTTTTCACAGGAAAACGAATATTTAGACCCGTCTCTGAAACTGATCGAATATGTCCGCGAAGGAGCCGAAGTCATTCACACCCCTACGGGCACCATCAGTGCTTCGCAGATGTTAGAGCGGTTTTTGTTTCCTTCCAATATGCATTACGCATTGATCGAGAAACTTTCGGGCGGCGAAAAACGCCGTCTGTATCTGCTTCGTATCCTTATGGAAGCGCCAAACGTCCTCTTTTTGGATGAGCCGACCAACGATCTTGACATCGAAACGCTGACGATCCTTGAAGACTACCTCGATCACTTTGCCGGCATCGTCGTGACGGTATCGCATGACCGCTATTTTCTGGATCGTGTCGTCCGCCGCATCTTTGCCTTTGAGGAAAATGGAACGATCACTCAGTACGAAGGCGGATACACCGATTATCTGAAAAAATCCGGCGACAAACTGTCGGAGATGAGCACCATTTCCGATAAAAAAGAAAGCAGCCGCAATCCGGATTCTGCTTCCAAAGATACATGGAAGAAAAATGCGCCAAAGAAATTGAAATTTTCTTACAAAGAACAGCGCGACTATGAAACAATCGAAGAGGACATACAAAAACTGGAAGAAAAAATTGCCTCTTTGGAGAAAGAAATGGAAGAATCTGCCAGCAATTACAGTCGTCTGACAGAATTAAATGAAGAAAAAGAAAATGCCGAAATGGCTTTGCTTGAAAAAATGGAACGCTGGGAATATTTAGAAGACCTGGCAGCCCAGATTGAAAATCAATAAAGGAGAATCAAAAGATATGCAGGAAAAATTAGTAATCACAGGAATGGGCGCCGTAACCCCGATCGGAATCGGCGTTGACACATATTGGAATAATCTGGTAGAGGGAAAATGCGGCATTGACCACATTACCCGCTTTGACGCCAGCGAACTGCCGGTACAGATTGCTGCGCAGGTAAAAGATTTTAACCCGGATGAGTTTATGACCAAGAAACAAAGCCGCGAGATGGATCTGTTTATGCAATACGGCTACGCCGCTGCTACAGAGGCTCTTGCCGATGCCGGGATTGAAGAAGGAACCGTCGCAAGCGACCGCATGGGCGTTGTCGTTGGTACCGCGATGTCCGGTGTGTCGATCATTGCGGAGACACAAGATGGACTGAGCACAGGAGCTCACAAAAAAGTCAGCCCTCGTTTCGTCCCTAAATTTATCGGAAATATCGCCGCTGCACAGATTGCCATTGCTAAAGGATACCACGGCCCAAGTCTTACCGTCAGCACTGCCTGCTCTTCCGGAGCCGATGCGGTCACAACCGCAGCCATGTTACTTCGTGCCGGAGAAGCCGACGCGGTCATCGTAGTAGGCGCAGATGCCAGCATCTGCCCGGTCGTTCTCTTGGGACTGGCTTCCGCCCACGCACTCAGTACAAACAACGACGATCCGCTGCACGCCAGCCGTCCATTTGACAAGGACCGCGATGGGTTTGTCGCAGGAGAAGGCGGTGGCGCGATCCTTTTGGAGACCGAAAGCCATGCGAAAAAACGTGGCGCAAAAATTCATGCAGAACTTGTCGGCTATGCCAACTGCACAGACGGCTACCACGTAACTGCTCCACATCCGGATGGAATCGGCGCGATCGCCTGCATGGAGCATGCCGTAAAAAAAGCCGGCATCTCCCTGGATCAGATCGACTACATCAACACCCACGGCACTTCCACCCCAATGGGCGATACGATCGAAGTAAACGCCGTAAAGAAGCTTTTTGGCGCACATGCTTATGAAATGGCTGTCACTTCGACAAAAGGCTCTACGGGCCATATGATGGGCGCAGGCGGCGTCACAGAGACCATTGCCTGCATCAAAGCAATTCAGACCGGCATCGTGCCACCTACTCTTGGCCTCGTCAATGCGGATGAACAATGCGACTTAAACCACGTTCCGGGAAAAGCGGAAAAACGCCCGGTACACTATGCTATGACAAATGCCTTTGGATTTGGCGGACAAAATTCCAGCCTCGTTGTAGGAGAATATCACGAATGAAACTCGCTGACCAAATTCATACGATAATGGAAGAAAATGACAATCTGACCGACGAACAGCTCGGTCAGGCTGTCGATTCTTTTTTACAGATACACACGGAAGAAATTCAGGAAGACGGATTGGACACCTACCACTGCCATCGCTACGAACCGACGCCATACCGTGTGCTGGAGGTTCTTTTCGATGCCTTTCCGCTCACGAAGGAAGATGTGCTTCTCGATTACGGAAGTGGTCTCGGCCGTCTGGCATTTTACTCGGCAGCCCGTTTCGGATGTCCGTGTATCGGCGTGGAAATGGCAGAAAAATGGTACACGATCGCCGAAAACAACCGGCTTTCTTTTGTAATGGACGACGCCGATATCCAATTTGTCCTTGATACCGCCGACCATTACGAAGTGGACGACAGCGTGACATGCATTTACTGCTTTAATCCCTTTTCGCCGGACGTTTTCCGCACCGTATTGACCCGGATCGAATGTTCCTTTGAGCGGAATCCGCGTACGCTCACGCTTGTTTTGTACTATCCGGAAGACGACACCATTTTTTATATCGAGCAGCATACCGCTTTCCGGCGGATCGATGAGATTGCCGCTTCCGAAGCAATAAAAAAAGACCGTAGAGAACGTTTTAGTCTTTACCGTCTGACACCCGATGACACATTTTAACCGGTTAAATTTTTATGAAATAGTTGTAAATATGACCCGAATCGGTTATACTTAATAAAGGTAACAAATTAAGAAAGGAAGTGATTTACCATGTATAGCAATGAATTGATTGAAAAAATGCTGATGACGTTCGATCATCAATACGATTCCAATTCAAAATTTTACGATTCACTTCCTTATGTACGGGATTATGATCTGTGTAACTGGACTCCACTCCGTATGCAGAGCGGAAATATTATTAAATATTATCAATATCAACTGGGAAAACCGGTCATTCTTCAGACCGATCCGGATAATGAATAAAATAAAATCATTCTTCGCCGCGTTCTTTTTTCTTTAACTCACCGACAAACACTTTTCGAATGCTGTTTACCGTTCGAAAAGTATAGGTACTTTTTCCACAATGCGCACAAACTTCATTGTCTTTATTAAAGTCTTCTACTTCTTCCTGATATCCACATACGGGACAAGTAACGAGAATTTTTGAATTTTCCTCTTTCAAATCTATACACCTCATTTTATACTGCTTCGTACAATATCGAAGCTTAATCATCAATCTTATTTATTATACAACAAAACAGCAGAAAAATCAATTAGAAATTGGTGGAAAAGAGGCACCGCCGGTCTCTGCAAGTGCCTCCTGATTTATTCCTGTCTTAACTTTTCGACCATATCCCATCTTTTTGAACACGATCCCAGTCGACGGTCAATACGTCAACAATTTTGCCGTTATAGCCAACCTGCTCTGATTCCTGAATATATTTTTGACGAAGCAGATTATCTAACGCAAGTTTTACCCGTTCCTTCGGAACATTGTTGTACTCTGCGACACTTTTTACTGTCTTCCAGTACGTAACCAATGTACGCGGTTTCGCACGCAGACGGTACAAACTTACAAATATCAAATCATTGTAATGATCTTTTTCCTGTGACTGCCGTGGCATCTCTACATAACTTGTCGCTATGGATTTTAAATGGTTGCTGAATGCAAACTTCACGCCGTAAATAATAACTTTTTTCCCAAGTTCTTTCAAATACTCTGCCACTTTAAGAAAATGTGCATCACCGGTAAATAAAATATACACATCCGGACTTTTCTTTTTTGACGCATAGCGGTAAATCTGATCCAAAATGATAACATCTGTAAAATCTTTATCTACGCCAATCTTTTCACTCGCTGTATGCACGATGCCAGATGTAATTTTTTTAAGACGGTCCAAGTCTTTTCCAATATTTGGTTCCGAAAAATCCCCAAAGAAAAATATGTCTTTCATATGAAATTCATTTTTTAATTCCTTCAGCCATTCATCTACATTGGGACGCATCTGAAAACGATTTGAATATCCGTAAAACCAGTGCTCATAATCGACAAAGGCAACTGCCTCTCTTTTTTTCGATTTCCCGAACATTATCTCCCTCCTTTCCTTATTGTTTGAAACACCATATATAGTGTAACACAAAATAACAACTATTGCAAATAGTTGCTTTTTCCCCATTGTTTTTGCCGGCGTTTCTCATCCACCTCAATCCACTCATCAAGTGTCAACGGCGTATAATCCGAGAACATGCAGAAACAATTGATCATGTGGCACGGAATCGGCTGTGGTTCGTCCGCATATCGCGATTTTACGCATGTCTGCCGCGTGCGGTATATAAATTCATTGATGAGCAGCTCATCGTGCGAATTATGCACGTGTCCGTAAAGCATATAACTTTTCGGATTGCCCTCGTCATCGAGGCGATACTGCCCGTTGTAACAAAAGATGGGATAATGGCTCAATACAACCTTCCGCTTATTGTCATGCACTTCCGCATACAGCTTGATCCAGTCAAAGCGCGATGTGTCAAATTTACGATGGCGGATCACATGATCGTGGTTTCCTTCGATGAGAAATAATCTGCCGTGCAGGCGGCGCAGCACCTCATTGGTCTCTTCCGCATGACCGGCAGAGAAATCTCCGAGGATCACCACCTCATCCCCTTCTCTTACTTTTTTATTCCACTTTTCAATAATATATTCATTCATTTCATGTGCCGAGGCAAATCCGCGGCAGTCAAGACTGCGATTTAAGTTCTCATGAAAAAAATGCAGATCGGATATATAATACCGCATCGTATTCTCCGTTTCTATTTTTGATTTGCCTTTGCCTGGAATTTTTCATCGTTTACGATAAAGCGCTCATGAACACCTTTTCCAATTGTTCCACGCTCGTCCTTTGCTTCTACGCGGAAGGTAAGTTTTCGTCCGTCTACGGCGATCAATTCGCTCTCACAGGTGACCGTCATTCCAAGCGGTGTCGGTGCGTCGTGGGATACATCCAAATGGATTCCAACCGTTCCGCAGCCTTCGTCCAATTCTCCTGCAACACTCTTCCAAGCGGTCTCTTCCATCAACGCGATCATTGCCGGCGTAGCGAACACATCCAATGTACCGCTTCCCATCGTCTTCGCTGAATTTTTTTCGCTTACTACTACTTGCTGGATTCCTTTGATTCCTGTATTCATATTCTTTTCCTCCTGTCGTTTCTTATTCGCTAAATGGCGGAAAAACTGCGTTTCTTCCGCCTCTTTTATTGTCTTACAAAACGCTTTTGAAGTCAATAAAATGCGCATAAAAAATTTTTTTAAATTTTTTTCAAAAAAAGTATTGACAAATGCATTACCGTATAATATAATAGGTCTTGCGTTGTGACAAACAAGACAGCGCAGAGAACAAGCCGGGGTGTGGCTCAGCTTGGCTAGAGCGCCTGATTTGGGATCAGGAGGCCGCAGGTTCGAATCCTGTCACCCCGATCATGAAGCATCCTGTTTCATTTCAAAATAAATTTCATATTGATGCTATAGTTTAAACTATAGCAGACACATGCGGGTGTAGTTCAATGGTAGAACACTAGCCTTCCAAGCTAGATACGTGGGTTCGATTCCCATCACCCGCTTTTGAAAACCGTTTTTTGATAAAGCGGATTTTTCAATGTGTGTCAGTAGCTCAGTTGGATAGAGCAACGGCCTTCTAAGCCGTGGGTCGGGGGTTCGAATCCCTCCTGACACGATACATATCCATATTTCGGATATGTCAGGGATGAGCAGCTGATATGCTGGAATTTCATCTGGTGGGTATAGCGCAGTTGGTTAGCGCGTCAGATTGTGGCTCTGAAGGCCGTGGGTTCGAATCCCATTACCCACCTTTTCCTATTTTAATATGTAGGATGTTGGGCTATCGCCAAGGGGTAAGGCATAGGACTTTGACTCCTACATTCGCTGGTTCAAATCCAGCTAGCCCAGTTTGAATTTTCAAAGACACGATAAATATCGTGTCTTTTTTTATTTCTGCCTAATCATCTTCTTCCGTGCATTCCTGCGGACGGAGTACAGTGCTGCGGTCTGCCAGGATCTTTTCCGTAAAATAATCACAGTCCACAGTTCCCTCAATCCCTCTGACGCGCCCTGCGTCCGTATACTGCCATCCTGCCCACTCACGCCAGTCATTGTTCATCTCCGGTTGATTCACTCCATATTCGGCAATCCAAAGCGGATAAAATGCCAGCCGCTCGTCAAATACATTGGCTGCGTTGCTGGCATCACTGTAAACCGCCACCATTTTCTCGGTAAGCGTCTCTAATTCTCTTAAAAAGGCAAGCGACACCGCATTGATCTGCTCTCGGTCCAGATCTCCAAAGGATTCAAAATCCATAACCGGACAAGCCTCGTAGCGCTTCTCCCGGATGACTCTGGCAAAATGTCTCGCCTGTTCCCGCCCCTCTTCTACCGTCCGTGCGGTCAGATAATGATAAAATCCGATTTTCAGTCCTGCTGTTTGTGCTTCGCGATAATTGCGCTCGAAATCGGGATCTACTTCCCGGTCTCCCTCGCTCGCCTTAATGTAGACGATACGTATGCCGGCGCGGCGCACTTCAGTAAAATCAATCCTGCCTTCCCAATGACTGACATCGATTCCTTCTAATCTCCTTCGGCTCTGCATTTCTTTTCTCCATTCGGGTAACATCTTAGTATTATCCTATGACAGAAAATCCAATGTGTGCCTTACTGCTGCAAAATCGCTCTTACTTCCTTTAAGAAGCATTCCATCTGCTCATCGGTACCAATCGTAATCCGCAGATAATCGCAGATACGCGGTTTATTGAAATAGCGCACGAAAATGCCCTTTTCGCGGAGTTTCTCAAAGATTTCTTTGGCGGGAACGTCCTTGTGTCCCGCAAAGAGGAAATTGGTGTAGGATTCTTTGACATCAAATCCAAGTTTTTCCAATTCTTCTTTTGTCTTTGCACGGGTGTTCATAACCTTCTTAATATTTTCCCGGAAATACTCTTCATCTTCCAGAGAAGCGGCTCCGATCAAAATCGACTCGGTATTCATCGTGTAGGAATTGATGGACTCCTTCACATCCTTCATTGCCTGGATCAATGCCGGATTTCCCATCGCATAACCGATACGCATGCCGGCCATGGAACGCGATTTGGAATACGTACGAACGACAAGAAGGTTGTCGTATTTGTCAATTAATGGCAGTACGCTTTCGCCACCAAAATCCACGTACGCTTCATCGATGATAACAACGACTTCCGGATTGGCAGCGATGATTTCTTCCACCTGCGAAGTCCCCAGCGCGATCGATGTCGGCGCATTTGGATTGGCAATCACGACTCCACCATTTTTCTTTTTATAGTCATTCACATTTATTGTAAAATCTTCCTGCAATGGCGGGCATTCATACGGAATGCGGTATACTTCCGCCCAGACCGGATAAAACGAGTAGGTAATATCCGGGAAAAGGATTGGCGTATCCGAATTGAAAAAGGTTAAAAAGGCAAGTGCCAGCACATCGTCAGAACCCACACCGGTAAATACCTGATCTGCTCCGATTCCGTGGTATTTTGCCAGCGCCTCGACCAAAATGGACGCCGACGGATCCGGATACAGGGAAAATCTTGACACATTTACTTTTCCATGCTCGTCAAATACTTTCGGTGACGGCGGATACGGATTTTCGTTGGTATTTAATTTAATGATATTGGTCTGTTTTGGCTGTTCTCCCGGCACATACGGGGTCACTTTGCGGACATTTTTTGCCCATTTCATCTCGTTACTCATCATAGCCTCCATTTATTTATAACTTTCTGCCAGTCGTTCAAATGCCGGCAGCGATCTCTCGATCATATCATAGTCTACACAATACGCGATACGCACGTAACCCGGGCACGCAAAGGAGCTTCCCGGCACCAAAAGAAGATGCTCTTCTTTGGCTCTTGCCACAAACGCTTTGTCGTCCTCTTCCAGTGTCTTTACAAACAGATAAAAGGCACCATCCGGGCTCGCACACTCAAAGCCAAATTTGCGAAGGCTGTCCACGAGAAGTCTACGGTTTTTGTCATAAATTTCCACATCGACTTTGGCATCCAGACAGCGCGCAATCGTCAGCTGCTGAAGGGACGGCGCATTGACAAAACCGAGGATACGTGTCGCCACATTGGCGGCTCCGATCACGTCTTCCGCATCTGCCATTTCATCCGGCAGCACGAGATAGCCGATACGCTCTCCCGGCAAAGATAAGGACTTGCTGTAAGAATAGCCAACGATCGTATTGGCATAATATTTTGTCACATATGGGACTTCCACTCCTCCATAAACGAGTTCACGGTAAGGTTCATCGGAAATCAGGTAGATGTCTGTACCAAATTCTTCCTGCTTGTCCTCCAGCACTTTCGCCAAATCCCGCAATACTTTTTCGGAATATACTACGCCTGTAGGATTGTTTGGTGTATTGATAATGACCGCTTTGGTCTTTGCTGTTATTTTTTTCTCTAACTCGTCTAATTTCGGCATAAACGTCGCTGTGTCCGGAGAAATCACAACGACCTTTCCGCCGTAATTTGCCACATAATTATTGTACTCTCCGAAATACGGTGCGAACACGATCACTTCGTCGCCCGGATTCAGCAATGTTTTCAACGCAACATTGAGGCCTCCGGCGGCTCCCACGGTCATGACAATATTTTTCTCGTGGAAATGGGTATCAAATTGTGCATTCAGATGGTTCGCGATGGCAGCACGCACTTCCTCGTAACCGGAATTGCTCATATAACCGTGAACGTATCCCGGTGTCTCGTTCTCCAGCACATCGATCATCGCCTGCTTTACTTCTGCCGGCGGTTCTACACTCGGATTTCCCAAACTGAAATCATATACATTTTCTGCTCCGTATTTTTTTGCCATGATTTTTCCTTCTTCAAACATGGCGCGGATTACAGAACTTCCTTTCACCAATTGCTGCATCTGTTCTGATATCATGATGTCCTTCCTTTCTTAATGGCTGTACTCTTATGCCAGCGCATTGTTCACATACTGCATGATCTCATAATTATCTTCCGGCATCTGACAGCCGACGATATACGTTCCCTCGTTGTCTGAACAACGCAATATGCGGCCCTCCAGATGTCTCTGATCTTTCAGTTCAAAGTCTGGTATCGTAATCGCGATCTCTTTGCCTTTTGCCTCATGAAAGAATGAATTTTTCGACGAAAAAGCAAAACCATTCGCGCTGATATTTTCCATATTTCCATCAAATGTTTCGCCGGATTCTTTATCCAAAATCTGACATTTCAGTGTCATGTCGAGACGCGGATATTTACGACGGTTATAAATCTTTGGACGGGATGTAAAAAGGACTTTATAATGTTCTGCCGGCTTTGTAATCTCTACGCTGTCCCAGCAGTACAAAATATTGCCGACGGTAATCTGCATTTCGCCATCTAATTTCTTTTTATTTGTTACCGGAATCGACTGACCGCAAGCTACCAGCAGACCATCTTCATGACTCTCCACAAGTTCACCGTGGTATTCTTCCGGCTCACCCTCTCCTTCTTCCGGATGGGAGATGAGCATAACTTTCATGCCCTTTTTCAAATCTTCCACACCCATAAATCCGCCGATTCCAAGCTCAGTCATCAAGTTTTCGACAACGTGCTCGATGCTGTCGATGTTCAATGCGGTCTCCGCATATTTGCTGAGCATGGTCTTCGTCGTCTCGTCAGAATGATCGATGCGGTCAGTCATTGTCTCCACAACGCCGGAAACCTGTTCCATATTTTCCACAAGATGGGTATTGGATTTTTTCACTTCTTTCATCGCGGAATCAATTACTTCGATGTTTCTTCCCAATTGACCGGAATCTGCCGTAATCTTCTCCACACTCTGATTGGTCTGATTTACTTTTTCAAGCGAAAGCTGGATCAATTCCAATGTCTTCTGGATCGCCTCGGTCATATGCGCTGACGTTTTTTCCAAATGTTCAAGAGCTTCCTGAATCTGACCGGAAGACGTCTGTGTCTCTGTGCTGAGTACACGGATCTGCTCTGCCACGACAGCAAAGCCTCTGCCGCCCTCGCCCGCTCTTGCCGCCTCAATCGAAGCATTGAGTGCGAGCAGGTTTGTCTGATTGGAAATCCTCTCAATCGTTCCGGTTTCCTCTTTTACCATCTCAAACTGCGAAGTAAAATCCTGCAGCACCGTTTCTACTTCTGTAGAAAGTTCTGACATATGCTGCGTCGTTGTAATTACATTTTCAAGGTCTTCCCGGCTTGCATTTGCATGTTCCACGGATTCGTGGACCAATTCTACCATCTCGCCGATCAGTCCTGCCACATTCTGTACCTGCGTATTGATTGTCTCTGTCATATTTTGGGAGGACTGCGTTTTTTCCTGCAGGGTATGATTGTTGTCCGTCAACTCATTCATCCCCAAAACAACGATATCTGCGCCGTGTTTATTTTCGGCTGCAAGTTCACGCACGACAGCCACTCCATCTACGATCGTATTGCTCGCGGTCTTTACTTTGTCAACGGTTGTAACAACACGCTTCAGATCAGATTTCACACTGTCAAGCATCGCACCGTCGGATTCGTTCAAATGACGGATGGACATGACGTAGCAGATGTAGCACAAAATAATACAGGCAAGCTGCAACGTATATTCTTTGAAATCATTCTCCGAATTGATGCCGTTATTGTATTTTATGACAGCACTCATAATGATAATGATCGTATTAACGACACCACATTGTATCATGAAGGTCCGGTTTTTGTACAGAACAAGCAGACTGGTAACCGGTAGTATGTACGTAAATGCAATGTGGGAAGGTGTCGTGCAGATTACAAAGGTATAAAAAATCCCATATCCGATCGCAATTTCATATTTATAATAATCCGTTGCCATTCCTTTCACTTTCAAAAGAATCTGCCCTGCAAAAAACGGAATCCAGCAAAGCAGTACAAAAGTCAGAAAATATGGACCGCTTCGAATTCCTTTTGAGGTATCTGAACCGTAGTTCGCTGTCAATAACAAGGCAAAAACAAGCCAGATCTTTCTCGCCCGCCGGTTTGCTTTTGCTTTAAATACATTCTCGTCGTAGTTCATCTGTCATCCTCCAATCATTTGTTTTCTCGTAACTATTCAGGATTGTTACGCTTTCTCAAAAAAATGCACCATTTGGTTCATTGTCTCTCTGCTCTCTTTCAAATACGGGTCAAACACACTGAATGCGTGTGTGAGTTTTTTATCTTTCCGAAAGTCTTTCAACTGGAACCGCATTCCATTTTCTTTCAAGGCTTTGGCAAATTGCAAGGTGTAATGCTCCAGCATGTCCTCTTTGCTTGTCACCAGATAACATGGCGGCAGCGCTTTGATAATTTCTGGGCAATCCGGCTTTTCATAACGTTTAAATGCTTTTCGCCGCTCCCCTTTTCCATAAAGATAACGTGGAAGAAAAAGTCCAATCTGGTCGAATTTTGTCGTATAGAACATTCCACTGATCAATCCCAATGCCCGCACAGGCAAAGTAGTCGGCACTACTCCCGCTGCCTCAGCAAGCGCCCCGCAATTCTGCATCGCAGCCGCGTAGATAAGCAGGCAGGCTCCGCCGCTGTCTGCCACGGCATAAATCTTTTCTGCATTTCCCTGATATGTTTCAATCAATGTCTGAATCTTATCCATCGCACGGCTTACCGACTCAAACTGGTCGTAAATCATGCAGTCCGGAACCAGTGGATATTCAACCGAAAATACCAAAAATCCAAGTTTTACCAATTCCGCACAATAGTACCGGTTAAATTCTTTTGTCCCGATCACCATTCCGCCGCCATGCACATTGACAATGACCGGCAGTTTTTCCTGTGTTCGTTCCTTCGGCTGGTAAACATTCAACCGATGTTCCTTTTTTCCATCTTCTATGTAAACAATATCCGTGATTTCTTCCACTTCTTCGGGGAACGTAAACCGCTCTTCCTGTTCTTTTTGCTGCTTTGCAAAATCCTCTCGCTGTTTATAAAATACATTTGTCAGAATGCCCAATTTTTCACGCTCCATTCCACGTTCTTATTCTTCTGTGTGTCTTATTCTAGCGTACCACAATTTTGCGGTTTTGTAAATCGAAAATGCTATGTCTCTGTAGGGTTTTTGAATGGCAGCTCCGGTTGTGATTTCCCTGCGTGGGGGGCAGCTGCCGGCTTTGTTGACGCTAGTCAACATCTTTATTGTCGGCGGCGACCTGCCGTCGCGGCACAGCCGCGGGGGCATTTCCTTGCACCACTGCTATGACTTGCTTTTCCTTCTTCCGCGGTGCTACCCTTCTCTTTGGGCTGAAGACTCACCTCTGCTACGACTTGCTTTTTCCTCTTTCCGGGGTGCCGGGCTTCTCTTCACGCTGGTCACTCACCACTGTAATGACTTGCTTTTCCTTCTTCCGGGGTGCTGGGACTTCTCTTCGGGACGGCCACTCACCTCTGCTACGACTTGCTTTTTCCTCTTTCCGGGGTGCTAGGCTTCTCTT
>DJEU01000064.1:0-12173 GCA_002431395.1 Lachnoclostridium sp. UBA5890
GACTACACCATTATTATACTAGGGGGATATTAGATGAAAGATAGAGTGGCAATTCAATATTTAGAGGAAACACGTACTTGGTTGAAAAAAATGAAAGAAGAATTGGAAGAGGGGCTTCGAGGGGCGCCGACTGGGACGTTGGAATGTAAGTTGTGCCGCACAACACAACAATTTTATCACAAGATAAATGGTAAAATAAATTACATTAAAAAGTCAGATAGAGAGCTAGTGGAGAAACTTGCTCAACGGGATTATGATCGGAAATTATTAACGAAGATAAATGACAATATTTACCAGTTGGATAATTTTCTTAAAACATTTAATTTAAAGGAAATATATAATTTATATGATGAATTAACTGCCGTAAGGAAAGGACTTGTCAAGCCACTATTAATAAGCGGGGAAGAATACATAAAGCAATGGCAGCAGATGAATTTTGAAGGAAAAGATTTTGAGGAAGGAACACAGGAAATTTATACGGAACGAGGAGAAAGAGTACGTTCGAAATCAGAGAAAATTATAGCAGATAAATTATTCTTAAAGAACATACCCTACCAATATGAGCGTCCTATTTATCTTAAGGGGTATGGAACGGTTTATCCGGATTTTCACTGCCTTAATGTAAGCCAAAGGAAGGAAATTATTTGGGAACATTTTGGGATGATGGGGGATGAAGAATATAGTCGAAAAGCATTTAGAAAAATTGATCTTTATACTCAAAATGGTTATTACCATGGCGATAATATCATATATACTTTCGAATCCTCGGACAATCCAATGAATACGAAAATAGTGGATATATTAATTCAAAATAGCTTTTCCCATTGTTTCCCAACCGCAAACATGCTATACTAGAGATATGGAAAAAGGATAAGGAGAGGAGTGACTTCAGATGAATTATAAGATCGCTCTCTGTGATGATGACACAAATTACATGGATGAATTAGAAAATTTACTTAAGATATGCAGTCAGAAAGAAGATATATTAGAGATTGTGAAATGTACATCAGGAGAACAATTATTAAACAGTGATATTGATAATGCGGATGTTGTATTTCTTGACATTCAGTTGAAAGGAATGGATGGAAATGAAATATCGGTCGTACTTAGGAAAAGAGGGTATCAGGGAGTTCTGGTACACTGCTCCGGGATTTACATGCCGACACCCGAGACGATTAAGATTTCGCCCTATCGTTACATATTGAAGCAGTCAGAAAAAGAAGAGGTAATGAAAGATCTTTACGATATCTTCGAGGAAATTGCGAGGCGCAAAAAGGTGTGCAGCATAGAAGCATATTATAAACGCGAGAAAATTACAGTTCAAATAGCAGATATCATGTTCATAACGCATCACAAAAATGGAAAAAGCATATTGCATGTGAAAGAATCCCTTGAAAAAATATATTCTGAAGGAAATATTATCGCACCATATTCTTTCAAAGAACTTATGAATATGCTGGAGAAATCCGATTTTGCCATGCCACACAGCAGTTATATTGTCAATCTGCATTATATATTGGGGCAGCGGGAAGGAGACTTTATTAAAATAGGAGCAGAAATGATCTCTATTTCAAGATCAAAAAAACAGGAATTTAAAAAGAAAATGATGCAGTATTTTGGAAATAAATATCCGGAAAGGAACAACTGATGAACGAGAGTATACTTTACAATATTTGCATGCTTGTTTCGACCATGGTAGAAGTTTATCTTATGTTCGATTTTTATAAGGCTTTTCATGCAAAAACAGAAATTTTCAGAAGTCGTGCTTGGGAACTCGGGCTGGCAGGAATTGTCATTGTACTTAATACAATTGCAAATCTGCAAAACAATAGCCAGTTGAATTTTATTGTATCATGCGGATTGTTTTTAATAGTGGCTTTGGTTTTTGTGCAAGGAAATATTTTGCTTCGATTATTTCATTGGCTCATTGTAATTGTTGTTTGTATGAGTGCGGAGATGGTGTTTTTCTTTTTATTAAAGGTTTCAGTTAATTTGCCAACAAATGAAATATATAAAAACCATTTTGTGATGATAAGTAGTATTATTGCGATAAAATTGATTGAGTTTATTATTTTAACGATAATTAAGCAGATATCGAAGATACAAGTAAGAAAAATATCACTGAAAGTATTTAGCGCATTTATCATTATTCCGCTTGCAACGACAGGGCTTATGGCACTGATTCCCTACATTCGTGTCGGAGGGGATGAACTTACATCAAGAGATGTAGCGTTGATTATTCTATATCTAATTTTGCTTTGCGGAAATATTATTCTGTTTTACATCTTTACAAAATACAGCCAGCTTCAGGAGCAGAAAATGCTTTTGGAAATCAGTCAGGCAAAATACGATGAACGGAAAAACTGGCATGATAAGCAGGAGAGTATCGAAAAAGGATATAAAGAAAAAATACATGATATTAAATATTATTTAAAACAGATTGGCATTTATCTTCAAGAGGGGCAGGAAGATAAGATTCAAGAAGTTCTTGACAGTCTGCAGATGGGAATTCATAAAGAAGAGGAGAATATTATTTGCTCCAATCATTTTTTAAATATACTTTTGGGCGATTTTAAGAGGGAGGCAGAAAAAGAAAAAGTCCAGACGGAAATATTTGTGGAGACGGGATTCAAGATTGAATTTATGAGAGAAATTGATATCACATCGCTTTTCGGAAATCTGCTGGATAATGCATTGGAAGCCGCTAAAAAGTGCGAAAGCGGGAAAATATGGATAGATCTATTTATGCAGAATGATGGGGAGTTTGTTGTTTTCCGGATTAAAAATACGTATAATGGCACCATCATTCAAAACGGCGAACAGTTTATGACGACAAAAGAAGAAAAAAGTTTTCACGGTATTGGACTGCGTAATGTAAATCGGATTGTTGAAACTTATACGGGGAATATTTATAGAAATTATGACGGTAAAATATTTGAGACAATGGTAGTTCTTCCTAATCTGACTTCTGAAATAGAGAATGAATAGTCAAAAAATTACAAATATTGCACTTAAAATGCAAATATTGCACCTTCAGTTGAAATTGATAAAAAATTATGTAATGATAAAATTATCAAATTCAATAGGAGGTGTTTTTTCTATGAAAATCAAAAAACTGGTATCAAAACTTATGTCAGTTGGTGTGCTGAATAGTCTGGCACTTGTGATTGTCGCTCAGAATGTAAACCAGGCTTGCATGTGGTTCTTCCATCAGCCGGAAGCACCGGAATCAGCAGATTGCTTCAAAAGACACTAAGTGGTGAGACTATGGATAAGTGGATACACAGCATAGTGAATAAGAAGATAGAACGGGGCGAGTTTTCAAAAAGCAAAAGGGATTTATACATATATGGATATACGTTGCTGCTCGAAAAAACGATTATCATTCTTATTACAATCACAATAGCAGTTATTTTTAAGGCCTACTGGGAAATCATTATACTGTGTATTGCATTTATCCCTTTAAGGCAGTATGCGGGAGGTTATCACGCGAAAACGCGGAAGGCATGTACTGCTCTATCAGCATTGTATATGATAGGGGCGGTTATATGGATAAATTTTGCAAAAGATTATTTGATTTTTCCATATAATATGTTGATTGAGGGAATATGTGCAGGGATTATTCTTTGGCTGGCACCGATTGATACGCAGACGCGGCGCATATCGGAGAGTGAAAGAATTTATTTTAAAAGGGTTGCCAGAATAATACTTATAATACAGAGTGCAGTTGTAATCGGATTGATCTGTTTTCAGAAAAATCAAATTGTAACCATTATTTTGACTGGTCATATGGGAGTTGCAGGTTCGCTTATGATAGGAAAAAGAGTTCTTAAAATGGACGAGAGAAGAAGGTTTTCGTGATAAAAAACAGCAGGATTTAATAGGATAGCTATGGTAGATCTGGCATATGAAAATGTGTCAGATCTGTTTTTTTGTCGTTCATCCCTAAATTGTTGTCGTCTGTCAAAAATTGGTGCTTTTTTTCAAAAAGTATGGTATACTGGAAAATAAAAACAAGGGGGAATTTTTATGGATTTTGGTGATATTATTCTTGGTATTGTAGATGTGGGGATTTTGGTAGGGATTTTTGTTGGTTTCTATCAAATGATCTGCACAAAGAAAAGGATAAAAACAAATGGGTGCAAGGCGGTATTAAAGAAACTTACAATATTTGGAATCTTCTTTGCGGCAGTATGGAAGTTCGGTCTGCCAAATGAGGTTTACGCAGTAACAAAACAGCTTCCTCTTGCGGACCTTGAAATGAATCAGCTTTGTATACAGGCAGGAAACCTTTGTGCGTATTACAAGGATGAAGATGGAATCAATCAGAAAGCGGTTTTAAAAAACGGCAAATGGAACAAAGAAATGGTTAAGGATTCCTATGTGAAAAAAGAGGGGAAAAAGGAATATTTTACGGTGTTTCCGGATAAAAGCGGATATGTGGAAGCGGCACCGGATGCAAAAACGATAAAACGACATAATGCAAAGGGAAAAACAGTAAAAACAATAAAAATAAAAAATGCGAAAACAATGCCTGCTGTTGAGAAAATATTATCTGTAAAACCAGTTGAAAAAAATCGTATTTTATTGTTGGTCAGAGAAAAGAAAACAATGAAAAATACGGCAGTTATGGCAGCAGTAAACAGTGGAAAAATTCTTTGGAAAAAGCGAAATATCGGAGATGACTGTGTTATTGTAAAAAACAAAATATATGCATATCGATATCAGAAAAAAGCCGAGAAGACGGATGTGTTGTCAGTCTATTCTGTAAAGGATGGCAAGAAAGAAAAAACGCAGATTAATCTTTCTGAAATACGTTCTAAAGTAAGACAGTTAAAAGGAGAAGAGGCGATTACGGACACAGGATTTACGTTTGCAGAAAGCGATGGAAAACTTTATGCGGGGTATTGTTCCGGGATTTACGAGGTGAAAAAGAATGGCACGATGAAACTTGTGATTGATGGAGAAATAAACCAGTTTAGTGAGAAGCAGGTGATTGATTTTGTCGTGACAAAGAGTGCGAAAAAAGTTTATCTTTTGATGTCAAACGAGAGTTATGACGGAGAGGCAGGCTTCCTGCTTGCGTGTGATGTGGCGACGGCTGATCAGATTCCGGTATTACAGGAAAATGTGCAGAAAATAAGCATTCGCAGTCTGACAGAAGCAGATTTGATGAATGATAAACCAATGATAGAATTAACGGACAAAGTGCAGATCACTGAGTTTTTGCGTCAGACGAAACAGGTGACAGGAACATTTAATTTTGCAAAAACCTATGAGAAAGTACGCTCGGGAGATCACAGCGAACTTGGCATTACATTTTCCTATGAATCCGGAGATAAAATGACGTGGGAACTGCATAGAAATAATCTGATAATAAGACGAAGCAAACTGGATAAAAATGGAATTACTCGTATCTTATACGACTCTAAACGAATATTTGATGTGGCTGATATGGATTACTTTAAAGGTTATGTGCAGAAAATCTACGATGACAAATTGAATGCAAAAAATAAATAAGACGTTACCACCTGAAAAGTGTTTTGAAAATGAAAATTACCACCTGAAAAATGTTGATATAGCAACATTATAATATTTTTGTGCAAAATGCCCTTTGCAATTCTCTAAAAAATTGTGTTACAATTATTGGAGAAAGGAAGGATTTGTATGTACAAAATAGGCGATTATATTGTGAAGCCGGCGAAAGGAATCTGTAAAGTGGAGGATATCCTGCATCTGGATATGCCCGGAGTTGACAAAAAGCGGATGTATTATCTTTTGATTCCGACAAATGATGCGGCTGGGAAGATTTATATGCCGACAGATACGAAAGATACACATGTCCGGAAGGTCATTTCCGGAAGGGAGGCGCAGAAACTGATTGATGAAATTCCGTTGATTGAGGAATTAAAGATTTCCAATGAAAGAATGCGTGAGCAGACATACAGCGATGCGGTAAAAAGTGGCGATCCATACCAATTGATCGCTGTAATAAAGACATTATATATAAGAAGAAAAAAGCGTGAAAAGATGGGACGGAAAAGCACGGCAGTAGACGAACGGTATTTTGCACTTGCAGAAGATACGCTGTATTCAGAGCTGGAAGTTGCCTTAGAAAAAGATCATGCGGAGATTTATCACATGATCTGTGAACGATGTGAGAAAGACTGAGATTTCTCATACATAAACCCTGAACCCCCTGCATACAATGAAACAACGAGTATACAGGGGGTAGTTTTTTGAAAACATATATCGAAGAGCGGGCTGTCGAGATTGCCAATTATATTGTGGAAAATGGGGCGACAGTGCGGCAGACAGCAAAGAAATTCGGGGTTTCTAAGAGTACGGTACATAAGGATGTGACCGAGCGGATGGAAGAAATCAATCCACGTCTGGCGGCAAAAGCCCGGAAGATTTTAGACATTAACAAGTCAGAACGGCATATCCGAGGCGGAATGGCGACAAAAGAAAAGTATCATCATTTACATGAGACAGTGTAAGCGTTCGAGGGCGGTCATTTTTTATAAAATGTTCGCCCTTTTTTCACATCTCAAAATCTTGTTTTTTGTAAAAAAAAGTGGTATGATGTAAGTTACTAGATAAAAAATCTCAATAAAATGCAGTGCTTCTAAATAAGAAAGCACGCCAAAGGAGGGAATTACCTTGGGAAATTCAACCTTTAGAGGAGGAGCGCATCCGTACGAGGGAAAAGAACTCAGCATGGATGAGCCGATTCGTGTGATGGAACCGAAAACCGAGATGGTTTTTCCGATGTCCCAGCATATCGGTGCTCCGGCAACTCCTACGGTAGCAGTAGGTGATACAGTCAAGATGGGACAGATCATCGGCGAAGCGAGTGGATTTATCTCTGCCAACATCGTTAGTTCTGTTTCGGGAACTGTGAAAAAGATCGAACCGCGTCTGACGGGGTCCGGTGCCAAGGCAACTTGTGTTGTGATTGAAAACGATGGAGAAGATACTCCGGTAGAAGGATTAGGAGAAGACAGGGATTACACGACACTGTCCAAAGAGGAAATCCGTCAGATCATCAAGGATGCCGGTATTGTCGGAATGGGCGGAGCCGGTTTCCCGACAAATGTGAAAGTAACACCAAAGAATGAAGAGGAAATTGAGTATGTAATTATCAATGGAGCAGAATGTGAGCCATATCTGACTTCAGATTACCGCTTGATGCTTGAGCGGCCGGAAGACCTCGTTATGGGCTTGAAAGTGCTGCTTCAGTTGTTTGACAATGCAGAAGGCATTATCGCGATCGAGGATAATAAGCCGGAAGCAATCGCCAAACTGCAGTATCTGACACAGGAAGAGCCGAAAATTACGGTGAAACCGTTGAAAACGAAATATCCGCAGGGAGCAGAGCGTCAGGTGATCTATGTGACGACAGGGCGCAAGATTTATTCGAAAATGCTGCCGGCAGATGCAGGATGCGTTGTGGACAATGTGCAGACAGTATTGGCAGTATATGATGCAGTGTGCAAATGTACACCATCGATGACCCGTGTTATGACATTGACCGGAGATGCAATGGCACATCCGCAGAATTATAAAGTTCGTTTTGGTATGAGCCATGCGGAACTTTTGGAAGAAGCAGGCGGACTTGTGGAAGAGGGCGCAGAAAAGATTATTTCCGGCGGTCCGATGATGGGGATGGCGATGTTTGATCTCAATGTACCGATCACCAAGACCAGTTCTTCCATCCTTGCGATGACGAAGGACGAAGTCGCAGCCAATGAACCGACAAATTGTATCCGTTGTGGACGCTGTGCAAGCGTTTGCCCAAGCCACCTCGTTCCACAGAAGATGGCAGAGGCAGCAGACCGTCAGGATCTGGATCTGTTCCAGAAATTAAATGGTATGGAATGTTACGAATGTGGTACTTGTACCTATGTTTGCCCGGCGAAGAGACGTTTGACACAATCCTTTAAGCAGGCACGCCGTGCCGTGATGGATCAGAGCCGCAAAAAATAATTTGCGCAGATAAATGGAGGTTATTTGAGATGGAGAAATTATTAAATGTATCATCATCTCCTCATGTACGAGACAAGTCATCTACCAAATCCATCATGAGAGATGTATGTATTGCACTGATTCCTGCGACATTAGTAGGAATTGTAAACTTTGGTGTACGTGCGCTGCTTGTCATTCTGACGACATGCGTCAGTGCTGTGCTGGCAGAGTATGTATGGCAGAGATTAATGAAACAAAAAGTAACAACCTACGATTTTAGTGCACTTCTGACAGGACTTTTGCTGGCACTCAACCTGCCTGCAACATTGCCACTCTGGATGTGCGTGATCGGCGGTGTATTTGCGATTATCATTGTAAAACAGTTGTTTGGTGGACTGGGTCAGAACTTCATGAACCCGGCACTCGGCGCAAGATGCTTTTTGATGCTGTCATTCAGCAGCGCTATGACAAACAGTTTTGCGATTCCGAAAGGAAATAAGATCTGGGGCGGTTATCAGGCAACACTGGACGCGGTTTCCAGTGCAACCCCATTGATGCAGGTAAAAGAGGCTACCTGTCAGGCAGACCTCGCAACGACGTTGAAAGATATGTTCCTTGGTACAACTTGGGGAACCATCGGTGAGACATCCGCACTTGCTCTTTTGATCGGTGGAATTTACCTGATCGCGAAAAAGATCATTGACTGGAAAATTCCGGTAATTTACATAGCGACATTTACCGTATTTACTTTGATCTACAGCTGCGCAACAGGCGCATACGTTCCGGTATTTATGGAATGGTGCGGCGGCGGTTTGATGCTTGGTGCCTTTTTCATGGCGACAGATTATGTAACAAGCCCGATCACATCCAAGGGAAAAGTATTGTATGCGATTCTTCTTGGTCTTCTGACCGGATTGTTCCGTTTCTTCGGAGAATCCGCAGAGGGTGTTTCCTTTGCAATCATCATTGGAAACCTGTTCGTGCCATTGATTGAACGAGTTACCATTCCAAAGGCATTTGGAAAGGAGGGCAAAGTCAATGAGTAGTGAGAAAAAAGAACGCTCTTTTGTGATCGATGCGATTATTCTCTGCGTCATCACATTGGTTCTGGGAGGTATCCTGGCTGGCGTTTATACCATGACCAAAGGAACCATTGCCCAGAGACAGGCAGATACAGACAGTGAGGCCTGCAAGAAAGTCATTGCTTCCGTAGACGGTGCGACCGTTGCCGATGCCGGCGACGATGCCGTAGCCCAGGCAAATGATTTCCTTGCCAAACACATTTTGAATTCCTCAAAAGAAGTAAAAGAGGAAGAATCCGAATCGTATTCCAAATATGTCAATGTGACAACGGTGAAGAAACTTCAGGTAAATGGTTCCGATGCCGGATATGTGTACATTGCAGATGCGAAAAAAGGTTACGGCGGAAGCATTTCCTTTGTACTTGGCGTGTACAACGGTACGGTAACCGGTATCGAGATTACGAGCCAGTCAGAGACTGCCGGACTTGGTGCAAACTGTGAAAGCGATAGTTTTAAAGATAAATTTGCATTGGACAAGGGGCTTCAGTATCCTTCCAGTGACGAAATTCCGATGTTCTATAAAGCCGGAACAACGCCAAAAGACGAGAAGGGTCAGATTGAGGCAATGTCCGGAGCGACCGTTACTTCCCGTGCGATTGCCAATGCAGTTAAAGGTATCCTTTACTATGATAAAGAGTTAAGGGGGGCTGAATGATGAATAAATATACAGAACGTCTTCATAACGGTATTATCAAAGAAAATCCGACATTTGTCATGATGCTCGGTATGTGTCCGACGCTGGCTGTTACGTCAAGTGCCATCAACGCGATCGGCATGGGACTTTCTACAGCAGTAGTATTGACTTTGTCCAATATGATGATTTCGGCACTGCGGAATATTATACCGGATCGTGTACGTATTCCGGGATTTATCGTCGTTGTTGCGTCTTTCGTAACGATTGTGCAGCTGCTTTTGAAAGCCTATCTGCCGGCTCTTGACAGTGCGCTGGGTGTATATATCCCATTGATCGTTGTAAACTGTATTATTCTTGGACGTGCCGAAGCGTATGCTTCCAAGAATCCGGTTATTCTATCCGCACTGGATGGTATCGGTATGGGGCTTGGATTTACGGTCGGTCTTACCTTGATCGGTATTTTCCGTGAAATTCTCGGAAGCGGATCGATCTTTGGCTTCCATTTGATTCCGGATCAGTTCCATATCGCTATGTTTGTCATGGCACCGGGTGCATTTTTCGTACTTGCCGGACTGACTGCGATCCAGAATAAATTGAAAATGCCTTGCGCAACCAATACACCGGAAGCAGAAGAAGCAGGATGTACCGGAAATTGTGCAGCATGTGCAAGTCATATTGAAACCTGTGGCAACACACCGGAAGAGAGAAAGGGGGAGGATGACAAATGACAATCTTTACAATTCTCTTTACGGCTGCTCTTGTAAACAACTTCGTACTGAGCCAGTTTATGGGTATCTGTCCATTCCTTGGTGTAAGTAAAAAAGTGGAAACAGCAGCAGGTATGGGAGGTGCGGTTGTATTCGTTATCACGATTGCCTCTCTTTGTACCAGTATTTTATATAATTATTTGCTTGTTCCGGCTCAGTTGGAATATTTGAACACGATTGTATTTATCCTTGTGATCGCTGCCCTTGTGCAGTTTGTAGAGATGGTTCTCAAGAAAATGATGCCGGCTCTTTACAAATCACTTGGTGTTTATCTGCCATTGATCACGACGAACTGTGCTGTACTTGGTGTAGCACTCCTTAGTGTGCAGAATGAATATGGCGTGCTTGAGAGCGTTGTAAATGGTATCGGCGCTTCTCTTGGATTCCTCCTTGCAATCGTTTTGATGGCAGGAATTCGTGAAAAATTGGAAAACAGTAACATTCCGGAAGCTTTCAAAGGTACACCGATCGTGCTGATCACAGCCGGTCTTATGGCAATTGCGTTTTGTGGCTTCGGCGGTGTGGGATTCTAAAGAAAGGGGCGAATTCATATGAATACGATTATTGTTTCGATGGTGCTCCTTGGAGTTCTTGGAATCGCTATCGGTCTTTTGCTTGGTGTAGCAGGTAAGTTTTTTGCGGTTGAAGTGGATGAACGTGTAGAACAGGTCAGAGAGTGTCTGCCTGGCAATAACTGCGGTGGTTGTGGTTATGCCGGATGTGACGCATTGGCAGAAGCTATCGTAGCCGGAAAGGCAGAAGTAAATGGCTGTCCGGTCGGTGGAGCGGCTGTCGCAGAGAAAATCGGCGCAATCCTCGGTGTAGAAGCCGGAGAAGCCGTGAAAATGGTTGCCAAAGTGCGTTGTGCCGGAACCTGCGAGCAGGCAAGTGTCAAATACAATTATGTAGGAGCGCAGGACTGCCGTCAGGCGGTAATGGTTCCCGGACGTGGAGACAAAGCTTGTTCTTACGGATGTCTCGGACTTGGTTCCTGTGTGGCTGCCTGCCAGTTTGGAGCCCTGTCGATCAAAGACGGTATCGCATCGGTTGACCCGGAAAAATGTGTCGCTTGTGGCAAATGTGTACAAACTTGTCCAAACGGCGTAATCTCACTCCAGCCATATGACACCAAATATCAGGTGAATTGTAATTCGAAAGATAAAGGTAAAGATGTTATGAGTGTCTGCAAAGCCGGATGTATCGGTTGCGGTCTCTGCGTAAGACAGTGTGAATTTGGCGCTGTTACATTGGAAAACAACCTTGCAACGATCGATCCACTGAAATGCAAGGGCTGTGGAAAATGTGCAGAGAAATGTCCGAAGAAGGTTATCGCGTAGTATCTTTGGCATCTTCTCCTTGCAGAACGAATTTCTGCGGAGGAGAATGCAGGTCTTTCTTTCGAAGAAGGAAAAAAGATGTTTCGTGCAGAAAACTTGAAAAGATATAAAGGAAAAAGTTCCGATTGCGGTGCGCAATCGGGGCTTTTTCTGCTTTATCCCTTTTCTTCAGACAGTTCTGCACTCCGCATCTCCTTTTTCTCAGGAAATCCCACGCATTCTCTGCTCCGCAGAAATAGTTCCGCTGGGAAAGATGCCAAAGATCCGTATGGTGGAGGGAGCACCCCGGAAAAGAGGAAAAGCAAGTCGGCCCGAGGTGAGTCGCCGCCCCGAGATGAGGGAATGCACCCCGGAAGGCGGGGAAAGCAAGTCGCTCAGAGGTGAG
>DJEU01000064.1:12270-16438 GCA_002431395.1 Lachnoclostridium sp. UBA5890
AGGTGAGTCGCCGCCCCGAGATGGGGGAATGCACCCCGGAAGGTGGAGAAAAGCAAGTCGCGCAGAGGTGAGTCGCCGCCCCGAGATGGGGGAATGCACCCCGGAAAGAGAGAAAAGCAAGTCGGCCCGAGGTGAGTCGCCGCCCCCGAGATGGGGGAATGCACCCCGGAAATAGGGAAAAAGATAAGAATGCCGTGGTGGGAGGTGCATGCGAGGCAGGGTCTGGTACCCCGGAAGAAGTGGAAAGCAAGTTGTTACAGAGGTGAGATGGTTTGTGAAGGCATGGTGGTGCACCCCGGAAATAGGGGAAAGATAAGAATGCAGGGTGAGATGTCTAAAAAAAGAAATATAACTTCAAAGTTATAAAATATATAACAAAATCTAATTGGACTTAATATAAAGAATGAGATATAATAAAAGTGGGAAATGGAAAACATTTCCTGCTGCACCTTGACAACTAAATCCACAATTATTACATTTGGTACTCAAACGTATCAGTGAAAAAATAACGTTAATAGACCAGGAGGAAAAAATGAAACAGAAAATTATGTCAATTTTATTAGCAATAGCATTGTTAATAGGAAGCGTAGCAAATTTAGGAACAAATACAACAATGATAAAGGCACAGGATAATTATGCCAAAGAAACAACAGATAAATTGGAGGGATACGATGCGACGTTTCGGATCACTTCAGAATGGAATAAGCATTTTAATGCAGAGATACAAATTAAAAATACGGGAAAAAAGACGATTCATAATTGGGCTTTTTTTTCAGGCAGATTTCAAGATTGAAAATATCTGGAATGGACAGATTGTAACTCAGAAAGATGGAAACTTTATTGTAGACAATTGTAAATGGAATCAGGATATTGAACCGGAGCAGACAAGAAGTTTTGGATTTACAGCCAGTTATGAAACGAGTTTTCAAAATCCGGGAAATTATCAAATGATGAATTTTGTTACACGTTTGAAAGATGAGCAATATACGGTTTCGTATAAAGAAAATAGCGATTGGGGAACTGGATTCACGGGAGAAATAACCATTAAAAATGTGGGAGATACGACGATTGAAGACTGGGAACTCATTTTTTCTTTTGATCGAAATATAACAGCATATTGGTGTGCCAAACAGTTGAAGAAGGAAGGAAATCGATATCATTTGCAAAATGATGGACATAATGCTAATATAAAAAGTGGAGAAAGTTTAACAATTGGTATTATGGGAAATGGTGGAAAAAAGGGAGATGGCATATCCAAAGCAGTAATGAGACATATTTCTTATGAGGAGTTTTTATCAGCAGACACAGATGAAGATGGTCTTACTAACTTAGCCGAATTGGAGATAGGTTCTGATTATGAGAATGAAGATACCGATGGAGACGGTCTCCCAGATGCTTATGAATATTGTGAATTGGAAACTTCACCTATTCTGAAAGATACCGATGGAAATGGTGTGAGCGATGCGCAGGAGGATTTTGACGGTGACAAACTAAACAATCTTGAAGAGTTTGAAAATGGAACAGATCCTTGGGAAGCGGATAGTGATGAAGACGGTCTCTCCGACTATGAAGAAGTGAAAAAATACCATACTGATCCGGTAAAAGAAGATACAGATGAAGATACTCTTTTAGATGGCGAAGAGGTTTCGATAGGCTTCAATCCCTTGAAGAAAGACAGCAATGATAATGGAATTCTTGATCCGGATGAAAAGGTAGAACAGACACTTACAGAAAATGTAACCGGTGGAGATGAGAAGGTAAAGCAAGTTAGTGTATCATTGGAAACGATCGGTTCTATAAAGGATAAAGTAGAAATTGATAATATTTATGGACTTGATGTACTGAGTTCAGAAGTAGAAGGCTTGGTAGGAGTACCGGTAGAAATTACAAGCAAAGTTGAGTTTTCTGAAGCGAAAATTCGCTTTTGTTATGACAAAGCAAAGCTTGGGAATACTCAGGAGGATGATCTTGGAGTTCTTTGGTATGATGAAGAAAACCAATGGTATGAATTACAGGAAAATGTGGAAGTCGATAAAGAGAATGGAGTAGTAACTCTCACGACCCCGCATTTTTCAAAATATATGTTAGTAGACCGGAAAATATGGTATGAAACATGGTCAAAGGAACTCGATTACAGAGGAAAAAATGCATATTTTGATTTTGCGTATGCGGTTGATACTTCGAAAAGCATGGCGGCAGAAAATCGACTTGTGACAGCAAAAAAAGCATTGACATCGTTTATTGATGAGCAGACCAGCAAAGATAAAGGTGCTTTGATTTCGTTCGGTGGAAGTGCAACGGTTATATCTTCGCTAGGTACGACAAAAGCACAATTGAAGAAAGCGGTTTCGAATCTAGCAATAACAGATAAAAATGGAACAGATATTGAAAATGGACTTAAGAAGTCTATCTCGCAATTAAAAAAAGGAAAGAATGCGAACAAGGTGATTTTGCTGTTAAGTGACGGACAGGCAAAATATGAAGAAGACGTTGTGAAAAGTGCAAATGATAGCAATATTCATATATACACAATCAATGTAGGAAGTGAAGATGCTGGTGCAAATTTAAAAAAATATGCTGAGGCAACAGGCGGAGAATATTATTATTGTCCGACAACGGCACAAATTGAGACAGTATTTGCTAAAATCCAGAATGTTTCGTTGGATAAAATTGACAAAACGGATTCCGACAAAGATGGTGTGTATGATATTTTTGAGACCAATGGAGTACGTTTACCAAATGGAAAATTAATTAAAAGTGACTGCAAAAAGGCGGATACAGATGGTGATGGATTGTCAGACGGAGAGGAGTATGGATTTAATTATGAGATTGAATCAGGAAAGATGAAATATCAAAATCGGACGATCCAGCTTGGAAAGAAAAAGAAAGTGAGATATTTTCTTTTACATAGCGATCCGACGAGAAAAGACAGTGATAATGACACAATTTCAGACAAATATGACCCATATCCGTGGCATGGTTATTGCGGAGGTGCACATCCGGAAAAGGCAACCTTCCATAAATATGAACAACAGGATTCCGGTTATTACAAATGCAAAAAATGCGGCTATCAGATTAAATCTCCTGAAATGGAAGATAAGGATATTTTGACAGTGGGAGACAAACAAAAAATGTACTGTTTGTCAGCCATGGTTACATATTATGCATTAGCGAGAGACCGGCGTTATGGGAATAAATACGAAAATATGAGCCGAAACGAAAAATTGCTATTGAATAAAATGCGTAAGATTCGAAGAAAAGATCGATATAAGAATATGTATTCTTATTCTGATTTCAGCGGAGACTGCGTAGGTAAAAAATATGCAGTAAGAGGTGCGGTTTATATAAGGCATAGTAAAGTTAAATTAGCCAATTTAGGAGAGTATAATGGTTTTTATGCTATTATGGTTGGGTATGGGTTATCTGCATTATGTCCTGAACTTGGGTGGATGTGGAATGCGATCTCGATGGGATCAGAATGGCAAAGCTATGATAGTTTAGATAAAGCCAGAGCAACGGGTAGAGAAACTATTAAACTTGGAATTGATTATCTTATAAAAAAGGCTGATAAAAAAAGTTACAAATATCTATTTAAAAGTTTTTTACGAGAAATTGAGATGATTGAAATAACAGATTGTTTTATGGAAGATTCTGTAAAAATTGGAGATGATGTGTATGATATTTGTGTGCAACGTGGTGAAAAAAGACCTTTGACGGAATCGCAGGCAACACAAAGTCTGGCAAAGTTTGTTATGAGAAATTTACAAGAACCATTATACTGTTCAATGGGAGGAGATTATGGGCGAGATGATCCGTTAACATAAGAAAGGTGGTAAGTTAATGCTAATTCTGAAACAAATTGAAGGAGCCAAATGCCCTTGGTGCGGTAAAGAAGTTCAAAAGGATATAGCAGGGGATTGCGATTTGCCTATTAAATTTTATTGTTCACTTGAAGTGGGGATATTTATTGTAATAGGAACCCTGTTCTTTTTGTCGCTTATGTTTCAAGGAAGAAGGCATATATATAAAGAAGGTGGGACGTTGGGAATACCTATGGGAATGGTTATTTTACTAACCCACAATTACTACCCCGTATTCAAAAAGGGTGAACGCAAATGTGCTTCGGAACCGTTATTAGGAAAGGTAACGGTGAAGTGGTATACACTTC
>DJEU01000047.1 GCA_002431395.1 Lachnoclostridium sp. UBA5890
AGGTTCGAATCCTTCTCCGCCCACTACGGAATTCATTCCGTTAACATTATACCTGGTGTGGTTGGTATTACCATACGATTGATAAAATGTTATTAATTTTTGTCGCGGGGTAGAGCAGTCAGGCAGCTCGTCGGGCTCATAACCCGAAGGTCGTAGGTTCAAATCCTGCCCCCGCAATTACTCAATGCAACGCATTTGAGCCCAGATAGCTCAGTTGGTAGAGCAAAGGACTGAAAATCCTTGTGTCGCTGGTTCGATTCCGGCTCTGGGCATTATGGGGCATTAGCTCAGGTGGTAGAGCACTTGACTTTTAATCAAGTTGTCCGGGGTTCGAGTCCCCGATGCCTCATTAGAGATCAGTTTAACTGGTCTCTTTTTTTTGTCTAGGCTATCCTTGCCAAAATGCTCAAAATGCATTCTAGTTAAAGGAATAATCATTTGATGGAAAAAATTACAAAATTGCTTTTGGCGCCTTTATCCTAGTTAAGAATAGAATTATTTTTGGCACTTCATTGGCACTTCCTGTAGTGTCAAAAAGATGCATTGAATTAATATTTAGATACACAAAGCAACCTAATATGCTTTTATTTACAGACAGCTTGTTTTAGTGGTTAAACGCATCAAAACTGGAAAAATTGGCAAATCCAACAATAAATTCGGTCTGATTTACGCTATGACACGGCATCCTGATAAAGTGATCCGAATTGCTACAGTATTTCTACATTTTTCCGTAGAAAGTCGAATGAATGTTTGTGATAGATGGGAATATAATCAGATGAAACTGAAATTTCATCGGCTAACATTCATTTGACTATCAATCAAGTGAGCGTTTTAGGGGTGATTTGAGCCGATTTAGGGACTGAATGTGTCCAGATGCAGGGTAATAGAGCGGAAAAATCCCCACAGCAATTTTTAGGACTCTGAATAATTCGGAATCTAAACTACCGAAATTTTCGGAAGTTATAGGGTGGGGGATTTCAGATACCCTTCCTTCCAATTGGACGAATCAACCGAATGGTAGTGTGAACGAAAAATTTTCGCTCATCAATCAAAGAAAAAAGTTTTTACTTTGAAATCAACCACCACAAAATTGTGGAGTTAGCAAAAAATAAGATGTCCCATATCATGACACTCTACTTTCTCAACTTATCTACTAACTGTGAAACCAGTTCCACGGATTCATCATCAAGACCAGTAACATCCACATTCCTCTTATCAGTAATTCCTAAGAGATAATCTGTGGAAACATGAAAGATACGAGCCAACTTTATCAACGCTTCATATGAAGGATAACGACTGCCTGATTCATAGGAAGATACAGCACTTATGGCTAATCCTATTCTATCGGCTACTTGCTTTTGAGTTAACTTCTTCTCAGCTCGGAGAGAGCGTAATTTTTCTCCCATATTCACCAACTGTATCACCTACTTTCACTGATAGTATATCAATTAGTGATTCCATGTTGGTGAAATAAATTTCTGCAACATGGAAATTTTCTATTGAAAATACTTACAATTAATGGTATAATTTTTATAAAATCTAGGAAATTAGTACTAGATTATTTATTAACCAAGAGGGGGAGAAAGATTTATGAAAAAAAAAATTGTAGCAATAATATTTACTGTAGCAGCATTATCATTAGTTGGTTGCGGTAGTAATGATAATTCTAAGTCAAATAGTTCATATACTACCAATGACAATTTGGATAGTGATTCATCATCAGTCAGTTCATCATCAATCAGTTCGTCATATGATGATTCTGATAACGACTATAGTTCATCGTATAGTAGTGGTTCATCAAGTTCTATTAAACATTACTGTGATGCTAGTGGATGTATAAAAGAGGGAACAAAAGTTGTTACGGGATTATCAGGTGATTTGGAATACTATTGCAAGGAACATTATGATGAAATGCAAAATATTATAGATGACATGGAAGAAGATGTTGGAAGTGGCTCTTACTCTACACATAAATGTGAGGAATGCTCAAAAGAGGGTACACATGAACTTACAGGATTAGATGGAGATCCAGAGTATTATTGTACAGAGCATTATAACCAACTTGTAAATATGGTGAATGACTTATATGCAAATTAGGAGGAAAACAGTATGGCTAATAATGGAAATGGTGGCAACGGATTATCATTCTGGGGAGTGGTAGGTGCAGTATTAGTTGCGCTTATAATCTTTGCCCTGATTGGTTAATGGTGAAACGGAAGAATGTTTTTCTAATACTTGTTACCATTATACTTTATATTATCAATCAAAGTATCAAGAATAAGATATCCATTCATGTATCCATTCATGGAATAAAATGGTTTATGACTTGTTATTTTAATGATATCATAGGTGGGATAACGTTTATGGCGTATTGTGGTCTTGTTTTTGAACACTATCATAGAAGAATGACTAAGTTGTGGCAAATAGTATTATTGATGGCAAGTTGTGGATTCTTTTGGGAATATATAACACCATTATTTAGACCAAATACGATTTCGGATCCGTGGGATATTTTGGCTTATGTATGTGGAGGTTTCATATATTGGTTGATTATGAGGAGTAAATACAATGAGCATTAAAGAACCTAATGGATTTGGAGATTTCTGTAAGATAGTATTGTTACTACTTTTAGCAGGAATTATATTATCATTATTTTGAAACCCTTAGAGGGCTACCTTAAAACGAGGTAGTCCTTTTTTAATACATTAAAATAAGAAAAGGAGATACATATGAAAGTATTAGATAGATTAAAGATGGAGTTATCCAATCAGCAGTATTTCTCTGATGAGCAATACATTCAGTTCCTTACAGAGAACTCATTAACTCCGACAGATGAATATGATAAACCAACAATGCAGAAGCCATTGTTATTTACTGTTATTGATGTACTTGAAGCAGTTACAAACGATATAGACCTTATGACAGTTATCAGTACAGAGTTCTCAAATATTGGACAAGCGTATGAGGTTTTAGAAGCGAGAATACAGCAGATGAAAGATAAGAGTGATGAGACCATCAGACCATCGTCAATCATATCTTCAACCTCTTGCAAGGTTTTTCCCGCTACCGAATATCGCTTTCCATCAATAGTAACAATAGTTTTATAGAGACCGTCTTTTTGTTTCCTTAATCGACCCATGAAATCAACTCTTTTTTCTAAAAAAGGGCAAAAAAATACCCTGGTTTCGTATGGTTCTTGGCTCCCTGTTGGCGCAGAGAGTCTTTTTATTTTTATTCGTCTAATAGGTACTTATCATCATCGGCATTTTTCTGTGAAATAACAGAATGGCCTAATTGTTGTTCTAATTCTCGTCGTGCGTTTCCGGCAATTGTGCCTCCAGAAATGGCGACGCGTTTACTTTCTTGAAGTCCGCTCGGATTTTGTGCGCGAGATAATTCGGTTGTTGCTACTTCGGCAAGCTGGTTTAATGCCAATTCAGTATTGGTCATGTTGTCGCGCAGATTTTCTTTACGAAGTCCTTTGAAAGCCTTGTACTCAGCGACAGTTTTTCCGGACCATGCGTGTGTCAGTGCACTTGTTAATGCGGCATAGTCTTTGAAATCAGAAATACCGGAGCGTTTCCACTCGTCAGTCATTTCTTTCTGGATTTCAATGCTTCGAAGCCGCTGGTTGATCCATTTGTCAGAATAACCTTTGCGTCGATAATTTTCTGCGGCACGATTGATAGAAAGTTCAGGATCTGCAATCTCGTCTAAGCGTTCCTTTCCGACTTGTGCTAACCACAGTTTAAATGGTTCCGCTTTTTTGGAAGGTATGGACTGAATGATCCGCAGTAACTGTTCTGTGTTTGCACAGTCAGTAAGTCGCATTTTACCATCTTCCGCCTTCAATTTCAACCGGTGACAATTTGTCACCAGTTCATTTCCTTCCTCTTTTAAACGTTGTTTTAATTTATTCCAATACTTCCGTCCATCGGTACTATCTGTCAATACCTGACATACATCTACAATAGAGAAATACCATTCTTCTTCTTGCTTATGCCATACTTTTCGTATTGTATCATCATAAATAAATTCGAGTTCCTCTTGATCCTTTATAGAAGAATCCTCGATGGGAACCGGAACAGTCGTATTATCTTCCTCATCAAACATAAAAAAGAAAATATTAATCACATCCTTTTAATATTTATGCTAGTGTTATAAGAGAATCATTTTATAAGTCTAAGTGCAATTTCTTATAATATACATTATACACATTATGTGTATAAATACCAAGAAAAAATAAATATTATGCAAATTAGTTTTTCCAGCTATAAATAAATGCTCCACCCTATAACAATTATATAACCATAACCAAAATCGAAAATAACTGTAAAATATAGGTTTTTCATAGACGACAGGAAAAATATGTGCTAAGATAACAATGAAGCAGAAGGTCAACTTTACGGAAAAGGAGATAAGCAAATGAGAAAGAAAAACAAGATTGCGTTGTTACTGGCATTGTCATTGGTAATAGGAATTCAGTCGCCATATGGAGTAAAAAATGAAAAAAATGTAGTGAAAGCGGAAGAACAGCTGGAAGAGGAAAGCGATATTTTAAAATCCAAGGACGGTTTGAGTTTTTATCGTGAATTGGAAGATGGAACGATTTCTTTGATCTATTTTAACGGAGAATTGGTAAAAAACGAAGATGAAAATCTGACAAAATTAGTAATTCCAAATGAAATAGATGGTAAACAGGTAACGGAATTAGAGGGAACATTACTTGATAATAATTCTTCCAGAGAATCAATAAATACGATTGTGTTGCCTAAGGCTTTGAAAGAAATTGACATAACTTTATTTAGATATATATTCTATCTTAATGAAATTTTGATTGACGAAGGAAATGAGTATTTTACGACAAAAGATGGAGTTTTATATAATAAGGATTCTTCTGAACTTATCCGTGTACCAGAGGCAGGACAGGTAGAGCAGGATTCTAATGTATTTGAGGTTCCGGATACAGTTAAAGAAATTGGATCGGAAGCATTTTTTAATTGTTATGGCATGAATGAAATAACGATATCTAAAAATGTTGAAAGCATCGGGGAGTTGGTATTTTATCGTTACATATCATCTTATCGTTATTTTACCTTTAAAGTAGATAGTGAGAATAAATGTTTTACAGCAGATGAGGATGGATCCTTATTTAGTAAAGATATGACCATATTGTATCGTTATGCATATCATGTTTCAGAGGATGAAAGTTCATTTTTTAATTTTGTTACTTATAAAATACCGGATACAGTAACAGAGATTGGTTCCACAGCTTTTCAGGGTTGTATAGAATATAGTTCTTTTGGAGGATTGCTTTACGTAGAATTTCCTGAAAACCTGACAAAGATTGGATCAAATGCGTTTGATGGCTGCAGTTATCTAGGTGATAAAGATATGGCAGCGATTGCTGGAAATATAGAATCAGTAGATATCATAATACCGGATAGTGTAACAGAAATTGGTACGGAAGCATTTAAGGATTGTACATTTGAAACTATTGTATTACCAAAATCTTTGCAGGAAATACAAGCGTATACATTTTGTGAATGCAATAATTTAAAGGAAATTGTAGTTCCGGAAAATGTAAAGAAAATTTCAGATAATGCATTTGTAAAATGTACCGCTTTAAATAAAGTAGAATGTAACGATAAATTGGAAACAATTGGAGACTTTGCATTTTATAATTGTACCTCATTAACATTGCTTGAAATTGGAAGTAATGTAACAGAAATCGGTCAATATGCACTTGGATATACAGTAGGAGATGAAGAAAATAAATATATTCTTGTAGATGACGTTACTATTCTGTGTAAACAGGGATCCGCAGCGGATAAATATGCTTTGGATAATGGAATTACAGTAAAATATTTTGCAGATGTGACACCTACACCTCCAACAAGTACATCAACCGCGTTTCCAACAGAAACTCCGACAAGCAGTCCAAGTGCTTCGCCAGCGGGAACACCGGATGCGACAGCAGTGCCGAGCAATACACCGTCGAATGTACCGCCAGTAGATGTAACGGCGGCTCCAAATGTAACTCCGGGAGTTGAACCGGAAGAACAGCCGGCTGCTGTGAAAAAATTAGGAAAAGTGAAGCTTGTTTCTGTAGTGAATAAGAAGAAACATAAAATGGTAGTTACAATAAAGAAAGCAGAAAATGCAACAGGATATGTCGTTCAGTATGCAAAAACAAAGAAATTTAAAAATGCAAAAAATGTTGTTATTTCGAAAAAATCAGTACAAAAGATTACACTGAAAAATTTGAAAAAGAAGACGTATTATGTACGTGTTCGTGCGTTTAGAAAATCAGATAAAGGAATGGAATATTCTTCCTGGAGCAAGGCAAAAAAAGTGAAAGTCAAGAAGTAATCGGTAGTAATTTACCATGAGAGGAAAGGCATAAGATGGAAGTGATAAATTATTTTACAGAGCGGATGGGTGCTTATGCCTTTCCAATCGTGATAGGACTTCTTGAAATAATTTTTGCAATTGTACTTTGTAATGGATTCTGGTATTTGAATCGCAAAAGAAAGTACAATAAAAGAGTTTTGGAGGGAGAAAAAATTTATCAGAGGGCGCTTAATGAAAAGAGCGGACAGTCTCAGATGATATTGCGCTGCAAAGATAAATGTCCTGTATTTATTACGAAAAATGTCGAAACAAATTTTAAAATCGATCGTGAAAAATTAAGTAATAATCCGGAGTGGATCGAGCGGTTATTTGGAAAAAATACCGCTCATAAGATTATTAATGAATACCAGAATTGGAACGGAACCGGCGAGCTGGTACAAGAGTATTTTCTCAAAGAACAGAACAAATGGATACAAGTTCAGATTAATCGTGTGTTAAGTGGAAACTACGATTTTGTTGTGGTATCCGATATTAGTAAAGAAAAAGAAATGATTGCCGGTCTGGAAGAACAAATTGCGGCAGCAGAGATGGAAAGTAAGTCAAAGACAACATTTCTTTCCCGTATGTCGCATGAAATACGTACTCCGATGAACGGTATTATTGGTATGCTCACATTAGCAAAAAAGAGTGCTGACTTGAATTCAGAAGAAGAAGTTTATCTTGATAAAGCATCTGAATTGTCGCAGTTTTTGCTTTCTTTGATTAATGATATTTTGGATATGTCGAGAATTGAAGCCGGCAAGATTGAATTGTCAGAAGATGTTATCGATCTGCATGAAATTGCGGACCAGTTAAATGATATGTTCCGTAAAACCGTTGAGAGCAAAGGCGTTGGTTTCTATCTAGAAATGAAAGAATTCGACGTGCGTTATGTACTTGGAGATGAACTTCGTCTGATGCAGGTTATTGTAAACTTCCTGTCAAATGCAGTGAAATTTACAAGCAAGGGCGAGATCCGAGTCATCTTCCGCGAGATGTATCGAACCGATTCACAGATCAATATGATGATCAGTGTGCAGGATACCGGAAAAGGAATGGAGCCGGAATTTATCAATCGAATCTTCCGACCATTCGAGCAGGAAAATGCAAAGATTCAGACCGTATATGGAGGAACCGGACTTGGAATGGCGATTACCGATCAGATTGTGCAATTGATGGGAGGTAAGATTGTCATTGACAGTTTTCCACAAAAAGGAACCAATATTACGGTTTATTTGAAGATGAATCTGCCTTCGAAAGCGCAGATTCCAGAGAGCGAAAGCTCTATAAAAGAAAAAACAGTGGAAGAAGAGGCCATGGTTTCATTGAATGGCCTTCATGTGCTGCTTGTAGAAGATAATGAAATTAATGCGGAAATTGCTTCCAGTATTTTACAAATGGATGGAATAATTATTGACCATGCTGAAAATGGAAAAATAGCTGTGGATACATTTGAGGCAAGTGAAGAAAATTATTATGATGTTATATTGATGGATATTCATATGCCGGTAATGAACGGAATTGAGGCAGTACAGGCAATCCGTGCACTGCCAAGAAAAGATGCCGGAGAGGTTATTATCATTGCACTGTCAGCGGATGCATTTGTGGAAGACAGAAGACAGGCGATAGAGGCTGGAATGAATGAACATTTACCAAAACCGATTGATTTTGATGAATTGAAAAAGATGATCCGAAGATTTTTGGCAGAGAAGAAGAAAGGGGGAGAATGAAAATGAATCGCTGGAAGAAAAAGGTTAGAGTGATGGCTATTGGCTTGGCGGTAACGATGTTTTGTGTCGCCGGTGTCAGTGCGTTCCAAAAACAAGATGCATTTGTTCCCCAGAAAAATGATTCAGAAATACAGGAAAACCATGTCGTTTTTCGCAATCAAAATAAAGACAAATCGAAGGAACAGAATTCTTCCGGTGACAGTGATCTTTGGGAAAAGGATAAAAAGAAACAAGAAAAAATTAAAAAAGATCAACTGCCGGATTCCTCTGCGCTATTTGAAAAGCAGACAGCAAATAAGAATAAAAAAACAAGTAATTTCGTGGATGATAAAAACGCAAAAAAAATGCCGGTAAGATTAAATACCGATGACCAGGGAGACAGCAAGGGAAAGGTACGTGTCCCGGGAGAAAGTGGAAATGCCGGTTCGACACAGACAGGAGATAATTCACAGAAGCAGGGAAATGAAAAATCAAATTCAGAATCAAAAGAGAATGGAGATTCTTCGAACCAATCCAATCAGGGAACTAATCCAGGACAGGAAAATAATGGAAATGACAATGACGGAAAAGGGGGTTCTTCTCAGGATTCACAGGAAGATCATGGGACAAGACCGACGGCCAAACCTCCGGTGAAACCGACAGTAACTCCGGCGCCAACGGCAACGCCTACGCAAAAGCCGGTTCCACCGGAGAATCCATCCGTTCCGAATGGAGACCGTCTGATCGAGAGCATGTATCCGGGAATCACTGAATTTCCGGAAGAAGGAGTAACGGACACAACGGAGAAACTGCACCTTATGGTATGTCCGATCTTTGATGCTGACCGCAAAGAATATGTCTATTATAATGCGGAGCTGACGAAAGAAAAATTGTTATATTCGGTTCTCGTTTATGTGGCAAATGAGAACAATCGTATCTTGTATCGATTGACAAGTTTTAACGATAATTTTCAAATTGGTGCATTTCCGGCGGTAGCGCAGGATGATTTTACGGTAACCTATCAATTTCGTCAAAATGCGTCGAGTGAATGGCAGAATACGGAATACACTTACACGGTGCTGCCACACAAAATATTTGTTATGAATCAGGAAAATCAATTGGTTGGAGAAGAGACCCCTCTTGATGGAAAAATAAATTTATTTAAATATAATGACTGTGTTTTGACAGAGGAACAGAAGGCGGAATTAATTGAACAGAAAGAATATCCGGTTAAGTCTATTATTGAAAATTGGATTGATGAAGACGGTCAAGATATTCCGGAACTGTTTACAGCGAAAGAAAAAGGTTGGAAAATATTGTATCCTGATAAAACGGCGGAAATTCCTTCCGGTTACGAAGCAAAATTAAAGTGGTGTCTTGATCTTGATCATTTTGATTACTGTGCAAACTTAAAATATCTTCAGACATTGACGAAGATTCCAAATGACGTAACAGAGTTGTCTGTTATGAAGGGAATTCAGTGGGTGGATCTGCAAAATGCAAGCTTGACAAAATTGGAATTATCTGACAGTGTTGCTGTTGTGAGTACAGAGGGATTTACGGTAAAAGATGAATTTACAGTGAGTGAAACAAACCCGTATTTTACTACATTAAATGGAGTTCTTTTGAATAAAGAACAGACAGAAATTTTCGGTGTGCCGGTGAATACAAAAGAAATTGATGTGCCAAAAGAGGTGCAGAAAATAAATATTCCGGATAAAAATAAGATTCAAAAACTGGTATTTTCATCCGAGGAACCGCCGGAAATTGATCTGACAAAACTGGATGATGTCAATTTGTGGGTTCCGAATGATTGTTATGATATCTATTATGCAAAATGGCATGCGTATTTATCTGACACTGTGAAACTGCGGAAAGAAGATGAATCCGAAGAGGATTATGTTTTTAAAAATGGTGCGATTTTGTCAAAAGACGAGACAGTATTGTATCGTTTGGATGACAGCGTGGAAGGAAATTTCATTGTACCGGAAAGTGTAAAAGTCATAAAAAAAGATGCATTGGCAGCATGTAAAAACTTGTATCAGATTACGATTTCCGGGGAGATTGAGGACTTGGAAAAAGATAGTCTGATCGCTCCGAATCTGAAAAAAGTAGTGATGCTTGGAACTTCAGTTCCACTAAATAATAATGGAAAATTTGTAGATGATGCAACGCAGGTTTATGTTACACCGGAGTTATATTCGAAGTGGAAGAAAAGACAGAGACCGGCAAATCTGATTCAGAGTAATCTTTCTTTGGAAAGAGAAAATGATTTTGTTTATCTGCATCAGGATTCGCAGACCATTTTGCTCGACACGCCAAAAGACCGGAAGTGGATTTTGGAAGATTTGTTTGGAAAAACACAGGTGGACGAGCTTGCTTGGGGTGCATTTTCAAATTGTAACGATATGATGATCGTATCGCTTCCGGAAAGTGTAAAATTAATTCGGGAAAATGCGTTTCTTAACTGCAAGGCTCTGCAGGGAATTGTAGTGGGTTCCAAGGATGAAATACAAGTTGAGAAAGATGGTTTTGGAGATTGCAGTAAAATTCGTTTTATCGCTTATAATGCAATAAAGGCGGTATTTCAAGATAAATATTGTCCGCAGGCAATCGGATTTCGGATAAAGGATTCATCAGGGTATCCGATGTCAGGAACTGTGCCATATGGAACACATGAACTTCCATATTCTTCCAAATTTTTCTTGGAAGGGACACCGGATGAAGGAGTGTATCTGTATGCTGATTTTTATTTTTCAGAAGATCAGAAAGGTACCTATCTTTGTGGAACGACAAGAAATATCCACGGAACATTAACATTGCGTGAAGACATTCAGGAAATTGTATTTTATAGTTTTGCAAAATGTGAAAATGAATTTTATGTTGATTTAACTAAGTTAACGAATTTATTTTCTATTGGAGAACATGCTTTTGAAGGAAGTGCTATAAAAGGAGATATTAACTTGCCGGATTCCCTTATTTACCTCGCAGAATATGCCTTTAGTGGATGTAAAAAGATACAAAAAGTTCAGATTAATGGATCACGGATACAGGAAATTCCTTTGTATACATTTTCTGGATGTATGAATCTGAATGAGGTGTCATTCGATACAAATAGCGAGATAACAACCATTGGAGGCTACGCATTTTCGAATACTGCGGTAACTAAAATAGAGATACCAAAATCCGTAAATAAGATATATTCGAATGTTTTTGCGGGGTGCAATAAACTGGCTTATATGGAGTTTTTGTCGGATAATCCGCCAAAATTACTGGCATTGACAGATAGCAGTAAATTTGTGTTTGGAGAAAATATTTCATCGGATTATTATATTCTGGTCCCGCAGAATGTGAGTGAACAATATAAAGCCAATTGGAGTGACTTTGCAGACAGAATAAAGGTCCAAAAGTAGAAAGCGGAGGAAAAAAATGATACTTGAACAATCAGAACACATTATGGAAGAAGTGCAAAAAGCATTTATGGGAAAAGAAGAAATCGTAAAGAAGGTTTTGATGACTATATATGCGGGTGGTAATATTTTGCTGGAAGACTGCCCGGGAGTGGGAAAGACCACATTGGCCCTTGCTTTCTCAAGAGCAATCGGATTTGATTATAAACGAGTTCAGTTTACGACAGATACGATGCCATCTGATATAACCGGTTATACGATGTATAATCATAAGACAAATGAATTTGAATATCACCCGGGAGCGGTGGATTGTAACTTTCTTCTTGCCGATGAGATTAACCGTACTTCACCAAAGACACAGGCAGCTTTGCTTGAGGCGATGCAGGAAAAGAAAGTGACGGTAGATGGTGTGACACATGCGCTGCCAAATCCATTTATCTGTATTGCAACACAGAACCGGTATGGGGCAGCGGGAACCCAGCCATTGCCGGATTCTCAGCTTGACCGATTTATGGTATGTCTTTCCATCGGTTATCCATCGAGAGAGACACAGATGCAGGTAATCCGTGCAAGCCGTTATCACAATCCGCTGGATGATGTGAGGGAAGTATGCACTGCGGAGAGCATTCAAGAAGTGCAGGGATATCTTTCTTCTGTATATATAGAGGATAGTGTATTGGATTACCTCATTCATATCTGCGAGGAAACGAGAGAAGACCATAATGTAGAGCAGGGAGTCAGTCCACGTGGTGTTCTGGCACTCAGCAAAATGGCAAAGGCGCATGCAGTTTTGGAAAGCCGTGAATATGTTACACCGGAAGATGTTCAAAGTGTATACATTGATGTGTGTGCCCACCGTATCCAATTGCGGTCGGCGGCACGTATCGAAGGTGTTACCGCAAGACAGGTATTAACGAAGATATTAAAGGACATTAAGCCACCTGTAATTGTGAAAGGAAATAGAGGATGAAAGATATCCAAAGAGTGTATATCGTAAATGTAATATTTACGATTTTGTTGCTTGTATTTTTTGATTCCTGGTACGTAGCAGCACTACTTGTATTGCAAATTTTACTTCCTATTTTGATTCATTTGCTGTTGCGTGCAGATGCGAATAATTTGAATGTAAAAATAGAGTATGAAGAGGCTTGTCGGATTGGGACAAGTGCGCCGTTTCGACTGCTATTTTCTTCAAAAAGATATCCTCTTGTCAGCAGTCTGCTGGAAGTGAAAATAGAATGGGAAAATCGGATGCTTGGAGAAACCCGTGTCGAAATAAAGCAGTATGTATTAAAAGGACGCAGTGATGATATTCCGATTAATTTAGGATTTAGTTGTTGTGGGGAAATTATGATAAAGTATATTACAATATACTGCTATGATGTATTCGGACTGCGGAGAAAAAAGATCTGTTCTTTCAAAAATAAAAGAATTCATGTATATCCGACAGACCTGAAAATTCGTGTTCAATATGAAAAAGAAAATGGTGGAAATATTGAAGATGACTGGGAAGCACTTTCTCAAAAAGGAAACGATAACAGTGAAGTATATGATCTCAGGGAGTATCAGCCGGGTGATTCTATGCGTTCCATTCACTGGAAACTTTCCGGAAAGATGGGAAAGTATATTGTAAAAGAAGCAGGAGACACACTTCGAACAGATGCATTGGTTTTATTGGATCTTGGAAGAAAGACGGATCTGGGAGAAAATTTTTCCAAAGAGATGCTGTCCTCGGTCGTTTCTCTTGGACAGATTTGCGGGCGGAATCTGGTGGAAAATGGAATTCATTTTATGATGGCCTATGCAACACAGAACCAATTACATCGAAAGGTAGTATTTACGCAAAATGATCTACTGGAAGAAATTTCTGTATGGATGGGAGTAAAGATGCCAGATCAAATAGGAATGGCAATGAAATATTGGAAACGTGATATGCAGGAATTACCATTTTCACATATTATTTATATTGTACCTCACAAATTTCCGGAAGAATTACTAAATCTTCATCCGGAGATGAAAATGACAGCGGTCTGTATTTCAGAAGAGGGCGATAAAATACAGATATCAGAGCAGGGAAAACTTCGTATGATAGATCTTCCATATGATAGTATAAAAGAAAAAGAGAACTTGATTTTAATATAATTTAAACGGAGAAATACAATGGAACAGCAAAAGAAGGTTCAAAAATATGAATATGTATTATATGCGATTTCAGTTTTGCTTTATATAATGGGAATCGTATGTTATTTAGTTGAATATTGTTCTATTAAAGTAACGATAAAGTGTGCAATATGTATTATTGTATCTATTGTTGCTGTTGTTTGTTTTTTGCTTTCTTACCGATTTTCAAATCGGCAAAAATGGATTCCTGTCATTCCACTTAGCTGTGCATTATTCTTTATTGCTGTAAGATCACTTGGAAGTATACGAGGAATCGCTGAATTGATCAATGAAAGAATTCTGCGGTGGAATACGTTTCATGAAGATGGAAAAAATGTGATTGCTGTCGCAGAAGCGGATCTCAATGATATTTGTGCCACAATTTTAGTGATAACTTTTTTACTGCTTACATGTATGTTTTGGTGGAAGATTAAAACAAAAATGTTAGCGGGTATGTGTATTACACTGGTATTGGGGATAACGGATTTGATGCTAGGTAGAACAAATGCATGGGTTTTGAGCTACTGTATCGCAGGGATTTTTGGAATATGGTTTTCCCAGATAAAACGAGGTCTTTGGTTTGTAAAAGTATTTTGGAGTCTGCTGATCGCAACTTCTCTTTTTGTCGTGAGTATGATAAGTGGAAAAAATATCGAGATGACAAAGAATCTTCGCGAGACTACAAAAAAGATGGCGGAAGATGCCAGGTATCGAAAAAGTACTTTGCCAGAAGGAAATCTGTATGAATCCGATCAGATGGAAAATGGGGATGACAAGATGCTGCAGGTTCAGACAGAACAGGTAAAATCATTGTACCTTCGTGGGTTTGAAGGAGGATGCTATGAAGACGGAAAATGGAAAGAATTGAAAAAATCTTCATACGGATATGAGCATACCGGGATTCTTGACTGGCTTCAAAATAATGATTTTGCACCGGCAAAAGAATATGAAAAATATCAATCGCTGGGAGAAAATAAACAGGAAGAAAATCATGTAGAAATTACGAATCTGGGGGCAGACAGAGAATATTTGTATCTTCCCTATTCTGTTAAAAGCATAAAAGGGCAGCAGTATACGGAAAAAAAAGATAATGGATTTCGAAGTACATCCTTTTTTGGAACGTCGGAGTATGAATTTCGGGAGGCTTCACCGGATCTTCCCGGAGAATTATTTGTCGCAGATAAATGGATCAAAAATCCGCAGACAGAGGAACAGAAAAAATATATGCAGGCAGAAAGCGTTTATCGTAAATTTGTTTATGAAGAATATTGCGAGGTAGATAAAAATCTGCAGTCATATATCACTTCTACATTTTATGATTCTGCCAGCTCTGAGGATATGACAGGTGCATATGCAATTGCAAATCATATTCGAAGTGTACTAAAAGACACTGTCAGCTATCGGCGCGCGCCGGAAGCGGTACCAGAAGGTACGGATCCTATTTACTGGTTTATGACAACAGGAAAAGAGGGAAATTCCGCACTTTTTGCGAGTGCAGCGGTAATGGCATTTCGTGCTTTTGGAATTCCGGCGAGATATGCGGAAGGATATCTGCTGGAAAAAGAAGACATTGAAAACGCCGGCGGTGGGAAAGTGATGCTGACAAAGAAAAACAGCCATGCGTGGGTTGAGATTTATCTTGATGGACTTGGATGGATTGACATCGATGTAACACCGGGGTATTATTATGAAGAGTATGCTTTGATGCAGATGGTGGAAGAACCACAAGGAGTGCAGTTGACAGCAGATCTTGAGAATAAAAATAACAATGAAAATGGTCAGGGAAAAGGTGCCGGAGAAAGTGGAAATTCACCAAAAAGACAGGACTTAAATGTTCTTAATCTGGCGGTTACGATTCTGATATTTGTTTGTATTATAATCGTTCTGGCACTTGTAGTTTTGGAAATGCGACGCTGGATCCGTTTCTATTACTGGAAGCAGAGATTACGGAGTATGGATCCCAGTCAAAGATGTAATTATATGCAGCAAATATTGTTTTACCGTCTTCATTTATTAGGAATTGAGGCGGCACTTGGATGGCAGGTAAAACAAGTTGAAGAGCAAATACAGAAATATGTGTCGACGGTGTATGAAGGTGAATTTCAGCAGGTAAATGATACGCTGGAAAAAAATATTTACGGCGGACAGGAATTAACAGAATGGGAATTCCGATGCCTGTATGAATTTATGAATAAATTATTGTTTGATATTACATGGAAAAACGGTATAATAAATTATATAAAATACCGCTATTTATAAAGGGGGAAATACGATGCAGAATATCATTTTTGATGTAGGCGATGTACTTTTAGAATATCGCTGGAAAGATATGCTGGTTGAGGATTATGGAATGTCCGAAGAACGCGCAGAACAAGTAGGAATGACAATGTTTGATGATCCGCTCTGGAGTGGACTTGATCTTGGAAATCCATTGGAAGAAACCATCGAAAAATACGAAGAAAAATATCCGGAATATGCAAAAGAAATCCGATGGTTTTTGACGCATGGCGAATATATGCACGTAAACCGGCCGGTAGTGTGGGAAAAAGTGCATGAATTAAAAAAGGCAGGATATGGGATTTATCTGCTTTCGAATTATTCGGAGGATCTGTTTACGAAACACACAAAAGGTGCCTCTTTTTTGAATGACATTGATGGAAAAGTGGTTTCTTATCAGATTCATGCGATCAAACCGAACCCGGAAATTTATCGGTATTTACTTGAAAAATACAGGTTAAAAGCAGATCAGTGTCTGTTTTTTGATGACCGCGCGCAAAATGTAGAAGGGGCGGAAAAACTGGGAATTAAGGCCATTCGTGTAGAATCGCAGGAACAGCTTTTAGGGGAATTGGAGAAATTATTATGTGGAAAAAAATGATGGAATTAAAGCAGCAGATACAAAATGAATATACCAAAGATAAAAAACAGTCCGACCGTATGTCGAATACGAAACTGATCGTATTCGCTGCGGCTGTTTTTGGTTTCATAATAGGGGCGGTTTTTGAACCCTTGAAATTACTTTGCTATCTTTTGGCAATTCTTGCGGTTGTTTGTTTTATCGTCTTACTGGCAGTTCATTCAAGGATGTTAGAAAAATGTGAAACAGAAGAAAAACAGTTACAGATCATAGAGAAATATGAAAATAGACGAAACACTGATTGGCAGAATTTTACAGAAGACGGCAGTTCATTTATCACAGAAGAAAATAAAGATCTCACGGACTTAAATATACTAGGCAGCCATTCTTTGTTTCAATGGTTAAATATCGCATACACAAAAAGTGGAAAACGCAAACTGATGAAGCAGCTTACGAAAACGGAGTTTGATGAAACTTCGTGGAAAAAGACGCAGTGCGCCGTAAAGGAAATGACAGAGCATCCGTTATTTGGTATAAAATTTCAGGCAATTTTATCAGGAATCCGGAATATCCGAAAACTTGATCTGGAGGAAACGGAATTGTACCCGTCGCAGTGCAAAAAGCCCGAATGGATTTCTATTATCACGGGAAGCGTGTTTGCGCTTGCCATGCTTGTTAGTCTTGTGCTTGGATTGTGTGAAGTGATATCGTTTGGGGCAGCAGGAATTATGTTTTTAATATGTCTCTGCAATCTCTGCATATTCTCGTATTTTCATGGGGAGGAGTACGAAGAAATAGGAAAATGTATTCGTGCATTTGGAAAAATGGAGCGGTTAATTTCTTTTGTATCCGAAGAGCAATTTCAGGAAGATGTGGTGTGCCGGTGTCAGGAAAAAATACGCCGTGGGAAAATGACAATGCACAGGATCAGCAAGATTGCATCGCTTTATTATGCCAAAGAAAATATGTTTTCAAATGTATTATTTAATGTCGTATTTGTTTTAAATCCATTGCTCGTCTTTTTATATCGAAATACGATGAAAGAAGGCAGCGCTATCCTGCATGAAACAATGGAAAGCATCGAAGAAATAGAATTATTCATGGCGCTTGCCGGGGTTGCTTGGGTAAAAGATACGGTCTGTATGCCGGAAGAGACAAAAGCGATTTCATTTTCGGCAAAGGGATTGAAACACCCATTGCTTACGGAGTCAGAATGTATCGCCAATGATTTTTCCTGTGGGGAAGAAATTGTAATCATTACCGGTTCGAATATGAGCGGAAAGTCTTCTTTTATGAGGACGATTGGCGTAAATCTTGTTTTGATGTATGCGGGAACTTATGTAAATGCGGAACAGTTTTGTGCGCCGTTTATGCGAGTCTTTACATCAATCGGTGTACAGGATGATATTAGCCGTGGAATTTCCACATTTTACGGAGAACTTTTGCGGATAAAAAAAGTGTTGGATTATGCCAAAAATACAGCGAAAAATGAGGCCCCTTTCATCGTATTTATCGATGAAATTTTTAAAGGAACAAATTACAATGACAGACTTTTTGGTGCCAAAGCGGTTGTGCACAAATTGACAGAAAAACGTTGTATCACATTTATCACAACACATGATTTTGAACTGTGCGAAGTGCCGGAAAAGAAAGTGAGCAATTATCATTTTACGGAAAATTACGACGGAGATCAGATCGTATTTGATCATAAAATTCGCTCCGGTCGGTGCAAGACAACGAACGCACGTTATCTGATGGAACGCATCGGTGTGCTCTCTCCTTCAAATTGACGCATGCGGCGCAGCAGGTATTTGTATTTATACTGAATGGCAGTCATTTCATAAATGCAGCTGTCGACCAGATCCGGGTCATTGACATTGTCAAAGTTGGAGTGAGCGATGGCCAAAGATGTTTTTACCTCTTCAATCTCGCGGAGCAGTTCCTGCTTCGCCTGATAAAGGGGATCTTTTTTTCTTTTCATAATATCCTCATTTCCCGCGTATTTACGCGTTTTGCATATAAATTTTATAGTAGGAGTATAACCTTTTCCGAAAAAAAAATACAGTTTTTTAAAAAAAGTTGTTGACAAAAATCGACACTTCGTGCTAGTATATGAATCACAACAAATCGAGGGGGTGTCAACATCGAAAATCAACCGATGATTTTCCTTGTGTTGTTGCCAGCTGCAATTTGTGATTTATATTGCTATCGAGTTCCCCATATAATAATTATTATGGGACTTGGCCTAAGTTTATACCATAATTTTATGACATATGGATTGCTTGGGGCAGCATATTTTTCAGCAGGCTGCATCCTTCCTCTTATCGTCTGTAGTTTCTTATATTTGCTTCGGATGCTCGGAGCTGCAGATATCAAATTAATTTCCATTATTAGTAGTTATTATAGTATAGTTTTTGGTGCCCGAGTAGTGTTTTATGCGCTGCTGGCTGGTGCTTTGTTTTCTACACTCAAGATTCTCAGGAAGCGGAATTTATTTCGCAGATTCCTATATTTTTCAAGTTACATAAAACAGGTTTACAGAGAAAAAAGGCTGATTCCCTATTATGCATCGGCAGATTGGGAGAAAGAGGCAGTGATACCTTTTTCCGTCTGCATTTTGTTTGGGTACTGCATTTGTCTCTGTATCGCTTCATAGGGAAAGGTGGAACATGTATAAAATTTGTTATATTTACCTAAGGGATTCCGAATACGCGGCACGGTTTGTAACGTATTTTCGGAAAAAACTCCCAAAACAAATGGAAATAAAAATGATATCCGAGAGACAGGAACCAATGGAAATTTCCGAAGCAGCCATTGTGATTTCTGACGACAGACAATTTTTGGAAGAAGTTGGAAGAGAAGGAATATATCTTTCGAGCCAGCCGGTGACAGATAAGGAAAATGAAATATTTATGTACCAAAAAAGAGAGCTGATCTGGCAGAATTTTTGTGAGATTACGAAAATGGAATGGGAAGGAGAAGGAAAAAGGGCGAAAAAGGGACGGATCTGCTGTGTTTTTTCGCCGGAGGGCGGAGAAGAAAAAACCAGGCTTGCCCTGCAGGAGGCATTGGAATGCTCAGAGTATTCGAAAGTGCTTTATATCAGTATGTGCGGTGTTCCGGTATTTTTCCCGGAAGAGCTAAAGGAAGCCCCATCTCTTTCTCATCAAGGACTGGCGGAATGGATTCTCGCTGCAGAAAATGGGAAGGCAGAAGAAGCACTTCGATCGCTTGCGTATTCTTTTGGCAAAATATCGATTCTTGCGCCGGCAGCGCATTATAAAGACTTACTGGACTTTCGTCTTCCGGAGATCGAAAGTATGTTGGAGGGACTGCGGAAGCAATCCCTGTTTGACCGGGTGATCGTGGAAGTTGGGCAGTTTTTTGAGTATACATTTCAGCTTCTCGATCATGCAGATGATATTTTAATGCCGCTGGAAGATGGATTTTTAGCAGCAATTCGAAGGCATGTTTTGCGAGAATACTGCATTGCTGAAAAAAGAGAGTCTGTCTGGGACAAGATTTCGTTTTGCGAGGTAACATTTCCAAAGGTAAAAAATCTAAATGAAATGAAGGACTATCTACTGGGAGGTGTATGTGATGGAGAGAATAAAAGAAAGAATTCGTGAAAGAGTATTACAGCAAGTGCCTACCGGCGTGGATGTCGATGAGAAGTATCTTGCGGATGCGATTGACCGGGTGATCACGGAAATCGGACAGGAGCAGTATATGCGTTTTGGCGAGCGAAAGAAAATGCGCCGTGAAATCTTTAATTCGATGCGAAAATTGGATGTACTGCAGGAGTTGATTGAAACTGACGAAATTACGGAGATTATGATCAATGGACCGGATCATATTTTTGTGGAGAAGGAAGGGCGGTTATACGAAACTGGTTTAACATTTGATTCGGCGGAACGGCTGGAGGATATTGCTCAGCAGATTGCATCCGAAGGAAACCGCATCGTCAATGAGTCGGTTCCAATCCTGGATGTGAGGCTGGAAGATGGATCGCGTGTGAATATTGTAATGCCGCCGATCGCCCTCGAAGGGCCGGTTATCACGATACGAAAGTTTCCCAAAGAGCCACTTACGATGGAGAAACTGGTAGCGATGGGAGCAATCACGCCGGAAGCTGACAGATATCTGAAAGGCCTGGTGGAAGCCAAATATAATATATTTATTTCCGGCGGAACCGGAGCGGGAAAAACCACTTTTTTAAATATATTGTCGAATTACATTCCGATTTCAGAGCGAATTATTACGATTGAGGATTCGGCGGAACTCCAGATACAAAATGTGGAAAATATTGTAAGAATGGAGTCGAGAAATGCCAATGTGGAAGGGAAGAACCAAGTGATGATCCGTGACCTGATCCGAAGTGCTTTGCGAATGAGGCCGGACAGAATAGTAGTCGGCGAGATCCGCGATGCGACAGCGATTGATATGCTTACGGCGATGAACACAGGACATGACGGAAGTTTATCCACAGGCCATGCAAATAGTCCCAAAGATATGTTAAACCGATTGGAAACCCTTGTGTTGATGGGAATGGACATTCCGCTTCCTGCTATCCGGCAGCAGATTTCTTCGGCAATAGACATTATTGTCCATCTCGGGAGATTGCGTGATCGTTCCAGAAAAGTTCTGGAGATCTGTGAGATTGGAAATGTAATAGAGGGCGAGATTGAAGTGTTCCCAATTTTTACCTTTAGAGAGAGGGGGGAAGAAGAGGGAAGGATTCAGGGAAGGTTAGAGCGGACCGGTCATGTTCTCCGTTCGGTGGATAAATGCATGAGAGCGGGGGTGAATTTAAGTTGATCTCATATACAACTTATACCTATTCCCGTCAAGAGAAAATTCGTTATGGAGCAATAGGAATTGTCCTTGGCGCAATCATTGGAATGCTGTTTTTTAATCGGATTCCGGCGGTGATCGCATTGGGCGGACTTGGTGGAATGGTTTATCTTAAATATTACAGTGGGATTTTATTAAGGCGGCAGCAGGAGACGTTACTTTTGCAGTTTAAGGATGCGATGGAAAGCATGATCTCGGCGTTGTCAGCGGGATATTCACTGGAAAATTCTGTATATGAAGCGCAGAAAGATTTGATGTTAATGTACCAAAAGGAAGATCTTATCATAAGGGAATTTGAGTATCTGACGACGCAGGCAGGACTTCATGTAGCGGTTGAAAAACTGATGCTGGAATTGGGTGAGCGGAGTGGGATAGAGGATATCCGTATGTTTAGTGAGATTCTGATGACGGCAAAAAAGACAGGAGGAAATCTTGTTAAGATTATGAAACGTACCGCAGAGAATATCAGTGAAAAAATAGAGACAAAACGGGAAATTGAAACTGTTATCGCCGGAAAGAAGATGGAGGCGAGGTGCATGAATGTAATTCCACTTGGAATCATTGTATATCTGCGTGTCTTTTCACCGGGATTTCTGGATCCCTTGTATGGAAATTTTGTAGGGATACTGATTATGACGGTGTCGCTTATGGTTTATGTGAGTGCTTTTTGGTGGAGCCACAAGATTACAGATATATCGGTATAGAAAGGGGCAGATCGGATGAAAGACATGGATGAACTTATCTGGAGAGCAGTAAAAAAATGTAAATTAGAGACGGCTTTCTGGAAGCTGACTAAAGTATTTCCGAGTACCCAGGGAATGGTTTTTGTGTTATACCGCAGGCAGGAACAAAAGGAACAGATTCGGAAAATATGGTGTAAAAGAATTGAGATCGCTGTTCTTTTTCTAATTGCATTTTTGTTCTTATGCTGCATGGCAAGGGGAGCTTCTCCGCCGGAAAAGGCGATACAAAACGGAAATGTTATCTCCAGAGAAGGTGAAGGAAAGGATCTTACTTTTGATCTGTGGACACAGGTGGATGGAGAAAAAAAGCAGGAAACGATGTCTATATCGTTGGAAGACAGAGAGTTTAGCGGGGAAGAATGTTCAGAACTGGATGAAAAATGTCTGGCTTATCTGAAGGAACAGTTAAAAGGGAAGAATGCTTCTTTGGATATGGTGAGTGTGCCGTTAAATCTTGTCGCCAATGTGCCAGAAACAGGGATTGAATTCTCGTGGATCCTTCCAGAAGATTATGTCAATGCGGATGGAACATTAAACTTTGCCAAAATTCCAGATGAGGGTGTACAGACAAGTTTGGCTGCACAAGCAAAATGGAGAAACTGGGAAAAAGAATACACATTTCCACTTACCATAAATGGAAATGTTCTTCCAGAGGGAGAGCGTGCAATCAATCAAATTAAGAATGTTCTGCTTGAAAAAATCAAGGAACAAAAAACGCAAAAGGAAATTGCATTACCAACGAAGGTAGGCGGTTACGAAGTTCATTACAGCGAAGTGGAGCAGGAAAAAAAGCCACCATTTTACCTTTTATCTGTTCTTGCAATTCTTTTCCTTCCTGTCTTATGGAAAAAAGAAGAAAGGAAAAATCTGGAAAACAGACAAATGCAGTTGAAACTCGATTATCCCGAGTTTGTCAATAAAACGATGCTATTGTTTAACGCAGGCCTAACGGTCCGCGGATGTTTTGAAAGACTGGGAGAAGAGTATCAATACCGTTTGCAGAAAGGGGGTGAACGCCGTTATGTATATGAAGAGGTCTTAACGGCCTATCAGGAAATGACAAATGGTGCGTCCGAAGCAGCATCCATAGAGCATTTCGGAAAAAGATGCCGGCAGCTTTGTTACCTGCGATATGCCTCTATTATCAATCAAAATATGAAGAAAGGAACAGAAGGATTTATCGCATTATTGGAAGCTGAGGCGGCAGATGCGTTTGAAAAACGCAAGGAATGGAGCAGACAATTAGGGGAGACAGCAGGAACAAAATTGCTACTTCCTATGATGCTCATGTTTGGCATTGTAATTAGTATCATTATTATGCCGGCCTTTATGGCGATGTAACGAAATACTGTAACTATTCTGTACAGTGGTCCTGAATAGTTACTGAATACTTAAAAAGAAATGAGGGATAACATGAAATACGTAACACAATTTATCAAAGAAGAAGATGGAATCGGAATCGTGGAATTGATACTAATTTTGGTAATCTTGATCGCGCTGGTTCTTATCTTTAAGACGAAAATCGAAGGGGTTCTGGAAAGTGCCTGGAAATCGTTTGACAAAGATACAAAGGACATATTGAAATGAGCCAGCGAAAAGAAGGAAGTATAACGGTTTTCCTGACTTTTATATTCCTTGTACTCATCGCACTTGTATGTGGAATGATAGAAATTGCGAGAGGAAGTGTGTCTGAAAATCAGGCACAGCGTCTCCTCCGCATCGGGACAGAAAGTCTGCAGGCAGAGTATAGCGAGCCGATGTATCGGGAATATCATCTTTTCTTTTTGGAAGATGCGGGAAGGTCTTATGAAGATACCATACAATTTTATATAAACAAAAATCTGCAAAAGGACAACCTGGTTTCTGTAACAGATATGTTAGATGGAACTTTGGAAGAAGTTTCTGTTACAGACAAAACTTATGTTACAGAGGATGGTGGTCAGGCGATGCTCAATCAGATTTGCGAATATATGAAACGGGAAGGGGTATCCCAGATTCTTGAAAATGTGAAAGCACAAAAAGGGGCACTGGATTCGATGCAGGAAGAGTCTGCGGAATTAGAAAAGACGGCAGCAGAACAAAAAGAAGAAGCAGAAGAGGGACGTAATCTTATCGAATGGATGAAAAATGTGGATGGAGTTTGTGTAGAAGGTGGAAAAACGAGTTCTACTAAAGTGTTTGCAAAGATGTTTTTTCAGGGAGAAAAGAAAGCGCAGACATTCCATATTACAGATTCCAACATCTGGAAACAGATTAAAGATCAGGTAATATCCATCGAGGAAATGCTGAAACAGATATCGGAAAAGGAAGCCAAGCGGAAAGAATATGTAAAAATATTCCGGAAACTGTCTGATGTTTGTGAAAAGACAGCAGAAGAAGCGGACCAAAATCCGTCTATGTGTGCCTCGGTGTCCGGAGGAACTTCGCTTGCTGCAGAGTTAAGAAAAAACCAATCTGTTATTCGTCAGAGCATTTCCCTTTTATCCGGAGAATGGGACGACGAAGCGGCGCAGAAATTACAGATAGTATGGAAAAGCTACAAGATGCCATCGGTGTGTTTTGATTATGCGGGAGTCGGTGAGGAAGGCGGGGGAGAAAATCCATTGGATGTTTTTTCCTCTGCATTATCTGACGGTATCCTTAAAATGGTGATGAAAGATTATGATAAGGTATCGGATCAAGTAGTCAAAAATCCGGATCACTATCTGTCTCTGTTTCGTGAACAGGAGAAAGCGGCAAAGAAAGATCCTGTGAAAACTTTGACGGAGGATGAGGAAGTAGATTTCCAGAATAGTATCCGGAAAATGGGGGATTCTGCCGTGACAGAAGCCTGCCTTCTAGCCTATTTGCATAAGTTTTTTTCCAACGGTTTAGAAAATCTTAAAACCGACAACGTCTTACGGTATGAATGGGAATATCTGATTGCCGGTGGAAAAAGCGATAAGGAGAATCTGTCGGAGATTGTGGAAAAAATTGTATTACTGCGAACTGTCGCCAACACATCTTCTTTGTTTGTATCTCCCAAAAGCAGGGAAACGGCACATGCAGCGGCACTTGCGGTAGTTGGTTTTACGGCGATAGAACCATTGATCCGTTTTATGCAGACACTTTTTACGGTTCTTTGGGGAATGGCAGAGGCCATTGTGGATACGGCTGCTCTCATACAGGGAAAACATGTTCCACTTGTCAAAACAGCGGATCAGTTTTGCATGGATTTTCCGGAATTATTTGGATTTACACATGATCTTGTCATGAAAAAGGTCTCGCAGTACAAACAACAAGGAAAGACTTCCTTCGGATATGAAGAGTATCTGTGCTTTTTTCTGCTGGGGTTGGAACGAAGCACAATATGTTTGCGAATGCTGGATCTGATGGAATGGAAAATACAGAAAAAATACGTTCCTAAATTTCGAGTGGGTCTTTGTACAAGTCAATTTAATGTTAAGGCCAGGTTTTCTTATCCGTGGAAGCTTCCGTTTCATTTGTCAGCGGGAACAGGATTTGAGACGGAAGCAGAACAATTGGCAGTGTATTAAAAGGATCGAGGCGAGAAAGGGTATTCTATTAAAAAATACAACATATCTACACATACCTAACCAAAAGGGAAATTGCCTACCATACAATAGAGTACCCTTTCTCGCCTCGAGCTCCCGAATGAAAGGAGTCAGCAGATGAAAATAGAAAAAGGAAAAATACGCTTTTGCGGTTCGATTACAGTGGAAGCATCGCTTGTGGTACCTATATTTGTTTTAATAGTTACCGGTATTTTGTATCTGAATCAATTGTTATATTGCGAAGAACAGGTGCAGTGTGCCCTGGAGCAGGCGGCAAAAGAGGCTTCTCTGGAGTATACTTTGGTACACAAAAAACTGGCGGTGAATCCGGCTTTTATGAGTGCCAAGGTAAATGCAGCTGTCTCGGGAAAAGAAAATGAAAACCGGTCTGTTGTATGTGTGGTGCGGTCTAAGATTGACAGCGAAACAGATCAGATGGAGTTTCAGACGGATTACACGGTGACTTCGCCCATTCCACTTTTTGGAAAAAATATTTTTCTATTCAGCGAACGATATTACGGAAAAGCATTTACCGGTGTTCTGACGCGGATGAGCCAGAGTGAACAGGGCGAGGATGAAATGGTTTATGTTACGAAGACGGGATCGGTCTACCATAGATCCATTGCGTGCAATCACCTGAAACTCAGTTTAAGAATAGTTTCTATAAAAGAACTAGAAGAGAAACGAAGCCTCGATGGAAGAATTTATTATCCGTGTGAAAAATGCTGTGGGGGAAAAGATCTTTCTGCCAAACAAAATGTCATTATCTGCAATTATGGAAACCGTTATCATGTGGAGAAAAATTGTCAGAAAATAAGCCGGAGTATACGGGAAATTCCGATTTCTCAAGTGGACGGAAGGACACCATGTAAAACATGTGCAAATGGAAAGGAGTAAGAAGAAAATGATAATAATAGAAATAATACTGTTACTATGGTTACTGGCAATGTCGATTATCGATATCCGAAAAGGATCGTTTTCGGGAAAATATTTATTTTTTGCCTTGGTTTTTTTTAGTATCGCAATGGGAATTTTGTGTTTTTTAAATCTGAAAGACTGGAAATCCGTAGTAAGTGGCGGGGCTGCGGGATCTGTATTTTTAATCGCCAGTATGGTAACACAAGGTGCAGTCGGTTTGGGAGATGGTTATATTTTAACAATCTGTGGAATTGTAATGGGGTTATATCAAGTTATGGTGTTGATTATTTTTGCCCTTTGCCTTGCCTCTGCTTTTGGAATTTTATTATGGATTCGTAAAAAAGCAGGCAGACATACAAAAATACCATTTGCACCATTTATATGTGCCGGTTATGGGGTGATTTTTATATGCAGCATATTATGAGACGAAAAGAAGGATCGTTTACAGTGGAAGCGACATTTATTGTGACGATTATACTTTGGATCATTTTTGCATTTTGCTATCTTTCCTTATTTTCGCACGATCAGGCGGTTTTATATTCGAGTGGGCAGAGGTGCCTGCGGGAAAACTACAGTGAGCAAAAATGTAAGGAAGTTATGCAAAGGCAACTGTTTATTTTAAGGATTGATGACGTTGACTGCAGCACGAATGTATTAAACAAAAAATTGAAAGTTAAGGCAAAACTTGTTATGACGGCGCCGTTTTTAAATTCACAAAAGGAATACTGTGATGAAATGCAGATAGAAAACTGGACATGCAGTAAACGGCTGTGGGACACAGAATGGATAAAAAAGGAGTGAGGACAGCATGCAAATGGAGATAATATCCGATCTGCGGGAACGAAAATTACGGATTCGCTCGGAAGAACGAAAGGGAGGATATGGCACAGAACTTTTAAACAATACTGTGGTGGAAGGGATTGTCGGACCGGCCGAATTGAGTGTGGATGGTGAAGTGCAGTATACTTTTTCTTTTGGAGAAAAAGAAACGTTGACAGAGTATTTAAAAAAAGAAAAGCTGGATGAAAAAAAACTCTTACGGTTATATCGGCAGTTCTTAGAAAAAATGCAGCTGGCGGAGGAATATTTCCTTGTTCCGGAAAATCTGATTTTATGTTCAGATACTATTTTTTTAACTTCCGAAAGAGAATTGTATGTTGCTTATATGGATGGGTATTCGGCAGATGTGGCAGATGAATTGGCAAAGATTACGGAAGAAATTATGAAAGTAATGGATCATGGCTGCCGTTCATTGACATTTCTTGTTTATGGAATACATAAAATATGCCGGGAAGAGCATTTTACATTAAATAAATTGGAACAATATCTGGCACAATATCATTACGAAGAAGAATCACAGGAATTCGTCCCTTGTTCACCGGCAGATGATAAGACGGAAAAGACGGAAAAGCCAATAAAAGAAACTGGCGAAAAAAGGGAATGGCTTATTGGTGGAGTGGTAATTTTAGGAATTGCCTGGTATATGGGATGGCTAAATGAGGTTTTTGCCATTCATGTGTGGCAGGACTGGTGTAAAGCGGGTGTGCTTTTTTTCGTAATTATCGCACTTTGGCGAATTAGCAAGAGAACGGGAAAGAAGAAACAAGTGATGCAATATGAAAAAAATACGGATGCAATGATACTCTGTTTGAAACCGATAGATGCGCAGGACAAATCTATGAAAATTGACCACAGTCCCTATTATATCGGAAATGATGAAATGCATGTGGATGGCGTTATTTTGCAAAAGGATGTCAGTGAGGTTCACGCCAAGATTATAATAGAAGAAAAGGCAGTTTTTCTTATTGATCAGGAAAGTGAAAAGGGTACGTTTGTAAATGAACAAAGGCTTGTGCCATGGGAATGCCACCGGCTGGCAGACGGTGACATTGTGGATATCTCTTCTCACCGTTATCAAGCCGTTATGATGGGTGATACGTCATATGCGAAAGATAAGAAGACTGGAAAAATGCATTATCGGCGAGCGAAATGTTTTCTGTCTGAGCGGTTAAGCGGTGCTGCAGCGAAATGAGATCTTCTTCCGCAGCAGAAGATAATTTGGCAAGACCATTGAGACAACTGTTTCCCACACAATGAATGCGTTCTGTGCGAATATTACAGAACATGCCAAGAGCCGAGGCCTTTTCCAAAGGAATATGGTAGCCAAGTCCACCTGCTAAATATAAGGAATCCACATTTTCCGGAAGTATACCAGCCTCTTGGCAAAGCGTATCAATTCCTGCGGCGATAGCGGCGACCGCTAACTGCATCTGGCGGACATCGTTTGAGGTAAAGATAATGTCAGAAGAAGACGCCTTTGCAAGGAGAATGCCATTTTCCGGGAATTTTGAAGTTAATGTTCCATCTGCATTCATGTATTGCTGTGAAAGAAGTTCTGCAAGAACACTGATTGCTCCGCTTCCACAGATGCCACATGGTAGTTTGTTTGCAATCGTTTGAATGCGCGGCATCACGCCACGAAGAGAAACATTGGAAATTGCGCCGGGAATCGCAGGACAGCCATAGGACAGGCCGCCTCCTTCCAAAGCAGGACCGGCAGCAGTGCTTGCGGTGTAAAGGTGATTCTTGTGACAGAGAACCAGTTCTCCATTGGTTCCAAGGTCCGCTAAAATGCATGTATCATTGCGGGTATCAAAGGACAAAGAAAGAAGTCCGGCAGTGATATCGCCTCCGATAAATGCGGAAAGCCAAGGGAGAACATGCACGGAAACACCCTTGTGAGTAAAGGAAAAATTGTCCGGAATTTCCGGAGTAAAGGGATGTCCTGTCATTCCTTGTAAAGAAAGGTTTAGCAATAAGTGTATCATGGTTGTGTTTCCACCGATCAGACATTGTTTAATAGAAATGTCAGGATACCGTTTTAAAAAGGAAGCAGCATGACTGGTAAGGCAGGCTGTCAGCTCTTTGTGAAGTGTGTGCTCCGAAGGATGAGTTACGTCATACTGAATCCGGCTGATAACGTCTGCTCCGTATGCAATCTGAGGATTGGCAAAAACTTCAGAAAAGAAAGTGCTTTTTTTCGCAGAATGGTAGTAAACCATGGCAATGGTGGTAGTGCCGATATCAATCAACAAACTGTCCGGCTGAATCGACAGATCCGGTGTCTGCATCAGACTTAATCCCGTTATTTGCGCCGAACTGGCGGTGTCAGGAAGACGGACGGTCAGCGGCTCTTTGGGAACCATTCCACAGGGAAAATCATATTGGACCCCGCCACAGATATTTGCCCCATGACAATTGCAGGGCAGAGAAAAGCCCTGCTGTTCTAAAAGATCCAGCACGGTTAAGGTATTGTTTGAATCGGCTTGAATATGAATTTCCATCGTGGCACATTCCTTTCATTGGCTCTTTGACACACTCGGTGTATTATGCTATTATAGTACCATAAAATACTGGCAGGGTCAAAATTAGTTTACAGTATGCAGAATGGAGTGCTTTATGGACTGGGAAGAAACCGAAACAATAGAACAGCATCCACTACCGGTAATTACGGTCATACTTGTATTGATCAACGTAGGAGCTTACTTATATACGGAGTGGAAGGGCTCTTCGGTGGATGCGGAGTTTATGATCGATATGGGGGCGATGTATGAACCGGCTTTTGTGGAAGGGCATGAGTATTACCGTATTATTACACATTTTTTCCTGCATTTTGGACTGGAGCATTTGGTAAATAATATGATTGCACTTTTGGTGCTAGGATATACATTGGAACAGGATATAGGAAGAATACGGTATTTGATTCTGTATATGTTATCGGGAATCCTCGCGGGATTTGTTTCCGTATATGTGAATTGGAGTCTTGGTGAGAATGTTGTCTCGTGCGGAGCATCCGGTGCAATTTATGGCTTGATGGGAGCAATGCTTATGGTATTATTGAAAAATCGTAAGCAGATTGTTCGAGGAGACATCATTCGCTTTGGCATCTATTTGGTGTTGAGCCTATATTCCGGAATGCAGGATAGCGGAATCGACAATACGGCGCATCTTAGTGGAGCTGTGATTGGATTTATACTATGTGGTGTATTGTATCGAAAAAAGAACAAAACAGATATTAGAATTGGAGGCTACTGATGCAGGTAAATATTTATTATGGTGGAAGAGGGTTGATTGATGACCCTACGTTATATACAATCGAAAAGATTGCACAGGTTTTGGATGAATTACGTGTAACGGTGGAACGATATAATTTGTATGAGGACAAAAGTGGAATATCTGTTTTACCGAAAACATTGAAGGATGCCGATGGTGTGATATTGGCGGCTTCTGTGGAGTGGTACGGAATTGGTGGATATCTCCAGCAGTTTCTGGATGCCTGCTGGCTGTACGGAGACAAAGAGAAAATTCAGCATATTTATATGCTCCCGGTTGTCATGGCTACGACGTATGGAGAAAGAGAGGCGCAGGCGAGTTTGATACGTGCCTGGGAAATGCTGGGAGGACTTCCTTGTGAGGGGATTTGTGCGTATGTTGATAACCATGTGGAATTTGAGACAAATTCTGATTATGGTTTGATGATTGAAAAATGTGCGGAAAACTTTTATCGTGCTATTTCAAAACGAACGGTGGCATTTCCAAATAGCAGTTCGCAGGTGAAGAAAACAGTTCTGCGAAGTAACAGAATGGCACTCACTCCACAGGAAAGTGAGCAATTATCGGCCTATGTATCGGATGATAATTATGTGAAAAAGCAGAAAGAAGATATTGAGGAACTGGCAAATTTATTTAAGGACATGCTGGGCGATGAAGAAGAAACAGAGACAGATAAATACATCGCTAAGTTACAGGAACATTTTGTGCCGAAAGAGGGAATGGATGCTTCGTTCCGATTGGATTTGACGGATGTTGGAAAGAGCTTGATTGTAGATGTCAAAGGGGCAAAACTGGATTGCTATTATGGAACGATGGAAAAACCGGATGTGATCGCAAAAGTTACGACATCGGTGCTTGAACAAATCTTAAATGGAGAAAAACCATTCCAAAATGCATTTATGTCTGGAGATCTGTCGGCACAGGGAAATTTTAAGGCACTTCGTAATTTTGATGCTGTTTTCCGCTTTTCGTAAAAAGGAAAGCAAGGAAATAACAATACAAAGAGTTGCGTTATAACGCAAAAGAATGGAGGCAACTATGGCAGAAAATTGTATTTTTTGTAAAATTATTGCAGGAGAAATTCCGTCAACTACGGTATATGAGGATGAAGACTTTAAGGCAATTTTAGATGTAAATCCAGCAGCACGCGGACATGTGATCATTCTTCCAAAGCATCATGCAGATGATGTTTTTGGTTTGGAAGATTCACAAGCAGAGAAAATTTTTCCGGTAGCAAAGAAAATTGCAACAGCATTGAAAAAGACATACCAGTGTGATGGTGTGAATATTCTGCAGAATAATGGAGAGGCAGCAGGACAGACGGTTTTCCATCTTCATGTGCATGTGATTCCAAGATATTATGAGGATGATGTTAATATCAAATGGAAACAAGGCGAGACACCGGATTTGGAAGCGGTTGCTGCAGAAATAAAAAAGAATTTGTAAAGAAACGGGGGCGAGATATTGAAACGAATCATATTGACCGGTGGTGGGACCGCTGGACATGTTACACCCAATATTGCGTTGATTCCCGAATTGCGAAAACGGGGATATGAGATTCATTATGTTGGATCAAAAGATGGAATCGAGAAAAAGTTAATAGAAGAATTTGACATTCCCTATTATGGAATTTCTTCTGGTAAACTGCGCCGGTATTTTGATGTAAAGAACTTTACGGATCCTGCGAGAATATTAAAAGGTTACGCAGAAGCGGGAAAAATCATCAAGAAAGTGAAACCGCATGTTATTTTTTCAAAAGGTGGTTTTGTAACGGTTCCTGTAGTTTTTGCGGCAAAACGGAAAAAAGTACCTTGTGTGCTTCATGAGTCGGATATTTCGCCGGGACTTGCCAATCGTTTGTGCATTCCTTCGGCAGCAGCAGTTTGTGCAAATTTTCCGGAGACATTGTCACATTTGCCGGAAGAGAAATCGCACCTTACCGGTTCTCCGATCCGAAAAGAATTATTTTCCGGAAATCGACTGAAAGGATTGGATTTTTGCGGCTTTTCTACACAGAAGCCGGTTATCTTGGTAATCGGTGGAAGTTTGGGATCGGTTCGTGTCAATGAAGCGGTGCGCGAGATTCTTCCACAATTATTGGAAAAATATCAGATCATACATCTTTGCGGTAAGGACAAAGTGGATGAGAGTTTAAAAGGAACAGAAGGATATGTACAGTTTGAATATATTCAGAAAGAACTGTGCGACCTTTTGGATGCGGCAGATATCGTAATTTCGAGAGCTGGCGCAAATGCAATTTGCGAACTTCTTGCATTGCATAAACCAAATATATTGATTCCGCTGTCGCTGGAGGCGAGCCGCGGAGACCAGATTCTCAATGCCAATTCGTTTGAAAAACAGGGCTTTAGTTATGTGATCAAAGAAGAGGATCTGACGAGCGCAAGATTGTCGGAAGCAATCGCGAATGTATTTGAAAACCGCGACACTTACATTAAGGCGATGGAAGACAGCAATCAGCATGATGCGGTTAAAAAAGTTGTCGATATTATCGATGAAGTGGCGATACAGGAATAAAATTGTAGAATGATTTGGAGAGATGTCGGAATTGGTCGAACGATTCTGGCATCTTTTTAACATATCCCCTATACTTTTGGAAATGGACTCTGTTATAATTGAGGTGTAACTATTCCGGACATCCCTTCCCCACATTCGCATTTCGAACACTTCGTGTTCTTTTCTCGCCTTTGGCAAGGCTAAAAATGCTCATATGGGG
>DJEU01000034.1:0-4826 GCA_002431395.1 Lachnoclostridium sp. UBA5890
ACAAAAATGCTTGACCAGAACAGGGGATGAGTTTGGGAGGCTTGTTTGACCTGTTTCGCAAAAATCCTTTTTGGGGGCTTTTTTTTGGGGGGCATATTATACATGTCTTTTTGACCCACACAGCAATTTCTTCTTTTGGGGTCAAGCCCTCCACGGTTTCTTTGTGGCCTATTTTGCGAAAATCTTTTTTAGACCAAACTTCGCCCGCCTCCGTTTTGACCTATTTTGCATAAATCTTATTCCAGACCAAACTTCCCCCGCTTTCTTTTTGACCCACACAGCAATTTCTTCTTTTCGGGTCAAACCCTCCTCGATTTCTTTGTGGCCTATTTTGCGAAAATCTTTTTTTAACCAAACTTCCCCCAGTTTCTTTTTGACTCCAGCCGCATAAATCCTATTCTAGACCAAACTCGCCCCCAAATTTGTCCCAGCACCAAGTCAACCACCTTACCGCCCCAGTATCTCCTCATAAATTCTACGGTCCTCGTCCTTAAACACATTAAAAATCACTTTCTTCACGCAGTCATCTTTTTCCAAAAATTTCCTGACAGTATTGACAGCGATCTCCGCCGCCCGCCTCTGTGGGAAGTGAAATACTCCTGTGGAAATGCAGCAAAAAGCAACACTTTCCACGCCATACTCTGCCGCCAGTTTCAGGCATTCAAGATAGCAGGACGCCAGCACTTTCTCGTCTGTCTCGGTCACTGTCCATTGGACGATCGGACCGACGGTGTGAAGGATGTATTTTGCAGGGAGATTGTAGCCAGAGGTAATCTTCGCTCTGCCGGTTTCTTCTTCATGTCCCTGCTTTATCATGACTTCGTGCATTTTGAGGCGGAGCTGTACGCCGGCATATGTATGGATAAAATTGTCAATACAGGCGTGAAGCGGTGAAAAGCAGCCTAGCATCTGGGAATTGCAGGCATTGACGATTGCGTCGCAGCGTAGTGTCGTAATGTCGCCCTGCCAAATGAAAAGGCGCGAATCTGACGGTGTCGGTGTCAGGTCCGAAACATCAGTTATGCTGCGCTCGCGGTTTCTTTCTTTCAGATAGTCGTCCTGAATTTCCAAAAATTCCGCGCTGATGGGATTGGGCATTCTGACATTCATCAGTGAACGGAGCAGATCTCTTTGTGCCTGCGGATCTGCCGGAATCTTGTTCCTGCCAAACCGAAGCTGTTCCTTTAATAAATACTCGATCAAAAAGATTCTTCTTTCCTCCTGCGTCATATGCCGCGTCCCCTTTCCTTAATTACCTGCGCGATATCCCCGTCCAGGCACACCGCTTTCTCCCGGATCTCCGACGGGATGCCGCATTGCCCTTTGTTGATGCAGATATAAAAGGCATCCTTCCACTCATGCGTGTACTGCCAAAATGGATATTTGATAATGCCCGGCGTATTGTAGCCTACCCCAAGTTCAATAAATACCACCTTTTTATTCTTATTTTCGGTAAGAAAACGTTCGTACCGCCCGGCGGCAGCTTCCCAGCCATCATCCTGTACAAAGGTACTGTCTGCGCGGAGATTCATATTCATCGGTCTGCCGCATTTTGGACAGCGCGGAATCAGATCCGACGAAATTTCCATCTTCAATGTGCCATTTTCCGGTGCGATCAGCTGACCGTTTTGAATTTCAAAACCTTCGCTTAATACCATTTTGCGGATCATTTCTTCATTGTCATACGTTTGTCTGTGACATGGCTTGCTGCATTGAAACAGCCCATAATCTCCCTGCGTGTAAAAAATTCTTTCTTTCTCAAAACCTGCCTTTTGAAAACAATGATCCACATTCGTTGTAAGAACAAAATAATTTTTATCTTTCACAAGATTCAGTATATCTTTATACACTGATTTGGGTGCATCCATGTAGCGGTTAATGTAGATATAACGACACCAGTATCCCCAGTATTTTTTCAATGTCATATACGGATAAAATCCGCCGGAATACATATCGGTAAATCCATATTTTTTGTAAAAATCCGAAAAATAGCGTTCAAAGCGTTCGCCGCTGTACGTAAAGCCGGCAGACGTAGAAAGTCCGGCTCCCGCTCCGATGATAACCGCATCTGCCTGTTCGATCTTTTCTTTTATCATGTTCGTTCCACCGCCTTTACCGGGCATTTTTCATAACAATTTCCGCAGTGCAGACAATGATTCTGCTGAATAAAAAACGGTGTTCCCTCGTCGATACAGCGCTGCGGACAACACTTTACGCACGTCCCGCACCCGATGCAGGCATCCGTGATATGATAGCCCTTTTCTTCTATTATAACATCTCCCAGCGTGTATGTCTCGCGGAAAATCGGGTTGACGCCGAGATTGAAATATTCAATCTGCGCATTGTCGATACAGAAAATGATATCAATTTCCCGTGTGTCGCCCGGATACACATTGGCAAGGTATGGTTGTTCTTCAAAAATTTTGTCAATCCACTTTCTCTGCTCCTCATCGGCAACCGGATGTGCCCTTCCCGACAAGCGGATCATTTCTTTGTATTTGGTATAGCAAAGCACCTGAACTCTGCCGTCTTCCAGCAATTCCCGGCAAAAATTTTTCCCGCGCGCCGTAAGAAAATAAAGGGCATCCGGCTCATAATGAATCGCGCTAATATTGCGGATCTGCGGTGCTCCCTCGCTGTCCACCGTAGCAAACGCGAGCACCCCGACTAACTGCATTTTTTTAAGACATGTTTGTAAATCCATCGTTTTTCTCTCCTATTCTATTATTTTGATTCGTCCTAGTTTTCGCGGCTTTCTGTGAGGCTGTTCGCCGTCGATATAGCCCAAAATGACAAATCCCTGACAGCTGTAGCCTTCCGGCACATCCCATTGTTTCATCAATTTCTTTCCCTCTTCCGAAACAAATGTCTCCGGCCCTCTCGATATGATGCAGGAGGCGATGCCAAGTTCTGTCGCCTGCAAAACCATATTTTCCATCATGCAAAAAGCATCTGCTGTTTTAAATAAAAAGTTATCCTGGCAGAATACGCAGATGACGGTCGGCGCATCGTAGAATCCGTTTTGAATCGTTGGATCATCAATCGTACTCGGCTGTTCCTTCGAAACATAATTTCCGGCAAGATGTGTGCGGTCAAACTTTGCCATATTCATCCTTCCGACACGCGCCGCCAGCTCTTTATTGTGAATGGCAACCATCATGCTACGCTGTCCGCCTCCCGCATTGGGAGCAAAATTTCCCGCCTCAAGAATGATTTCCAGATTCTTCCTGTTTATCTGTTGTTCTGTATATTTTCGTATCGAATGTCTCGCTTTAATAAGATCCATCAACATCATAATTTCTCCCCCGTAATGTCATTTTTCGTTTTCCAGCACTGTGGGTCTGCCGCATAAAAACTGCCGCTTGTCCCATTGGCGACTGCCGGACATCCTCGGCACCACGGTTTCAACTCACATTTGCTGCATTTTACAAATTTATCATACTCCCGGTATTTCTCCATCTGGCAGATCCACACATCCGCAAGTCTGTCCTGAAATACATTGGCGACTTTGCTGTCTGTCACCCGACGGCACGCCATAATATCTCCATTGGAAGAAATTGTAATATGGCAGTTTCCGCAGTTGCATCCGCCGTAAATCATTCCTTTTTCCGCATTTTGCGGCAGGGAAAACCGACCGGTCTCGTATTCATAAAGGGTCCACAAATGATCCTTTTTGTTAAAATAGGTCTTGCACCCTGCTGCCTCATAGGCTTTGAATTTGGCATCGCAGATTTCCAAAAGTTTCCGGTATTCCTGCGGCGTCATGCTGGTGTCCACCTCGCCGCCGGTCGGCACATAGCGGGAAAAGGCAAAAACCGTCACTTCCGCTTTTACCACTTCATCGATGATATCCGGAATTTCGTGCATGTTGGTCTTTGACACCGTACTCATGATGACACTTTTGATGCCGGCACGGTTAAGGCATCCAATTTTTTCCAGTGTCGTTTGAAAACTTCCCGGTTTGCGGAACCAGTCATGCGTCTCCTGCATTCCATCCAGCGACATCTGGTATTTTTCACAGCCGCACACTTTGAGCATCCGGCAGATCTCATCGTCCAGATGAAACGGATTTCCCATAAGGGTAAATGGAATTTTCTTCAATTTTAGAAGCACCATCAGTTTCCAAAAGTCAGGATGAAGAATCGGATCGCCGCCAGTAATGTAAAAATACGGAATCCTCCCATATACTTTACAAAAATCCTCGCAGTTTGCCACCACTTCCTGCATTTGTTTCCACGTCATGCTTGTAAGCTGTTTGCAGCCCTCTCCTGAAAATATGTAGCAATGTTTGCAACGCTGGTCACATTCGTCGGTAATGTGCCATTGAAATGAAAAATACTGACTCATCCGATTCCTCTCCTTTCTTTTTTAGATTTTACTTATTCTCCGGCTGCGCCACATGCTGTTCCACATGCCGCCGGTTTCTCCTGCGCATCTCCTGCGCCACATGCCGTTCCGCATGCTGCCGGTTTCTCCTGCGAATCTCCTGCGCCGCATGCCGTTCCGCATGCTGCAGCGGTCTGCTCGTTGTCCTTTTTGTTCCATCCAAAAATGTTTGATAATGCCATAATCGTTACCTCCTGATTTTTATCATGCCGGGCGCAAACCTCATTTGCTCCCCGGCGTTTTCATGTTACGGTCTAAGCATACCATGTGTGTTTTCAGAAAAAAAGTACGCACTTTTTTATTACGTAGTCACTTAAAAGTAACTATTCAGGACCAAGGTTTGGAAATCAATAACTCGATGTGCTTGCACATACGAGAAATTGATTTCCAAACCTTAGGTCCTAATAGGATTCCCCACCCCCATATGAGCATTTTTAGCC